>JBAZEM010000020.1:0-53009 GCA_041653875.1 Kiritimatiellia bacterium
TGTAAAGTTCCATTCGTTCGTGGTACATTTTTGCATAGGTTGACACCTCGCCTTTCTTGTAATAAGTCCTTGTAGCACAAGAACTTGAGGCTGTCAACCCATTTTCTTTATGAATAATTCAGGTTAGCGATTTTGAACTGGGGCAATGCGGCATCTGATTTCTCAGGTCTGTCTTCTGTCTTCTGTCTTCTGTCTTCTCTGGGCTGTCGTCCGTCATCTGTCATCTGTCCTTTGTCCTTTGTCTTCAACCCTTCCACGGCCACCGCGATCGCGCCCAGGTCGCCGATGTCGGCGCCCAACGCGCTGGTCTCAATCCGGCAAGCGTCCAAAGCCGCCCCCCAGGCAAACCGGCGCAAGCATGCTTTCAGCGGGACCATCAACAAATCGCCGGTCTGGCAGGCAATCGTGCCGAGCACCACCATGTCCGGATTCAGCGTCATGATTATAATCCCCATGCCCTGCGCCAGACGCTCCACATAGGCCTGCCATTCACGAACGGCAAAAGGATCCTGTTCCCGCACCGCCTCGACAAACAGCTTGAAATCGATGGCCGCCAGTTGTCCGCCGGCTTTCGCCGTGAGCGTCGTGGCGATTCCCTCGGCGGCGATCTTTTGCCGGAGCCGCAACGCGACATTCCGTCCGCCGCAATACACCTCGAAACAGCCGCGCAATCCGCACGGGCACACGGGACCCTGCGGGTCAAGGACGAAGTGCCCCACCTCCCCGGCCATATCGACCGTCCCCTGCACGAGCCGGCCATCGACGATTACCCCGCCGCCCATGCCCGTGCTGTGCGTCAGGTAAACCATGTTGGCGACGCCGCGTCCGCGCCCGAAATGGTATTCCGCCAGCGCGCCGGCATTGGCGTCGTTATTCATAAAAACCGGACGGCGGAAGGCCGCGGCGAAATATGACACCACCGGCACGAAATCCCAGCCGGGCATATTGGGCGGCGCCAGCATCGCCCCCCGTTTGACGTCCAGCGGGCCGGGTGCGGCAAGGCCCACGGTGTCGATATCCGCCCGGCCGCTTTGCGCCATGACCTCGCGCGCCAACGCCACGATTCTTTCCAGAACCTTGTCGGGCCCGTTTTCAGGACAGGTGGCCATGCGCCGCTTCAGCGCCAGTTGCCCGGATTCCGCGCCGACACATACGGATGTTTTCGTCCCGCCGATATCAATGCCCAGGATATTCATTTGGATCGCAAAATCAGGATGCGAACCCAGCGGCCAACCCGCATTGTTCGCAAAAACGAAAATTTCATTCGCAAGCATCTCGAAGCCGGCGGTTTCGGAATTTCACAACATGAATACAGGCCTTCGGCCAGCTTTTATCCAGCCGCGCGCCATTGTCCGGCCAGCAGGCGCCGGGCATTTCGATGGAACAGTTTTTGTTCCCGATCGGGCGGCAGTTCCAGGGCTTTGACGCGCTCGATTTCCTCCGCCTGGCCGGCCCAGGGCGAATCGGTGCCGAACAGGATGCAATCGGCGGGGTGCGCCATGAGCAGGCGTCGGGCCGCCGCGGCGCCGCAATAGGGCAGCGCCAAGGACGTTTCCAACATTACCGGCCGGCCGATCAGCCGACGTTCCACTTCTTCCCAGTCTTCCCAGGCGCCCAAGTGCGTGGCGACGAACTTAAGCCCCGGAAAGGTGTCGATCACCTTCCCAATGCGTTCCGGATTCGCGCGGCGTTCGCGCGGAAAAGCGATATCGAACCCCGTGTGGCAGAACACCATCAGGCCGCACTCCCGGATGCATTCGTAAATCGGCGCCAGGCGCGGCTCATCGAGATAAAACTCCTGATAATACGGATGAAGCTTGACGCCCGGGAAACCCTCGGCGCGAATCGCGCGGATTTGCGCCAGGACATCGGGCGCGGCGGGATGGACCGAGGGAAGCAGCGCCAGCCGGTCCGAGCGGACCTTCATGGACCAATCCATGATTTTACGGAACTGCGCCGGCCTGGTGGCAATGGAACAAACGACCGATTGCTCAATACCGGCCTGGTCCATGGATCGCAGAAGCGACGCGACCCTGCCGTCGAGAAAAGCCGGAACACCGGCGGCCTTGGCAAGCATCGGCACCGCCCTCTCCGCCAGATCGTCCGGAAAGGCATGCGTATGGAAGTCGATGAAAGGCATGGAAAATGGTCGATGGTTAATGGTTGATGGCTAATGAAGAAGGAAGCCTGCGGAAATCATGGCCCATGATTTGTTGGCCGCGTTTTTCACCGACCATTGACCATTCCGCGTTCTTGCATATTTTTTTTAAATGCTTATATTATCCAATTCGAGTTGCCGGTCAATAATTCTTTCTACGCGGGGGACCCGCCCATAAAAATCACGGCAGTCATATGCGCCCTTTTCATCGCCGGCCTGGCTCCCGGATTTGCGCCGGAAGTCATCGCCGAATCGGTGCGCAACGGCAACGAACTGGCCTGGGCCTGGGGCGCCACCAATGCCGCAGGGAAACCGGTCGTGCAGAAACAGGCCGTGGGTCTTCTCCACACCTTCCGCTACCTGCGGGTGACAGCCGTCAAGAAAGACCAGCCGGCCGCGGGCGCTGTAACGGTCATGACGATCGAACCAAGTTCCGATATGGCAATCGCCCTCGTGATTACCAAACGACTGTCACTGGACCTGGCAAACGGCTTGACAACCAACGATTGCGTGTCGGCCTATGGCCGCATTAAAACCATCGGCGGCGAGTTCCCCAACCTGATCGTGGTGGATCCGGCCATTCTCAAGCACAAGGACCGCGCCGGCCCCAAACTCAGCAAGGAACTGTTGCATGAAGTGGACCCCGCCGCACACTGAAGAAATTCAGTGATTCAGAGATTCAGAGATTTAGAGATTTAAGAGGGGACGAAAAATTAAAATCGCCAAATCACTGAATCGCTCAACCCGCCTGCAGCGCTATGCGCAGCATTGCGGGCAGGTCACTGAATTTCCTCAGTGTCCCGTGTGCGGCGCGGAAGCGCCGCCGACGGCACGCGCCTGTCCCGAGTGCGGGGCCGACGCCGCGACCGGCTGGAATGCGGAGCGCGCCGTGTATGACGGCCTCGATCTGCCGGACGACGAATTCGATTACGATGAGTATTGCAACAAGGAATTCGGCGTCGCCGGGAAGCCCCGCGCGAAGCCGCGCAAATTATTGACCCGGCTGGTCCTGATCGGGCTGGCGCTTGCGGCGCTTGCCGGCAGTATCGTCCTGATTAAATGACCGGGGGAACGGCCTTGCGCCCGCACGGCCCCAAAACGCAAGAATAGACTTGCCATCGACTTCCCCGGGCGCAATACTGTTTGTTCGATAGCGCGGCAAGCTGTGCGGCTCGAAACGTCCCGGATCCATGCCATGAAAAATCATTGCCGGTTATTGGCGTTAGTCCTTCCAATTTCCTGTCTCTATGCGTCCGTTACCCCGCTCCAGGCGCAAACGATCTTCGCGGGGGACGGCTCGGATGAGCCGGGGTTCGTGGCGCCGCTTCCGACCGAAGGGCCGCCTCCGCCACCCGCCAACATATCCTCGGGCGAAACCACCGAACTCAACGACAATCCCGGGCCGCAAACCGCGCCGCAATCGCGGGCCGAGAAGAAAAACCCGCCCACCCCGCCGGTCATGTTCGTAAAACTCAGGTCCAAGTACGGCATGATTGACTGGGCCTCGCGCCCCAACGACCTGAACAACCTGCTCAAGGACATGAAGGGCAAAATCAACGTGAATTTCGCCAGCGAGGTGAAAGCGCTCGATGAAATCAACACGGATCCCGACAAGAATCCGATCGTTTACCGAAGCGGGCATTTCCATTTCAGCTTCACGCCGGCCGAGCGCAAACGTCTGCGCGAATACCTGCTCAACGGCGGCACGATCATTTTCAATACCGGCATGGGCTCCAAGCCCTTCTTCGATTCCGCCAAGGCGGAATTGGCCGAGATTTTCCCGGAAATCAAACTCCAGCGTTTGACCCCCGACCATCCGCTCTTCCATTCCTATTACGATATCGGGCAGGTCAACTACCGCAAGGGTGTGCGCGCCGCCGGCTACACCGCAAACGATCCGCTCTTTTATGGGATCACGATCGACTGCCGCACGGTGGCCGTCCTTTCGCGCTGGTGCATGGCCATCGGCTGGGACGAGCTCGATGACGATGCGCTCCAGGGCTATTCCGCGGAGGACGCGCGAAAGCTGGGCATCAATATTCTGGCCTACGCCACCAGCCAGCGCGCCTGGGCCAAGACCGTGGCGCACGCCATGAACTTTGTGGACCCGGACTCCGTCAAGGCCGGCAAGGTGTTTGTGGCCCAAATCATCTACGACGGCGAATGGAAGACAAGGCACGCGGGAATTTCGGTCTTGCTCCAGCAGTTCAACCGCCGCACCGATATTCCCGTGAAATTCGGCCGCCAGGAATTGCGGTTTTCCGACCCTAAAATTTTCGACGCCCCGATCCTCTATATCACCGGTCACGACGATTTCCAGATCGGCGATGCGGAAGCGCAAAACCTGCGCGAATACCTGAACAAGGGCGGCTGCCTCATGGCCGAGGCCTGTTGCGGGCGGCACGCCTTCAACATTGCGTTCGTGCGCGAAATGAAAAAAGTGTTTCCCGACCGTTCCTTCAGCCCCTTGCCGGCCGATTCGCCGCTCTTTGCCCTGCCTAACCAAATCAAGGTGCTCGGCGTCACCCCGGGCCTTTCTTCCCAACTGGGCGGCAAAACCACCATCGCGCCCAATGTGCTGGGAATGGAGGTGAACGGCCACTTGGCGGTGATCTACAGCCCCTACGGAATGTGCGGCGGATGGGAGATGGCGCAAAATCCGTACGCCTTGGGATATGACGACGCCGGCGCGCTGAGTTTGGGTGAAAACATTCTCATGCATGTCATGACGCACTGAAAAGAATTTTCGATTTGCGATTTTCGATTGCGGATTGGAATTTCAGATTTCAAAATTTCGGGAAAACCAGTCGATGGCTTACAAGCAATGCCGGTTTCTTTTGTTCGTGTTTGTCCTGGCGGGCCGCGCGGCGCTTGGCGCAAGCGAGGCCCAGGAAAGAGATATCTGGACACTCTGGCGCATGCAGACCAACGAGCCCGCCCAACACGAGTCCATCGTGGCCGCCTGCCGGCGGATACAGCAGGCAACGCCGCTCAACCCCCTGCTTCCGGTCGCCCAGGGCCTGGCCGCCTGGCACAGTTTGCGCATGGGTAAAACCAACGACGCGGTCGCTTTATTCGGCGAAATGGAGGCGGCGGCAGCGGCCGCCACGGCGGCGCCGGCCGCGCCAATCGCACCCACGGCGACCGCCGGGGCCGAGATGGCCCGCCGCTGGCTCACGCGGCTTGACCGCGAACAGGTGCGGGGCGCATTGGCCCGCTATTATAGCGATGCCGTCGAATATCCGGCCGCCCTGCAAGCGCTGAAAAAAACAGCGCCGGGCAAGAAGGACGCGCCCTTGCCATGGGCCGACCGCTGGGGCGATCCCTGGCAATACCAACTCGCGCCGCTCAAAATTATTAAAGGCGCGCCGGGCCAGCGTTATGTTTTGCAAAGCAAAACGCTGGGCGAATCCTCCGACCTGGCCCAAGCGCTCAAGCGCTCCTATGGCGGACGGACACCGCTCCAACCTGTTTCCCTGACCATCACCAGCGGCGGCGCCCAGATCGTGGTTTTTCAAACCGCGGGCGGGCGGCCCGACAAAATAATGTTATCGGAAGGCGGCCAGGCCGAGGGCGTCACCTTGACCTATATCGGCGCCCAGATTCTGATCCTTTGCGACGGCGATCATTGGCGGGTGGTTTTGAAGCCGGCGGAATAATCGTATGGGGGTATGGGAGTATGGGGGTATGGGAGTATGGGAGTAAAGGAGTAAGGGGGTATGGGCGCAGGGGCGGGCGGAGCGGAAACGGAAAGAAATTATGGCGACGGGCATCAGCAATTTTTTATCGCCGCAGGAATTGCACCGGCTTGGCCGCATGACCATCCAATCGCGCTACGTCGTGGAAGGCACGCTTTCCGGGCGGCACCGCAGCCACCTCAAGGGCGCCAGCTCGGAGTTCGCCGACCATCGCGCCTATGTCCCCGGCGACGATCCCAAGCACCTTGATTGGAAGGTGCTCGGCCGCACCGACCGCTATTACATCCGGCGTTACGAGGACGAAACCAACCTGCGCGTGTACCTGGTGGTGGACCGCAGCGCCTCCATGGGCTTCACCAGCGGACCGACGATCAAATACCGCTATGCCTGCCAGCTGGCCGCCGCCATCGGTTACGTCGTGGTCAAGGCGCGCGATTCGGTGGGCCTCTATCTGTATTCCGACCGCATCGACCGCCAGGCCGGCGCGCGCAATTCGTTCGCGCATTTGAACAACCTGCTGACATCGCTGACCCAAAACCAACCGGCCTCCACCACCCAGACGGCCAAGACCCTGCACCAGATTGCCGAAGCCGTCCGGCGCCGCGCCTTGATCGTTCTGTTTTCGGACCTGCTGGACGACCCGCCCGAAATCATCCGGGCCCTGGCCCATTTCCGCAAACAGCATCATGACGTCATTGTATTCCATGTCCTGGACCCGGCCGAGCTCGATTTTAATTTCAAGCAGGCCGGCCGGTTCGTGGACCTGGAAACGGGCGAAGCCATCGAGGCCGACCCGCGCGGCATGGCCGAAGCCTATCGCAAGGTGTTCGGCGAGTTCCTTGAGCAGTACCGCAAGCCATGCGCGGAAATGAATGTCGATTACCGGCTGGCCCGAACAGACCAGGATGCGGCCATGTTCGTGCGCTCATTCCTGGAAGAACGCAAACGTTTGTCGAAATAGCGAAAGAAATTGAGTGATTTAGCGATTCAGAGATTCAGAGATTTACGAAAAGAATCGGAAATTAAAATCGCTCGATTAACCGCCGAGTTTCTTGCATGGTTTGATTTTTTGTTTTTTCTGTTCTTAAATCGCTCAATCACTGAATCGCTAAATCGCCGAGTTTCTTGCATGGTTTGATTTTCCGTTCTTGAATCGCTCAATCACTGAATCGCTAAATCGCCGAGTTTCTTGCATGGTTTGATTTTTTGTTTTTTCTGTTCTTAAATCGCTCAATCACTGAATCGCTAAATCGCCGAGTTTCTTGCATGGTTTGATTTTTTGTTTTTTCTGTTCTTAAATCGCTCAATCACTGAATCGCTAAATCGCCGAGTTTCTTCCCATGTGGTCATTTCTCAATCCATTTTTTTTATCGGCGCTGGCCGCCGCGTTGATTCCACTGGCGCTGCATTTGTGGCAGCGCCGGCGGATTGTGGTCGTGCCTTTCAGCACCGTGCGCTTTCTGAAACTCGCCCAGAAACGCTCCTCCAACCGCATGCGACTGGAAAACATCCTGCTTTGGCTCCTGCGGACGTTGATCTTGATCCTGCTCGCGCTGGCGTTTGCCATGCCGATTCTGCGCATCACATCGTTGCGCCAGCTCGTCGGCGCCAGCCAACGCGATGTCGCCATCGTGTGGGACGTCTCTTACAGCATGGACTACATGTCCGGCCAAAAAAAGGTATGGGCGGAGTCCAAGGACACCGTCGTTGCCTTGATCGAAGGCTTGCGCCACGGCGACCGTGTCTGCCTGTTCCTGGCGGACGACGACATGACGCCCCTGATCGAACAGCCCACCAAAGACCTGGAAATGGCCCTGGCGCAAGTCCGCGCGCTGGAGCCCGCCACCACAACATCCCAACTCCGCCCGGCCGTCCTGGCGGCCCTCGGCGCGCTAAAAGAATCCGGCAAACGCGAAAAGGAGTTGTTTGTTGTCACCGACGGGCAGAAATTGCCTTGGAAATCGTTTAATCCCCTGCCCGATCGGACCAATCGGACCGATGCGGCCAACAAACCCGCGGCGGTAACCTCCGCCCCGCCCTGGAATGCCAAGTCGGTCGGCACGGACATTTCAATTTTCGCGGTGTTGCTGGGCGTATCTGCGCCCGACAATTCCGCGCCGCTCGACCTGGAGCTTCAACCCACGCTCCTGATGCGGGACACACCCGGCCAGATTGCGATAACCCTTGGCCATACCGGTCCCGAACAGACCCTGGCGGTTTCGCTGATCGTTGACGAGCAGGCCGCCAGCCGGCGCTCCGTAATCGTGGGAAAGGACAGCGGCGCCCAATGCGTCTTCGCCCTGCCGCCGCTCACCCCGGGCACGCACCCGGCGCGGATCGAAACCTCCCCGGACGGCGTCGCGCTGGACAATGTTTTTTATTTTCTTATGCGCGTGCACGAGAAACTACCCGTACTGTGCGTCGGGACGGAACCGGACGCGTTCTTTCTCATGCGCGCCCTCAATCCCGGCGACACACCCACCGCCATGAACGTCCGGCGCGTTGATCCCGAGGCATTTAACGCCGACCGGCTCTCCGACTATGCCTGCGTTTTTCTGTGCAACGCCCTGCCCCTGACGGGGCAGGCCATGATCGCGCTGGAACAATATGCCCAACACGGCGGCGTCGTGGTCGTTTTTCCCGGAGACCGCGCGGTCCCGGCCGATTACGCCAATTGGAACTGCCTGCCGGGCATACCGAAGGCGGTGGCCGATTTTGGCGCGGACGCCCAGCGGCAGGACCTCCGTCTGGTCAAGCGCGGCGAAGCGCTTTTTCAGGGCATGAACGCGCCGCCGGGCACGTATCCCAGCGTGGCGGCCACCCGCGAACTGCAATGGGACAAACTGAACGCCGAGTCGGACGTCGTTATTACCGCGGGCAAGGACACCCCCTTCCTTTTGCGCCGAAAAGCCGGCAACGGATGTGTGCTCTTCTTTTCGGTTTCAGCCGACCGCCGCTGGAGCAATCTGCCGCTCTCGCCTTTTTTTCTGCCGTTAGTGCATCAGATCGTGCGTTTCAGCGCCGGCCAGGAGCAAAGCAAACCCTTTATTTGGACGGGCCGAAATTTGGCGCTGGCCGACGTCATGGGCGCCCTGCCGGCCGATACGGAATTGCTCGATCCAACCGGACACCCCGTGAAGCTGCGCCCTTCGAAAACCGGCCGGGACAAGGCGCTTGGCATCGAGACCGTCACCCGGCCCGGCATATATACGGCGCAAACCGGCGCCGACGGCCGGCCCGAGCCGGCTTTTGCCGTCAATGTCATGCGTTCGGAATCGGACCTGACCCGCATAATTCCCAAGGATGTGCCGGTGCTGACCGGACTTCCGTCAATCAAGGTGGCCGAGAACAAGGAAGACCTGATGCAACTTGTCAAGGAACTGCGGGTTGGACGTCCCCTGGCGGAATCCCTGCTCTGGCTGGCTTTCCTGCTCGGCATTGTGGAACTGTTTTTGGCCAACCGGGCTTGCCGCAAAATCCGCACCTTGACGGAACAATTGAAGATCGACATGACCGGGCGCGTGAAGGGAACGGCCGCGAAATAGCAAGAGAAGCAAACGCCCAACATCCAACGCCCAATGTTGAATGAGGAAAAAGACAAACGGCAGAGAACGGAAAAACGAAGAACCAAGAACCGATTACCGAGAACCGAACACCGAATACTTTTTACTTATGACCGGCGAAATAATAGTTGAACACACCGTATCCTTGGCGCTGATTGCCGCGGCGCTGGCGTTTGCCGCGGGCATCGGACTTTTCGGGTTCTGGCGGCATCTGCCGCGCAACAGAAGCACACTGGGACTGGCCCTCTTGCGGCTGTTGACCATCGCCCTGCTCGGCTGGTGCCTGTTCCTGCCGTCGCTGAAACGCGTCATCACCGAGGTCCGCAAGCCGCGTTTTATCGTGGTTCTCGACCAATCCGCCAGCATGGCCATGACGCCCGGCGAGTCCAAGACAACCATGAAGACGCGTTGGACAACCGCCCAGGAAATCCTGAAACAGCCTTGGACGGAAACGCTGTCCGGATCGTGCGGCCTGGACTATGTCGCGCTTGCCGCCGAACTGGACCAGCGCCAAGCGTTGGCCGAACTGCAGGCCTTGAGCCCCGACGGTAAAAGCACCCTGCTCAACCAGTCGCTGACCAAGCTGATCGAGCGTTACCGGGGCCAGCCCGTCGCCGGCATGCTCCTGCTCAGCGACGGGCTCGATACGCACGAAGCCAACGACGAATGGGCCGCCGAACCGCGCCCCTACCCGATTTTCACCGTCCGCCTGGAGCCGCCCAACCTCTGGAAGGTCGAGCCGGATTTGCGCGTGGACTCCTTGGACACGCCCCGCCGCGTGGTGGTGGGCTGGGACACCGAACTCAAGGCGAGCGTTTCCGGCCAGGGAACCCGGGGCCGCGTCGTGGATGCCGGGCTTTACGAAAACGACAAATTGATCGACACCGCCCCGGTGGATATCCCGGATGAAGGCAGCCAGCGCGAATTGACCTTCCGCTTGACACATCCGGCCACCGGCCTTTTCACCTATACCCTGCGCCTGCCGCCTGTCGAGGGCGAGACACGCACCAACGACAATAGTTTTGCCGTCACCGTACAGGTCATCGACTCCAAGAACCGCCTGCTCTACATCGAGGGCGTGCCGCGCTGGGAATCCAAGTACCTCGTGCGCGTGCTGAAAGGACTCAAGGACATCACGCCGGTCTGTTTCGTGCGCGGACCGGGCGGCAAGTTTCTAAGTTACGGGGCGGCGGGCGCCGCCTCGCCCGATCTGAACGAACAGCAGTTGTTGAATTACAAGATTGTGGTGCTGGGCGACCTGGACGCCGCCGAACTGGGCAAGGAGCGGGCCGAAGCCCTGGGCAAGTTTGTCGAGAACGGCGGCAGTCTCATGATCCTCGGCGGTCCCAAGGCCTGGGGCGCCCAGGGTCTCTTGGCCAGCCCGCTCAACAAACTCCTGCCCGTCAAGGCCGCCGAACAACTGAACCTTCAGGAAAAACAGGTGTCCCTGGCGTTAACCGGCGAAGGCCGGGCCCACCCGATCTTTACAACGGAAGATGCCGCCGCCTGGAGCAAGATCCCGCCGGTGCTTTCCATATTTACGGGCGGCGCCATCTCGCCCGGGGCGACGACGCTGGTCGTTGCCGAGGCGCCCGGCGGACGCCAACCGGCGCTGGTGGTCCAGAAATACGGCCAGGGCAAAGTGGCGGCCATCCTGAGCGACTCGCTTTGGCGCTGGCAATTGGCCCCGGGTAAAATCAATTATTACCAGCGCCTCTGGACCCCTTTGATGGCGTGGCTCTCCCCGACCGAGACGGACGTGAATGTGTATCAACTGGATCTGGCCGCCGACGCGGATAAAGTTTACATTGGCGAGCCCATCGACCTGAAGGCGCGGCTTACAATGCCGGCCAATGTTGCGCCCAGGGACCTGGTCGTGACCTGCGCGGTGCAGGAGCCGGACGGCCGCAACATCCCATTGCGAATGACCCAGCAGGACGTCACCACCACAACGGGCAAGAAATATCCCGGTTACAGCGCAAGCCTGACCCCCCAGAAATCCGGCCTGCACAATGCCGTGGCATCCTGTGAAGTCAACGGCCAGAAAATCGCTTCCGCGCCGTTCTCGTTCTTTGTCCAAACCTTCACGCCGGAGACCGTGCCGCGCGCGGCCAATAGCGGCGTGTTAAAGGCCCTGGCCGAGGCCGGCAAGGGCCGCTTTTGCGAGCCGGAAGAAGTCAGCAAGGTGCTTTCCGAAATCGCCATCCCGCCAAGCGAGGAGGAGCGCGTCAACTATCTCTCGCTCTGGAACAACATCCCCGTTTTGGCTTGTTTGATCGGATTACTCAGCTTAGAATGGTTGTTTAGAAAGATGCGGAACATGGCATGATTTAAATGCAAAATGCAAAATGCAAAATGCGGAAGGCAATTCGCCGCAAAAGCAAATAATTCACAAAACGAGGTTACAAGTATATGTCCCTATGTCATTTTCATAAATGCCGGCCGGCCCGTTCCGGTATTCGTCATTCTGCATTTTTCATTTTGCATTTTGCATTTTTTTTGCTGTCCGCCTCCGCATCCTGGGCGGGTTCGAACCTGCTGATCAACGGGCACTTCGACGCTACAAACGAATTCTTGCGCGGCTGGAAATACAACTATGCAGACACCGGCCAGGGAATGTTTGTCTCGAATCACATCTATGTGGCCGTCACGAATGACGGCTCGAAGAAGCATGTGCTCTCTTTGCGGATCGGCAATAGATATGACACCGGGGTGCAGGTGGACAGCGCCCCAATCCCCTTCACTCCCGGCGCCCGCTATACGCTGACGGCTTCCGTCAAAACGACGAAGCCGGATTGCCGCATCCAGCTGGATGGGTATCGCTGGCGGCCGGGCGTAAAACCGCACGCCAACCCCGAATTCAAGGAACTGCGCAAATGCTACCGTTTTACCCAGCTTTATTTTGGGGCGGCCAAGGGTGGAATCACCGGCGGGATTTCACCAAAAATGGGTTGGACGACCGCCTCGCAGACATATCCCGACATCAAGATGTCCAAAATGGCCCAGGAAAATTTCGATAAAATCCAATTCCTGATTGTCCATATTCTCGCCATCTACGGCGTTTATGACGAAAACGGCCCCGACGGCTTTCTTTACGTGGACGATGTCGAACTGGAACGGGTCCGTTAGATTGACAGGAAATCCGATATGTCGCCACTTGGGCTGCAACATGAATTAATTCGGATCGGGCGGAGATTGAACCGCTGGCAGGCGGAGATCCGGGCCGTCCTGCTCATCGCGGCCGCCTTGGCCGGCCTGTGGCTGGCAACGCTTTCCGACCTGTTCCTGCGCTATCAGCGCCCGGGCCGCTTGGCGGCCTGGCTCCTGCTGGCCGCCGGCGGCGCGGTCGGGCTTGTGTTTGTGATCGCCGCGCTCCGGAAAAAACGCACGCCAGAGGGCGTGGCGGCGCGGATCGAGCATGCGTTTCCGAAGCTGGACAATCATCTCATCAACACGCTTCAATTTTCCCGGCACGCCGACCCCGATCCGATGGAAAAAAAATACATGGAGCGGAATGCGCCCGATTGGTCGGTCGTCAAAGTCAAAGCCCTGCGGGACCGCAAAACGCAATGGCACGCCTATGCCGCGCTGTTCCTGGCGCTCCTGGCGCTTGTCGTCACCGGCGCCTGGGTCGGCGGCGCCTGGAACAATGCCCTGGCGCGCATGCTCAATCCGTTTTCACCGCGCATGCCGGCCACCCTGGCGATCATCCACAGCGTCACCCCGGGCAACAGCGTAATTCTCAAAGGCGATGCCCTGGCGTTGGCCTGCAAAGTGTCGGGCAAGAAAGGCCAAATGGTCTATCTCGATCTTTGGCCGGCAGACGACAAACGCCGTGTGATAAAATTAGGACGATTGACCGGCAAAGACGGGGAAACCCATGCCTACCAGATTCCCAGCAGCGCCACCGGTTATCAATATCGCTTCCGCGTCGGTGACGCCGTGTCCGCGCGTTTTGCCGTGCAGGCCTTGCCGCCCCTGGCATTTTCACGGCTGGAGGTCACGGTCACGCCGCCGGCTCTGACCCGCCTGGGAAAACAGCGCTTTGACGGCCTGAAGGAAACATCCAAGATCCCCCAGGATTCGATCCTGACCTTCGACCTGAAGTGCAACCGCGAGCTTGCTTCCGCCGCCGTGACGATCACCAACTCACTGACGCTGCAGTCGCCCGATCGCGGCCAATCCTGGAGCGGCCAGGTCGCGCTGGCGTCCGCCCGGCCGCTTGTCATTACGGCCCGCGATGCGCACGGTGCCTCCACCGAAACGACATTAAAAGTCGAGATCGTTCCGGATGCCCCCCCCGCGATCCGCGTCATCGCGCCCACGGGACGCACCCGCCTGACCGCCGGCGCCGCTCCGCGCATCCAGTGGGAAGTCAGCGACGATTACGGCATAGCTTCCGTGCACCTGGAAACGATCGCCGTCCAGGAAAAAAGCAAGACGCGCGACAGCGCGCCCGGCACACCGCTCCAGGCCTGGGCGCCGGATGGGGCGCGCGCGTTTGCCACAAACTGGAACGGCGCGGGAATCCACTTCGACATGGCCGAGCCGCTGGCTTTCCGTGTCGTGGCCGAGGACAATCGCGGCGGCGGACCTAACCGGACGGTGTCGGCGCCGATCGTATTCGAATGGAGCACGCTCCGGGAGGTTGCCGCTCAAGAAAAGGCCGTGGCCTCTAAAATGGTCGAGGCAATAAAAGACATCGTTGAACGCCAGCGCGAAAATCTGGAAAAGACAACCAAGCTGGAAACGCTCCCGGCGGCCAAGCCCGCCGAATGGCAGGACGCCGCCCAAGCCCAGCAACTCATCCGTAAAATCGCGGGCCAGTTGATCGCCAATCCCAAAAAACCGCTGGGCCCGCTGACCGAGCCGGTGCTCAAACTGTACCTTGGCGCGATGACGGAAGTTATCGACGTGCTGACGCGCATCCCGGGGGCGGAAACTCCCCAAAAATCCGTTCTTGCCAAACGCGCCATCATGCTGGAGACACGAATTTTGCGGGTCCTGACCGGCGCGGAAGCCGGCGTGGACACCGTCAAACGCAACCAGGAAATCACCGGCATACTGGGCCGGCTGGATGAATTAGTCAAAGGCCAGGACAGCGCCCTGGCGCAAACCAAGGCCGGCGTCACCAACGCCGCGAAGCTCAGCGCGGCCCTGGTGGACAAGCAGGACCGCCTGGGCGGCGACCTGGCGGAGTTCATCCAAGCCTGCCGGAAGGACGCAACGACGCTCACGGCCGGCGACACGGCCTTCAGCAAGCTCCTGACCCAGGTTGCCGACGGCTGCGAAAGCAACAAGGTGGCGGCCCTGATGCTGAAAGCCGCCGAGTGCCTTCAGAACAAGCAGGCGGCCCTGGCCGTTCCGCCGCAAAGCCAGGCCCTGGCGGCGCTCACGGAGTTTCAGAAATTACTCAACGGCTGGCGGATCCAGGAGGCCACCCAGAAAGCCGCCGACGTGCGCGAGGCCCTGCAAGAGGCCGGCAAGAAAATGGACAAGCTCATCGAACTGGAATCAAAAAGCGTGGATGCCATCCGGGAAACGATGCGGCAGGAGGACAAATCCAAGAAACCGCTGGACGATCTTGAGGAGGAATACAAGGAACTGCACGCGCAGATGAAAGACTCGCTCATGAAAATCGCCACCGACCTGCAAATCTTCCCCGAACTGCCGGTCGGCAACGACCTGGTGGAGGACGTTTTTCAAGTTTTTGAAGAGTGCGAAAAACAGGGACTCACCGACAAATCCAGGATCAAGGAAACCGGCACGGTAAAGGCCGACAATGTTCTGGGAACCCTGGAGGCCATGAAAAACATGAAGAAAAACTTGGACGACGCCGAAGTCTGGTTGTCGCCCGGCGCCGACACCCGCAAGGGATTGGTGGAAAGCTTCGACAAGGAGGAAATTCCTCCGATTCCACTCGTCCCCCTGCCCAGCGAAATGGAAGATATCATCGGCGAATTGGCCAAGCAGGAGGCCGACCTGGAAAAGAAGTCCGACGACTCCGCCAGCAACCAGGCCGTGGCGGATCTGGGAGAGCGAGGGATGGTCATGGAAAACGATTGGGCCAGTTATGCCGCCAAGGGCAAATCGGGCAACTCGCCCCCCGATCACAAGGAGCAGGATGGCCGGAGCAACGTGGGCCGGGCGGGCATGTCCGACGGCGAAACAGCGGCCGGCTCCGGCAAGATCAACGAGGGCGACAAGAACATCGAGAAGCGCATGACGCAGGATTCCACGCAATCGGGCCAGGTGCAGGAGGAAGGTCATTCCCAGGCCAAGGCCACCGGCGGCGGCAAGGGCTCCGGCTACGGCGAGGAACTCGGCATGTCCGGCTCTGGTCCGCGCTCCGATTCGAAGATCAAGCAGGGATCCGAACTGGGCCTGCAGGCCATGCTGAAACGCAACGCGCAGGCGCTGTATGCCCGCTCCGAACTCGCCCACGTGCGGACCGGCTCGCTGGACGAAGCCATCCGCTGGATGCAGCGCGCCGAAAACGCCATGGCCAAAGGGTTTCCCATCCAGCAGGTGCGCGAATTCCAGCGCAACGCCGTGACAGCCTTGAAAAAATCCCAGACGGAACTGGGCGGCGCGGCCATGGACTCGGCGGACACCTCCGCGCCGGCGGCGCCGCCGATCGACGAGCAACTTGCCGGCGCGCGCGACGAAGCGCCGGCGGCTTACCGGGAGTTAGTGTCGGAATATTTCAAATCGCTGAGCGCCGCGCCGTGACAAAAAAAATGCGGAATGCAGAATGAAGAATGCGGAAACAGGAAAAGAAACCCGGAAAATTATTCGCATCCGCGGCGGTGACGCCGTGGCCGATTCGCATCAAAATCGCCGGCATATAGAAACATGAAAAAATACCGGGACATAATAATTTGGGTTTTGATTTTCATCGGCGGAATCGCCGTCCGGGCGCAGGAGCCGTGGCCCGTGGCCGGCGCGGCCGCGCGCTTCGAGGTGCGGATCGCCTCCCGCCCGACGACGCCGGCGGCCGGCATCGTGGCCGTCCTGCCTGACTCCGGCATTTTGCCCAGAGGCAAACTCAAGGCCGACGTGATGGGCGACGCCGGCAATCCACTGAAGGCCAACCTGCTGTGGCACAACCCCGATGAGGGCCTGGCGCTCGTGTTCGAGGACACACCCGCGGAGCGAGCCGTGATTTACGTTTCATCTTCCGCGGAATATCCCAAGCCCGCCGCTCCCCTGCGTCCCAGCCTCATGCTTTTCGTGCGAAACGGCGGAACACCGAGCCTGGAACAGGCGCATGCCTTGGCCGAAAAAATGCCCGCCGGCCCGGGCATCTACTTTACACTCGTGGAACGAATCGGCCACACCATATCCCCAGTCGGACGGGACGAGCAAACCTCCTCTTATTATTCCGGCTGGTTCCAAGTTCAGAGAGCCGGAAAAACTTATTTTTATACGGTATCCAAGGATGGCTCCGAATTTTCCATCGACGGCAAGCCGGTTTACAGCTGGCCGGGACTGCACACCCGCGACGGCGGCAAGCACGGTGAAAAAGGCGCCTGGATCGACCTTGCCGCCGGCGCTCATCGGATCGAGTATTATCATTTTGCGCAGGCCTTGAACGGCCGGGAATCGCTGTTGGGCTGGCAACAGGCCGGCGAACCACAACCCAAAAACCCCAAGAATCCGAATTTCCCCAACCCGAAAGTGACCGGCATGATGACGGAATCCGATTTTGTCCATTCCGGTTCGGCAACGCTGGCGTCGGCCGCCTCCCGGCAAGGCCCCCTGGCGGTCATCTCCCAGCACTGGGAGGCGATCGTTCAAACCGGCCAAAGCCCCGTTTGCCTCTTCAAATTCGAGGCCTTCGGCGGCGAGCAACTGCCCACCAATACGGTCTTCGAGTGGGACTTTGGCGGCGCGCGCAAGCTGAAAGGGCCGCAAGCGGAATGGCTTTATGGCGGCACGGGCAACCAGCGCGTGACCCTGACAATATCGGGCGGCAACGGCAAATCCACCTGCTCCAAGTTGTTTTTCCCGAAATCGATGGACCCCGCCAAGGAACCGCCGCAGCTCTCCATCAACCAGGCGGAGGATCGGAGCAGGGTGCGCGACATCTTCCTGGCCATGTGCCGCGCCACCCCCGCCGGCAAGCGGCCCTGTGAACTGTGGAATGCAACACTCTGGGAGGGCTTTATGGGCGTTTTGGACGCCCAAACCGGGTACGCCCTGCTGAGCGAACTGTTCGAGCGTTCGCATCCGGACATTTTGAACCAGGACAACACGCGACGCTGGCTTTTGGAGGACGCCTTTTTCACGGCGCTTCGTCAGGCGGACCAGAAATTGACGGCCGCCTGGCTGGACCGCTTCGAGAAGGACGAAAAAGACCCAGCGCGCCTTGGGGAATGGAAAGCGCGCCGGGTGGAGTTCTATATTTTCGAGGCCGATAATCTTGCCCAGGCCCGCTTGGCGGCGAAAGCATTTGCCGACGCGGCGAAAGGACAACAACAAAGCGAACTGGCCATGATCCGCATGGGCGACGTGGAATTGTTCGCTGGACACCAGGATCTGGCCCTGCGCTTTTATGCCCAGGCCCAGGAATTAGGCTGGCGCACGACCGCCGCCAGTGTCCCCCTGACAGCCGCCATATCCAATCGCCCCCCCGCCGGCGCCAAAGTCGAAACCAAGCCGCCGAACGGCAAGACGGCCGGGCCGGCGGATAAAAAAACCGCGCGCCCGCCGGCCGGCGCGGCAACGAAAAAGAGCGCCAATCAACCGTCCGACAAAGAAAAGTTGCCATCGGTTTCATCGGTAGCGGCCGACACACCCCCGGCCATCGACGCCTGGAAAGTCGCCGCCGTGCGCGAGTCGTCCTTTTATGCAACCGTCCGTGACTTGATCGGCCAAGCGGATTACGGCGACGCCCGGAAAACACTGGACCAATGGGAGCTGGAATTACCGTTGAATAAACTGGCCGGCGATTTCCCGCTGGCCGAAGCCGAGTATTACATGGCGCTCAAGCAGTTCAAGCGGGCCCGGAAAATTCTGATGACTTACCGGCAGTCTGTGGACTTGAGCAACACCCTGCCGCAGGTCATGAAAATGGAATTGTATTGCCTGACCCAGTTGGACCGCGACAAAGAGGCGCGCGAACTGGGCGCGCTGATCGTCAAGCGCCTGCCCAATCATCCGTTGGCTGAAGAGGTCAAGGGCTTGCTGACCGCGGCCGCGGAAGACGGCAAATTGACGGTGGATGTGGATGCCTGGTCGCGGGATTGGACGACATCCGAAAAAGTCGATGCCGCCGGACTGGCCAGTCTGTTCGGCACGAACACGACGCTGGGCATCAGGAAGAAGCCGGCGGCGCAAATAAAACCTTGAGCATGGAGAGCAACCTATGAAGAGTGTCTTGATACATAAGAATTTTCCGCCTTTGGCGGATCCTCCTCCGGCGGACAATCCCGCCGGGTCAGGGGACCCGGCCTACAAAAACGGCGCAGGCCCGGCGCCCTCACCGGGCGTTATGAAAAAGTTACCCCGCTTTGCGGGGCCCAACTTGTTGACGATTTTAGCGTTCACGCTCCTGCTTCCGTTGCCATCGCTCCTGGCCCTCAAATACACGGACAGCCATCTGTACACCAAGAGCGACCCCGCCGCGTCCGGCGGCATCCGCGCCACCCTGGCGGCCTCCGCCAATCCGGTCCAACACGCATTTGCGATCGACAACGGCAACCCAAAACTGGTTTATAAGGGCTCGGTTTCGGAGGACGGCAAAGAAATCCAATTCACCGGACTGCCGGCGGCGAGTTATGACCTGGTGCTGGTGGCGTCCGACCGTTTTTACGAAGGCTGCCGGCTGGCGCGCGACCCGGATGCGCTGACCGACCGGGATCGTCAGTTCATTTCCGACGCGATCGAAAAATCCGTCCCGTTTTTCAACGCCAAGAAAATACATCGTTGCGAAGGCACATCCGGCCGTGACGGCAAGGCGCGCGCTGTTCTGCAGGAGATGCGCATAATCGATCCGATCGCACCGGGCGCCGCATCCGGCGGTAGCAACAATATCACGCGGGGGTATTACGGCCCGATAGACACTTCCGCGGGCACGCCGGCATCCGACATTCAGATACGCAGTCTCAAGCTGGCGCTCACGGAGGACGTCGGGGAAATCGGCTGGCAATTGACGATGACGCGGGAGATTTTGCGCACGATCGTGGGACCCAAGGATAAGCGCGGTTTTCTGCTTCATTGTTATTCGCCAATTCTGGGCGGCATCCGGGTGGTGGATACGGAGAAGGACCTGGGGGAATTGAACCCGGCGAACGGCATATCCGCATCCAAGGAATGAACGCCGTCAATGACTTGGAGCCAGTCACCGCTTACATAGAACCAAACACAGCAAGGAGTTATCGTTTATGGCCAAAATCACGCTTACCGACGGCGCCAAGAACACTAATACGATCGACCTGCATGATGCCGATCTCGTGATCGGGCGGCAAGACGATTGCGATCTGATCCTGGGCGGCACCCACGCCTCTTCCCATCATGCGCGGCTCTACCGGGACAAGGGCGAATGGATGCTGGCCGATCTGAAAAGCACGAACGGCACATTAGTCAACCGCCAGCCGATTTCCACGGTGACCCTGCGCGACAACGATCTGATTGAAATTGGCGCTGTCCAGATCCGCTTCCAGGCCGACGGGCGCGCGGAACCGGCGCCGCAGACGAAAGCCGGCGCGCCGGCGGCGGCCAAGCCCCCGCCCGCGGCCACGGCGGACGACCTGGCGCTGGTCGAGCAGATGAGCCGGCACATGGATGCCATCCGCCAGGAAACGGGCAAGGTAATTGTCGGCCAGCGCGAAGTGCTGGATCAGGTGCTCATGTGCATGATCGCCGGCGGGCATGCCCTGCTGGTCGGAATGCCCGGCATGGCCAAGACCCTGATGGTCAGCACAATCGCCAAGGTCCTGGACATGGATTTCAAGCGCATTCAATTCACGCCCGACCTGATGCCGACGGACATCACCGGCACCGAAGTGCTGGAGACCAACCGGACCACAAACGAAAAGGATTTTCGCTTCATGCGCGGCCCGATTTTCTGCAACCTTCTGCTGGCGGACGAAATTAACCGCACCCCGCCCAAGACCCAGGCGGCCCTGCTGGAAGCCATGCAGGAAAAGCGCGTCACGGTCGGAAACACGACCTATACCCTCGATGCGCCTTTTTTCGTGTTGGCGACCCAAAACCCCATCGAGCAGGAAGGCACCTATCCCCTGCCCGAGGCCCAGATGGACCGCTTCATGTTCAACATCTGGGTGGACTATCCGCTCGAACACGAAGAGGAAACCATTATCCGCTCGACGACCGTGGCGCAGACTTCCCAGCCGCAAAAAGTCCTGACCAAGCAGCAGGTGGTGCAGCTCCAGCAGGTCGTGCGCAAGATCCCGGTATCCGAGCATGTGATCAAATACGCGATCCGCCTGGTGCGCGCCACCAGGCCTGGAAACGAGAAGTCGCCGGATTTCATCAAGGAGTACGCGCACATCGGCGCGGGACCGCGGGCCGGCCAGTTCTTAATTCTGGCCGCCAAGGCCCAGGCCGTCATGGGCGGACGGATTCACGTCAGTTGCAACGACATTAAAACCGCGGCGATTCCCGTGCTGAAACATCGGATCTACACAAATTTCGCCGCCGATTCCGAGGGTCTGACCTCGATGGACCTGGTCAAAAAATTGTTGGCCACCGTGGAGGAACCCGCGGAAGCCGACTACACCTGAAGAAATTTAGAGATTCAGCGATTGAGTGGTTGAAGAATTGCGGATTTCGGATTTATGAGTGCGGATTTCAAATCCGCGATCTAAGGCGAAGGGAGAGGATAAAAACACATGACAACGCGAATAACGTTATGGATATTGCTGGCTGGGCTGAGTCTGGTCGCGGCGGCTTGGGCCACCGACAGCAAATATCAGACTTACATCGTGGGTGACCGCGCGGCCGGCATGGGCGGCGCCGTGGTGTCCATTGCCGACTCCGTGGACGCCTGTTATTACAACCCGGCGGGGTTGACCCAGGTTAAAGCCAGCACGATATCGCTCTCGGCCAACCTCTACGGATTCCAACTGTACCATATTGAAAACGGCCTGTTCCCCGGCGAAAACGTGCAAGGCGACTCCTTCGTGACCATCCCCTCCACCATGGGAGGCATCTGGAAATACGGCCCCGAGTTGTCCCTGGCCTTTTCGGCCCTGGTGCCGGACCGCTCTTCCTTCAATGAAATTGTGGCTTATAACGCCAACCAGCATCTTTACCAATTCAACACGGATGACCAAACCATCTGGGTCGGGCCATCGGCCGCCTATAAGCTGGCGCCGAACCTGTCGCTGGGCGCATCGCTCTTCGGCATTTACCGCTCTTACAACGAATATGTCAGTTTGTTTTACGAGGATTACGACGCTTCTTACGCGCGCGGCCGCAAATTCAACGACGTCGCCCTGGCGGCGGTGCTGGGCCTGCAATACCGTCCCGGCCGCGACTGGAACATCGGCCTGACCCTTCAGCCGCCCAGCGGGCATATTTACGACAGCGGCAAAACCATGGAGCACATTCTGGGCGGCAGCGTCGTGTCGAACAACTTCTATTACACGGACGACGTCAAAACAGACAACCAACAGCCGGCCAAAATCGCCATCGGCGTCGGCCGCCAGATTCAAGGCGACTACGCCTTTGGCCTGGACCTGACCTACCACCTGCCGACGAGCTACAACCTCCAGCAATGGCAAGCCCTGGGCGAGGAAAAATATGCGCGCATCGCGCGGACAAGCGTGCTGGATCTGAACCTCGGCGGGGAATACTATGTCCAAAAAATATATCCGGTGCGGGCCGGCTTTTACACCGGGTTCTCCTCGGTGCCGGAAGTCAATGAAAACGAAAGTTTCGCCGCCTCCAACGTGGATACTTACGGCCTGACCGTCAGCGTGGGACGGGAAGTCAAGAACGTGGCCCTCAACGTGGGAATCAACTACATCTTCGGCCGCGGCTACGACCTGGGCTATAAGCTCAATGCCCGGAACGAACCGGAACAGACCGTCGTGACTGCCTGGGAACAGCAAATTCTTTTCACGGTCAACACCGCCTATTATTTCTGACAACCCCTGAAAAAGCAGTTGACGCCGACAAGGCGCTTGGACTATAAAGGACGCGCAGCGGCGCAAGCGGCGGCTGAAAATTCGGGCGTTCAATCGAAAATCATAAATCAAAAATCGCAAATTCCATCGAAGGGGGTGTAAACACATCGTGGTTGAAATCAAATTAAAAAGAGGCGAAAACGTCGACAAGGCCTTGCGGCGCCTGAAGAAAAAGATGGACAAGGAAGGAACGATGAAAGAAATCCGCAATCATCGCTACTTCGAAAAGCCAAGCGAAAGACGCCGCAAAAAAATGGCGCGCGCCCGCACAAATTAGGCCTTAGGCAACTTTGCCGTTCTCTCGAACGGCTCACTACACCGAATGGCCTGTCTGAACTCGGCCAGGAGTGTGGCTGCGGTTCGACCGAACCGCTGTGTTTGTCCGCCGCCCGCCGTCGCATATAGCTATGGCGGACAGGCTGGCGGGAAAATGCGCCCCTGCGGGGCGCGGCTACAATAAGATTGTCATGCCATAGACAAATCCATCTATGGCGGAAAATTCCAACCCAAAACCATGAAAGCACTGATTACCGGCATCACAGGCCAGGACGGATCGTACTTGGCGGAATTCCTGTTGGAAAAAGGCTACACGGTGTACGGCATGGTGCGCCGCGCCAGCACGGAAAATTTCGAGCGCATTGCCCATCTGACCGACCGTGTGGTCTTGAAACAGGCCGATCTGCTGGACCAGCTTTCCCTGATCAAAATCATGGAAGAAGTCCAGCCGGACGAAATTTACAACCTGGCGGCCATGTCGTTCGTGCCGACTTCCTGGAACCAGCCCATGCTGACGGGCGAGTTCACCGCCATCGGCGTCACGCGCGTGCTGGAAGCCATGCGCCAGATCTGCCCCAAGGCCAGGTTCTACCAGGCTTCGAGCAGCGAAATGTTCGGCAAAGTCCGCGAAGTGCCCCAGACGGAGCTGACCCCTTTCCATCCGCGCAGCCCCTATGGCGCGGCCAAGGCCTACGGACATTACATCACGGTGAACTACCGCGAAAGCTACAATCTGTTTGCCGTCTCCGGGATTCTCTTCAACCATGAAAGCCCGCGCCGCGGACGCGAATTTGTGACCCGCAAAATCAGCGACGGCGTGGCCCGCATCAAGCTCGGTCTGGAACGCGACTTGCGCATGGGCAACCTGGATTCGCAGCGCGATTGGGGCTTCGCCGGCGATTACGTCCAGGCCATGTGGCTGATGCTCCAACAGCCGCAACCGGACGATTACGTGGTTGCCACCGGCATGGCGCACTCCGTCCGCGATTTTATCGAACGGGCTTTCGCGCACGCCGGATTGGACTGGAAACGCTACGTCATCCTCGACCCGAAATTTATCCGCCCGGCCGAAGTCGATCATCTCCTGGGCGACAGTTCCAAGGCCCGCCGGGTCTTGGGTTGGAAGCCCCGCGTGGATTTCGGCGGACTGGCGGACATGATGGTGGATGCCGACCTGAAGAGATTGAGCGATTGAGCGATTCAGTGATTCAGCGATTTAAGAGAGAGAGGCTTGTGAGCAACTTGGATAAAGCCAGGGCATTACAGGCCCGCACAAAAACGTTTGCGGTCCAAATTATCCGGTTTTATTCCGCTTTGCCCCAATCGGACGTCGTTCGCATCATAGGCCGGCAATTACTGCGTTCCGGCACGTCCGTAGCAGCCAATTACCGCGCAGTTTGTCGATCGAAATCACAATCAGACTTCATTTCAAAAATGGGAACCGTTGTTGAGGAAACCGATGAAACTTTGCTTTGGCTTGAACTGCTGATCGAAGCTGAAATTGTAAAAAACGATAAAACGCAAAATCTTGTCGCAGAGACGACGGAATTATTGAAAATATTTTCAAAATCGCTCCTCACCGCCAAAAACTCCAATTCTTGATTCCCTGTTCTTAAATCGCTCAATCACTGATTTTCTTCCATGGTTTTATGTTTCCCTGTTCTTAAATCGCTCAATCACTAAATCGCTCAATCACTGATTTTCTTCCATGGTTTTCTGTTTCCCTGTTCTTAAATCGCTCAATCACTAAATCGCTCAATCACTGAATTTCTTCCAATGCGTGTGCTCGTTACAGGTGCCAATGGATTTGTCGGCCGTTATACGGTCCACGACCTTCTGCGGGCCGGTCACACCGTGTCCGGGTTCGACCTCGCGTCTCCGCCGGCCGCCCCATCCGGCCTTGAAATCCATACCGGCGACATCCAGGACAAGGACGCCGTCAACGCCGTGGTGGCGCAAACGCGGCCGGAGGCTTGCGTGCATTTAAGCGCCATCTCCTTTGTCCCGGAAGGCTGGCGTAATCCGGACGCCCTTTTTTCCATCAACCTGCTGGGGACCATCCATTTGCTCGAAGCCTTCCGCCGGCACTCGCCCGGCGCGCGCATCCTGGTGGTCAGCTCCGCCGAGGTTTACGGCCTGCGACCGCGGCCCGGGCCGGTGCAGGAAGATGATCTGCTGGATCCGGACAATCCGTATGCCATATCCAAGGCGGCGGCCGATCGGTTGGCGCTGCTATATGAGCGTCAGCACGGGCTGAAGGTCATGACCGTCCGCCCCTATAACCATATCGGTCCCGGCCAGGCCCCGCATTTTGTGGTCGCCTCCTTTGCCGCCCAACTGGCGGCCATCGCCCGTGAACAGGCGGGGCAAACTATGCCGCCCCCGGCGGTTCTCAAGGCAGGCAACCTGGACAGCCGCCGCGACTTCAGCGATGTGCGCGACGTGGTTCGAGCCTATCGCCTCCTGCTGGAACACGGCCGGCCGGGGCGGGCTTATAATCTCTGCTCCCACCGCGTCACCACCATCCGCGCGATTCTGGACCAACTGTGCGACCTGAGCGGCGCGCATCCCACGGTGGAAGTGGACCCCTTGCGCTATCGCCCCGCCGGCGAACGCCCTATCTTGGACACAACCCGCATTGAGACGGACACGCACTGGAAGCCGGAAATACCGATGAGCGCAACGCTCCGGGATATCCTTGCGGAGGCTACCCGCACGTTACGCGCTTAACTTGTATAGGAATTTCAATCCGATGTAGAGCCGGTTTTTCCGCCGGAGGCGGATCCGCCTCCGGCGGAACACCGGCTATTCTGCGCCGAAGATAGCCGACATAAAGTCGGCTCTACACGAAAAAAACGCCGTGTTCCCCGGCGACTTGATTCACCGCGCATGAAATTTTCAAAGAAAGCGTTGTACGCCATCTTGCGCCTCTTCGCCGGCGTGGGCATTATTGTCTACTTGTTTTCACGCATGGATCTGGACCGCCTGCTGGCGGTCCTGCGCGCAAGCCTGGCCAATTGGCCCTGGCTCTTGTGCGGTGCCCTGCTTTGTTTCATCTGCCTGTGTGTCGGAGTGCTCCGCTGGAAAATCATTCTCGACGGACGCGGTTTGCGCATGTCCTGGGGCCGCGCATTCAGTGTTTTCTTTATCGGCCAGTTTTTCAACGCGTTTATGTTCGGATCCACCGGGGGCGATCTGGCCCGCGCGTTTTATGCCGCCCAGGAGACGCACCACAAGAAAACCGAGGCGGTCGCCACCGTGCTGATCGACCGCATGATCGGCCTCGTTTTGCTGGACTTCATTGCGCTTGTCATGCTGATCGCGCGCGCGCGTTTTTATATCGATCACTGGGTCACGCACGCGCCGGCTTTCCTGATGGTCGGCATGAACCTGCTGACCGCCATCGGCCTGGTGGTTTTATTCAACATCCACCGGTTTCAACACTGGTCGCTCCTGCGGCGCATCACCAATCATCCTGTCGTCGGCCCGATCGTCAAACGCACGCTGGTTTCCATCTTCCTTTATCGCCGCAAAACCGGCGTGTTGCTTAAAACCTTGCTGCTTTCGCTGGCCATCCATTTGCTGGTGATCCTGGAGTGTTACTGCCTGGGGCGGAGTTTTCAGCTTCACCTGGGGCTGATTGCGTATCTCACGGTTGTTCCGATGATCCTGGCCATCGCGGCCCTGCCGATCACTCCCGGCGGCCTTGGTATTCGCGAAGGACTTACCGTGGCCCTCTTCGGAGCGCTGGGCATCGGCATTACACAGTCACTGCCGCTCTCCTTGATGCTTTACCTGATAGGGGTGGTCTGGAGTTTGTTCGGGGGGCTGATTTTCCTGGGCTACACCGCCGATACCGGCCGCAAGGCCCGCGAAGAATTACAGAAGCTCCGCCACGAAGCGTCGCGCATAGACGCCCAAGTCCGGGTCGCGCGCTCCCATCCATAGCGCCACGTCGCCGGCCTGCGCCTCGTTCTTCAGCCGCGCCAGCAGATCGGCATAGGTCGCCGCCGATTCCGCGTTCACCCCGCGCTCCCGCAACGCGTTCACCAGGGTGTCCGCCGTCACCGCCCGCCGGGCAGTGCCGCCGGCGAAATAGACCGGCAGGATAAAGACCCGGTCCATCGGCTTGGCCCGCGCGCAAAAAGTTTGGACCAGTTCGCCCAGCATCAAGGCCAGCGGCGCAAACCCATGCGGACGCCATACGGCCAGAACGCGCCGGTAATAGGGCGCCAGCGCGTCCCAGGCGGCCGCGATTTTGGCGGGATTATGCGCATAATCGTCGATGACCGTAACGCCGCGCGCCACGCCCAAGCGTTCCAGGCGCCGCTGAATGCCGCCAAAACCGGCCAAGGCCCGGCTGATATCAGGCAAAGCATGGCCTAATCGTTCGCACAACATGACGGCCTGCAAAGCGTTCTCGGCATTATGGCGCCCCAGGAGCGGCAGTTTGAAGTCCACGCCGCGATATTCGAAACAAATGCCCGCCGCCGAAAGATCGGGCTTGAAATTTTTTAAAATTTCGTCATCCGCGGCGGCGCCGTAACAGCCCACCACCCCGCGCTTGACTTGCCCGGCAAAAGCCTTGAATAAATGCCGGACTTCCGACAACTCGAAATGATCCTTCGACATGTTCGTGATTACCGCCCAGTCCGGATGAAAGCGCAAGAGGGAGCGATCGCTTTCGTCAACTTCCACCACCCAGACATCCGAACGGCCCGGGCGCACGTTCCCGATCCGGCGCTCGTCAACCCAGTCAAGAAGCGCCCCGCCGTTGACCACGGTGGGATCGGCGCCAAGTTCGGTCAGCGCCCATCCGATCAGGCCGGTCACGGTGGTCTTGCCGGCCGTACCCGTGACGGCAATCAGGCAGGTTTTGGCGTTTGCCCACTGCGCCAGGCATTCGGCCCGATGTAGAACCGGAACGCACAGCCGCCGCGCCGCGGCGACATCCGGATTATCCGCTTCGATGGCCGAGCTTGCCACAAGGCCCGTCAAATCCGCTCGCACCCCGCCCCCGTCCTGGCTCCTGAGTTCGACGCCCGCCGCGCGCAATTTCGCCAGCACATCCATGGGTCGGCCCGCATCCAAATACCGGTCGGAACCGGAAACCCGGCAGCCCTGCTCCAGCAAGACCTGCGCCAGGGCGCTCATGCCGACGCCCGCCAGGCCGACCAAATGGTAGGAATTTCTGATTGCGGATTGCTGATTGCGGATTGCTGAAACAAACTTTTCCATACTACGCGTCCCAAAACAGCAACACGGATATTTGACTTCCAGCCATTCGCCCCAAGGTTTTGCCGATTCCTTCAATCCGCAACCTGCCCGCAATGCTGCGCATAGCGCTGCAGGCAGGTCAGAAATCATAAATCAAAAATCCGCAATGGCTTCAAGGGTATTTGCCCGGCTGGTTGAGGCCGGTCTTTTCCGGCAGGCCGAAGATCAGGTTCATGTTCTGCAGCGCGGAACCGGCCTGGCCTTTCAAGAGGTTGTCGATATGCGAAATCACCCGCAATTTGTTGGTGCGCTCATCCACGTCCACAATCAAGTTGCAATAATTGGTGCCCCGCACATGGGCGCTGCCGATGCCGGCCTCGCGATCGAACAGGCGCACGAACCCGCCGGCCGGATAGAAGGAGCGGTAGGCCGCCTGCACGTCCGAGGGCTTCACGCCGGGCATCAGCTCGCCATAGAGCGAGGACATGATGCCACGGCAGACCGGCACAACCTGGGCCGTGAATGCGACCCGCAGGGTCTGGCCGGATTGCAGGCCCAATTCGCGCTCGATTTCACAGACATGCTGGTGGCCCGCCAGCTTATAGGCATTCATGTGATCGTAGCGCGCCGGATAATGAAAACCAGCGCTGGGTTTCTTGCCGGCCCCGGAAACCCCCGTCTTGCAATCGCAAATCAGGCTCTCGCGCCGCACGAGGCCGCCTTTGACGGCCGGCGCCAGGCCCAGGATGCAACTGACGGCGAAACAACCCGGGTTGCCCACGACCCGGGTTTTGCCGGTCAAGGCCGGCCGATGCAGTTCCGCCAGGCCATAGACCGCCTCGGCCAACAACTGCGGCGAGGCATGCTTCGGGTCCTTGCCGATCCGCGAGGCGTAATCGGCGTAACTTTCGGGGGTGTTGAAACGGAAGTCGCCGCTGTAATCGATGACCTTGGCGCCGGCGGCCAGTTCCGCGGGGGCCAGTTTCATGCCGACCCCGTCCGGGGTGGCCATGAACGTGACGTCCACCGGCTCGCGGGACTTCGCGTCCGAAGCCGCCGTGATCGGCAAATCGCAAAATCCGGTCAAATGCGGATAGAGGCTGCTGATGGGCTGACCAACGCTTTCGACATCCACCAGACAGGCGATCTTCGCCTCCGGATGGCCCAGCAGCAGTTCGATGATCCCGACCCCGCCGTATCCGCCCGCGCCGATAATTTTGACTTTAATCATGGCTTCTTCCGTTCTTGGTTCTTCGTTCTTGGTTCTTCGTTCGTTGACAAGCGCTGAACGCGCTTAGCCCGGTTATGTTCCTTTATGAATGCCGCCGTTGCAAGAAAAATAGAAAATTGCTCTTTCGTAGCCGCGCCCGTGAGGGCGTGGATTCTTCGGCAAGCCACGGCGTCACCCAGGCTTCGCTAAGAGCTTCGCCGAGGCACGCCGCCGCGGCTACAAGAGTCCGCCCCGCTTTGCGGGGCCTAACTTGCCGCTTTGCGGCGATCCTCCGGATCGGCCTGGAGCCGCAAGGCCTTGATGGATTCCGCGCCAAAGCGCTGTTGAAGCCGGGCCAATATCCCGGCGCGCTCGTAACGCGCCAGCTCGTCCAACCAGACGGCGCTGTCCACGAAAATCACCAGTGTCTGGCGGTCCAGATAGCCCGGCCGCGCATGGGTGGCCGCGCCCGGCCCGGCCAGCTCGCGCCAGGCTTCCCGGATTTGCTCGAGCAGGGCGGGCTGACGGCGGACATCGATGCTCTTGAAAATGTCCTTGACGATGTCATGAATCGCCACTTCGGGCTCCGCCGCCGGCGGTTCCGCATCGGGCAGTTGGAACCGCTCGCGGTCAACCATCCAACGCACCGGATCTTCGCGCCGGCGCCGCGGGTTTGCATATTTGGCCATGTTCGGCTCGATCCCCCGATGCTCGATTCATCAACCATCAACCATTATCCATTGACCATCATTCATTCCCGACCCAGGCCGGCACGGTGTTCCAAGCCTGCCGCAGGGTTTTATTGAGCGCGCGGAAATCGGGGCACTCGGTTTGAACCAAACGCCAGAAGCGCGGGGCATGGTTCATTTCCCTGGTATGACAAAGCTCATGGATCATGACGTAGCGGACGAGGGCGGGATCCAGAAACAGGAGCTTGGCATTCAGGCTGACCGATTTGCGCCTGGAACAGCTGCCCCAGCGTGTGCGCTGGCAGCGCACGCCGGCGCGGTCGAAGGACCAGCCCGTCGCCCGGCTGATTTCATGGAGCATGGGCACCAGGTGTTTATGGCCCTGGCGCAGCAACCAGCGCCGCAACACGGCGCGCCAGACAATCGCCTGACCGGCGGTTGCCTGACAGTCAGTCGCCGCTCCCACGTTGCCGCGCACCTGGAGCAAATCCTCGCCGTGTTCCATCACCGTCACCCGCAAGGTTTCTTCCGGATGAATTTCGATCCGCCAGGCTCGTTGGATGGCTGGGAACTCAATGCGCTCCGGAACCCGCCATACCGGCGCCGGCGGAAAGAGCGCCTGGTGCTTCGCGACCCGTTCCAGAGCCGATCGAATCCAGCGCTGTTTCCTATCGAGAATCGGCGGAATCCTGGCATGACTGCAGCCCCGCGGCACAACGACCTCCAGTCCGCTCCGCGGCGTCACCAGGAGCCGAATGCAGCGCGCCCGCAAGCTCTCGCGGATGGTGTATGGGAATAGGTCTTCGGTAACTTCGCCGTTCTCGCGAACGGCCCCTGCACCGAACTGGTGTAGCTGCGGTTCGTTAGAACCGCTATGTTCTGGAAATCCCATGTATTTAAATATATCGGCGCTCATCCGTGTTTTGTCCACCCACCCAAAAACTAAAATTCAACCTCTTGTCTTATATCATATCCATATTGGATTTGGCCATACAAAGCTGGATGCAAAATTTCGCTTGATTGACTGCGGCGGGCGGGGATAATAAGGGCCGTCAACCAACGGCGCCGGAATTGATTTTATGATCGAACCCATCCTGGCTTTGTCCATTCATACGCAGATCTGGCCGGCGATCGCGCTGGGAGCGCTCGTTGTGCTCTGGGGGGTGCTGCGCATCCTGGTGCGCATGCGCTTTGTCTCGCTCAACGCGGCCCAGGTTTTTCCGCTGGCGGTTCTTGTCCTGATCTGCGAAGGCATCCGCACAGGCATGCCGCTCCCCGTGTTCCTGGCGCCGTGGCTGAAGGCCCTGGAACTGGTCCTGCTGGCCTTGCTCACGGCGCAGGTGGTCGTCAAACTTTATATCGGGCAATTCCTGGAGCGCCGCCGCGTATTCGTGGCCCGCATTATCCGCGATTTGACCACAGTGCTGATTGTCGCGATCTTCACCCTGCTATTCCTGCGCCTGGTGCTGGGCGTCAATCTGGCGGCGATCCTGACCCCTTCGGCCATTCTGACGGCGATCATCGGGCTTTCCATGCAGGACACCATCGGCAATTTCATCGCCGGCCTGATCATCCAGACCGAGAAACCCTTCGATCTTGGCGACTGGATCGAGGTTGACGGCCATCGCGCCCAGGTGCGCGAAATGAACTGGCGCTACACGAAGATCGAGACCGCCGATAAAATTTACATGATCATTCCCAACAACAAGATTTCCACCGACAAAGTGGTCAATTACAGCAAGCCCACGCCGGTGGTCAAGGAATTCATCGCCATCGGGGTCAGTTATGAAGTCCCGCCCGTCAAGGTCAAGCAGGCGGTCCTGGCCATTCTTAAAGCCAATCCGCACATTGTCCAAAAAGACAATAGCGCCGTTTTGTTCCACGAGTGCGGGGATTCCAGCATTACTTACCGGATCGAATATATGATCGCCGACCCCGGCGCATATCGCAAGGTCAGGGACGAGGTCTTCTCGGCGATCTGGTACCAGTTCAAAAAACATGCCATCGAAATTCCCTACCCGATCCGCACGGTAATCATGAAACCGCCCGCCGCCCAGGCCGACTTGAGCGAACCCGTCCGACTGCTCGGCAGTCTGCCGCTGTTCGCGGGAGTCAGCGCGGAAGGGCTGGAACACCTGGCCCGCTTCGGCCTGACCCATACGGTCGCGCCGGGTCACGTGGTGGTCCACGATCAGGAACCGGGCGATTCCATGTTTTTTATCATGGCCGGCGATTTTAACGTGATGAAGGATTGCGGGATCGCCGCCGTCCTGCACAAGGGCGATTTCTTCGGCGAGATGTCCTTGCTGACCGGCGAGAAACGCGCGGCGCAGGTCGAGGCCGCCACGCGCGGCACACTGCTGGAAATCGATCGCAGCGCCTTCAAAATTCTCATCGAAACCGAGCCGGCCGTTCTGCGTCAAATCGAAGAGATCTTCGGCAAGCGCTGCAAAGCCAATGCCGATTTGGCCCGCAACAAGATCGATCCGGAAACACTCAAGGTCAGTTTGTTTCAGCGGTTTAAAAAACGCTTCGGATTGGCGTAAGAATGCACTGATCGCCCCAAAAGCGGAGCGGACTCTTGTAGCCGCGGCGGCGTGCCTCGGCGAAGCTCTTAGCGAAGCCTGGGTAACGCCGTGGCCGCCCGCCGTCGCCCTGGGGCTATGGCGGGCAGGCCGAAGAATCCACGCCGTCACCTGCCCACAGTGCTACGCACAGCGTTGCGGGCGGGCCGGCGCGGCTACGAAAGAGCAATTTCCTATTAGATCAAGATATTTCAACCGCCCTCGCCGGTTTCGGCAAACCAGACCTGTACATCGGCCACGCCAGCCACGGCCAACCCGGCCGGCAGGGTGACGCCCGCCACGCGCATGCGTTCCACAATCAGCCGTTTTTCCGCTCCGGCGGCGACAAACACAATACACTCGGCTTTGGCCAGCAAGTCGGGGGTCACGCTGACGCGATTCGGCCCTGGGCGGCGTGGCACTGCGATCGCATACGCGCCGCGGCCGCGCGCGACATCCTGCATCGAGAACAACGAGGCCGTGTGGCCATCGGCGCCCAGGCCAAGCACGCCCAATGTAATCCGCCCTTTCCGTTCGAAAAATGCGCGCAGGTCGCGGTCATAATGCCGGGCGGCCAACGCCGGAGTTTGACGGGGATCGACCCGCAGGATGTGCGCGGCCGGAATGCGCAAGGCCTTGAGCATCGGCCGCAACTGCCCGTAATTGCTTTCCGGCGAGCGGATCGGCGCCAAGCGCTCGTCGCTCAGCAGGAAACACGTGTTCTCATCCACAGGACGGGGCTGTTGCGTCATCTGGAAATAGGCCCTCCGGGGAGTGCGCCCGCCGGGCAACAGCACCGCGTGCGGCATCGGCAGCGCCAATTTAAAATGACGCGCCAACAGCTCGACCAGCGCCGCCGTCAAATCGTCCGTGTTCTGGAATATTTTGGTTTGCATTGAGAATTTGCTTGTGTTTTGTCCGGCCCCGGCAGACGGCGCACCGCGCATCCGCGCACCACTGGCAGACGCGGCAGTCGGAACAGGGATGCTTTTTGCGTTTGGTTTTCAAGCGCTTCATCGCTTGGGCTTGAACACAACATACGTCGGCAATCCGATCACGCCAAATGCGTCCAATGTCTCCCGATCGGGCGACTGATTGGGATGCTCGGCTTGGACCATGACTTTGACAAACCCCTCCAGACTTTTCCGCACTTCGGCGTTCCGAAAAGTCGTCGCGTCCATGGCCTGGCAATTTTTACACCACGAGGCCCAGAAATCGATGAAGACCGGTTTTTGTTCCCGGTCCGCCCGGGCCAGCGCTTCCGGCAGGCTGCTCAGCCAGCCCGCGCGGGCGCCGCTGGACGACGGCCGCAGCAGCGTCAGTCCCGTATAGGCGTAATAGACGGCGGCCAACAGGATCAGGACGCCGAACCCATGCTTGATGCGTTCCATCCAGCGGCCCGGCTTGGGCAGCCAGGCCAGACCCGCGCCGGCCAGCGGCCATGGCATGGCCATGCCTATGCCGAGAATGAACGGCAACAGCAGGGCGGCGCCGTGCCCTTGGGCATACAGGCCGGCCGACAGCAGGAGCACCGAGAGCACCACCGGCGCCACACAGGCGCCCGACAGGATCGCGGCCAGCGCGCCCATGACGACAATCACCAGCGCGCCGCCCCAGCGGCTGTTGCCGCCACAGCGGTTGTTACCGTCGCCCATGTTGAAACGGCCCTGGAACCTGGAAAAATCGATCGTAAAGACGCCGAACATGGCCAGCGCCAGGACCGCAAACAGCAGGGCGACACTCAAATTAAACCAGGGTGACGCATTTAACGCGCCGAACTTCGCGCCGGTCAGCACGACCAGCAGGCCCAGGATGCCGTAAGAGACGGCCATGCCTGCTCCATACAACGCGCCTAGGACAGCCCCGCGCCGGCGCGGCTGGTTCCCGGTCCCGGCGCCGATAATCGCCAGGTTGATGGGAATCATCGGCAAGACGCAGGGCGTCAGGTTCAAGGCCAGTCCACCCGCAAGCACGAGCAGGATCGAGAGCCACAGCGATCGCTTTAGCCAGCGGTCAAGCGGGGCCTCCGGCGCGGCGTTACCCGGCCCTTGCGCCGCTTCCAGAAACGAAAGAAACTCCGGCGCCGGGAGATACCCGGAACGCTGAGCGGCCGGCATAAAGCGGTTGGTCAACGCGCGCCAATCGGCTGGCGGAGTGAATTCCGCGCGTTCGCCGATTGCCGCGGGAACACTGCCGGAGGATGCGCCTCCATCCCATGAAACCGGAAATGTTTTCGACGCCGGCAGAAAACAAACCGTCGCGCTGCAACCCTGCCACCGCACCGTGACCGGCAGTGGGTTCGTGTTCAGATTTTCGACGGCGTATAACGCCTTTAAGGAATTTGTGAAAACGAGCGTGTTTTCGCCGCTCAATGGATCGGCTTGATTATTCGGCGCCGGCGCGAGGATCGGAACCAGACGGGCCGGGGCGGGAACTTCGACGCGGAATCGATCGGCATACAACTTGTGATGGGCCGGGATCTCCACCTGCACAGACAATACCAAGTCATCGCCATTGGATAGCGCCAGCTGAATGGATACATGGAACGGGTCAACCGCCATGACCGCGGATGACAACACCAGCAGTCCGATTAGCGCTAAATACTTGCGCCCGTACGTCATCTTATTTACGCCCGATAGTAGTGAGTCGAATAGTGCATCTGTAGCCGCGAGACGGAAGGCTCGCGTTCCGCAGCCGGTCTCGTCCGGCCAATGCGGATTTTTTCACAGCCTTTACGCGGCGGGAGCGCCTCCGGCGGCCGTTGCGGGCGGCGGCACGAAAACGCGCGCCGCCAGGTCCTTGTCGAGCATGAACAGGCCGTTGCCGTCCTTGCCCACCAGGCGCAGGCGCGCCAGCACGTCGTTGTCGTTGGCTTCCTCCTCGACCTGCTCGGTCACGTACCACTGCAGAAGGACGGCGCTGGCGTGGTCTTTTTCCTTGAGGGCCAGGTCCGACAACTCGTTAATGCATTTCGTGATGAATTGCTCGTGCTTGAGGGTTTGCTCGAACATATCCAAGAGCGAGTTAAAGGTCGAGGGCGGGGCCTTGACTGCCGCCAACGCGACCGCGCCGCCCTGGCTGATGACATAGTTATAGAACTTCAGAAAATGGACCATTTCCTCCTGGTACTGGACCATGAACCAGTTGGCCGCGCCCTTCAGCCCCATGGCGGCGGAAGCCGCCGACATCGCAAGGTAAAGGTAGGCCGAATAGAACTCGTTGCTCATCTGGCCGTTGAGGGCCTCCGTCATTTTACGATTAAGCATGAAGCGCCTCCTTGTGTTTCACCAATTCTCCGCCAGCAGTTCGAAGTGGGCCTGGGGATGGGCGCAGGCCGGGCAGGCCTGGGGCGCCTCTTTGCCTTTATGCAGATAACCGCAGTTGCGGCAACGCCACACGACTTCCTTGTCTTTTTTAAAGACTGTGCCGTTTTCCACATTGGCCGCGAAGCCCAGATAGCGCTTTTCGTGCTGGCGCTCGGCCACCACCAGGGAATCGAAGACTTTGGCGATCGGCTCGAAGCCTTCCGCGCGGGCGATCGCGGCAAAGCCCGGGTACATTTCCGACCACTCGTAGAGTTCGCCGGCGGCGCCCGCTTTCAAATTCTGCAAAGTCGTGCCCACCACGCCCGCCGGGAACGAGCCTTCGATTTTCACCGTCCCGCCCTGCAGGAGCTTGAACAGCCGGTGGGCGTGTTCGCGTTCCTGGTTGGCGGTTTCCTCAAACACGTCGGCGATCTGGATAAAGCCTTCCTTGCGCGCCTGGCCGGCAAAATACGTATAACGATTGCGCGCCTGCGATTCGCCCGCGAATGCCGTCAATACATTCCGCTCCGTCTTACTGCCCTTGAATTCCATAACATCCTCCCCCTTGAAGAAATTAAGCGATTCATTGATTCAGCGATTCATTGATTCATTGATTCAGCGATTCATTGATTTATCAAAATCACTCTTCAATCACTCAATCTCTGACTCGCTCAATTACCAAATTTCTTCTCGTTTCTTCTCGTTTCTTCTCAAATCGCTAAATCACTGACTCACTAACTCACTCAATTTCTTATTGTTCCGGCGAAAACTGGTCCTTGCCGACGCCGCATTCCGGGCAGACCCAGTCGGCCGGCACCTGATCGAACGGTGTCCCGGGTTTTACGCCGTGCTCCGGATCGCCCAGTTTGGGATCGTATATATAGCCGCAGACATCGCAAATAAAACGCTGCATAACGACTCCTCCTTGATGCATAGAGACTTAATCTTTGTAGCCGCGCCCGTGAGGGCGTGGATTCCTCCGACAGCCACGGCGTCACCACACGAACAATTGCCGCCTTTGGCGGCCCAACTCATATCGCGCGCCTGTATGACAGACCCTCGCGCACCTGGTTGCCTACCCCGTATGTTATACCCGGGACAGGAGTTGTCAATGCCCCCATGGCAACAAAACGCGCGGCGATATTATGACCGGCGGAATGTTTTCACGCCGGCGCGGGTCAGCATTTCCACGTAATCCAGCAGTTCCCGGTCGTCGCAGGTGGCCGTGCCCAGCTTGCCGACGACAACACCGGCGGCGCAATTGGCCAGTTCGGCGGCCGCCTCGCAATCCGCGCCGGCGGCGAGCGCCAACAGCAGGGTGGCAATCACGGTGTCGCCGGCGCCGCTCATGTCGAACACTTCGCGCGCCACGGCGGCCATGTGACGGGGCGGACGATTCCTGAAAAAAACCAGCATGCCCTGCGCCCCCAACGTGACCAGCAGGAAGGCCGGCTGCCATTTTTTCATCAGGATATCGGCCGCCCGCAACAGCGGGCGATCCTTCAGGGGATCGGCACAAGGCGGTTCTTCCGGCAGGCGGGCCAACGCAAACGTCTCTTTGCGATTGGGCTTCACCACGGTTATGCCCGTCAACTGCAGCGTGTCGTTTTCCTTGGGATCCAACGCCACGGGAATGGCATGCCGGCGCGCCGTGCGCAAAATGGCATCGACGACATCCTGGCTGACAACGCCACGGCCGTAATCCTCGATGATCACGCCCGAGACGCCCCGCATGGCGCGGGTCAACCCGGCGCAGAAAGCGCTTCGGACCCCAAGCGTCAATCGGCGCCGATCTTCCCAATCCACGCGCACAATTTGCTGCCGCTCGGCCAGGATGCGCGTTTTCACGGTCGTGCGAATGCCGGCGGCGCGCAGTATGCCACGGGTGCCAACGCGGTCATTTTTCAAGACCTGCAACAAATCGGCGCCGGCCGCGTCGCGCCCCACTACGCCGTGCATATATGCCCGCCCACCCAGGGCGCTCACATTCCGCGCCACGTTGGCGGCGCCGCCGGGCATGTTTTTTTCGTCGCCAACCCGCACCACCGGCACGGGGGCCTCGGGCGAAATACGGGTCACGACGCCGTAAATGTAGCGATCCAGCATCATGTCGCCGACCACCATGATTTTCTGCCGGGCAAATCGCTCCACCAGCGATCGCGCCCATTTAATGTCGTTCTTCACTTTTTCAGGCCCTCCGCGGAGTTGCGCGCTTTTTGCGTAAAATTCGGGTTGCCCGGATGCGTCCAGTAATCGTCGCCGGGGCCCTCGACCCGGTCGATGAGCAGGCGGATGGTGCCGATCACCGGCGCATGGGCCGTGGCGCGCACGCACAGACAGCGATCGTCATCCGAAATCCAGACTTCAAGTTTGCCGACCCGCACGAACAAGCCGTGGAACTTGGCCTCGGGATCGATCTTCAACGCGCGAATTTTCGAATAGTTGCCGATATCCAGCGTTTCGATATCGCGGGTTTCCACCAGGAGATCGTATAGTTTTTCATCCGCCATGACGCGGAAATCGTAATGCTTGTTGGGCTCGAATTTTTGCGAGCGCATGTAAAACATGTAACTGATCAGGTCGCGCGTATCCGCATCGATGGCAAAATCGCGGCTGTCGTTTTTTAAAAGATGCCGCCAATGCGCCATGCGGGCCTTGTGATCGAAGGTCGTGACTTCATGCAGGCGGTAACGCCCCTCGCTGAGCCGCTTGGTGAAGCGGACCGGCAGGAAAGTAACCGGGTCCACCACGCTTTCGATGAAATCGTCCACGGGATAAAACGCGGACAGGATGCTGCGGGTGTGGGTCGTCACCCGGATGGCCAGCAATTCGCGCCCGTCCTCCTCGATATACTCGCTGGCGACCTTGGTTTCGGCCACGATCAAAACGCCCCACTGGACTTTATAAAATATCCGCTCCCCGACCGGGAACCAGAGGGCCGGGCGATTGGTGGCGGCAGGCGCCGTCCGATTGGTCGCAGTCAGGACAGGCCCGTCGATGACGCTTTCCGCGGCATTGCTGACAGGTCGATCGGTTGCCGCCGGGGCCGGGTCCGGCGCCGCCCTTGCCGGCAACGCGCCCAACGTCACGAGAACGAATCCCAAGACGATAAAACGGATGGATGCTTGCCTGCTCATTTGGTGAATTCGCGCGATCTTTTTTGCGCCGCCAGGATGGCGTTGACGAACGTTTCCTTCACGCGGCCGGCCTCGAGGACCTCGAAGGCCGCCGCCGTGGTGCCGCCCTTGGACGTGACCCGCCGCCGTAATTCCTCCGGTTCCGGACCGGTTTCCTCCAACAAACGCGCCGCGCCGCGGAGCGTGCCAAGCGTCAGCGTTTTAGCCGTGGCGTGGTCAAGCCCCATTTCGGATCCCGCCTGCATCATGAGTTCGGCCAGGAAAAAAACATAAGCCGGCCCGCTGCCGCTCAAGGCGGTTACCGCGTCCAGGTGCTTTTCATCCAGCCGCACCGCCACACCCACCGATTGAAACAAAGTTTCCACCAGTTTGGCATCGTCTTCGGTCGCATGGGAACCCAGACAATACACCGAGACGCCGGCCCCCGCCAGGGCGGGCATATTGGGCATCACGCGCACAACCCGCCGACCGGCGGGCAACTGCTGCTGGATGCGATGCGTGGGAATACCGGCGGCGATGCTGACGATCAGCGTCGCGGGGTCAAGCGCTGCGCCGATACCTTTCAGGGCCTCCGCCATGACCTGCGGCTTGACCGCCAGGACCACGACCCGCGCCCCCCGGACACCATCCCCATTACACGCAAACCCCGTGATCCCGAAAGCCGCCTGAAAATGCTCCAAACGACGCCGGTCCGTGTCCGTCACCCGCAAGCCCTGGGGCGCCAGGAGCTTCGCCCGGACAATTCCGCGCACCAGGGCTTCGGCCATATTACCGGCCCCGACAAACGTCAGGATCGATTCGGGTGAAAACAAGGCGCTCATAGTTTAATGCGGCAATCTCAATCTTGGTAACCGCGCCCGTAAGGGCGTGGATTCTTCCGACAGCCACGGCGGCGCCGCCGCGGCTACATTAATGCCTTTTCCCGAACAGGACGGCGCCCGGCCGAATCCAGGTGGCGCCTTCCTCCACGGCAATCTCGAAATCATGGGACATACCCATGGATAACTCGCGCAATTCAAATCCCGTTTCCTGCCGCCAACGGTCGCGGTGCTCTCTTAACGCGCGAAAAAACGGCCGCGCGCGCTCCGGATCCTCCGCCAACGGCGGGATGGTCAATACCCCCCTGATTTCCACCCGCCGCAGAGCGTTGGCCGCCTTTAATATGTCAGGAACGACCCCAGGGGCAAGCCCGAATTTACTGCTTTCACCCGACACATTGACTTCCAAAAAAACCGGCATGGCGCGTCCCGCCGCCTCGGCGGCGGCCTCGATCGCCAAAAGCAGTTTCAACGAATCCACCGCCTGGATCGAGTGAAACAGGTTCACCGCATCCTTGACCTTATTCGTCTGCAGATGCCCGATCAGATGCCAGGTCAGGGCGTCCGGGCACAATGGAATTTTCTGCCTGGCTTCCTGCACACGGCTTTCGCCGAAATCCATCAGGCCGGCGGCGGCGGCTTCCCGGATGCAATCCGGGGCGCAGGTTTTGGAAACCGCCAGGATGCGCACATCTTCCGGGCGGCGCCCCACCCTTTCACAGGCGGCCTGAATGCGGCGGCGGACATCGGCCAGACGGGTTTCAAAGGTCGAATTCATACACTCAAACTCCCATACGCCCATACTCTTTATCAGAACGGCTGCCTGCCGCCTATGGCGCGCGCCAAGGTGACGGCATCCGAATAGGCGATGCCGCTGCCGGCGGGGATGCCCATGGCCGGACGCGTCACTTTGACGGCGCGCCCGGCCAGCAGGTCGCGAATCATGGCCGCCGTGGCCTCGCTTTCCACATCCGAATTAAGCGCCAAAATCACTTCCCGAATCGGCTCCGATTTCAGGCGCGACGCCAGGGAATCCAGACGGAGTCGATCGGTTCCCATACCCTGCATGGGCGAGAGTTTGCCCATGAGCACATGGTAGCGCCCGCGATACCCCCCCGCGTTTTCGATCTGCAGGACATCGGAGGGTTCCTCCACCACGCACAACACGGCGCCGTCCCGGGTGGGATCGGCGCAATACCGGCAGGGATCCTGGTCGCGCGCGGTCAACGCGCCGCACCGCGAACAGCACACAAGCTGCTCGGCCACCCCCTGCAAGGCGGCGATCAAGTCCTTAAGAAGTCCGGTCCGATCGCCCACTAATTTCATGGCCAGGCGCTCCGCCGAACGGCGGCCGATGCCGGGCAGTTTGCCGAAACAGCCGATCGCTTTATCGAGGGCCGGGAATGTCTTCATAATCCTGGAATATTCGGCATGCCCATGTCGGACATCATGGCGCGCATGTCTTCGGCGCTCATTTTTTTGGCGGCTTCCAGCGCGCCCTCGACGGCCGTCAACACCAACTTCTCCAACGCCGCCGGATGGGTCGCATCCATGGCGCGGGGATCGATGCGGATTGCGGCAATCGAGGCGTCTCCGCGGGCCGTGACGGTCACAAGTCCATTGCCGCTCGAAAACTCGATCGTCTTGGACCGCAGTTGGGACTGCATTTTCTTCATGTTTTTCTGCATACCCGCCGCATCTTTGATCATCTTCAGGATATTCGTCATCTGCCTGCATCCTCCGTTTTTCATATTAATTTTTTCGTCGTTCCGTTTTCCGTTATTCCGTCCTCCGGCGCTTGCCCTCCGAAGCGCTCGGGCGAAGGAGGGTCTGCATTCCTATTCCCTTACTTCCTGGATCTCGCCGTTGAACATATCCATCGTCTTTTGCACCGCCGGGTCCTTGAACCATTTCTGTTTTTGCTGAAGGGAAGGCTTAACGGCCGGCTTGTTGGCAGTCTGCGCTTGCGCCGCGCCGGCCGGGCGTTGGAGCGCTTTCGCCGGCTCCTTCTCCGTGCCGGCCGGGCGTTCGGCCAGCAGTTTGAATTCCACGGTGACGCTTCGGCGCAGCACGTCGTCTATGTTTTTTTGCAGGGCGGCGCGGGTGCGCGGCAGACCGGCTTGCTCCATATGCGCGGCAAATTCCGGGTCAAAGCCGATCGTCACACGGTCGCCCGCGACGGCCACCGGCCGCGCATCGAGCAAACAACCCTTGGCCAACGCCACGGCTTTGCCGACTTTTTCGACAAGCTCCGGCCAGACCTTGGTCAAATGCGCCAACTCGTCCCCGCTGGGCGCCGCCGCTTCCGGTTGGGCGGCACACTTTGCCGTGGGGGGGATTAGGCCTTCGGCAACTTTGCCGTTTTCGCGAACGGCCCCTACACCGGACGGGCGTGGCTGCGGTTCGTTAGAACCGCTATGTTTTGAAATTCCCACGCTTGAATTTGCGGCAATCGCCGCCGGCCGGACCTGCGCTTCCGGCGCGGCGCAACCATCGCCCATGCTGCGCTTCAATTCCTCGATCCGCCGCAAAATTTCATCCAATGAAACGACAACCGCGGCGCGCGAACACCGTATTAGCGCGGTTTCCAGCAATGTTTTTTTGGAGAGCGCATAAGGCAGGCGGTCCATGGTTTCCATCAGTATATCCGCGAGGCGCAACAGCCGGTCCACCTGGGTCAACGCCGCCTGCGCTTTCAACTCCGCCACCTGGGCGGGGGTTAAATCCAGCGAGGCCAGCCCGCCGCCCGCCTGCAGGTACACGAGCAGATTGCGGATGTGTTCGAGAAGTTCCTGCAGGAGCCGCTGCATGTCCTTGCCGTTTTTGTCCAGCGCCTCCACCTGTTGAATAACCCCGGCGATGTCGCCCTTGAGCAGGGCGGTTGACAGGGTGGCCAGGGTCTGACGCGAAACCAGTCCGAACACCGCAAGGACATCCGCTTCATGAATGTCCTTGCCCTGGAAAGAGATCAACTGGTCCAGGGCCGACTCGGCGTCGCGCAGGCCCCCTTCCGCCGCGCGCGCCACGGCCAGGACGGCGTCATCGTCGATCGTCACGCCTTCCGATCCGGCAATCAGGCGCAGACGCTCGATCAACAGGGCCGCCGGGATACGGCGCAGATCGAAGCGCTGGCAGCGCGACAAAATCGTGGCCGGTATTTTCTGCGGCTCGGTGGTGGCCATGAAAAACTTGATATGCGCGGGCGGCTCCTCGAGGGTCTTCAAGAGGGCGTTGAAGGCCTCGGTCGTGAGCATGTGGACTTCGTCGATAATGTAAATTTTGAAGCGCTGGGTCGGCATGTATTTGATGGTGTCGCGCAGGGCGCGAATCTCGTCGATGCCGCGATTCGAGGCGGCGTCCAGTTCGCGCACATCCAGGCTGGAGCCCGCCGTGATTTCCTTGCACGCGTCGCACTGGTCGCAGGGCGCGGGGGTCATGCCCGTCTTGCAATTCAGGGCCTTGGCGAAAATACGCGCGATGGAGGTCTTGCCGATGCCGCGCGGACCCACAAAAAGATAGGCGTGCGCCACCCGATTAAGCCGGATGGCGTTGGTCAGCGTCTGAATGACGTGGTCCTGGCCGACGACGTCCTGGAACTGTTTGGGCCGCCATTTGCGCGCGAGCACTTCATAAGCCATGGCCATTCATCCTTGTTTTTGCGTGTCCCGGGCGGCCCGGAACAGATTGGCGAACAGAACCGGCAACTGCTCCAGGGGCACGGCGGAAAAGGCCAGGCGGACAATGCCGCTCATGGCGATCACGCCGGTGGCATAATCCTTCAGCAGTTTTTGGCGCACCCGTTCCGGGTCCGCGTTGCGCAGCCGCACGCACATGAAATATCCCGAATTGAACGGCAGAGCCGTAAATTCCTCGGCGTATTCGGGATGCGCCGCCAGGATCTGTTTGACACGCGCATAGCGCGTCCGCAGAACCTCGTATTTGGCCTGTTTTTCCGCCGCATAGGCCGCATCGCCATAGGCGCCCAGGAGCAGGGACTGGCTCACGTTGGCGGCGTTGGAAATATTGCCCCGGATGGCGCCGCCCGTTTTGGCTTCGAGGGCTTCGTACACGGCGCTCGTGCCGCCGCGAATTCCATAGGTGATAAAACCGACCCGGAATCCCCAGACATAATCCTCCTTGGTCGGGCCATCCAATTTGACCGCCAACAGGTTGGGATGCAGGTCGCAGAGCAAGCTGAAAATCGATTCGGCAAACACGCCCGGCTCGTACACGAGCCCGAAATAGGCGTCGTCCACGAGCGCCGCCAGCTTGTTGCCGCGCTCCGCGGCTTCGCGCAGGACCTCCGCAATGGCGCGCGCTTCCGCGATCGTCGGGGTATAACCGGTTGGATTGTTGGGGAAATTGAGGCACACGATTCTTTTGCCGACCGGCCCCGCCAGCAGCCGGTCGCGCAGTCCCTCGACGTTGAACCGCCCCTGCGCCGTGAACATCGCGAAGGCATCCAAGCGCGCGCCGCAAGCATGCGAGAAAACAAGCTCGTAATTTTCCCAGAACAAATCCGCCAGGATAATCGTGTCGCCCGGATCGCAGAACAGGTAGCCGCAAGTGCTCAGTCCGTGGGTAAGCGCGCTGGTCACCACCGGCAAACTGAAGGACTTGCCGGCCAGGCCGGGGTTTTTTTGACCCAGCATCGCTTTCCATTGCTTGCGGATATCCGGCCGGCCAGGGCCGGGCGCATAGGAAACCGCCTGGCTCGGCGCCAACTGCACCCGGCGCATGACACACGCCAAGTGCATGGGCGTTCCATCCTCCTCCAGCGCAATCCCGATGGTGGCGTTAATGGCCTTGCTCTGGGCTTCGGCCGATTGCGCCAGAATGCCCAGCTTCGGAAAATAGATTTCACGCCCCCGCCGGGACAACATGTCCATCACAGCCGGGCAGGCGGTGGTAATGGCGTCATTTAATTGCGTTGCTTGCGGATCCACGATGCCCCTCCCTTAAAGAACATTCCGGACTTGCGATTTTTAAATTAAGCCCCGCAGCGGGGCGGCTTTTTCATGTAGAGCCGACTTTACGTCGGCTATCTTCGGCATAGGATAGCCGGTATTCCGCCGGAGGCGGATCCGCCTATGGAGGAAAAACCGGCTCTACATCAGATTGAATTTCCTTAGCATCGAGTTAGGCGGCCAAAGGCCGCGACTTTGCCGTTCTCTCGAACGGCGCTACAACGAGCCGGTGTAGTTGCGGTTCGATAGAACCGCTTGCCGCCGTGTGGATTGAAATTCTTTAACATTAAATCAGGCCTTCGGCAATTTTGCCGTTCCCACGAACGGCCTCTACACCGAACGGCCGTAGCAGCGGTTCGGCAGAACAGCTATGGGTTGCAAACAAAATCGTTACGTCTGTTTCAAGGCGCTTTGGCCGGCGACGGTCTCGATAAAATAACGGGGCCGGCCGCGCACATCCTGATACATGCGGCCGATATATTCCCCCAAAAATCCCATGGCGACAAACTGGCCGCCGACGAAAATAAACAGGATGGCAAACAGGGTGAATACGCCCTTGGCCGCCCATTCCGGCCCCCAGATAAAGCGCAGGATCAGGATCAGCACGCCCAAACCGACGCCCATCATGCTGATCATCACCCCGGCGATGGTCAGAAGACGCAGAGGCAAGGTCGTAATACTGGTCAGGAGATCGAACTGCAGATTGATCAGTTTCCAGACGCCATATTTGGACTGGCCCGCCCGGCGCTCGGCGTGCCGGACTTCGATTTCCGCCGTGCGGCGCGCGAAGCTGTTGGCCAGCACCGGAACGAAGGTGCTGCGCTCATGGCACTGGAGCATGGCCTGGATCACCGTCCGGCGGTAGGCCCGCAGCATACACCCGTAATCGTGCATGACCACGCCCGTCACGTGCGCCGTCATTTTGTTCACCAGGAACGAGGAAAAGCGGCGAAAGATGCTGTCGCGGCGCGGCACGCGAATGGAGCCGACAACGTCCATGCCCTCGTCCATTTTTTTAACCAGCGCCGCGATTTCCTCCGGCGGATTTTGAAGATCGGCGTCGAGCGTCACGACAATCTCGCCGCGGGCTTGCGCGAACCCGGCCATGACAGCCGCATGCTGGCCGTAATTCCGGTTTAAAAACACCCCGATCAGTTCGCCCGGATTGGACGCCACGGCTTGCGCAATAAGATCGCGGGAATCGTCCCGGCTGCCGTCGTCCACCAGGACGATCTCGAACGGACGGTTCAACGCGCGGCAAACGACCAGCGTGCGACGCATGAGCTCCGGCAGGTTGGCCTCCTCGTTGAAAACGGGAATGATAATTGAAATCGGCGCGGATGTGTTCATGTTGGCATCTATTCCTATCGCAAGGTTTTATCTCGCATGATAGCCGACATAAAGTCGGCTCTACCTTGATGATCCCGAAAGTAGAGCCGGTTTTATACCGGCTACTCCACCTTGATGATCCCGAAAGCAGAGCCGGTTTTATACCGGCTACTCCACCTTGATGATCCCGAAAGCAGAGCCGGTTTTATACCGGCTACCGTTCATGCAGCACTTCTTTTATCGCCGCAACCACGTCATCCACGTCCTCCGGATGCATATCCGGGAACAGCGGCAGGGAGCAGATCCGGTCGGAATTCCATTCCGTGTCCGGCAACATGCCGCGCGCGCAACCCATTTTTTCGCGATAATATTTCTGCAAATGCACGGCGCGGAAATGCAGGCCCGTTCCGATGTTTTGCCGTTTCAGTCCCTCCATGAAGGCGTCGCGGCCCAGGCCGGCGCGGTCGCTGTCGATGCGCACGATGAACAGGTGCCAGGCGTGCCGCATGGGATACGGCGGGTCCTTGAGCGGCAGGATTTCGTCCACCTCGGCCAGCCGCCGGCGATAATACAGCGCCAGTTCCGTGCGCCGGCGGTTGAATTCGTCCAGGCGCGCCAACTGCCGCCGGCCGAGCGCGGCGGCGATATCGGTCAGGTTGTATTTGAAGCCCGGCTCGACCACTTCCGCCTGCGGGGAACGCCCCTGCATGTTGCGGTCGAAGGCATCCACGCCCAGCCCGTGAAATTTCAGGCGGCGGACGGCATCCAGCAGGGCGGGATCCTCGGCACAGACCATACCGCCTTCGCCGGTGGTGATGTTCTTGATGGGATGAAATGAAAAAATTGCGGTTCCCGACGCGCCGATCCGGCGGCCCCGGTATTCCGTGCCGGCGGCATGGGCGGCATCCTCCACGATCGGAAGGCCGCGTTCGGCCGCCATTTGGCGGATAGGATCCATATCCGCCGGCGCGCCCGCAAAATGGACTGGAATTATCAGGCGGGTCCTGGGCGTCAGCACGGCGGCGATCTGATCGGGCCCGGCCATGAGCGTGTCGCGCTCGACATCGGCAAACACCGGCTGGGCGCCCGCCAGCACAATGAGATTGACGGTGGAGGCCCAGGTCATCGAGGGCGTCACGACCTCGGCGCCGGGGCCGATGCCCAGGGCTTTGAGCGTCACATGCATGCCGCCGGTGGCCGAGGCCAGCGCCACGGCGCCGCCGGCGCCCACGTAGGCGCCAAATTCCTGCTCGAATTTGGCGGCGTGCGCGCCGGTGGCGATCCAGCCGGAACGCAACACATCGCCCACGGCTTGAATATCGGCTTCCGTAATGCTGGGTTTGGAAAAAGGCAAAAATTCTTTACGCATGATACTCCATTATTTTCCGTCGTCCGTCGTCCCGCCCACAACGCTGGCGCGTAGCGACTGCGGGCTGGGCTGCCGTCTGTCGTCGGCTTTCGACCGCGCCCCTTCGATCCATTGCAGTGCCCGACGCGGACCCATCCCAACTTCTTCTCGCACCCGCCAGGGCGGCAGTGATTTCGATTGCGGCGGGTCCGCCTTCGGCGGGAAATTCCGGGAGAGCGCCAGAATGCCGTCGAACCGGGGATGCCGCCCTTCTAAAACCCGATTGAGTTCGTTTATATCGGAAAGCGCCGGAAATACCAAGTCACAATAGTAATAAAAACCGGCGCGCGTGGTTTCATCGAACCGCCAGCCAGCCACGCGGGCGGCGCCCGCCGCGCGACCGTCAGGATCGGACGCAATATAAGCAGCCATGTCACGGAACGCGGGACCATAGCTTTTTCCGCCATAGGCGGATCCGCCTTCGGAGGGTATCCGGTCAAGCATCGGGAACAGGATTGTCAGGCCGCCGATATAAAACAAGGCCGTGGCGGCCAGGACCTTATGGGGAAAATACAGAATGCAGAATGCAGAATGCAAAAATCTGAATGTGGGTGCAAGGCAAAGGCAACAAAACAACAGCGTTAGCCCCGCGATTGCCTGATGCCAGCCCCACCCGCCTGTCAGCAGGCGGACCTGCGGCCCCAACAACGGCGCGACAAGGACAACCAGCAACGCGCCCAACATGCCACCGACCCACAACCAGAGCGTATTTTGAAGTTTTCTGGTCATCGGCGCACATAATGCCTGGGCGCCGATCATGGCGAAGGCCGGCAATAAGACCGACAGGTAAATGTCGCGTTTGGTGGCGGTAATCGAAAGCACCAGCAATCCGCCCAGCGCCCAGGCGGCCAACATCCGGCCCGCCGGCGTCATTTGGCGGCGGCACAGCGCCGCCAACAGGTTCTTGATCCCCGCCAGGACAATCGCCAGCCAGGGCAAAAGATAGACGGGCAGCACCGGCAGATAATACCAGGGGGGCTGCATATGCCCCAACCGAATCGCGCCTCCCGAGAAACGTCCGACATGATTCGCCCAAAACCATTCGTTCCAGAGATCCGGCCCACCGACCGCGCGCAAGGCCAGCATCCAACTCAGCATCGGGACGATGCACAGGATCAAGGCCAAGCCATGCAGGGCAAGACTGCGCGGCCGGCTCATCCCGCGCCAGCCCACCTGCCGCCCCCAGGAAAACACCAGGGCCAGCCATCCCAGCATAATAATCAACGGACCGATAAATCCTTTTGAAAGGAAAGCGCCGCCGGTCAAGACCGCCGCCCAAGGGAGAAATCCCAGGCGCGACCCGATATAGGCCTCCGTAAAACACCACAATGCCGCCGTGACGAAAAACAGGAGCGCGTTATCCACCAGCATCCAATGCGTGACGAGAACAAACCCCGGCATGGTGGCCAGGAGCAACATAGCCAATATGCCCTGCTCGCGCCCTAACAGGCGCCGCGCCAACAACCAGGTCATGGCCAGGGCGCCCAATCCCCACAGGGCGGATGTCAAACGGCCGGCCGTGGTTGTTCCCAGGAAAGGCCCCAGCAGGCGCATGGCGCCGGCGCCGGCGATGTAATATAAAGGCGGCTTTTCGACAAAAGGCGTCCCCGCCAGGTCCGGGATGATCAGGTTCGCGGTGCGGCTCATGCTCAGCATGATCGCCGCCTCGCGCGGCTCGTCCGGCGTCCACAGGTCGTGATCGGCAATCCCCACCAGCGATATCAAAAGGCACAGGATGACGATCCGGCGCGGGATGGGACTTTGGGAGGATGTATAATTATCGTTCATTTAAAGCCTTCCGAGCTACTGTAGTCGAAGCCCTTTTCCTTGCACAAGCAAAAAGGTAAAAGACGCCGCGCAAATAACTTGCGCCCGGAATGGATTTTGGTGTAAAAAGACACGTTTGGTTTCAAGCGCAACTCGACGTTTCTGTCGCCGTCATGAGCAATCCACAAAAAAAATTGTCCGGCTTCGCCCTGCTGCTTATCGCTGGCGCGTTCCTGATCGTGCTGTTCTACCGCGGCTTTAACGATCCCGATGAAGGCCGTTATTCCGAAGTCCCCCGCGAAATGGTCGCCAGCGGCAACTGGCTTGAAATGCGCATGCTGGGGTACCGCTATTACGAAAAACCGCCCCTGACTTACTGGCTGGTTGCGCCGGCGATCGAAGCGTTTGGCGCCAAAGACTGGGCCGTGCGCGTGCCGCTCCTGTTGAGCGGACTCCTGCTGGCCGGCCTTTTCTGGTCCCTGGCGCGCCGCAAATGGGAGCGCTCCCGCGCCGATATCGCCACCCTGACCATGCTTTCCACGATCGGATTCATCGCCGGCACGGGCTTGCTCTTGACCGACTCGTTCCTGGTTATGTGGTTCGCCCTGACTTGTATCGCGCTTTTCTTCGGCAGTCAACCGGGCATATCCACTCGCGCGCGTTTTCTGCTGTTCTCCGCCGCATCCGGCGCGGCCGCCCTGGGGTTCCTGACCAAGGGCGCGGTTGCCATCGTTTTGCCGCCCGCCATTATTTTTATCTGGCTGTTATGGGAGCGGCGTCCTGCGCGCCTTTTGACCTGGTGCGTGCCCTGGGCCATTCTCTTGTGCGTCGGACTGCTGACCCCGGCGATGCTCCTGCTGGAAAAGCATAACCCGGGATTTTTTCATTATTTCGTCATTGACGAGCATTTTTCGCGTTTCACAGGCACGCGCAAGATCCAGCTTCATCCGGAGCCCTTCTGGTTTTTCTTAATGATCATCCCCCTGCTGCTGGCGCCCTGGACACTTTTTATCGCGCGCGCCGCGGAGCGGATCGTCACGCAACGGGGCTGGCGCACGGACAGCTTGTCCCGGTTCCTGCTGGTCTGGGTCGTGGTCGTGATCGGGTTTTTCTCGGCCAGCGCCGGCAAACTCATGTCCTACATCCTGCCGGCGATTCCGGCGCTGGGGCTCCTGCTGGGCCGTTGGGGCCTGACCGACCGGGAAGACAGCCGGCGCGACCGCGCCCTTTGGAACATTGGCGCCGCCGGCTTGTTCATCGTGGCCTTGGCCATCCCGGTTGTGTGGGCGGTCAGCTATTTCAGGATAATTCCAAAGGAGATTTATCCGATCAGCGGCTGGAGCGTGCCGGCCTTGTTGCCGGTCGTTATCATGGCAATCGTGTCGATCGTGACGCGAAACCATCGCTCGTTTACCGGTCTGCTGGGCTTGAATGCCGGGATCGTGCTGAGCGCGGCGTTGTTGTTGTCGCCCATAGCCGGCAAGGATTTCAACGTGCTTTTGCACATCAACTCATCGCACGTCTATAAACAATTGGCCGCCCAGCTCAAACCGGAAGACCAGATCGTGGTGTTCTGGTCGTATCGGCCCGCCCTGCCCTTCTATACCCGTAAGATCTACGTTCCATTCCAGGACACGAACGAATTGCTTTACGGCATGCAAGCGGAACCGGAACGCGTCTGGGCATTGAAGGATAAAGCGCAACTGGAAGATTTTCTGCGGAAAGCCCCCGGCCGCGTCTTCGCGGTCATCGAGCCCCAGGACATGGCCAAGCGCTTCGCGCCATTAGCCTTGACCACGGTGCCCACCGCCATCCAACGCGACCCCGACACCATTGTCCTTGAACTTTTACCGCCGGGCCGCTGACGCCTTTAGGCGCCGGTTCAATTCGCCCGTTTGATGAGCGCGTAGCCGATGATTTCCGAGGCCACAAACGGGATCCAGACGATCAGGTGCGGCTGGAATTCGGGACGATTCACCATGGCATCCGCGATGATGATGAAGAAATAAAAAACGAACACCAGCAGGAGCGACATCGCAATGCCGATGGACGATTCCTTGCGCTGGATCTTCATGCCCAGCGCCGCGCCCAACAGGACAAAAGCATAACACGAGAGCGACAACGCCAGGCGGGTGCTGGCCTCCACCATGAGCGACATCCGGTGCACGACGGCATCCTCCGCTTTGAGATTGGACAGGAAATTGCGGGCCAGAAAGGCCGGGTAGGCATCCTCCAAAAGCATGCGATTAAGGCGCAGAAGGGCATCCCCCGTGGGCTGATGGCTCAACAGAACCTGGGTGTTATTGTTCAGATTGACCCCCTGGAAGCGCGGGGCTGTATAAAGACACGGCCCGGCCAATAGCCGATTAAAATCGGCGCCCAACGCCGCCGCCAAACCGGCGCGGGCCGCCGGCGTGCCATTGAATCGATCGAACCATGCCATGGTATTATCGGACAGGTGGGCCTGGATAAAATCGGCCAACTGATCCGGCGGATCGGCCAGCACCCGCGCCAGGCCGGCCAGGTCGGTAAAATCGTCGGCAGTGAACAGCATGGAACCGCGAATGGTCCTGAAAATTTCCAGCATGGTCAGATCGGCCCGCTTTTTCCAGACGATCCCCCGATTCATCAGCTCGGCCACGTCGATGGTCACCGGATATTCGGCGGCGCTCAAGCGCTTTGTGCGGCTCAAGTCGTTGGGGAACTTATCGTCGGCCTGTTCGATGCGCACCTGGAACAAGCGGATCATGATCTTGCCGGGGTTCAGTTTGTCGGCCTCGATCGTGCCCGATTTGGCCCGCACCGTCTGTTTGACGCCGTTGGTGTTGAACTCATAGATGATGACGCCGGAGACGCGCGCGCCGTCCTTGCGCGCGATGTAAATCGTGTATCCCGGAAAATCACGTATGAAGCGGCCCTCGTCGAGGAGCGACAACGGCGTTTCCACACCCAGCTTGCCCAGCACCGTGCGGCGGGCATAGTGGCTGTCGGGCGCCAGATTGCAGTTGATATAAATGCAGACCAAGCTGAGCAAAGCGGCGATCAAGACCGGCGCCTGGACGACCTGCCAGAGGCTGACCCCGCAGGCGCGCATGGCAATCAGCTCGCGATCGCTGGACATGCGGCTGAAGACCAGAAACGCCGCGGCCATGACGCTCATGGGGATGGCAAAAATCAGCGAGAAGGGAATACCATAGGAAAACACCTGCAGGATCAGAAGCCCCGGCACCCCCCGCGAAAACAAGTCGATGACCTTGAAGATATTCCCCACCGCCATGACGAACAGGAATACCCCCAGCGTAATGAGAAATGTCAGGAGGAACTGACGGGTGATGTAAGTCGTTAGGATGCGCATAATGAAGAAATGCAGAATGCGGAAACGAAGGAACAAAGTAACAACTCAGGTATTCAGGAGTCAGGAGTCAGAATTCAGAATGGCATGCGAATACGCCTCCCGTAACTGTTTCCGACTGCGGGAACGTCCGCGCCAAACGATAAACAGCAATCGCGAACTGGCGGGCCTTCCGTCAAACCGCCAAATCTTCAAATGTCTTCGCGGGGGATCTCATTCTGACTCCTGAATTCCGAATTCTGACTACCAGTAACATTCTGCATTATCTTTAGCCTGATCTATTCATCAACTTTTAATTTGTAGCCTTTTCTTGATAGAACCCGAAAAATTATACGGCTAACCGGTTTTATTGGTCATGATCAACGTAACAGACACCAAAAACTCCGTTTTCAAA
>JBAZEM010000021.1:0-49546 GCA_041653875.1 Kiritimatiellia bacterium
CCAGCAGGCATAACGGCCGTCCGCCAAATCGAACACCCCGCCGATCCAGACGCTCCAATAACGCCCGGCTGACTTCATAACTCTCCGTGCTACCCACCTCGAAATCCAGCATGCGCTTGCGTCCGTCTCTCAGGATGCCCAATGCAACGATCACTACCACGGCCTCGCTTAACACAATCCCATCCAGCATCAAGACGGCCACTGGCTCCGCTTGTAGATCGCGATCCCGCAACATGGCAAGATAACCGCAAGCTACCCGCCCGCCGATGCACTGCCCCTGGCTCCGGATGATAATATCGCCCGCAAAGCATCGCCACTTCTAATTGCATCTGATCCGCCAGCGCTTTCACCATAATGCCGCGCAGCGCCTCGCTCATGGCTTCTTTGCAATCATCAAGTCCCGCTTGCCCACCCAATACCGCTTTGATAAGATCTGCCCTCATGACGGTCTCCTTTCTTTGTTTTTGCCCAATCCGATTGTATCGGATCAGACTGGAAACCGTCACTTTATTTTAACAACCGACGGGACATTACCTAAGATCTGCCCTCATGACGGTTTCCTTTCTTTTGTTTTTATCCAATCCGATTGTATCGGACTAGACTGGAAACCGTCACTTTATTTTAACAACCGACGGGACATTACCTTAATGAGCGAGGCGGACAGCTACCGGAATTTTTCAGATGCCGCATGGTCGCACGATCCGCAATCGCCATAGGTGTCGGAAATATTGTTCGAGTAAAATTGAAAGGAGGTGGCGCGTTTTTTCCCAGGGGGTACCCCCTGGGAAAGGTTCTCAATCAAGCTCCCGTGACAACCGGAGTACATGCTGAAAAAAGAAATGTGCGAAAAATTATTGACACTACCTGCGTACTTAGAGCTATTACGCAAGTTTCCAGAACGGATTTATTTCCGAGGACTACCAAGCTACAGCCCATAGTCTAAATTGCCGCTTCAAGGGGCCGGAGCGGGTGTGGCGTCAGGCACGCTGACCGGCACAATCGGCGAGGAGTCCGACGCCAGCGGAGTCATTGGGACCGATGCGGGCGCAACCGGAGCCAGAGGCTGGTTTGCAGTCTGACCCACCGGGATCTGCGCCCCGGCTGGGGCCGGCGCGTGGCGCGTCATGGGCGCCGGAGCACTGCTTTCCGATATCAGGGATTGGGATGTTCCCTTGGAGTAAATTTTGGCCAGTACAGTCGTATTGACCAGGAAAATAATGCCAAGCCACACCGTGGCTTTCACCAGGACATTACCGGCCCGTGCGCCAAACAGCGACTCGCCCATTTGGGAGCCGAAAGCCAAGCCCAGCCCTTCGCTCTTCGCACGCTGTAACAGGACAATCACGATCAGCAGAATACTGCTGACAATTTCGATCAAGATCAACAAGGCTTTGAGATAAATCATAATATTTTCCGCTTAATACATACTCGTTCAACGTCCCACTTCGGAAGTGGAATATCAATTATCAAGACGTCCTGCCTTATTTCCTATTCCCAGGGCTTCTCTGACCCCAATCCGTCTGCCCTACGTCTCCCCTGATTTATTCCCGGCTTTTCTCTTTTCCAACCCCTGTTTTTGCCTTGTTTTCCGTCACCGAATCGCGCTGAACCTCTATAATACCACTATACCCTATTCTTGAAATACCCCCAATGCGAGGCTCTTCGAATACCCATCTTCGTTTAAGTGATCCGTGTATACTACATTCTGGCATCGTGCCAATAACTCCATAATCGTAATGCCCACCTGACGGGCAAATTGCTTTGAATCCGAGAAATGAATCTATTACGTGCTGATTGATTGGTACGCCGGTTACTGCTTGGTGAAAATCTACCAACATATCTTTTGCTAATTCAATACGCCTCATGTAAAATAAGCACCAACCATCGCTATTCAAACGTCTAACACGCATACTTGGAGCGTCTAGTATCAAAGCTCCGACAAAAAGAAAAATACTCACGAACCCGATTTGAAAAAACCGGCTACGTGGATATTGTCGCATAGAAATTCCAAGACATATAACTAGGATAGAAACGACGATACCGATCAAGCAGGCGACACGGACAAAAAACGAAATATTAATCCAAGAAATCCACTGGTCATAAGTAAGAACAAGGGGCAATCGCTTGACCCACCATGCTACTAAAACGGTAATTACCCCTCCTGTAAAATTTAAACAAGCTAAGACATACGACAAAAAACGTATATTTTTCATTGTTACTTTGACCTCAATTGATTAATGGCCCATATGTGACAACTCCAGCGAAAGGCGTATAGGTAACCATCAACTTAACATTGCCATAGATTGAGCCTGATTCTCGCCCTTCGATGCATTTTGCGGAAGCTTTTGCGTAAAAGCGCCACTGTTGTAAATTGCCCCACGCAAGAAAGTAGTTTCCATAGGGGTCTTGAACAGCGCCATAAACTTTTAACGGCGCACTTGGAGTATCCCACAATGAAGCATCTTGGTCGCCGTTTGCGGTCCAAGCGTCACCACCATAAATGTCATAGTTGTCTTCGTCGATTTCTTGCGTCGCATCACCTGAAAGGGAGCCATACTCGTAAGTTGCGGAAATTTGGACTGTCTGTATTATGATAACCGTCGGGGCAGAGGGTCAGCCCTTATAATAGATATTAGCGAGACATTCTTCATCTTCCACCAATATGAAAATCTTTATTATAAGTGACTATCCGCCGCCAGCGCCAACACGCAACACCTTATTTCCTATTTCCAGGAGTGACCCCAATGCTTCCCGAAGGAATTGCGGATTGCTGATTGCGGATTGCGAAGAAGATGTTTGGGATTGGTCGGCGATCCATTCGCCGCCATTCTTATAAGCGGCCAGGAACCAGTCGGGATGGGCATAATCATAAAAATCCCCGGTGGTGAACTGCGGCGCGCCCCACTGGATGTAGGCGCGGCTGATCGGATTGGCGTCCACGTCATCCTCGAATCCATCGCGGTCGGTATCGGACGCAAAGGGGTCGGTCAGTTGGGCGAACTCTTGCAAACTGCTTAAACGATCGCCATCGAAATCCAGATAGACGTCGGCGGAATTAGTGGGATTCAGGCCGAAGAACCGCGCATAGGCCTCGTAGGCATCTATCGCGCGGTTGCCATCCGTAACTTCCGGCTGGTGGTAGCCTGCCGCACCGACCAATGCCATTGCGGATATCAGGATTGGAATGCCGAACAAAAGATGTCGCATGGGAATCTCCTGCCAAGACGGGCCTATGCCCGCAACCCAAAGAATTTGCCCGCGAAACATCCGTCTTCGCTAAAGCTACGCCGGACAGGCGCTAAATAACGCTAAATTGAAAAGTTAAAAATCTGTTCTTTTTTCGCGTCATTTCGCGTGGTTAGCGGGCTATATCTTTTCTTACATGTTGGTAACTTGCCGCACTCAAAGCATCTTTATCAAGACGAAAAAACAATGCCAACCTTTATTTGGCATTTTTTGTAATTCATCAGAAGCCACAGGGGGGCGCCTTCGATATGGGCGCCGGCGGGCGCAAGCCGATTTTACGCACGACGGATTCCAGTGCCTTGGCAATGCGCAGGAAGCCGGCGTCCGTCGGATGGGTTCCATCAACAGTGCCCAGATTGTCGCCACCCAGCAGTTTCGCGCCGGGCACATAGAACAAGCCTTTCACGCCCGCTTTGCGCAGTCGCTGCCAGGCGGCTTTGAGTTCCACGTTGTTATCTTCGCGCCCGGCCATGCCGGGGACCTGGGCGGGGGCGCGCTGATAGGTGATGTTCTCCACCAGCACAATCGGCGTGGCGGGATGGGCCGCCCGCAAGGCGCGCACGGCCGGCTCGGTCCGTTCCCGCACCTGGACGGCATTCATATTGGGCAGGCAATCCAGGATGTAAATCGCGGGATTCAGTTCGGCCATGAAACGGATCACTTCAATCTCCAGCGGCCCGTTGCCGGAAAAGCCCAGGTTGATCGAATGGCAATCCAGCGCGCGGGCCAGGAGCTCGACGTAACCCATGCCGGAACGGCTGGCACAGCCGCCCTGGGTGATCGACGTGCCATACACCGCAATCCCGGCGGCCTTGCCGCCGGCGCGGCGCGGCGCCATGGCCAGGCGGGCTTTCGTTTCGATTCCAATCGCGGCCGACGTGACACCGTTATACAGAGGCAAGTAGAGCAGGCACTCGCGCAGGCCGGGCGCATAATTGCCGCCCAGCGGGCCGCTGGTCGTCTGGGCGTTGGGAATCCCCACGCCGGCCCAGATCCACTTGCCCTTGATTTTCACATAGAGATCCAGTCCGCTCATGCCCGAGGCCGGCATATGGTTCATGCCAAGAGTCGCATTGCGCAGGGTCCAGCGCGCGGAAATGGACGTGGAATCGGTCATGAAGCGCGCGCACAGACCGGACGAACATTGCGAGAGTTCCCAGACTGACGACCTGACAAGGCTCTTGGCCCGCGCGGGCAGTCGGTCGTACGGACTCTCGGTGTCGCGCCACCCCTGGCCCTCGAGGCCCAGGTCGCGGATGTCATACCACTTCAAATCGTTCGCCACCTCGACGGGGGCAAAGTTCTTGTCGAGTTTCGCCAAATCGGATTTTTGCGTCATGGTGCAATCCTATCCCAACATCTTCGGCATCGCATAGTGTTCCGGGCCCTTGAGGCGCAAAGCTTTCGAGACATCCAGCCGTTCGCAGGACAGATAAATGCCCCAGGCGGCGCCGTGATTGGCGCCCAGCGCGATGAGAACCTCGTGGTCGCCCGGCGTCGCGCTAATGACCGCCTTGCCCTTGGCGGGGATGGCGGGGTTGGTTCCGTTCGGGTCGTGAAACACCTGCTTGCCGTCAACCCAGGCTTTGAGCGGCCCATCGTAGCCGAACAGAAACGCCAGGCGCATCGCCTCCGAACAGGCGAAACGGCAGGCGAACCAGACCACCTCGTCGCGGCCGCCATGTTGTCCGATCTCCTCGTGCAGATCGCAAAAAATGGCGGAAAACGCGCGGGTGGCCAGGCCCAGCGAATCGAGCGCGGCCGGGTACGCGAGGGCCTCCAATTTGCCGGCGGAGGGCTGATAGGCGCTCACGCGGAGTTGCCGCACAAAAGGCGTGACTGCCCGCGGTATGCCCAGATGGACAGGACCCAGCACGGGCAGCGAGCGGCCGGCTTCGTCAACGATATTGCAATAGGGATCGAAGCCGTATCCGTAATGAAGGACCGCATCGCCCAACAGGTACGGCGCCAAATTGCTGCGCAGGCGCACGCGCGAACCGTCGAGCTGGGTGTCGAAATGGCCGGCGTTACCTTCCTGACTGACGATCGTGAAGCCGCTCGGGCGACTGCCGGCGCACAGTTTGCCCACCACATTTTCGAACTCGACAACCGCCACGCCCAGTCCGCGCACCGATTCCACGGAGGTTTTTTTCAGACTTATAGGCGGCGGCCCGGCCTTGCGGTCGCCGCGCAGAGTTTGCATGGCCTGGGCCAGCCGTTTGCCCAGAATGGTGTGGCCCGCGCCGCTGACATGGATGCAGTCATCAAGCGGCAGATCGATGGCCGGCACTGTGGCCAGGTTTTTGATGACCAGCGGAAGTTTTCGTTCCTGATCCTGGATCGAATTCCAAAAAACGGCCGCATCCGGAGCCCAGCCGATGACGCGCGCGATTTGAACGATCGCCACCGGGAGCGTTTTGTCGGCGCAGTCGCGCCGCAGGGCGGCGACTAATTCCCGCATGCGTTCGGTGTAAAGCGGGGCGGCATCGACATTGGCATCGCTGCACCCCTGATACCAGATCATACCCGCCACCCGTCCGCCGTTTTTCACAAGCCGCCGGACCAGCGCGCCATAAAGACTCTTGCCGCCCTCGCCCTTGCGCTTGGGGTCCCATTGGGTCATGGAAGTGCCGCCATGTCCGCAGGCAATCAGGCCCTGCGGCACACCCGTGCGGCGGCGCATTTCGAGGCCGAAAGCGGGGCCGGGGCCGACGCCCCAATCCGCCGGGGGCTTGGCCGGGCGGACGCCGCCCTTCAGGTCGATATGGACCTGGTCCACGCAGGCCCACATGTTGTGGATGGGATCCTTGGCCGCGGCCCAGCGGTCATCCATGAAAAAAGCGCGCACTTGCGGATCGACGGGCAGGCGTTTTTTTGGAAACAAGCCGCAGCCTTGCATATTGGATTGGCCCCCCAGCAACCAGACATCGCCCACCAAAATTTCCTTGACGGCAAGTTTTTCGTTGCCGACCCGGAGTTCGACGGCATAAGGTCCGCCGGCCGGAAGTCCCTTGAGACAGCCCTGCATCCGGCCGCGGGCCGCCTTGCCCACCGGAACCGACGCGAAGCCTTTGAGCACGCCATTGCCGCGCCGCACCGTGGCCAGGACGGGGCCGGACGCGGCGCACGCGCCGGAAAAATCAGCTTCGCTGACATTTTTACGACTCCGCTGCAGGACCATGTGGTCTAAAAGACCGGCTTCGACTTTCATTCGGATGACTCCTGTTTGTTGGATTTGGGTTGAAACGACGGTCAGCGGCTCGCGGCAAGCAACCTAACTTATCCGATAACAGCCGTTAAATAGAATGCGCCGCCACCGGTCTTACTCCACGGTCAACTGCAAGGCCATGACCTCGCCCGGTCCGACCGCCCAGCCCTGGGCAATCCTGAATCCGGGAATCCAGACGATCTCGCCGCCGCACTCGATCACCGGCAATCGATACCGCAAGACCGGCGGCGTCTTGGCGTCGCTGAAAATATCCTGAAGTTTTTTGGCGCCTTGCAACCCAAATGGCCGCATCCGGTCCCCGGGTTTCCAGGAACGCGCCACCAGCCGCCGCTTGCGCCAGGCCCGCAGCGAGAGCGAGGCGCGCGCCGGCAATGCGCCCGCCAAGGCCGGACGCTCTTTCACAATCCCGGGTCCAATGCGCGCCGTAATCCGAATCCCCTGCCCCGGCAATAGCGTCTGTCCCGGCGCAGAAAGACGCGCGGAAAATGGCGGCGCGGACGCGGGGCTTAAGTTAGGCCTTCGGCAACTTTGCCGTTCTATCGAACGGCTACTACACCGAATGGCCTGTCTGAACTCGGCCGGGGGTGTGGCTGCGGTTCGCCCGCCTGCAACGCTATGCGTAGCACTGCGGGCAGGACAGAACCGCTGTGGTTTGTCCGCCGCAGGCGGATCCGCCAATAATGACACATTCCCCCGCCTGCCCACAGATAATGCCAGCGTATCTGCCTCCCGGCGAACCAACCACCCCCCGGCCAATGTCGCCGCGCGGCCGCCGCGCCGGTCGGCGGCCAGATTATCAAGGCGTTCGATGGCATCGAAGCTCAGCGCCTCCGCGTCCAGACCGCGCGCTTCCAGCCAGAGCCGCAACACCCGCCGCCGGGCGGCCACCGGGAAACCGGCCAGCCGGCGGGCGTTCAAGGCGCGCCCAGACACACGGCATTGTTCCAAAATTTCTTTGGCCAGGACATTCAACCACTTGTTCTCTTCGGCCAGAATGTCGCTGACACGCAATAATGCCTGGCGGATTCCGGGATTAAGACGCTTCTCCAGGAACGGCAGGACTTCGTGCCGAACGCGGTTGCGCAGAAAGGCGAGATCGGAGTTGGTGGCGTCTTCGCGCCAAGCCAGATGGCCGTACGCCAGAAAGCGCTCGATGCTTTTGCGATTCACATCGCGCAGTGGACGCACAACCTTGAAAGCGCCATGCCGGCCGATATAGGGAATCCCCGCCAGTCCTGCCGCGCCCGCGCCGCGCGCCAGGTTCAGCAGGGTCGTCTCGGCCTGGTCATCGGCCGTATGGGCCGTCGCCACGGCATCGCAACGGTAGGCGCGCGCCGCCCTGCCAAAGAAATCGTAGCGCGCCGCGCGTCCGGCCATTTCCAGTGAAATTCCCCGCCGCCGCGCCCGGAGGGGCACATTAACCTTGGCCCCGACAAACTCCAATTTCCAGCGGCGGGCCAAGTCCGCCACGAAGGCGGCATCCGCCGCGGCCGCCGGGCCCCGGATGCCGTGGTTGAGATGGGCCACCGTCAGGCGAAACTTCCAAGCGGGGGCAAGGCGCCGCAACACGGCCAGCAAGGCCACGGAATCGGCGCCGCCCGAGACCCCGACCAGAATGTGCTGACCGCGCGTTAGGAGGTTGTGGCGGCGGATGGTTCGGATGACAGTGGGGAGGAGCATGCTGAAATAAAACCGAAGAAAACATCGAACATCCAACATCCAACATCCAACATCCAACGGAAAAACAAGCAAGGAAACAAACATCAGAACCGATCAAAGCATTGTTTTCATTCGACGTTCGAAGTTCGATGTTGGATGTTCGATGTTTGCTTTAAAGTCTTGACCCGGGTTGCCCCGGCGCCAGGCAACGAACTCCGCCCATGTACGGCACGATGGCTTCCGGCAAATCAACGGCGCCATCGGCCGTCTGGCCGTTTTCCAGGATGGCGACCACGAGTCTGGCCAAGGCCACGCCGGAGCCATTCAAGGTGTGGACATAGTCCACTTTTTTTGTCTTGGTGCGGTAGCGGATCCCGGCGCGGCGCGCCTGGAACGACTCAAAATTACTGCAGGAAGATACTTCCAGCCACGCCTGCTGACCGGGCGCCCAAAGCTCGATATCGTAACACTTGGCCGCCGCAAAACTGATATCCCCGGCGCAGAGCGACAGCACGCGATAGGTCAGGCCCAGGCGCCGGAGCACGTCCTCGGCGTTGGCCACCAGCGTTTCCAGTTCCTGGCAGGACGTTTCCGGTTCCACGAACTTCACCATCTCGACCTTGTCGAACTGGTGCACCCGGATAAGCCCGCGCGTTTCGCGCCCGGCCGACCCGGCCTCCCGCCGGAAACAGGGCGAATACGCCGTCAGGTATATCGGCAACGGACGCTCGATGATCTCCTCGCGGTAAATATTGGTCACCGGCACCTCGGCTGTGGGAACAAGATAGAGGTCATCGGCGGGGATGTAATACATGTCCTCGGCCATCTTGGGCAACTGCCCCGTGCCGGTCATGGCGGCCGAATTACAGACAAACGGCGTGGATACTTCCGTGTAACCGTGTTCCTTGACATGCAAGTCGAGCATGAACTGGACCAGCGCGCGTTCGAGCCGGGCGCCCAGTCCGACGTACAACGGGAATCCGGCGCCGGTCATGCGGGCCGCGCGCCCGAAATCCAGAATACCCAGGTTCTCGCCCAGTTCCAGATGCGTCTTGGGTTTGAAAGCCAAAGTTTGCGGAACGCCGTGCATGCGCAGAACCTGGTTATCCGCCGCACTTTGACCGTCCGGCACACTTGCCTGCGGCGTGTTTGGGATCGTCAACAGCAGGGAATTCAATTCCCGGTCAACCTGCTGGACCTGGTCATCCAGGGCGGCAATTTGCCGGCCCATGTCCTTGACGGCGGCCTGCTTGGCGGCTGTGTCCTGGCCGGCCTTTTTTAATTTCCCGATCTCCTCCGAGGCCGTATTACGCCGGCGCTTGAGCGCTTCCACGTCCGTCACCAGGCGGCGGCGTTTTTGATCGGCTTGCACAAGAGCTTCCAGATGGTGCGCCGCGCCGCGCCGCGTCAAGGCCGCGCACACTTCGGCTTCGCGCTCACGGATAAGTTTGATATCGAGCATGGGAGCACCTTCTCATGGAAGGAGTCAGTAGTCAGAAGACAGAATACAGAATTTAGAACGAAATGCCCATGCATATACCATCCAGAAGCCAGAATTCCGAATCCTGATTCCTTTTTCCGGCTCCTGGCATGGCTTTCCTCATTCTGAATTCTGACTCCTGAATTCTGGCTCCTTCCGAGTAATTACAACATTTCGCTTGAAACGCGGGTCATAGTATGGCATTAAGGATTCCACTCTGCAAGCGTGGACCGTTTGGGGCGGCGGTTATGTCGGGGACCTTATGAAAAACAAGAGCTATGAAACCAATCGCCCCGTCCATCTGGCGCGCCAGGACGCGTTTCTCGAAAAGGCCACGGAAGTTTTTCGCGCCTGCATAGCCGATGCGTCCTATAAACAGCGCGCCCAGCAGATCGACACCACGCTGGATTGCCTGCAATCCGCCGTGGAGCATGGCGCCCTGGCGGCCAACACCACGCACACGTCGCCGCTGGAGGCGCCGTTTCTGCTCTTTATCCACATGGTTTTGTTCGACCTCTACTCCGTCCGCGTGATCATGGAAAACGAACACGCCTTGAAAGACCGCCAGAGCCCGCTCTGGCAGTTCCTGCACCGCAACGGCAAGGCCAATGAAATCGTCAGTTTCGCGCGCGGCGGCGAACAGTTGCTCCAGGATGTGGCCCATCTTTTCGGCATGGTCGAGGCGCCGTTCCGCGATATCCGGAAAACACTGGCCGAGGGCATGAGCGCCGGCGACCGCGAACGCTATCAGCGGGCCTATGACAGTTTGAAACGCCACCTGCAGGCCAAGATCCGCCCGCGGCACTTCACTCCCGGCCAAATTTTTTGGACAACTCCTGAAACGAAGTATGGATGAGGGTCGGCCGCCCGTGCGGGCAAGTGTACGGCATTTCGGTTTTGGCCAGCTGCATCACCAGACTCTCGATTTCCTCGCGCGTCAGGACCGCATGGGCCTTGACAGCCGCCTTGCAGGCCGCCTGGGCAACCTGTTCCTCCAAAAGACGATCGGCGCTCCGCCGCTCACCGGCTGTTTCCAGGATGGCCGCCATGTCCGTAAGCAAGATGCGGGAAATTGTGCCTTGAAAACACAGCGGCAGGGCATCCACGACAAACGTGTCGCCGCCGAACTCGGCGATGCCGAATCCCATTTTCTTCAACAGGTCAAGATGACGGCGCACGCGCAGGGCGTCGCGGGGCGGCAGTTCCACCGTCTCGGGCATCAGCAAGCCCTGGCTTTCGATCCGGCCCTGGGTCACCTGCGCCATAAAGCGCTCATATAATACGCGCTCATGGGCGGCATGCGGATCCATGATCGCCAGTCCATCTTCCGTCTCCATCAACACATACAGCCCCCCGATCTGCCCCAGGATACGACACCAAGTCCAGGGCGCGGAGGCATTGTTGATTTCTGATTTCTGATTTTTGATTTCTGCCTTCTGATCGCTGACCTCTGATCGCTGACCTCTGACCCCTGACCCCTGACCTCCGGTCTGAGCGGCAAGCGGCGGCATGGGCCGGGAAGGATAGGGAAACCGGAACCCGCCCGAACCTGGTGTTCCGGTCGCAACCGGCGCCAGTTCTTTTAACGGCGGGCGCCAGTCGCGCGGTGTATCGCCTGCCCGCAGGACTTCGTCCAGCGATGTAGGCGGGCGGTCGGGCCGGACCGGCTGCGGCACAAAGTCACTGACCCCGTCGGGCGTCAAGGCCTGGCGCACGGCCGTCGTCACAGCATCGCGCACCGCGCCGGGATTGTAAAAACGAACCTCGCGCTTGGTCGGATGCACGTTGACATCCACCAGGGCGGGATCGAGTTCCAGAAACAAGAACACCACCGGATAGCGGTCCCGGGACAGCACGGCGCGATAGCCCTCCCGAATGGCGCCGCTGACGACCGGCGCGCCGGCCGGACGTCCATTAATGAAAATATATTGTTCCGCGCGGTCGGAACGGCTGACCGCCGGCAGGCCGACATGGCCGGTCACACGAATATCGCCGACGGCATGGTTCACCGGCCGCAGGTCCGCCGGAGCTAAAAAGGAAAACAAATCCCGCCGGCGATCCTCGAAGGTCGCGCCCGGCGCCAGGCTGAAAACCGGCCGGCCATCCACCGTCAACTTCATGCCGACCGCGGGATGCGCTATGGCGTAGGTCATGAACACCTGCCGGAGATGCACCAGCTCCGTTTGCTCCGAGCGCAAAAACTTGCGCCGGGCCGGCACGTTGAAAAACAAGTGACGCACCTCCACGGACGTGCCGGGCGGACAGCCCGCATCGCGCACCTCCTGGATTTTTCCGGCCGCCATGATGAGTTCCGTGCCCGTCAGATCGGCGGCGCGCCGCGTACAGAGCCGGAAGCGCGCCACCGAGGCAATCGCCGCCAAGGCCTCGCCGCGGAACCCCATGGTGGCAATCCGCTCCAGGTCATCCACGTCCCGGATTTTACTGGTGGCATGCCGCTCCACCGCCAGGAGCGCATCGTCCCGGTTCATGCCGAACCCATTGTCATCAACCCCCACAAGCGTGCGTCCGCCGCCGACGATGGCGACATCGACCTGGGTCGCGCCCGCGTCCAACGCATTTTCGACCAACTCCTTGAGCACGGAGGCCGGGCGCTCCACCACCTCGCCGGCGGCGATCTTGTTCGCCACGACGTCGGACAAAACATGTATGCAAGAAATTGAGTGATTTAGCGATTCAGTGATTGAGCGATTTAAAGCCATTAATCTTCCGCCTGTTCCAAGAAATTGAGTGATTTAGCGATTCAGTGATTGAGCGATTCAAAGCCATTAATCTTCCGCCTGTTCCAAGAAATTGAGTGATTTAGCGATTCAGTGATTTAGCGATTCAGTGATTGAGCGATTCAAAGCCATTAATCTTCCGCCTGTTCCAAGAAATTGAGTGATTTAGCGATTCAGTGATTTAGCGATTCAGTGATTGAGCGATTGAAAACGTTCTTGGTTCTTCGTTCGCAATTACTTCTGATTTGTAGCCGCGCCGGTAACGGCGTGGACTCGTCTGGCAAGGCCGCCGAGCGAGATCCCTCCGGCGGCCACGGCGTCACCGCCGCGGCTACATGAAACAGTTGCCGAAGGTTTTCATAAACGAAGAACGATGAACCGGGAACGCTTGCTTCATTTCGCGTTTTAGTTATGATTCTATGGCAATGGACTATGTTATTCCAGCCTTAATCGTTATGGCGGCCCTGGGGCTGGCGGCCTGGTGGATTCGGCATGCCCTCCTGGCGGCCCTGCGCCGGGATACCGCCACGCAGGCGCTCCTGCTTCTGCAAAATCAGATGCAGGCGGGACTCGCCCAAACGACCCAGCAAGCCGAGGGTTTGCAAAAACACCTGCGCGAGGAACTGCGTCTGTTGCACGAGCAGGTGGCGCGGGCGCTGACAGACGCCAATCGCACGCTGGGCGACCGGCTGGACAATACCGCCAAGGTCATTGGCGATATTCGCGGGCAACTCGGCCAGATGGACGAGGCTTCCAAGCGCATTTTCGACGTCGGCCGGAACATCGCCGAACTTCAAGAGACCCTGCAGGCGCCCAAATTGCGCGGGGGCTTCGGGGAATACCTGTTGACCGAACTGCTGGCCCAGGTCCTGCCCGAGCAGAGCTATGCGCTCCAGCACAAGTTCAAGGGCGGCGAAACCGTGGATGCCGTCATCAAGCTCAGCCTGGGGCTGGCGGCCATCGACGCCAAATTCCCGCTCGAGAATTTCAAGCGCAGCGTCAACTCCGCCGACGAAGCGGAGCGCGCGGCGGCCGGCAAACAGTTTGTGCGCGACGTCAAGAAGCACATCGACGACATCGCCAAAAAATATATCCGCACCGACGAAGGCACACTGGACTTCGCCATGATGTATATTCCCGCCGAGAACGTCTATTACGCCATCATTGTGCGCAACGAGGACGGCGACGAGGACGCGCTCTTCCAGTATGCGCTCAAGCGGCGGGTCATCCCCGTCTCGCCCAACTCCTTTTTCGCCTATCTCCAGACCATCCTGCTGGGCCTGCGCGGCCTGCGCGTGGAGGAAAGCGCGCGGGAGATCATGGACAACCTGGCGCGCCTGAAAAAAGAATTGGACAGTTTCACGGATGATTTCCGCGTCATCGGCCAGCATCTGGGCAACGCCCAAAAGCGCTATGAGGAAGCCGACAAACGCTTGGGCCGCGTGGAAGTCAAGATCGAGCAGATGAGCGGATTTTCCAAGGCTGTCGAAGGTGAAGTCGCCGCCGCCGGATCAAGTTAGGCCCGGATGCGGGGCGACTTCACAGAGCACGGAAAGATGTTGGCCACGAACATGACATTCAGCGGGACAATCGGTCAACACGCCATCACCCGAATGCGGGAGACTGCGCGGCTGTTTGCCGTGCTGGGAAGCATCCTCGCGCAAGCGGCCCGGCCGCAAAACTGGCCGCGCACCACGCGCGCGGTGTTCGCGCGCCAAATCCTGTTCACGGGCGTCGAGGCCTTGCGCTTTGTGTCGCTGGTGGCTTTTTTGACCGGCATCTCGGTCGTCGTACAGGCCCAGGTCTGGCTGAGCAAAGCCGGCCAGTCCGAAATGCTCGGTCCCGTGCTGGTGGCGGTCATCCTCCGCGAGGTTGCCCCGCTTTTGGTCAACTTCATCGTCATCGGGCGCAGCGGCACGGCCATCGCCGTCGAACTGGCCAACATGAAAGTGTTCGGCGAGATCAGGGTGCTGGAGGCCCAGGGTTTGGATGCCCTGCTTTACCTGGCTATCCCGCGGGCGCTGGGCATGGCCGTCTCCATTTTTTGCCTGACCATCTGGTTCACTATCGTCGCGTTTGTCAGCGGGTACGCCTTTGGCGTTCTTTTTGGCGCCGGCGCCAGCGACCCGGCGATTTTCATGAATACCGTCCTGAAAGGACTGCACCCGGCGGACGTCTGTAACCTGCTGGCCAAGACCTTCGTTCCCGGCCTGTTCACGGCGGGCATTTGCATCATGGAGGGCCTCAGCGCGCGCTATTCCATCACGGAGGTGCCGCAGGCCGCCACGCGCGCGGTCGTGCGCTCCATCGCGGCGCTTTTCATTATTTCGGCGATCGTTTCCGTGCTGACGTATATCTGATTCGGATTAAAGAGTTCCTGGTTCTTTGTTCATCGTTCTTCGTTTCGGATCAACGAAGAACCAAGAACGAAGAACATTCTTGAAACTGATTAGCATGAACCCAAACGCTCCCATCCTGGAATTTGCGGACGTGACGATCGCGGCGGCGGCGCGGGAACACGCCGGCCTGAGCCATGCCGGCATGCGTTTACTGCCGGGCGCCCTGAGCCTGGTTCAGCTGGAACCGGGCCATGAACAATCGCCGTTGGCCGACCTGGCCGCGGGATTGCTTGATCCCGAGGAAGGCCGCGTTTTGTTTCAAGGCGAGGCATGGAGCGCCATGTCCCCAGCACAGGTGTTACAGCGGCGCGCGCAGATTGGCCGGGTCTTCGACGGCCACGGCTGGGTCAGCAATTTGAACGTGAACGAAAACGTGACCCTGGCCCAACGGCACCATACCCGGCGGCCGGACACTGAAATCCTGGCGGAGGCCGAGGCGCTGGCGCGCGCCTTCGGCCTGGACGAATTGCCCAAGATCCGGCCGGCCCTGGTGGCGCCCCGGGATTTACGGCGCGCCGAATGGATCCGGGGCTTCCTCGGATGCCCCCTGCTGATCCTGCTTGAGCGTCCCATGCAGGACGTGCCGTTAGAACACTTGCCGCGCCTGCTCGGCGCTGTGCAGGAAGCCTGCGCGCGAAAGGCGGCCGTGCTGTGGCTGACCGACAAGGATCAGGTCTGGCAGAATCCGAACTTACGCGGCGCCATGCGTTGCGCCATGCGCGGGCAAACCTTGAGAACCGCGGCGGCCCCCGTGCGCGCCGGAAACTAAGATTACATGTTAAGAACACACCTATCAAAGCAAGAAAAGATTAACTACGAAACACGCGAAAGGCGCGAAAATGGGGACAGAGATTCTGTTCAGGGAGGAAAGCTACCGGATAATAGGCGCCTGTTTCGAGGTCTACACGGAAAAGGGAAACGGGTTTCTGGAGGATGTTTATCAGGAATGTCTTGCCATCGAGTTCGCCGATCAGGGAATCGCGTTCGTTGAGCAATTAAAACTGCAACTGAAATACAAGGGACACGCCCTTCGACAAACCTACGCGCCTGATTTTTTGTGTTTTGACGAGATCATCGTTGAAATCAAGGCGGTGAAAAACCTGATAGACGAACACCGCGCCCAGATTATCAACTATCTGAAGGCAACCAACAAACAACTGGGTTTATTGGTCAACTTCGGACATTATCCAAAAATAGAGCATGAAAGGTTTATCAATCAATTTCCCCGTGCTTAACAAAAGAATATTTCGCGCCTTTTGCGTGTTTCGTAGTTGAAAAATCTTTGGGTTGCGGTCAAAGGCTGCGTTTGGAGGAATAATTTAAGAACACACCTATCAAAGCAAGAAAAGATTAACTACGAAACACGCGAAAGGCGCGAAAATGGGGACAGAGATTCTGTTCAGGGAGGAAAGCTACCGGATAATAGGCGCCTGTTTCGAGGTCTACACGGAAAAGGGAAACGGGTTTCTGGAGGATGTTTATCAGGAATGTCTTGCCATCGAGTTCGCCGATCAGGGAATCGCGTTCGTTGAGCAATTAAAACTGCAACTGAAATACAAGGGACACGCCCTTCGACAAACCTACGCGCCTGATTTTTTGTGTTTTGACGAGATCATCGTTGAAATCAAGGCGGTGAAAAACCTGATAGACGAACACCGCGCCCAGATTATCAACTATCTGAAGGCAACCAACAAACAACTGGGTTTATTGGTCAACTTCGGACATTATCCAAAAATAGAGCATGAAAGGTTTATCAATCAATTTCCCCGTGCTTAACAAAAGAATATTTCGCGCCTTTTGCGTGTTTCGTAGTTGAAAAATCTTTGGGTTGCGGTCAAAGGCTGTGTTTGGAGGAATAATTCATGATGGATAAGACATTCAAGTTTCGCTTTGTCAACGAAATCACCGGCGTTTTTGTGTTGCTCGCGATCGCCGCGCTGATCGCGGGCATTTTCCTGGCGGGCCGCGCCCAGGGCCTGTTCGAGCCCAAGTTCCGGCTGCATGCCGTCTTCCAGGCCGAAGAAGGAACCTACGGCCTGAAAAAAGGTTCGGAGGTTAGAATCCGCGACACCGTGGCCGGCAGTGTCACCCGCATCAACCCCTCCGCGGACGGCACAATCGAGGCCACGTTCGAGTTGAAGGCGAAATTTCACGGATTTGTGCGCACGAACTCCGTGGCCGTGGTGAAAAAAACGCTGATCGTGGCCGGCGATGCCTACGTGGATATCTCCATCGGCAACCGCCAGTTCCCGCCGATGCCCGACGGCAGCACGATCGCCTGCACGCCTGACAAGGACATCGCCAAACAAGCCGAGTTGATCTTGGACGAACTCCGCACCAAGCTGTTGCCGACAATCGACAAAGTGAACGCCGTGCTCGATGAATTACCGGCGCTCACGGTGCAAACCCGCAAAACGCTGCGCGAGGGCGAAGTCCTGTTGCGCGACGATGTCCCCGGCCTGTTGATCCAGGCCCAGGACACCCTGCGCTCGTCGCAGATACTGATCGAGGGGCTCCAACAACATTGGCCGTTCCGCAAACACGTCGAAACCCCTGAAAACGGCCCATTGATTTCCCCGGCCAACCTGACCCTGGAACCCGCGAAGCAACCGGGAGGTGAATCCAAATGAAAATAATCCCGTTAACGCTGGCCAAGGTTTGCATCCCAAAAACATCGAACATCGAACATCCAACATCCAACATCGAAGGGGAAGCCGGCATGGACAAGCATGCAGCGATACGTCTTTACTTCGATGTTCGGCGTTCGATGTTGGATGTTCGATGTTTGTTTTCCGATCTTTTCTCCCGATTGAGGATGGCACAGGCTTTGCCGCTGGCAGCCGCCCTGGTCCTGGCCGGGGCCGGGTGTTCCACAACGAAAATCGTCCGCACCGATCCGGAAATCGAGCGCAACGCCGCCGTGGCGCGCGGCGCTTATGCGGCCGGATCCGCGGAAAAAGCGGCGACCTATTACCGAAAGGCCCTCCAACGCGCGCGGGTTATGGATTCACCCTCGGAGATTGCCCGCAACGCGTATAACCTGGCCGCCTGCCTGGCGGCGCTGCGTTCCTATGACGCGGCCCAAGCCTGCTTGGATGAGGCCCGGGTGGAATTTCAACGCGCCGGCATTGTCTGCCGGGAATTGCCCTTGTTGGATGCCAAAATCGTCCGCGCCCAGGGGCGTTCACAGGAGGCCATAAGCCTGGCCCGCGCGGAATTGAAAATGCCGGGAAGCCTGGACGACGCCACACGGCTCCAATGGCGGCTCCTGCTGGCTGAATCGTTGTGCGACCAGGGCCAGGTCGCCGCCGCGGACACCGAATTGGCCGCCATCGTTCCCAGGCAACTCGAGGCCAGCGGGGCCGAAATTCAAGCGGAGACGGCGCTGACCCGGGCGCGCATCCAGATGCTGAAACGGAATCCGCCGGCCGCCGCGCTTCAATACGATATCGCCGCAGGTTGCTGGCGGGCGGCCGGGTGTTACAACGACATGGCCAACGCGTTGGACCAGGCGGGGCGGGCCTATGAAGGGGCCGGCGACAGCCCCGCGGCCGCGGATCGTTACTATCGCGCGGCGCGCAATTTCATCGAAAGCGGCCAGTTGGCGAGGGCCAACGATCTTGCAACCCGAGCCCTGCCGCTGGCCGTCGCCGCTAATCGGACGGACTTGCAAAGACAGGTGGAGCGGCTGAAGAAGGAGATCGAAGCCAGACACCAGACGACGGACGACGGACGACAGCCCGGAAAAGAATAAAGATCGCGGAATTACCCAGAACACACGGAAGATCACTGAAAAAAACGGCTTTTTGCGTGCTTTTTTTCGTGTGTTCCGTGGGTAAATTCTTACTTCCGGTTTTTCGGCGGCGCGATGCGCCGGCCCGCCGGGATCAGGACTTCGGCGCTCCGCCGGCCGGCGGATTCGTCCCCCACCGCAAGCGTCACACGCGCCGCCTGGGGCAGAAGCGCATTCGTGCCCCCGCCCCACGCATTGGTCCAGCGCTGGCCATCGAAGACTTCCAGCCGAATCGCGCGGACGCTTTCCCAGGTCTCACGATTGGACGCAACGCCGGCCGGATCGTTTATGCGGAATGCGGACCAGGCGCGGACCAAACCGCCGGCGCCCGCCGTTTTGGAAGCCGCCAGGGCATAATCCATTTCCCGCAAGGCATAGGCGCGCGCGTTTGTCCCTTGCGGAGCGGCCGTAAAAAAATGGAGCTTGATTCCACCAGCCGGGGAAGGGCTCAGCACGAACGACGCATTGGTTATCCCCCAGGGCGCCACGGCGCAGGCCAAATCGAGTGTCAGGGCATCGAGCGCGGACGCCGCCGGATACGCTTGCGCGCGCCAGCGGTTTTGGGAATCGAGCGCGCGCAACACGCCGGCATAGATCGCGAACACCACGGCGGCCAGCAACACCGCAATCCCCATGGCCACCAAGAGTTCAATCAGCGTCAGCCCGCCTATTTCACGAGAACGGAGTTCTTGTTCATATGCGGGAATGGGCGATGCTTGATGGTCAATGGTGGATGGAAGCCTCACAGAAACATTCTTCATCTGATCCGCGTTAACCATTTACCATAGCAACAACTCAGGTAGTCAGGAGTCAGAATTCAGGATACAGGATACAGAATAAAATACGTAAGAATCGGAAGAACGCGACAGACATTCCGCCAAGGCCTTGTGTTTAGCGCCGATTCTCTTCGTATTCGCTTGGCCTATACGGGTTCCTTATTCTGACTACTGACTCCTGACTCCTGAATTCTGACTCCTGAGCGGTTACTTACCATAAACCATTATCTCCATCCCGGACCTTCGCGCTTACGCGCGGAACGGGGTTACTTGACGATCTGGATCAGGAAAATCAAGAGACTGACCAGGGCGGCCAGGCCGATGACAACAAACACCACCAACCATAGGGTCCGGTTGTTCTTTTGGCGCGCGCCGAAGGGCGACACGCTTTCGAAAAAAGCCGGGTTGATCACCGGCCGGGCCATATCCACCACCACCTTCGTCATCGAGACCGCGGACGCTCCGGCGCCCTCCTCGGAATCGTCGTTAAACATGAATTCACAAGAGCCGATCTGGATCAGGTTTTTGGGCTTGAGTTCGACTTCGTTCGTAATCCGCTCGAAATTCAGCATGGTGCCATTGGTGGAATTGAGGTCATGCAAAATATGGTTTTCGCCCCGCTTGGCCACGTAGCAATGCTGGGACGAGACGGCTTCATCCGTAAGCACCAAATCGTTGATCGGATTCCGGCCAATGGTCAAACGATCCTTGTGGATCTCGAATTTCTGGCCCTTGACCGGTCCTGACATGCCCATGAGATAAGCCACAAATACCGCCTCCTGGAATTCGATTAAGAGCCGGAATTCAGGAGTCAGAATTCAGAATGAAGCCATCTTCTGACTTCTGACTACTGTCTCCTGAGAACGTGTGAAAAAATTAATCCGGACGCCGTGTGAGGGCATACGGCCTGCAATTTCCCCATATTTTTGAGGATTGTTGCAGGCCCGGCGCCCTCACCGGGCGATTTTTTCACACGTTCTGACTGCTTACACGGTTAAAATGGCATGTTTTGACGCCCATGTCAATTTCAAATCCGCACAAAATGCGCGGATTCACGGACAGCTATGCGGTCAGCACGCGTTCCACCCGCGACCCAAGCGCGCAGGTGATTTCGTACGGAATGGTTTCCAAACGCGCCGCCAGGGACTCCACGGAATGCGGATCGCCCCGGCGATCGCTGACGACACAGATCGGACTGCCCACCACCGCATCCGGCGCATCCGTCAAATCCAGGATAGTCAGATCCATGCTGACCCGGCCGATGACCGGGATCAGCCGATTTCCAAAACCGACCTGGCCGGCATTGGACCAGCGGCGGGCATACCCATCGGCGTACCCCAGCGGCAACAGACCGATGCGCGTCTTGCGCCGCGCGGTAAATGTGCGGCCATAGCCGCAAGTTTCGCCCGCCGGAATCCATTTTGTCATAATCACCGGCGCTTCAACCCGCAACGACGGGCGCAGACGTTCGGAGCCCCGGATATGTTGACCGCTGTAGCCATAGATCGCCAGGCCCGGGCGAACCATGTCAAGGCGCGTATCCGGCAGGTTGAAAATGGCCGCGCTATTGGCCAGATGGCGGATCGGGATGCGCGCGCCGCGGGCCGCAAGTTTTTCCAGGACATCCAGGAAGATCGCCTGTTGCCGACGGGCAAAATCCGGCACACACTCATCCGCACTGGCAAAATGGCTGTAAGCGCCCTCCAGTTCCAGGAACGGGCTGGCGCGCAATAACACGGCCAACTCGAGCGCGTCATCGACCAGGCATCCGTTACGGCCCGTGCCGGTATCCACTTTGAGGTGCACATGGGCGGCCAGCCGCCGTTGCGCGGCGCGCCCGGCCAGCAGACGAATGCCCGCCGCGCTGACGATGGTCGGCCGGATATCCGCTTCCAACAACGCGTCAATGGCTTCCTCGGCATCGGCGCGGGGTTCATAAAGATCGAGCGGACGCAACAGCAGAATCGGTTCGCGCACCCCGCGTTTTCTAAGTTCCAGGGCTTCCGCCGGCGTGGCCACGCCCCAGAAAGCCACGCCCATGCCCGCCAGGGCTTCCACCACGCAGGCCGCGCCGTGTCCGTAGGCGTTGGCCTTGACCACGGCGCATAACGGCGTGCCGCCGGCGGCGGCTTGCACCACTTCAAAATTATGCCGCAAAGCGGCGCGGCTGATGCAGGCTTTGACAAGATTTGTCATGGCATTAAGTATGGGAGTATGGGCGTACCGGAGTATGGGAGTATGGGCGTATCGGAGTATGGGAGTATAGATGCGTGAAATAAATCCTCACTCCCATACACCCAAACTCCATTACATCCAGACTCTTTTATACGCGCTGAATCCAAAGCTTGACGGCGTCAATTGCGCCGATGGACCACCCTTGCAGAAAGAGCAGGGTATCATAACCGAAGGCCACCAACAAGGCGCCGACCAGCGCGCGCATAAACAAGGCGCTGGAATTGAAAAACAGATAATAAAACGGGTACAAGGGAACCACGATGGCAAGCAGCCCGTCGAACATATTGTCCCGCAGGGCCAGGCCGATAACGAACAGGTAGGCGGCCGCCATCGCCAGCAGGCCATACCACTTCAGCGTTTCCAGGGGCACACCCGGCCAACCGCCATAGAACCGGATATATGCCAGCCCCCCCGCCAGCGCCAGGAAAAACAACCAGCTCAACCAAGTTATTAACGCATGCGCTTGACCCCGATGGATATCGCGCGCCAGGTTAGCCGAACGCCGCGCAACCAACGACGGCAAGACCGGCGCATTGCCATTCGATGCCGGCGCATTCGCCGGGATCGCCTGCTCGCGCGAGCGCGGCGGCGCGCGCAATTTCAGTTTCAAGCCATCAGGTTTCCGCTCCGGCAGAACCAGGGTCTGCCCGCACGCCGAACAGGCCAAGGCCGGTTCCTCGACAAACTCCGACACGGTTTGGAGCCGCCCGCAGGCCGGACAAGTTAGTTGGATATCAGCCATGGGGCAATGGGGAATGGTTAATGGTTGATGGTAAATGGCAAATGGTTCCCGTCTATGGTGGAAACCATTGACCACTCTTCCGCTGCCCATCATACGCACGTTGTTACGCGCGGATCGGCTTTGGCGTTCTCCGGCTTGCGACAGGGGATGGCCAACGTGCCGTTGTAAAACTCGATGACATGTCCTTTTTCCACCATCCAACGCAGGGCATGCAGAATGGCCGCCACTTCGGGCGTGTCCGGCCCGGCGCTCGGCGCGGCCTCCGGGCGCAGCAACGCCACCAATTCCTGGCGGCTGACCCCCGGGTGCGCGCACAGGCATTCCAGAATCCGGCGAATGCCATCGGCGGCCCCCGAAGGATCGATGGGATGCGGCACAATCGCCGTGACAAAGGTCGCTTTGCCGGAGGCCTTAAACGTATGAAGCCCCAAATGCCGGAAAGCCGGCTGGATCGAAACCGCCATTTTCAACGGGAACTGATTTTCATGCGCCCAGGACTCCGCGACTACGCGGCGCATGCGGGGATCCTCAAGATCCAGGCAAGCCACGCCGGGCGTAACGAACCTACGCCCTTTCCAGATCAAAGCCGGGGCGTAATTTTCCAGGAAATGGGCCTCCACCTGATTGCGACGCTTGAAGGTCAACGGCTCCGCCGCGCGCAAGGTCCGATAAACGACCTGGCGGCAGGCCGCCGTTTTCCACTGCTCGATCAAGGCCGGATCCGTTTCGTTGACAATCTGCCGGCGATAGGCGTCCAGCGACATTGAGGCAAACCGCGTACTGTGCAGTTCCAGGACCCGCTCGTTGAATTCATGATAATTCGGCGGCCCCAGCAGTTCGCCCGAAAGCTTGCAGCGCGCCACGCATATAAACGCGCCTTTGGGCGGCTCGCTTTGCGTCTCCTCCCGGGCATAAAAGAGATCCATATGCTTGTTCAGCGCATGGGCCACGGCTATGTTGCGATCCAGGAAAACAACCTTGCATTCGGCGCACTGGTAGAGAAAAACCGATTCCGCGCCGGCGGCGCCGGGAATCACTTCCTGTTTGACGGCATAAAAATCCGGCTTGCTCAGGAAGAGGGTTGCCACTTCAAACAGCGGATAGGCGCGGCCCGAGCGGGCCAGACGGGCAACCAACGGTTTCAGACCCCGGCGTTCGGGAATGAAGGTCACTTCAATGGGCGGACGACGATCGCTTTCGGGCGATGACGCCCTTGGCGCCACGCGAACCGGGCGGGACGAATCCAAGCCGTCGCGTCTTTTCCCGCCCGAGTCCGGACCCATGCGCCGCCGATCGGCATATCCGGATTTATTGTCCGGACGGCGCCGGTCCCCGTCGCGGTCGCGGCCACGGCCGCCGCGACGCTCCTCGAACTGCGTATAGGCGCCCTGATCGGCGGGGCGGCGCGCCCACTCCGGCACAAAATTCAATTCGATAACCATGTCCCCGGGTGTGCTCATGAATCGTGTCCGCCGGGCCAACTGGTCATCGAACTATCCTTTTCTTTCGTCAGAGGGCGGCGCCGAATGGGACGGAGAAGACGGCAAAGTTTCAGGTTTGGAAGACGGCTGTTGACTATCCGTAAGATCATGCGTTAAGTCCCTGGCCGCGCGGCGAAATTCTTCCATGGCTTTTCCCAGGGAACGCGCCATGGCCGGCAATCGTTCCGCGCCAAACAGCAACAAGACCACCGCCAAGACCAGTAGAATTTCGCCCGCCCCCATGAAACTCCTGAAGAATGGTCAATGGTTAATGGCTGATGGACAATGGCGCACACGTTCCAATTACAGCCTCATGCGCTTACCTACCGATCAACATCTCATGACACTACGCCAAAGCACTGCGGAAATCCATGCATTAACCATTTACCATCAACCATAGACCATAATCTTATGGTTTACTGATTGAAGAGCACGAAATCGGCGCGGCGATTCAAGCTCCAGGCGGCTTCATCATGGCCCATGTCAACGGGCTTTTCCTTGCCGTTGCTCTTGGTCTGAACGATGGCGCCATCGATGCCCAGGCCGACCAGGTACGCCCGCACGGCCAGCGCGCGGCGTTCGCCCAGCGACATATTGTACTCGGCGCTGCCGCGTTCGTCGCAGTTGCCTTCCACCAGCACGCCGGTCCTGGAGTTTTTCTTCAGGAAATCGGCGACCGCATCGATTTTGGCGCGTTCGCTTTCCTTGACCTGGGCGCTGTCATAATCGAACAACGCGCTTGCAAATTTCTCCGAGCGCACGTCCATTTCGCCCGGCAGACGGGAAGAAAGCCCCAGCTCGGAGCTCTGTCCGGAAAGACCGCCGATATTATCGGCGCCGCTTGCCGCCGTCTTGGGTTTCCGCCGGCATCCCGTTGTGCTCAGCGCGCAAACCAACACCACCACGAGCATTCCGAACCACAGATTCCTGCTCATCCTCGAACCTCCTTATTATTTAAAGCCCTATTGTTGCGACCAACTGGGGGCAACCCAGTCGCCTTTTTCAGAGTCCGGCAGTAAAGGTATTAAAGAACCGCCCTGGGTGTCAATCACAAAAATCCGCGACCGGTAATTCGACGTCCGCGTGCACACGATGTGCCGCCCGTCGGGCGCCCAGGACGGATCCTCATAATTAGCGTCCTCCCGCGTGACCTGTTTGAACTCCAGCGTGGCCGGGTTCATGACAAAAATCTGGTAGATGCGGCCGATAAAACTGCAATAAACGATATAGCCGTTCGCGCCCCAGTCGGGATCCACATTCTGCGAGCCGCGGCTGGTCAGCCGCTTGGGCTCGCCGCCGGAACGATTCATGACGTAAAGCTGGGGCGTCCCGGACGAGTCCGAAACGAAGACAATCTGCCGACCGTCAGGCGACCAGGAAGGACTGGCCTCGGCCGCGCGGCGGGTGCTCGTCAGGCGCGTGAGGGCCCCGCCATCCAAGTCCTTGATATAAAGGTCCGGGTTGCCGTCCTTGGAAAGAATGAGCGCCACTTCGCCGCCATCCGGCGAGAAGGCCGCGCTGGAATTCAGGCCGGGATAATTGGCGATGCAATTGCGGTTGCCCGTAGCCAGGTTCACCAGGTACACATCGGGAAACCGGGAGCGAAACGAGGTGTACACGAAACGGCCGCCATCCGGCGCCCATTTCGGGGCCATGCTGATCGTGTTGTCATGGGTCAATTGCCGAAGATTCTGCCCATCGGCATCGCACAGATACACTTCCTTTTTGCCCGTGCGGTTTCCAATCAGGAGAATGCGCGTGCCGGCCATGCCCTTCTTGCCGGTGATCGCCAAAACGATGTCGTCGGCCGCTTTATGGGCCAGACGGCGGACTTCGCGGCCGGTGGTTTTATAAGTCTTGCCGAGCAATTTTTCACGGCCGGCAACGTTATAGGCTTCGCAACGGACCGCCAAGCCGTCGCCGTCCATGGCGGCCTCGCCGAGCAGCGAGTATTCGGCGCGTCCGCCGGCGGCCAGGTTAAACCAGCCGGACGCTTTCAGGTCCGCTTCCAGCGTCTGCCGGAACAAGGCCGGCGCGCCGGCGGACTTGCCGACGAACTGCGAGATATCCAGCGACGACACTTCGTTCATCGACTTGGTCACCCGCACCTGCGCCGGCGCCGCGGACAGGACACTGAAAAAGACCAAAGCCGAAATCCATCCCCATCGTTTCATAAGTCTCGAATCCTTTCTACTTAGACGTCAGGAAGGTCTATAGCCGGATGGCCGCGCAATGCAAGATTCAGGTTGTCTCCCAAATCCGCGCGTAACAACGCGCGGATAATGGTTAATGGAGCATGGTTAATGGTTCATGAATGGATCAATGTAGCTACGTTCTTCTCTCCGGGTTTAAACGTGCTTCGCCCGGCCGGCATCAACCATCAATCATTGACCATCAACCATTCCCGATTTGCGCGTTTACGCGCAGATCGGGGGATCCCCGGCGGCGGGCGCATTTCAGGCGTTTACGGTATTCACGGGCGCCGTAATAATACTTGCCGGCAAAACCATGCCGCAAGCGGTAGAGCAGAAAATAGGCCCAGCGCGCATGCCGGTTGAAGATGTTGTCCAGCGCCAGATGCGTCACAAACCCGACGAAGAGACCCAGCGCCAGCGGCCGGCGGACGTCGGGCACGCACAAGAGCAGGGCCAGCCAAACCAGGGCAAATTCCCAGGAATGCAGGAACACGAAGATGTTTTCCAGAATCTCGAATTCGAAAGCCGCGAAAAAGCGGCGGAGCCGCAGATGGCGGCGGTGATTATATAAAAAATCGACGATGTGATCCAAATCGATGAAGACGCCCATCAGGAAACAGGCCAGGGCGGCGACGGACGAACGCAGCCACCACCAAACCAGGGCGCTGACAATGACCGAGACAACAACATGTTTGGACACCTGCATGACGTTTTGCAATCTATCAGAACCCTTACTCCAATGCAAGCGCAAGAACCGCCTGAATCTAAATGGAACAGTTGAACCGCCGAATATAGGCTGAATCGTCCGAGCGAGTTCGATCCTGGCCGAATTCAACCTTGACCCCGCCGATCAAAGATGGAAAGCTGAGGTGTTTTCGAGACTCATTCGGACGCGAAAAATCGCGTCCCTCCCTTTCGGAAAAGGCCGATATTGGGAGAGCCGCGTTTTCGCGCGACTGTTTCTTGAACGGGGGGACATTAAACCATGAAAAGCCGCATTGCCTTTTTCTGGTCATTGGGCCTCGCTTGCGCCGCGGGCTGGCTCGCAACACCGCTGTCATCGCCGGCCGCCGACACGGGCAACCGGCGCGCGTTACTGGCAGGCATCGACCATTATTCGTACAGCCCGAGCGACCTGAACACGTGCACAAACGACGCCAACGGCGTCCGGGATACGATGCTCCTGGCGGACCCCTCCAACCGCTGGCAGTCCGCCAATCTGGTGACGCTCACCGATGCGCGGGCCACCAAGGAAGCCATCCGTTCCAACCTTTATGCCATGGCCGTCAACAGCGTCGCCGGAGACCTGGCCCTTTATTTTCATTCCAGCCATGGCGGCCAATCCACGACCTCCACTTATCTCTGCGCTTACAACGCCGATTTTACGGACGCCGAATTGGCGGACGACCTGGCGCTGTTCCAGGCGGGCGCCAAGGTGGTTATCATCCTGGACACCTGTTACTCCGGCGGCATGTTCAAGCCGGATGGCGTCGCCGCGGAGGCGGAATGGCGCTTCGTGGAGCGGGTCATGGCGCATTACCGGCAAGTCAAGGCACAGCAATACAAGCGCCTGGGCCTGGCCGCCCCCAAGAATCTGGGGGCCAACATAGCTTTCATGACCGCCAGCGCCTCGAACGAATCCAGTTGGACCAGCTCCTACTACAGCCTCTATACCGGCAACCTGATCCAAGGCTGTTCGTTGCCGTTCGTGAACACCAACCAGGATCGCGAATACAGTTTCATGGAACTGCATGCGTATGCGGCCAAAGAGACGCTCTTGGCGGAGCCGACCCAGTATGCGCAAACCTATAATCCCGACCTGCTCCAGGACACCATCGCGCGCGCGGTCGCCGCCTCGACGCATCATGTTTACAACGATTTTGACGGGGACGGCGCCTCGGACGCGGCCGCCTTCGATCCGGGCGCCGGTCTCTGGCGCATCGCTTCGCTCAAGCGCGGGATGTTGCTGGCCTACGACAATTTTATCTGGGGCGGGCCGGGATTCAAACCGCTTGACTGCGATTACGACGGCGATCGCGCCTCCGACCTGACCGTTTATAACACGACCACCGGCGAATGGCGCATCGGCTCGCTCAAGCGCGCCGCCGTGCTTGTGCCCTCGTCCTTCTTCGGCGGACCGGGCTTGACGCCCGTCAGCGGCGACTACAACGGCGACAGGCTTTCGGATGCCGCGCTTTATCAACAGCCGGATGGTTTCTGGTATATTATGACCTCAACCGGCGCGCAACTCGCCTGGGGTGTGTCTTATACCGGCACGGGCTTCATTCCGGTCGCCGGAGATTTCGACGGCGACGGGATCGACGACCTGGCCATGTATCATGCCAGTTCGGGCTGCTGGTATATCGCGTCGCTGACCCGCGGCGTCATTAGCTGGGGACTCGGCTGGGGCGGCGCGGGCATGGACCCGGTTTCGGGCGATTACGATGGCGACGGCTGTTCCGACCTGGCCTTGTACCAGCCCGCCACCGGCAACTGGTATATCGCCTCCCTGCGCCGCATGACAGTGATTGCCAACGGCATCCCGTTGGGCGGCCCCGATTATATTCCCGTCCCCGGCGACTACAATGGCGATGGGTGCGACGATTTGGCCGTGTATCAGCCCGCCACCGGCTATTGGTTCTTCCGCAATATGGACGGCAGTCAGAGTTCGTCGCTGGAGTTTCCCATCGGCGGGCCGGGCTACATTCCAGAAATTCAGTGAGTTAGTGATTCAGTGATTTAGCGATTTAAGAACTATACTTGCGGTCGTTACTTGCCGACAAAAACTCCAAGGACCTACATTCAATGTTCCATTGCTTAAATCACTCAATCACTGAATCGCTCAATCTCTCAATTTCTTCCATTAATTCAGTGATTTAGCGATTCAGTGAGTTAGCGATTCAGTGAGTTAGCGATTTAAGAGCCGTGGTTGCGATCGTTGCTCGCCGCCAAAACCTCAACGGATAATCTTCATGTTCCATTGCTTAAATCACTCAATCACTGAATCGCTCAATCTCTCAATTTCTTCCATTAATTCAGTGATTTAGCGATTCAGTGAGTTAGCGATTTAAGAGCCGTGGTTGCGATCGTTGCTCGCCGCCAAAACCTCAACGGATAATCTTCATGTTCCATTGCTTAAATCACTCAATCACTGAATCGCTCAATCTCTCAATTTCTTCCATTAATTCAGTGATTTAGCGATTTAAGAACTATACTTGCGGTCGTTACTTGCCGACAAAAACTCCAAGGACCTACATTCAATGTTCCATTGCTTAAATCACTCAATCACTGAATCGCTCAATCTCTCAATTTCTTCCATTGTGCTCGCCGCCGTTCAGGGCATCACGGAATTTCTGCCGGTCAGCAGTTCCGGGCACCTGGTGCTCGCGCGCAAGCTGTTCGGCTGGTCCGACGACGGCGGCCTGGTTTTCGACACCGTCCTGCACGCCGGCAGTCTGGCGGCCATCCTGATTTATTTCATGGGCACGTGGCGCGACATTATCGCGGGATATTTTAGTTTTCAAAGTCCGGAACGCTCCGCCGCCCGCCGGCTGCCCTGGCTGTTGATCGCGGCCACCCTGCCGGTTGTATTGGCCGCGCCCTTGCTCAAGTCGTTCATCGAAAGCGAAGAAACGGCGCGCAACGGCATTTCCGTGGGGTTAAGCATGATCTCCACGGCCTTGTTGTTCCTGCTCTGCGACCTGCGCTTCCGCCCTTCCGGCAAGCCGCTTGGATTCCGGGACGCCTTTTTCATCGGCCTCATGCAGATTGTGGCGCTGATGCCCGGCCATTCGCGCTCCGGCTGGACAACGGCCGGCGGCATCTTGACGGGCCAATCGCGCGAAAGCGCCGTCCGTTTTTCTTTCCTGATGGCCGTTCCCGCCATTGCCGGCGCCATCCTGTTCCAGATTGGGGACATCCTGCGGATGGAACGCGCACAAATTGAGCCGCTTCAAATGCTGATCGCTTTCGCGGTCTGTTTCCTGGTCAGCCTGCTCGCCATTCATTTTTGCATAAAATATTTCCGCCGGCATTCCTTGCGCGGCTTCAGTGTTTATATGGGTCTGGTCGGCCTGCTGGCGATCGTGTGGCTGTAAGCCGGAAAGTTTAGCGCACGCGTCCTGTTCTTGGGAAACGCTTTTTATCCTCTGCCACGCTCCAAGGTCATTCTGAAATTGCCTTAATTTTATGAGGATGGATGTTTTTAACTTATCATTTCATGATTAATCGGTGTGCAAAATAAATATATTTTTTTGTATTGACATACAGCATACATATGATATAATGACGATAAATAAAAAAAGGAAAGAAGATAATGCATCGCCTTATCACCATAGCGGATATTCGGATGGGAGCAACACTGCGAGGTCGGGACGCGACGCGGCCTGTCCCGTCTGGGTCCTGCTTTTTTGTACGAATAGGTGATATTTCTCAGGATGGCGAGCTTTTGACTGATGAGTTAATCCGCATCGAACCCAATGCGGCCGTGAATGAAGACTTGTTTCTTCGTCCGGGCGACGTGCTGTTTCCTAACCGGGGCGCCCGTACTACGGCCCTGGCCTATCGCCTCGATCTGCCGCGCACGCTTGCGGGTGCGCAGTTCTTTGTTTTGCGGCCAGATACCGGGCGGGTGCTTCCGGAATACCTCGCCTGGTTTCTCAGGACGGAAGAGGCCGCGCGGTATTTCGAGGGGCGGCGCAAGGGTACATACGTCAAAATTATCCAGCGGAGCGACTTGGCTGAAATGGAGATTCCGTTGCCGTCGCTTAATGTGCAACGGAGAATCGTAGAGACTGCCAGCCTTGCTTTGAAGGAACGTATCCTCGCTGAGCGCCTGGCTTCTCTCAAGTGGAAACTCGCGAAACGTCTTCTTTCAAAAGCGTGCAGTAACCACTCTGAAATTTAACCAAAGGAACCAAGCACATGAGAAAAATTGACCAAGCCCAAATCAACGATGTCGCCTGGCGAGCCTGTGACACCTTTCGCGGCGTCCTGGACCCGGCCGACTACAAGAACTACATTCTCGTTATGGTATTCCTCAAATACATCTCCGATGTGTGGAACGACCATCGCGAGCGCTATCTCAAGGAATTCAATGGGGACACCGTACGCGTGAAGCGCCGTCTTTCCCGCGAGCGCTTCCAACTTCCGGAGAGCTGTGACTTCAAAAGCCTATATGAGCACCGGAACAACGCCGACATCGGCGAACGGATTGACGTGGCGCTGGGGGAAATTGAAGAGGCCAACAAGGAAAAATTGGAAGGGGTCTTCCGTGAAGTCAGTTTTAATTCGGAAAACAAGCTGGGGCAGACGCGGGACCGCAATGCCCGCCTGAAGCATCTGCTGGAGGATTTTAACGATCCCCGCATTGACTTGCGCCCCTCCGTGGTGGGCGACGAGGATGTGATCGGCAATGTCTATGAATACCTGCTGGAGCGCTTCGCTTCCGATGCCGGCAAGAAGGCCGGTGAATTCTACACCCCCGGCCAGGTTTCAACCCTGCTGGCCCGCCTGCTTGCGCCTAAGAAAGGGGATACCATCTGCGATCCCGCCTGCGGTTCCGGATCGCTACTCATCAAGGTGGGCCGTCAGGCCGACGAACGCGATTTCGCCCTTTTCGGACAGGAGAGCAACGGCACCACCCATGCCCTCTGCCGGATGAACATGTTCCTGCATGGCATGGACAGCTTCCGTATCGAGTGGGGCGATACCCTGCGCAATCCGCGTTTGGTCGAGCATGACCAGCTTATGAAATTCGACATCGTGGTCGCCAATCCCCCTTTTTCCCTTGAAAAGTGGGGCGTGGAGGAGGCCGCCGCCGACCCGTTCCACCGCTATCATCGCGGATTGCCGCCCAAATCGAAGGGCGATTACGCTTTTATCACCCACATGATCGAAACCGCCCGCGAGGGTACCGGTCGAGTTGGGGTCGTCGTGCCCCACGGCGTTCTCTTCCGTGGCGGGGCGGAAGGGAAGATCCGGCAGAAATTCATTGAGGAAAACCTGCTGGAAGCCGTCATCGGCCTGCCGGCCAATCTGTTCTTCGGCACCGGCATTCCCGCCGCCATTCTGCTCTTTAACAAAGCCAAAACCCACGGCAATGTCCTCTTCATTGATGCCTCCCGCGAATATAAGGACGCGAAGAACCAGAACATCCTCACCGCAGAACACCTCGACAAAATCGTCCGAACCTACCGCGCGTTCGAGACGGTGGAGAAATACGCCTACCGCGCCACGGCGCAGGAGCTGGCCGACAACGATTTCAACCTCAACATCCCCCGCTACGTGGATACCTTCGAGGAAGAGGCGGAGATCGATCTTGGCGCCGTGAAAAAGGAGATCGCCGGACTGGAGAAGGAACTCGTCGCCGTGCGCGCCAAAATGGATAAATACTTGAAGGAGTTGGGGATATGAAAAAGAAAACCGCAATGCGGTGGAATTTCCTGGCATCTGGAAGTCCGTTTTCAACCCGGATTTTAATTGTGGCGAATTCGCCATAATAGGAAGCAACAGAGGCCAAAGGAGACTATGAGCAACGTAAAGAGAAGAACCATGGAGGTTCAAGGAACGACCATCAGCATCCTGTCACGGGAAGAAAAAGACTACATTTCCCTCACAGACATGGTGCGGAACTTCGACGGGGGCAGTGCGCTGATTGAGCAATGGCTTAAGAACAAGGATACCGTCCTGTTTCTGGGGGTCTGGGAGCGGATCAACAACCCCGCTTTTAATTCCCTCGAATTCGAGGGAATTAGAAATGACGCCGGACGAAACAGCTTCTTCCTGTCCGCCAAGAAGTGGGTCGAATTGACCGGAGCAAAAGGGCTGATCGCCAGCGCAGGCCGCTACGGCGGCACCTACGCCCATCGCGACATCGCTTTCGAGTTCGGTTCGTGGCTCAGCCCCGAGTTCAAACTCTATCTCATCAAGGAATTCCAGCGGCTCAAAGAGGACGAAAACCGCCGCCTGTCGCTGGCCTGGAATCTCAACCGCACGCTGGCCAAGCTGAACTACCGCATTCACACCGACGCCATTAAGGCACACCTCATCCCCGCCGCCCTGACGCCTGCACAGATCAGTTTCACCTATGCCAACGAGGCGGACGTATTGAATGTCGCGCTTTTCGGCCAGACGGCGAAGCAGTGGCGGGAAGCCAATCCCGACCTGGAAGGCAGTATGCGCGACTACGCGGCGATTGAGCAGTTGCTGGTATTGGCCAACATCGAGGGCATGAATGCCGAGTTCATCCGCATGGGCTTGGCTCAGTCCGACCGCCTGGTCCGGCTCAACGAAATCGCCATCCGGCAGCTTCAATCGCTGACCTGCAGAGATGCCGCGAAAGCACTGGATTCCAAGCCGGCATCGGAGCCCATTGCCAAGCGGCTGGAAGCCAAGAAGCCGGGCGGGAAGAAGGGCGGCGGCGTATGAACAATACCGGTTTTCTCAAACCAACCAAATTGGCAAGTGTTGCCGAGGTCATCTTTAGTAATGTTGACAAGTTGTCCTCTCCCGGCGAAATTCAGGTTCGTCTCTGCAACTATACAGACGTGTACTACAATCGCAGGATAGACAGCCGCCTGCAGTTCAAGACGGCAACAGCTACCCCGAGAGAAATTAAACGGTTTCACCTGCTCGCGGGTGATGTCGTGATTACGAAGGATTCAGAAAGCGCTAACGATATAGCAGTTCCCGCTTATGTCGCCGAAGATATACCGGATCTCGTTTGCGGCTATCATCTCGCAATTTTGCGTCCAAAAAACGGCATATTGGATGGGCGGTTTCTTTCTCAGTTGTTGCAGCTACATCATACTCGCCAGTATTTCGCCACATTAGCCAATGGTGTCACGCGCTTTGGCCTGGGCACTGATGCAATTAACAAAGCCCAAATTAGGCTCCCAAACGTAGCGATCCAGCGCAAGATCGCGGACATCCTCACACTCTGGGACGAGACTTTGGAAAAACTCGACGCCCTGATCGCCGCCAAAGAGCGCCGCAAGAAGGCCCTCATGCAGCAGCTCCTGACGGGTAGGAAGCGGTTGAAAGGATTTACGGGTAAATGGAGGATTCAAGAGTTAGGTGCGGTTGTCACTCCGAACAGTCGTCCGGTTCCAAAGCCAGCCAAACCATTTCTCGCTGCAGGTATACGTAGCCATGGGCGAGGCGTATTCCTTAAACCTGATTTCAACCCCAGTGAAATTGCTTTAGACGAACTATTTCAGCTTCGGACTAACGACCTCGTTGTTAATATCACGTTTGCCTGGGAGGGTGCATTAGCAATTGTTCCACCAGAGGCTGACGGGGCCTTGGTTTCTCATCGCTTTCCTACCTTTCAATGCGAGAAAAACAAAGCCGCACTTGGCTTTATCCGCCATATAATTAGAACAAAGCGCTTCGTTTTTGAATGCGGCCTCGCATCCCCAGGAGGTGCAGGGCGAAACCGAGTTCTTAGCAAAAACGCCTTCCTAAACATCGCCGTGAGTCTGCCATCGTTTGCAGAGCAAACCGCCATTGCGAACATCCTCGGCACCTGCGACGAAGAACTTCGACTTCTTCGTGCCCAGCGCGATACCATAGACCAGCAGAAACGCGGGCTGATGCAACGGTTGTTGACCGGAAAAGTGAGGGTGAATAGTGCAGAAACAAAGACGGACAATGACAAGCGCGGACACACGAACAATGGAAATGAGTTGGGCGGCGCACGACGACGTCGTGCCTGCCTTGCCACCGACTGCATCCGGTGACGGAGTCCGTGTTTGTCCTTGGCGGCCATGTGTCTGTCCGTGAGCGCGAAACGAAAGGGGGCAACGCCGTATGAGCGAGAATGAAAACCTCTTGCCGAAGCATGGCGGATATAAGCGCCTGCTTTCGTATCAGTTGGCGGAACTGATTTTCGACATCACGGTGTTGTTTTGCGAGAAGTACATCCCGGTCTCGGATCGCACGAACGACCAAATGGTTCAGTCGGGCCGTTCCGGTTTTCAGAATATTGCGGAAGGCTCGGTGGACTCCGGCATTTCCAAGAAAAGCGAGATCAAACTTACGGGGATCGCCATCGGTTGCATGGATGAACTGGCCAAGGATTATGTGAAGTACCTCAAAAAGAAGAAACAGGAGGAGTGGCCACCCCATCATTCGGCGCTGATGGATCTGAAAAGGCGGCAGGTAAAGTCACCTGTGGCGTTCCGCGAATGGGTCAGAGATGTCTGGGAAGCATCGGCCAAGAGTTGCCCGCCGGATCAGATCGTAGCGAACGGCGTGCTGTCGCTGCTGAATCTTGCGCTCTACCTGACACGGAAACAGCTGGCGGCACTGGAGAAGAAGTTTCTTGCAGAAGGGGGCATTAGCGAGCGGATGTATCGGCTCCGTAAAGAGGCGAGAGAAAGAGCCGAGCGGCGAGAAAAGGAAACACCATGACAGACAATGACAAACAAGGACACAAGGACAGGGACCCCTCCTTCCAAGAATCCCATATCAGTCAAATCCCCGCCGTACGGTTGCTACAGCAACTCGGGTACTCATACCTGAGCCCGGAGGAGGTGTATGCCGAGCGGCGCGCCAAGTTGCGCTATGTCCTGCTGGAGTCCGTACTCAACAAACAACTGAAACGGTTGAATGCGATTTCTTTCAAGGGGCAGACCGTACCGTTCTCGGATGAGAACATCGCCAAGGCTATTGAAGCGCTTCGTGAGGCGCCGTTTGACGGGCTGGTGCGGACGAGCGAGAAGGTCTATGACTTGCTGACCCTGGGCAAGAGCCTGGACCAGACTATCGACGGCGTGACAAAGGGTTTCACGTTGCGCTATATCGACTGGATCAATCCGCGCAACAACACCTTTCATGTCACCTCGGAATTTGAAGTGGAACGCACCGGCAGCCGGGAGACGCGGCGGCCGGATATTGTGTGCTTCGTCAACGGTATCCCGTTCGTGGCGATCGAGTGCAAGCGGCCGGAAGAAAAACATTCGCTGGAACAAGCCGTCAAACAATCCATCCGAAATTGGCAGAATGACGAGATCCCGCATCTCTTCCTCTATACCCAGCTCGTGCTGGCCTTGAACAAGAATGAGGGTAGTTATGCCACCACCGGCACGCCGATCAAGTTCTGGGCGAAGTGGCGCGAGATGCGCGATGTGGATACGGAAATTCGCGCCGCCATCAACGGTCCGGTGCGGCGCGAGGAGCATGAAAAGCTGTTTAAAGGCGCTTTCGCCTATGCCAAGCAGGCTTTTGAGGAAATGGCGGTCCAGGAGCGTGAACCGACCGGACAGGATCGGTTGATCTGGGCGTTGTGTCGTCCGGAGCGGTTGATTGAGCTGGCCCGGCAGTTTGTGCTTTATGACGAGGGTGGCGCGGTAAAAAAGGTGGCGCGGTATCAGCAATATTTCGCCATCCGCAAAACCCTGGAGCGGGTGCGCCAGCGCGACACGGAAGGCCGCCGCAAAGGCGGCGTAATCTGGCATACCCAGGGTTCAGGCAAGTCGCTGGTCATGGTGCTGTTGGGCAAGGCGCTGGCGATGGACGACCAAATCAAGAATCCCCGGATCGTGATCGTCACGGACCGTATTGATCTCGACGAACAGATTTGGAAGACCTTTCACCAGTGCGGCAAAGAGCCGCGCATGGCCAAAACCGGGAAACATCTGCAGGAATTGTTGCAGGATGATCGCGTGGCGGTGATCACCACGGTGCTCGACAAGTTCCGGGCGGCCGCCAATGCCGCCGATGGCTTTAGGAATGAGGACGGCGACATCTTTGTTCTGGTGGACGAAAGCCATCGCAGTCAATATGGCGAGGCCAACATCCGCATGCGGAAATCGCTGCCGAACGCCTGTTTCATCGGATTCACCGGCACGCCGCTGATGAAGAAGGAGAAGAACACGGCGCAGAAATTTGGCGGCTTCATCGAGCCCGCTTACACCATCCGCGACGCCGTGGCCGATGCGGCTGTGGTTCCGCTCCTCTACGAAGGCCGTCACGTCATGCAAAACGTGAATCAGAAGGCTGTGGACACGATGTTCGAAGCGATGTGCAAGGGCTTGACGTCCGAGCAGAAGACCGACCTGAAACGGAAATTCGCGTCGCGCGACGAACTCAACCGTCTGGAAAGCCGCCTGTACTTGATCGCGTGGGATGTTTCGCAGCATTTTTCGTCGCAGTGGGCGGGCACAGGTTTCAAGGGCCAGTTGACCGCTTCCGGCAAGAAGGAGGCGCTGATTTTGAAACGGTTCCTCGATCAGTTCGGGAAAGTGACCAGCGAGGTGGTCATTTCCGGCCCCCAGGAGATCGAAGGCGATGACGGCGCCATGCTGATCAAAGAGGAAAGCGTGGAGCGTTTCTGGAAAGCGATGATGGAGAAATACGGCACGGAGAAGGAATATAACCGGCAGATCATCGGCGCCTTCAAAAACGCCGAGGCGCCGGAAATCATCATCGTGGTGGACAAGCTGCTCACCGGTTTCGACGCGCCACGCAACGTGGCGCTGTATATCGCGCGCAGCCTGAAAGAGCATACACTGCTGCAAGCCATCGCCCGCGTGAATCGCCTGCATACCGGCAAGGATTACGGCTATATCATTGACTACTATGGCGTAGTCACGCAGTTGCATGAGGCGCTGGAACTGTACAGCGCCTTGGAAGGCAAGTTCGACCAGGAGGATTTGGAGGGCACGCTGACCGACCTGACCGAAGCGCTCAAGGGATTGCCAAAGTCGCATGACGCGCTCTGGGATCTGTTCCGGGAAGTCACCAACAAAAAAGATGAGGAAGCCTTTGAATTGGCGCTGGAGAAGCCGGAGCGGCGGGAGGATTTTTACACGAAACTGTCGAAGTTCTGCCGCTTTTTGAAAATGGGGCTGTCCAGCATTCATTGGGTGACCGCCACCCCGGCGGACACGGTAGAGCGCTACAAACGGGATGCGGTGTTCTTCCAAAAGCTGCGCGCCTCCGTGAAGATCCGGTATGCAGAGGAGATTGATTACCGGGATTACGAGGCGCAAATCCAGAAGATGCTGACGACCTATGTGCAGGCCGACGAGATTATCCAGGTGGTGGATCCGGTGAATATCTTCGAACGCCAAGCGTTCGAAAAGGAAGTCGAGAAGGCACGATCTCCCAGAGCCAAAGCCGACATCATCGCCAATCGGACGAAGAAAACCATCACCGAGAAGATGGGGGAGGACCCTTTTTTCTATCGGAAATTCTCCCTGCTGCTGGAGCAAACGATTGCCGATTACAAGCAACAGCGCATCTCGGAAGCCCAATATCTGGCCAAGGTGAAGGAGATCATGGAAAGCGTGCGCGACCGGCGCAAGTCGAACCTGCCGTCCTCACTCGAAGGAAACGATTTTGCGCAGGCTCTCTACGGGGCGGTTTCAGAACAACTGTCCCCTGATGCCGGTCGGGTTGTGCGGGAAAGTTCAGCTCACTACGGGTCTGCGGTGTTGTCTGAGGATGCCGTGGTCGATCAGATTCGCGCGGAGATGAGTCTGCGTATGGAAGAGATTATCCGGAATGAGGCTGTCGTACGCTGGCGGGACAATCCAGACGCCCAAAACCGTATGCGTAATCAGATGGACGACTTTCTGTTTCAGCTTCGGAGCACGCGAGGGATCACCCTCTCCCTGGAACAGATGGACTCGCTGATGGAATCCTGTCTTCGCATTGCGCGCAACCGCCCGAACGATGTGTAAATGAGAAGCATCACCACAACCATCGGCCGTTGTTTCCTGGAACGAACCGGTCGGCGCACGCTTGCGATCAGCGTGTTGCCGAATGGAATGATGGAGGTTGTCGCTCCTATGAACGCCGGCATTCCTGAAATACAGGCAAAGATTAAGAAACGTTCGGGTTGGATCATTCGCCAGCGCCGTCATTTCTTCACCCTGCATGCCGAACGCCCGAAACGACGGTACTGCACCGGAGCGACCCATCGTTATCTGGGGCGGCAATTCCGGCTGAAGGTGACAACGACAGCTAAACCGGTCGTTAAATTGCGGGGCGCCTATCTGCACATCGGTTCGCGATCACTTTCCAGAAAGGATGTGGCTACTTTACTCTCAGGCTGGATGCGGGAAAGGGCCAAGGAACAATTCGAACGTCGTTTGGAAAAATGGCGAGCGTGGTGTGTCGAACGGGGGTTGCCGGAGCCCAAGCTGCATCTGCTCGATATGCCCAAACGATGGGGTAGCACCCATTCTAATGGACGTATATTCTTGAACCCGGAATTGGTGCGGGCGCCGGCCCCCTGCATCGACTATGTGATTATGCATGAGGTTTGCCACATCAAGCATCCGCGGCACGACAGAGGATTTTATGCCGAACTTGAAAAACTTTGCCCAAGGTGGAGAGCGATCAAACAGCGTTTGGAGACGTCAGAGTCATGACCCAGCGTATCGCATACATATTCCCGGTGAGGCTTGCCATGCTCACGGCGTGGGCGCCGGGCCTTCGATCCGCCTCCGGCGGAACAGCCATGATTTTTTGCAGGCCGGATCCCTTGACCCGGCGGGATCGGAATTCCTATCCATGAATATAAAAACGGAGCTTGCATCGCCAATGTTGCCTGCGAATTCGCCGATGCGCCGACTCGCCGAACCGCCCGCTCTGTCCAACCCAAGCCTGCGCATCGTTCCAACCGACTGGGCCGCGCCGTTGGATTTGGCGGCGGCTTTCGGCCGGGCGCCGCAACGGCTGGAAGTTGACCTGGGCTGCGGCAAGGGCCGGTTTTTGCTGGCGCGCGCGGCCGCATACCCGCAAACCTCGTTTTTGGGGTTGGACCGCCAAACGGGGCGGCTGGCCAAAGTGGAGCGCAAGGCGCAACACGCGCAATTGGCCAATATCCGCCTGCTCTATGCCGAGGCCGCCTACGCCGTCACCCATCTGCTGCCGAGAGGCTCGGTGGCCGCCTACTATATCTTCTTCCCCGACCCCTGGCCGAAACGCCGGCATCATCGGCGGCGGCTGTTCGACGCCGCCTTCCTGGATGCGCTCAACGCCACCCTGCTGCCCGGCGCCAGCATCCATCTGGCCACCGACCACCTGGATTATTTCGAAAGCATCCGGCGCCTGCTGGCGGGGGACGCGCGGCTCGCGGAAAAGGCGCCTTTCGTGACATCGGCCGGGGAGCGCACGAATTTCGAGCTGATTTTTCTGCAACAGAACAAGCCCATCGGCCGTTGTTCGTTCGAGAAAAAGGCAACATAGAATTTTTTCACAATTCGTTTGCTTTTTCCGGCGTGTATTAATATAATGTCCAACTTATACGCGAAGGAAAAAACAGTCATGGCCCGATCGAAAAAGAAGACCGATATCCAGCCGCAAGATCAACCGGCGGCGGAAGAAACCGCCGCGCAAACGCGATCGACCAAGACGCCGGACGCCGTGGCGCCCCAGGCCGCGCCCATCCCGGAGGAGCAGCCGGTCACGGACGACAAATCCGCGGCGCCTGTGGCTTCCGAAGCGGACAAGGCCATCGCCTCCAAAAAGTACGATGCCACCACCATTACCGTGCTGGAAGGCATGGACGCCGTCCGCCTGCGGCCGGCCATGTACATCGGCGACACTTCCGTCCGCGGTTTGCACCACTGCGTTTTCGAGGTCGTGGACAACAGCGTGGACGAAGCCCTGGGAGGGTACTGCACCGCGATCCAGGTCGTGTTGAATGCGGACGGCTCCCTCACGGTCAACGACAACGGCCGCGGCATTCCCGTGGACATGCACGCCACGGAGCACAAGCCCGCCCTGGAAGTGGTTATGACGACCCTGCACGCGGGCGGCAAATTCGACCACCGCAGCTACAAAGTGTCCGGCGGCCTGCACGGCGTCGGCGTTTCCTGCGTTAACGCGCTCAGCGAATGGATGGAAGTGGAAGTGCGGCGCGAGGGCACCGTCTATCGCCAAGGCTATAAAAAAGGGATCACGGCCTCGCCCCTGGAAAAGATCGGCAAGACCAAGGGCACGGGCACCAAAGTCACCTTTTTCCCGGACGGCACGATTTTTTCCACCGTCAAGTTCGAGTGGGACATCCTGGCCACCCGCCTGCGCGAGCTGGCCTTCCTGAACAAGGGCGTGGAAATCCGGCTGACGCAGGAGGATCCGGCCCGCGACGAAACATTCCGCTTCAAGGGCGGGATCGTGGAATTTGTCCAGCACCTGAACCGCAACAAGAACCTGATCAACCCGAAAGTCATCTATTTCTCCAAGGAACGCGACGGCCTGTGCGTGGAAATCGCCCTGCAATATACCGACACCTACACCGAAAACATCTGCACCTACGTCAACAACATCAACACTGTCGAGGGCGGCACGCACCTGAGCGGGTTCCGCTCGGCGTTGACCCGCACGATCAACACCTACGCCAAGGCCAACAAGCTGATCAAGGACGACAGCGAGACCATGAGCGGCGACGACGTCCGCGAGGGATTGACCGCCGTGATCAGCGTGAAAATCCCCAATCCCCAGTTCGAGGGCCAGACCAAAACCAAGCTGGGCAACAGCGAGGCCCAGGGCATCGTCGAGTCCATTGTCAACGACGAGCTCGGCTCGTTCTTCGAGGAGAACCCGCCCGTGGCCCGCCGCGTCGTGGAAAAAGGCCTGCTGGCCTCCCGCGCGCGGATCGCCGCGCGCAAGGCGCGCGACCTGACGCGCCGCAAGGGCGCCTTGGACAGCGCCTCGCTGCCGGGCAAATTGGCCGACTGTTCGGAGCGCGACCCGGCCTTGTGCGAGCTGTACCTGGTGGAGGGCGACAGCGCCGGCGGCTCGGCCAAGCAGGGCCGCAACCGTGAATTCCAGGCCATTTTACCCCTGCGCGGCAAGGTGCTCAACGTGGAGAAGGCGCGCTTGGACAAAATCCTGAACAACAATGAAATCCGCACCATGGTCACGGCCGTCGGCGCGGGGATCGGCAAGGATGAGTTCGACGTCGCCAAGACCCGCTATCATAAAATCATCATCATGACCGATGCCGACGTGGACGGCTCCCATATCCGCACCCTGCTCCTGACATTTTTTTACCGGCAAATGCCGCAGTTGTTCGAGCAGGGCTATATTTACCTGGCCCAGCCGCCGTTGTATAAAATCACCTGGAAGAAGCGCGAGGAATACATCGACACCGACGCCCAATTGACCCGCCGGCTGCTCGAACTGGGTTCCGAGGACATGACCCTTTCGGTGGCGCGGACCAAGAAAACCTACGTCGGCAAAGAACTGCTGGCCGTACTGGAAGTTTTGGCCGAACTGGAACAACTGGCCCAGAACCTGGAACGCAAAGGCATTGTCTTCGAGGAATTTCTCCAGCGGCGTCATCCCAAGACCGGGGACTTCCCCAAATACCGCGTCTCCGTCACCAACGGCAACGGCGGGGCCACCCATTATGCCTATACCGACGACGAACTGGCCAAGCTGCGCGAATCCCTGGAACAGAACGCCGGGCACCAGCTCGAGATTTTTACCGAATACGAGCCTGGCGGCGCCGAACCCTCCGGTATCCGCTGGCTGGAAATTCATTCCGGACCGCAGATTGTCCGGCTGGTGGACAGCTTGGAGAAGAAGGGGTTTGTCGTGGGCCAGGGCGCGGAAACCGCGGCGGAAAAGACTGCCGCCCCGTACCAGTTGGTCGGCGAAGATCAAGCGGATATTCCCGTCCAGTCCCTGCGCCAGCTGCTCGACACGGTGCGCACGGAAGGCCGCAAGGGCATCAGCAATATTCAGCGTTATAAAGGCTTGGGCGAAATGAACCCCGCCGAACTCTACGAAACCACCATGAACCCGGAAAAGCGCCGGCTGCTCAAAGTCGTGACGGAGGACGCCGTGGAGGCCGACCGTATTTTCACCCTGCTGATGGGCGACGAAGTGGAGCCCCGCCGGGAATTCATTCAAGAGAACGCCTTGAACGTCCGCAACCTGGACATCTGAAGAAATTGAGTGATTTAGTGATTGAGTGATTTAGTGATTTAGCGATTGACCGATTGATTACATCAGCAATCAAAAATCCGAAATCAGAAATATCTTATCATGTACGCCCGCAACGAGATTGTTCAGAATATAGACATTGAAGACGAGATGCAGCGCTCGTACATCGACTACTCGATGAGTGTGATCATCGGGCGCGCCCTGCCGGACGTGCGCGACGGGATGAAACCCGGCGCGCGCCGGATTCTTTTCGCCATGCGCCAGCTGGGTCTCCTGCACAACCGGCCTTACAAGAAATCGGCCAATGTCGTCGGCAACGTGCTGGCCCACTATCACCCTCACGGCGACGCCGCCGTTTATGACACGCTCGTCCGCATGGCCCAGCCTTTTTCCTTGCGCTATATGCTTGTGGACGGCCAGGGCAACTTCGGCAGTATTGACGGCGATAACGCCGCGGCTTACCGTTACACCGAGTCGCGACTCCAGCAAATTGCCGAGGAAATGCTCGCCGATATCGACAAGCGCACCGTTCCGATGGCCAGGAATTACGACAACTCCCTCGACGAACCCTCCGTCCTGCCCGCGCGCCTGCCGAATCTCCTACTGAACGGCAGCACCGGCATCGCCGTCGGCATGGCCACCAATATCCCGCCCCACAACCTGAACGAAGTCGTGGATGCCCTGGTGACGCTGGTGGACAAGCCGGAGGCCGGTGTGGATGAGCTGATGAAGCACGTCAAGGGTCCCGATTTTCCGACCGGCGGCATCATCTGCGGCCTAAAGCCCATCGAGGACATGTATCGCACCGGCCGGGGCCAGATCCGCGTGCGCGGGCGCGCCGGCATCGAGGAAGGCAAGCAAGGCAAGGATTGTATCATTGTCACCGAAATCCCATACGTGGTCAACAAGGCCACCTTGATCGAGAACATGGCCCGCTTGGTTCAGGAGAAGACGCTGGACGGCATCGGCGATATCCGCGACGAATCCGACCGCAACGGCATCCGGATTGTGATCGAACTCAAGCGCGGCGTCGTGCCCAAGGTGATCCTGAGCAATCTCTTCAAGCACACCCAGCTCCAGACCACATTCGGCGCCATCATGCTGGCCATCCATCATGGCCGGCCCAAGGTCATGAACCTGAAGGAGATCCTGCAGGCCTTCATCGAACATCGTTTTGAAGTGCTGACCCGGCGCATCCAGTTCGACATGGAGAAGGCCGAGGCCCGCGCCCACATCCTCGAAGGCCTCAAGATCGCGCTCGACCATCTCGACCAAGTGGTCAAGATCATCCGCGGGGCCAAGAACCGGGACGAGGCCCGCGCGGAACTCATCAAGCGCTTCGGCCTGTCGGAAATCCAGGCCAACGCCATCCTGGATATGCGTCTGTACCAGTTGACCGGCCTGGAGCGCGACAAGCTGGAGGCGGAATACCTGGACCTGATCAAGCAGATTTCCTGCCTCAAGGACCTGCTGGCCAACAAAAACAAGATTTACGCCCTCCTGAAGGAGGACCTGCTGGAGGTCAAAAAACTCTATGGCGATCCCCGGCGCAGCGATATTGTGCCCGACGAAGGCGAGGTGGCCATCGAGGACCTGATCGCCGACCAGGGTTGCATCATCACGATCAGCCACGGCGGCTACATCAAGCGTGTGCCGGTCGGCACCTACAAGGCCCAGCGCCGTGGCGGCAAGGGCGTGGCCGGCATGGAAACCAAGGATGAGGATTACGTCGAGCACCTGTTTGTGGCCAACACCCACGATTATATTTTGTTTTTCACGACCGGCGGCCGGATTTACTGGGAAAAGGTCTATGAAATCCCGGAGGCCGGCCGCACGGCGCGCGGCAAGGCCATCGTCAATTTGCTGCAACTCAAAAGCGACGAACAGATCGCCGACATGGTGCGCGTGCGCGATTTCCCCAAAACCGAATTCTTAGTCATGGCCACCGCAAAGGGCGTCGTCAAGAAAACCAACCTGAGCGAATTCGGCAACCCGCGCCGCGACGGCATCATCGCCATCAATATCGACGAAGGCGACCGCTTGATCGCCGTCAAGCTGACCAACGGCCGGAACGACGTCATGCTGGCCACGCGCAACGGCATGAGCCTGCGCTTCGGCGAATCGGAACTGCGCGACCAGGGCCGGGCCACGCGCGGCGTCATCGGCATCCGCCTGGAGGAGGCCGACACGCTGGAGAGCCTCGAAATCGTGGATCCCAAGGCCACCTTCTTTGTCTGCACGGAACACGGCTACGGCAAGCGCACGAGCTTCGAGGAATATCGCGGCCAGCACCGCGGCGGCAAGGGCATCTACGCCATGCGCGCCTCGGAACGCAACGGCCGGGTAGTCGGCGCGCACGCCGTCATGGAGAACGACGCGCTCATGCTGATCACGGCCAAGGGCAAAATGATCCGCATGAAAGTGAGCGATATCCGCGTCATCAGCCGCGTCACGCAAGGGGTCCGGCTGATTGCCCTGGACGAGGGCGACGCGCTGGTCTCGGCCACGACGGTCGAACCGGAGGATGAAGAACCCGCCGACCTGGTGGAGCCGGGAAAAGACGGAGGAGAGACGCCGGAAGGCGGCGGCAAATAGCAGACTGATAAACAGCAAGCAGTAACCGGATTCACTCAAGCGGTATGGGTGTATGGGAGTAAAGAGTTTTCTCCGCACACCCACACCCACTTACACCCATACTCCCATACTTCAGTTGCCCGCCCTCACTGGTCGCTGGTCTTCTTCTCGTCCCGGATGATTTCCTGCAGAATCGTGTGATAGCCTTTGCCCTTGGCCATCTCGTCGTTAAGCTCGCGCAGGACCGAAACCGTCCCCTTGCGCCGGGACGCTTCCACCGCAATAACCGCGTCGCCCACCTGGATGCGGTCGCCGGGGCCGACCCGGCAGGTTTCGATCGCGCGGTCGTTGACAAAAGTGCCGTTGCGCGAGTTGCAATCGCGGATAAAATAGCTGCCGTCCTTGTAGGAAATCTCGCAGTGAACGCGGGAGGCCAGTTTATCGGCGATCAGCACGTCGGTTTCCGCCCCTCGGCCGATGGTAATGGACTTTCGGCCCAGCTCAAACTTCTTCTGTTCGCCATCCGGCAAAACATATCGCAAGATCATGGTAGTCCCTCATGATGAAATGCAAAATGAAAAATGAAAAATGCGGAATTAAAAACCCGGGACTTGAGTCTGTCCGTACTCTTCATTTTGCATTCTGCATTTTTCATTGGATTTATTGGGTTTCGGCAACATCTTAAAATACGCGATGGTCTTCCGCAAGCCTTCTTCCAGCGAGACCTCCGGCTCCCAACGCAATAGGGCCCGCGCCTGGCGAATGTCCGGCTGGCGGGTCTTGGGATCGTCCACCGGCAGGGGATGAAACTCCAGCGGGGAGGCGCTGCCGGTGATTTCCAGGATCTTACGGGCGAATTCCAGGACAGTCATCTCCCGGGGATTGCCGATATTGACCGGCTCGTGCGCCGAACTCAACGCCAGGGCGTAAATGCCGCGGATCAGGTCGGAGACATAGCAGAAACTGCGGGTCTGGCGGCCGTCGCCGAAGAGGGTGAGCGGCTCGCCCAAGAGCGCCTGCTTGATGAAAGCCGGCACCACACGGCCATCGTTGGGACGCATCCGCGGTCCGTAGGTGTTGAAAATTCGCACAATCCTGGTATTGACTCCGTGGGTGCGATGGTAAGCCATGGTGATGGCCTCGCCAAAGCGTTTGGCCTCGTCATACACGCCCCGCGGCCCGATGGGATTGACGTTGCCCCAGTACGATTCCGGCTGAGGATGCACGAGCGGATCGCCATAGACCTCCGAGGTGGAAGCCAACAGAAAGACGGCTTGCTTGGCCTTCGCCAACCCGAGCGCATTGTGCGTGCCCAGGGCGCCAACCTTCAGCGTCTGGATCGGCAGTTTCAGGTAATCCACCGGACTGGCCGGCGAGGCAAAATGGAACACGAAATGAACCGGCCCCTCGATCTCAATGCGCTTGGTCACGTCAAGCGGGATGAACGTGAAAGCCCCGTTCGTCCGAAGCTGGCTGATATTGTCCAAATTGCCGGTGATGAGATTATCTATGCACACAACGCGATGGCCCTGGCCGACAAGGTGATCGCAGAGATGCGACCCCAAAAAACCGGCGCCGCCGGTGACCACCGCTGTTTTTTGGCCGCTTGCTGACGCCATTGTCATGTCAATTCCTGTATGCCGTCCGGCATCAAATTAGGCCCCGCAACGGGGCAACTTTTTCATAACGCCCGGTGAGGGCACCGGGCCTACAGCGTCTTTGTAGGCCGGGTCCCCTGACCCGGCGGGATTGTCATGCCATAGGCGGATCCGCCTCCCGCCGTCGCATAAAGCTATGGCGGGCAGGCTGGCGGAAATTTCCTATGCATCGAATTCGCTTGCACGAACAAATGCCGACAGTATATAAAATCCTCAACAAAGGTAAAAGCTTTTCGTCAATTCTACACCAGGAGGTTTTTCATGCGGACGCGCTATACGCTGGGTTGGTTGCCGGACGTGCCGGATACGCGGGATATTCCGTTTGCGGCGGTCTTTCGCGTGCCGCGCAAACTGCCCGCGCGCGCGGACTTGCGCGCCGGCTGTTCACCCGTGGAGGACCAGGGAAACCTGGGCAGCTGCACGGCCCAAGCCCTGGTGGGCGCCCTGGAGTTCCTCGAACTGCGCGCGTTGCCGTCTCCATCCGATAAATCAAAAATCATAAACCAGGCTCCGCCGGAGCGCTTCGCCCAGGCGAGTCAAAAATCCGCAATATCGCGGTTTCGCGATCTCAGCCGCCTGTTTGTCTATTACAACGAACGCGCCGCCGGCGGCACGGTGCAGGAAGACTCCGGCGCCATGCTGCGCACCGGGATCAAAACGCTAAAAGCCCTGGGCGTCTGCCGTGAAGCCCTGTGGCCGTATGAGATCGACCGTTTCACCGTGAAGCCGACGGCCGCATGCTTTACGGAGGCCGCCGATCACCAGGTGACCGCCTATCAACGCCTGAACGCGCTGGTCGAAATGAAAGCCTGCATAGCCATGGGCCTGCCGTTCGTGTTCGGCTTTGCCGTCTATGAGCACGTCATGTCCGCGACCGTCGTGCGCACAGGCAACATTCGTCTGCCCCGCAAGGGCGAACGCATGCTGGGCGGCCACGCGGTCATGGCGGTGGGTTATGACGACACCACCAAAACGATACTATGGCGGAACTCCTGGGGTGCCGCCTGGGGCCGGGACGGCTACGGTCAAATGCCCTACGCTTACGTGGAAAGCCGGGAGCTTTCCGACGATTTCTGGTGTATTCAGGGCACGGAGAGCGACCAATATAAATGCAGAATTTAGAATGAAGAATGCAGAATTAAGAACATTAAGATCCGGTTGCCTGCGTTTTTTTCATTCTGCATTCTTAATTCTGCATTCGTACAATGCCCCGGCCCTTCTCGATCCGGCCGATCTCAACGGGGGCGGCTTTTGCCCGGCGCAATAAGGTCATGGCGGCATTCAGATCGGCGGAGCGCACGATAACCACCATGCCGATGCCCATGTTGAAGACGCGGTACATTTCATCGCGCGCCACGCACCCGCGTTCCTGAATGAACCGAAAAAGCGGCGGCACGGTCCAGGCGGAGCGGTCGAACACGGCATCCGCCGACTTCGGCAGAATCCTGGGCACATTATCGTAAAACCCGCCGCCGGTGATGTGGGCCAGGCCGCGAATCGTGACCGCTTTCATCAGCTGCTGGACGGGATGCAGGTAGCTGACGTGCACCGCCAGGAGGGCCTCGCCCACGCTCCGGCCGATGCCCGGCAGGATATCCCCGATTTTCAGTTTTTCCTGCTCAAAAATTATCTTGCGCGCCAGCGAAAACCCGTTGGTATGCAGGCCGGCGGACTTGAGTCCGATCATAACATCGCCGGGGCGGATGGTTTGCCCGGTGATGACCGCCTTGCGCGGCGCCACCCCGACAATCGTGCCAACCAGGTCGTATTCGCCCGGCGGATAAAGCCCCGGCATTTCAGCGGTTTCCCCGCCGATCAACGTACAGCCGTTTTCGCGGCAGGCCTTGCATAAACCCTTCACCACGGCCTGAAAAATTTCCCCCTCGAACCGGGCCGTGCCGAAATAATCCAGGAAAAAAAGCGGCCGGGCGCCGTGCACCAGGATATCGTTGACACAATGATTGACAATGTCCTGCCCCACCGTATCGTGCCGGCCGGCCAGCATGGCAACCTTGAGCTTGGTGCCGACGCCATCCGTGCTGGCCACCAGCGCCTGGTCCTTGCCCGGCGCGGCAAAGAGCCCGCCAAAGGACCCGATCTCGCCGAGCAAACCGGGCGTTTTGGTCGAACGCACCAATTTTTTTACCGCCCGCAATGCCGCCATCTTGTTGTCGATATTCACGCCCGAGGCCGCATACGCCGATGTCGCTTTCGCCATGATTTGTGATTCTCCCGATGGATTTCCGCATAAAAGCAGTTGGGACGGATGATATCCCAGAGCCGGGTCGATGTAAAGGATTCCATTACTGCGATTCAGACAGTGGGGAGATAGCGAGGCCAGAGGCCGCAGGTAGGGCGACCGGCGGCGGGCCATAATGACGCCCGTGAGTATTTTGCTCGCGGGCGTTTTTTTGTGTTGCAATCTGTATCAGT
>JBAZEM010000022.1:0-46937 GCA_041653875.1 Kiritimatiellia bacterium
GCGCATTGCCACCTCGTTGATCACCGCACTCGTCACGACGATCCACGCCATCCGAGTCGCCTCCGCCGCCGGTCGCCCTACCTGCGGCCTCTGGCCTCGCTATCTCCCCACTGTCTGAATCGCAGATAATGAGAATTGCTGGCGTGACAGGCATTCCTGTTTGCGTTAGTATTGAACAAGACCACGGATAGTCTCATGGAGGCCTTGCGGGGGCAACCATGATAACGGCGGTCGACACCAATGTGCTGTTCGGATTGGAAAGAATGTTTCTCGCAAAGGCGCAAAGTCCGCGAAGGAAAAATGGAGATAATCTGTTCTCTTCTTTGCGATCTTGGCGACTTGGCGAGAGGTAATTCCGAAAATGAATCCGAACATGCGGTCGCACCGTACCGTCGCGAAGCGCGCCGGCCGGTGACCCGTGGCGTTAACGGAATTCCCAGGCGAAGACCGAGAGATTGCGCGCGGGCACAAGCGCTTCGGCTTCTTTCAGAGATGGGTCAATCTCTTCGCAGGTCATGGCCGGCTCATCCAAATCATGTGTCTTGCGGAACGGTGTGTCGTGGGCCGTAAGAAATGCCTTCATGGCTTTCTCTGCCGCCTGCTGACAATGGAACAAAGCGTCTTCGATAAGCGGCGGCGTGGCATCCATATCGACCTGTGCCCCGCGTATATCGTTCTCGGCCTTTCGAATCCAGGCATCCACTTCGCGCTGTTTTTTATCGGCCATACAGCAGTTTTCCTTCGCGGGCAACAGTCGCCGGCAGTGATGAAATCACCGCAAGTCCATCGTCAAATTCCTTGTGTGTGTACACCACCACGTCTTTGGCGACCCGCAAACCCCATAAGGCTCGATATGCTTGTTGCGCGCGTTTGTAACGAGGCAACGGCGAATCATGAATGACGACCACGAAATCATAATCGCTGTCATTGTTGGCTTCGCCGCGCGCCCGCGAGCCGAAGAGATAAATCCGCTCCGCCGTCATACTCTTGCGTAAACGACGCACCGATTCTTCAATAACAGTCTTGTCTTCCTCTGTATAGCTTGCATCGATCATAACACCATCATTCCCCTTTACTTGCCATGACTGCGCGAATATCCTGTTCCTTGAGCGTGGGAAAATCTTCGAGAATCTGCCCGATCGTGTTTTGGTATGCAATCGTTTCCAATCCCTCCTGCCAATCTCCACCCCAATCCCACCATTGACGTTATATTCAATTAAATCTTTGCCGATGTCAACGCCGGAGTAATGGGTTGAAACTGTCGTTGGCCAGATGTCGCATCGTTCAGCGGTTGGCGTACATCGCGGCATAGTATTTCTGATACTCGCCGCTGCGGATGCGCTCCCACCAGGCGCGATTTTGCAGGTACCATTCCACGGTGGCTTTGAGGGCGGTCTCGAAATCGAACTGCCGGCGCCAGCCTAACTGGGTTTCGATCTTGCTGGAATCGATGGCGTAGCGCCGGTCGTGGCCGGGGCGGTCTGTGACGTATTGGATCAGGGATTCGGGCTTGTTCAAAAGCTTGAGGATCAAGCGGACGACATCCAGGTTGGGAACGTCGTGCATGCCGCCGATATTATAAACTTCGCCGGTCTTGCCCCGGCGCAGGACGCAATCGATCCCCCGGCAATGGTCGCGCACGTAAATCCAGTCGCGCACCTGACGTCCGTCGCCATAGACCGGCAGGGGCTTGTTTTCCAGGGCGTTGGCGATCATCAGCGGAATCAGTTTTTCGGGGAATTGGTAAGGCCCGAAATTATTGGAACAACGCGTGATCACGGCGTCCAGACCGTGCGACCGTTGCGCGGCGCGCACCATAAAGTCGGAGCCGGCCTTGGTGGCCGCGTAGGGATTGTTCGGCTGAATGGGCGATGTTTCCGTGAACCGGCCTTCCTTGTCCAGACTGCCATACACCTCATCCGTCGAAACATGCACAAAACGCCGGACGCCATGCGCGCGGGCGGCGTCCAGCAGGCGCTGGGTCCCGAGAATATTGGTGCGAATGAAGGCCTCCGGCCCCAAATGCAGACTGCGGTCCACGTGGCTTTCGGCCGCGAAATGCACCACGGCATCCACGGTGTGTGCCTGGAATGCCGCGGTAACGTCCGCCTCCGCGGTGATGTCGCCCTTGACGAACGTATAGCGCGGGTTGCGCTCGACCGGGCCCAGGTTCTCCAGGTTGCCGGCATAAGTCAGCGCGTCGAAATTGACGATCCGGATCTCCGGATATTCGGCCAGCATGTAGTGGATGAAGTTGCTGCCGATGAACCCCGCCCCGCCGGTAATCAATAATTTCATAAGTGTGTGTGCTCCGTATGGCGCGATGCCTTAGTGACGCCGGGGTGTAGCTGCGATTCGCCTGCCTGCATCGCTATGCCCTGCCCGCAGTGCTACGCAGAGCGTTGCAGGCGGGGCAGCATTGCGGGCAGGTTAGAACCGCTTGCCGTTCTGTCGAACGGCTGCTACACCGGATTGCCGTTCTGTCGAACGGCTACTACACCGGATTGCCGTTCTGTCGAACGGCTACTACACCGGATTGCCGTTCTGTCGAACGGCTACTACACCGGATTGCCGTTCTGTCGAACGGCCGCTACACCGGATTGCCGTTCTGTCGAACGGCTGCTACACCGGATTGCCGTTCTATCGAACGGCTACTACACCGGATCTGCGACGCCGATCCTGTCATTCCCATGGATTAACCATTGCAAAAACAGGAACGCATGATATGATAACTGTGTTGAATTTCCAATCCAATCTTTTGGGGATGCTAATGAAGCAGAGAACCACACGTTATGGCATAGGACTGGCCATGATAGGCTGGTGCGTCACCTTGGCGACGTACGCCGTCACAACGACGGATTTCAGTCGCTATCAGGTGGTCCTCGATCGCAAGCCGTTCGGCGAAGTGGCGCCTATTGTCGTAGCCGGGACCACCGAACTGGCGGTGGCCGAGTCATTTGCCAAGGATTATGAAATGAAGGCCATCATCGACGATGGCGACAAGCTCCAGGTATGCGTTCTGGACAAGAAAACCAACAAATATCTTTATCTGGATATCGGCCAGGACATTGGCGGTATGCGTTTGGTCTCGGTAAATTACGACCAGGAAGAGGCGGTTCTGGGAATGGGCGCCGAAACCACTGTTATCAAGCTTCATCCCGATAAGGACGGCAATAAAGGAGCGGCTCCGGCAATGGCGGGCGCGCTGAGTGCGCCTGCGTTCGGGATGCCTCGCAAAAGCCTGGCTGTGGAGAACGCGGTCTCGCCCTTCAGCCCGAATGACCAGGGTGCCCGCAAGCCATTTTTCTCGGATATGAAAAGGCGCGGCGTCTCGCCTTTCCAGCGTATGAACACCAACGCGCCATTCCAAGCCAAGAGCCTGGAGTCCTTTTTCAAACCCAACACCAACATGACAACGCCGTTTGTCTCGCCTTTCCGGCCGCAGGCTTCGCCGTTCCTGTCGGGCGCCGCCGGGCAGGGCAACCCCAATCCATCCGTTCAGGATGGAGGCGTCTCCGCGGTCGGCCAGCCGGCCGCTCCGAACCCGCCGGCGCAGTCCAATCCGGAGCAGGGCTATTTGCAAACTCCGGTACAGCCCATGACGACGCCGTTTATTGTGCCGGTCGAGGATGACGAGATTGACGAGAGCGACGAGAGCGAGGAATAGCCCCGATCCGCGCGTAAGCGCGCAGATCGGGAATGGTTTATGGTTGATGGTTGATGCGGATAATGCGGCCCAGAACAAAAACATTGCCAGCAAACGTTGATGTGTAATGGATAAAAGATCTCTTGTCGGAATGGGTTGCTCCGCTGGTCACCGGCAAACAGCCATCAGGATCACGCGCTTCCTGCTTCATGAACCATCAACCATTATCCATCGACCATCAGCCGTGTGTTATTACGCGCGGACTTGAGGAATAAAAATCATGGGCAATGAGCCGTTCCGTGGTATTTCGGTTATTCTTCCCTGCCTGAACGAAGAAGCTTCGCTGGGCCAGGTCATCGAACTGGCGCGCCGCGGGATTGCCAAGTTGGGCCTGTCGGAAGATATCGTCGTGGTGGATAACGGTTCCACCGACCTCTCCGCCCAGGTGGCCCGCGCGCACGGGGCCCGCGTCCTGACCGAGCCGCATCGCGGTTATGGCTCCGCCCTGCGCAAGGGATTCGACAATGTCCGCTATGATATCATTGTCATGGGCGACGCCGATTTGTCCTATGACTTTTCTTCGTTGGATGTGCTTGTGACGCCGATTTTGGAGGGCGCGGCGGATTTTGTGATGGGCAACCGGATGAACGATATTCAGCCCGGCGCCATGCCCCGGCTCCACCGCTACGTCGGCAATCCCATGCTTTCGGCCACCTTGCGGCTGCTTTTTCATGGCAGTGCCGTGCACGATGCGCACTGCGGCATGCGCGCCATCACCCGCCCGGCCTATCGCCAGTTGCATTGTGTCACGACCGGCATGGAATTCGCCAGCGAGATGGTCGTGCGCGCCCTTCGCTGTAAACTGCGGATCGCCGAGCGCGATATCACCTATCATCCGCGGGTGGGGGAATCCAAGTTGCATTCGTTCCGGGATGGCTGGCGCCACCTGCGCTTTATGATCCTGCACAGTCCAACGCTCCTGCTCCTGGCGCCGGGGATCGTGGGATGGGTGATCGGCCTGGCCATCTCCCTGCCGCTGGCGTTCGGTCCGCTCGTCATCCATGGCCGGCTGGTGGATATTCATTGCATGCTGATCGGCGGCGTATTGAACATTCTGAGTATCCAGGTCATCACCATCGGGCTGCTGGCCAAGGCCTACGGCCATCTTTCCGGTCTGCAGGAAGACGCGATTGTCGCCTGGTTCTATCGCTGGTTTACCTTCGAAAAAGCCTGCGTCATATCGGCCCTGGTGGTCGGCACGGGCCTGGCGCTCACGCTTTGGATCGTGGCGCAATGGGTGGCCAGCGGGTTCGGCGCCCTGCATCAACAGCGCCTGCTGTTTTTCGCCTTGATCTGCTTGGTCAACGGCGTGCAGATCGGCGCGGCCTCGTTCCTGTTCAGCATCATGGCCTTGCCGCGTCATATCGACCGTTTGCCGCCGGAATCGGAAAATACGGGCATTACGGACACATAAGGAAGAAATGCAGAATTATGAATGCAGAATGCAGAATGTTGAATATATCCGGATTATTCATATCTTTTTCTGAATGTTTCTGCATTCTGCATTTTGCATTCTGCATTTCTTCTCCACGGGGTGGTTCTTGAAAATATCGGTGGTTATACCGGTGCTGAATGCCGCCGGCCCGCTGCCCGCACTCCTGGAAGCCCTGGCGTCCCAACAACCGGCGCCGCCGGACGAGATCGTCCTGGTGGATTCGTTGTCCACTGACGACACACGCCGGATTGCGCTGGCGCAGGCCAATGTGCGTGTCGTGCCGCTGGAGCGGTTTTCGCATGGCCGCGCCCGGAATATAGGCGCGCGGGAGGCGACGGGCGAGGTCATTGTCCTGATGACCCAGGACGCCCTGCCGGCGGATAGTCACTGGCTGGCGGCCCTCTTGGCGCCGTTGGACGACCGCCAAGTGGCGGCGGTGTATTCCCGTCAAGTGCCGCGGGCGGATGCGCCGCCCACGGAAAAATTTTTTCTGGCCTACCGTTTTCCGGCCGGTCCGCCGTTGCGGCGCGTGCGGCCGGCGGGGCGCGCACCGGCCCTGGAAGACGTGTTTTTTTCCAATGTCAGCGCCGCCGTGCGCCGCGATGTCCTTTTGCGCCACCCGTTCGACGAAACGCTCATCATGAGCGAAGACCAGCAGTTTGCGCGCGACCTGATTTTGGCCGGTTATACGACCGTTTATCAACCGGAGTCTGTGGTTGTGCATTCGCACCGTTATTCGCTCGGCACGGCGTTTCGGCGCTATTTCGACAGTGTTTATTCGCTGACGCTTGTTTTCCCGGCGCACGATCTCAAGGCCAGCGCCGCCATGGGCCGGCGCTATCTGTGCCGGGAAACAAGTTATATGCTTCGGCATCATCCGTTTTATTTTCCCTATTATTGCCTGTACACGCTGGCCAAGATGGCGGGCGTGTTGTGCAGTCACTTTGCCGACCGCATGCCTCTGGGCCTGGCCCGCGCCTGCAGTCTGCATCGCTACTACTGGGTGGAGAAAGCCGCGGGCGAACGAGCGTCGGGCAAGCCGATGTGAAATGGGTGTTTCGCCGAAACTTTGCCGTTCTTTCGAACGGCTCCTACAACGGATGCTGGTGTAGTGGCGGTTCGGTAGAACCGCAAGATGAAAGTTCCTGTCCATGCGCCTATCCGTAGTCATTCTGAACTGGAATCAGGCGGCGGTCACCATCCGCTGTGTCGAGGCCGTGGCCGCCTGGACCAGTGTGGCGCCCGATATCTGGGTCGTGGACAACGCCTCGCAAGACGGCGGCCGTGACTCGATCGCGAAACAATGTCCGACGGCCCATGTTCTGGCCAGCGATCGCAACCTGGGTTTTGCGGGCGGGAATAATCTGGCCTTGCGCCGGATCGTGTCCACCCAGGCTGATGCCGTGCTCCTGCTGAACAACGACGCGGCCATCGCCGAGGACCAGGTTCAGCGCCTGTTGGCGGAGTTTGAAACGCATCCGCGCCTGGGTGTGGTGGGGCCGATCCTGGATGAGCGGCGCGGCCGGTCTTCGCCAAAGGGCTTCGCCCCGGCAGGCCAAGAGCAAGTCATTACCGCCGGCGGACGAGATATTGCGCGGCATCTTGGAACGCGCCATGAGTATCGGGCGCAGGATTTGCCGTCATTGGCCGTCACACGCCGGCTCCTGGATGTGGATTATGTGCCGGGCACTGTTGCCATAGTCCGCGCCGAAGTGTTCCGGAAAGCGGGACTATTCGATGAGGATTATTTTTTCAGCGGTGAAATGGCCGATTTTTGCCGCCGGGCCGGGGACAAAGGTTATGCCAGCGCGATTTGCCCGCGCGCCCTGGCAACGCATGAACCCGGCGGAGGCGCGCGCTCCACACTCTATCGCTATTACACCCTGCGCAACCGGTTTTTATACATCCGCAAATTTTATCCCGCTCAGCGCGCGGTTTATGCCGGCGTCTGGAGCGCCGTTGCTCTGGCAATGGCGGCGCGTTCGTTAATGCAGGGCCGTCCTGCGGAAGCCCGCGCGGCCTGGCACGCCCTGCGCGACGGCCTGGCCGGAAGGTTTGGGAATCGGAACGAATTGTTCGGCGCTTGAGATAAGACCGACACCCCGTTAGGCCGATAGATATATTGGCTTTGCATCAGTCGATCTGATATACGTAGCACATAAAGGAGATCGATGATATGGACACTGTAACCGTATCCCCAAAATATCAGGTCGTAATTCCGCTTGCGGTCAGAGAACGGGCCCACATCCGCGCCGGCGAACGCTTGCAGGTCATCAGTTTCGACGATCGGGTCGAACTGATCCCGGTGCGCCCCATGCGCAGTATGCGGGGCTTTCTCAAGGGACTTGACGCCCGCTTTGCGCGTGACGAGGGGGACCGGGCATGAATGTTGTCGACACGTCAGGCTGGATTGAGTTCCTGTTCGAGGGAAACAATGCCGATGTGTTTGCGCCGCTGATGCCTCGCGTTTGGCGCCTGATGTAAGACTGACGATGGATGGCAACGGAAGACGGCCGTTTTGTTGGTCACCCCGGCCATTGGTTGTCTTCGGCCAATCCGCGCTTCACAGCCTCAAAAGGTCCTGCTATTCTTGATCAGATGAAAGGAGGAACGCAGACATGACTACAGCAATCGCAGATGAAATACTCGATAGCGCCCTGCGGCAACCTGTGAAAGACAGGGCTCGCATTGCCGAGACTCTCATTGCGAGCTTAGACATTGTGGCGGACCGCGAGATTGAGCAAGCTTGGCAGCATGAAATAGGCAAGCGCATCGATGAAATCGACTCGGGTGTCGTTACATGCATTCCTTGGGAAGAAGTCAGAGATCGGCTTCACCGGAACAGCAATGTTCAAAGTTGATGTACACCCGGATGTGTATGCAGAGCTGGAATACTCTCGCGCGTGGTACGAAGAACGTGCGGAGAATCTTGGCGCGGAATTCCTCGGCGAGGTGGACAGAGCCATCGAAACGGTCCGCGAGGCGCCCGCCCTCTGGCCATTTCGCGACGAAAGACGCGGGATTCGCCGTTACCTTGTCCATCGATTTCCGTATGGGGTCGTGTACCGGACTGGAGATCGGGTGGTCCAGATCATAGCGGTGATGCATCTGCGGCGCCATCCAGACTACTGGCGAGGGAGACTATCATACGGGAATGACGGCCTCACATGGTAGAGGTGAAAATTACCGGTGATTCTCGTCGATGCCAATCTCCTTTCATATGCCAAAGCCCCATTCAACTCCAAGAGTCACCGTCATCATCCCCGTCTGGAACGGGGCCGCCTGGCTGGCGGGGTGCCTTGAGGCCCTGGCGGCGCAGTCGTTCCGCGATTTTGCCGTGATCGTGGTGGACAACGGCTCGACCGACGACAGCCGCGCGCTGGCGGCGCGGCTTGCGCCGCAAGCCGCTTCGATCGCCTGGGATCGCAACCGCGGATTCGCCGCCGCCGTGAATGCCGGGATCCGCGCCAGCCGCACGGAATACGCGGCGCTCCTGAACGTGGATACGCGTCCGCGCCCGGATTGGCTGGCGAACCTGGTGCAGGCCATGGACGAGAGCGCTCCGGATGTCGGCGGCCTGGCTTCCAAAATGCTTTCCATGGAGGATCCGACGACGATTGACGATTGTGGCGACAGCCTCTCGTGGCAGGGCGCCGCCGCCAAGCGCGGGCATGGCCGTAGCGCGGCGGAATTTGAAAAGGGCGCGGAAATATTTTCGCCCTGCGCCGGCGCGGCGCTTTACCGGAAATCGTTTTTGGACGAACTGGGCGGATTCGACGAGCGTTTTTTCGCGTACCTTGAGGACGTGGATCTGGGCCTGCGCGGCAGATTGCGCGGCTATCGCCATGGCTTTGTCCCGACAGCGGAAGTCCTCCATCAAGGTCATGGGAGCGGGCTCCCGCAGGGGCGCTATGTGCGCCTCGTGACGCGCAACCGGATTCTCCTGCTTCTGAAAAACCTGCCGGCGCGCCTGCTGATCCGGCATGCGGCCTCCTTGCTTTACGGCCAGATTTATTTTTTCATCGCCTACCGGCGTCCGTGGTCCGCGCTGGCCGGATTTTTCTCGGTCCTGCCGCTGTTGCCGCATATTGTGCGGGAACGCCGCCGGATTCAGCGGAACTTGAAGCTCACGCCGGCGCAGGTGGAGCAACTGCTGGCGCCCACGATGAACGAGCCGCCCTTGCGGGAATTGGCGCGACGCTGGTGGCGGCGGAGAATGCAGAATGAAAAATGCAAAATGAGGAATGAAGAAACAAGTTAGGCCTTCGGCAACTTTGCCGTTCTATCGAACGGCCTCTACACCGATTTGGTGTGGTTGCGGTTCGTTAGAACCGCTATGTTTTGTCATGCCATAGGCAGATCCGCCTCCCGCCGTCGCATAAAGCTATGGCGGGCAGGCTGGCGGAAATTTCCTGTACATCAAGGTCTTATTAAATTCTGCATTTTGCATTCTTAATTCTGCATTTGATATGAATATCCTCTTTCATCTCACCTCGCCCGCCCCGCCCATTCCGGGCACGGATGCCGTGTTCCAGGAGGTCGAGGCCTTGCGCCGCCGGTTTGGCGGCGAATGCCTCCAGCTTTTTCCGTTGCGCCGGCCCAGCCGGATATTTCCTAAAAAACTTTACGGCCTGCATCAATACCGCGCTTTGCGCCGGCGGGAGCCGTTGGTGGACCTGCACCATCTGTATTACGCCACGCTCTATCCGTTTCCCTGGTTGCGCGCGCTCCATAAGCCGCTGATTTATTCGGCCGTAACGGGCGTGGGGCCGCATCCCGACCGCGGGCGCGCCGATTGGCTGAAGGCCATCCACACGATCGTTTCGTGCAATCCGCGGGATGAAGCCGCGCTCCGGGCGCTGCGTCCGGCGCGCTACCGAATCATTCGGCCGGGTATTGCCGTGGAACGATTTAGCCCTGCGCCTATTCCGCTCCGGGACGAGCTGGTTTTGCTGGTGGGTTCCGCGCCTTGGATCCGCGGGCAGTTCCGGACGAAGGGCATCGATTTGCTCCTGGACACCGCAGGCGCCTTGCCTCTACGCCTGGTATTTTTATGGCGCGGGCTTTTACGCGACGAGCTTCAGCGCCGTGTCGTACGGCGCGGACTGAGCCGGCGCGTGGAAATCATCGATGAAGCGACGGACGTCAACCGGGCGCTTGCGCGCGTGCATGCCACCGTGGTCCTGGCTGAAACGGAAAGACAAGTCAAAGCCTATCCTCATTCCCTCATGGAATCGTTGGCGGCCGGCAAGCCGGTGTTGGTCAGCGGATGTATTCCCATGTCAGATTACGTGGTGGAGACACAATGCGGGGAGGTTGTGCCGCGCCTGGCGGCGGATGACCTGCGCGCGGCGATTCAAAGGCTGATGGACCATTATGGCGGGCGCCAGGCAAAAGCCCTGGCGCGCGGCCGCGTCGATTTTGCGCTTGCGCCCATGCTGGCGGCCTATGGCGAGGTGTATGCGGAGGCCGTGAATTAGGCCCCGAGGAACTGGGCAACTTTTATTCCCTCTCCCTGGGGAGGTGGAAATGTTCACCACGGCTTGGGCGAATAGCGCGCCAACTTATAGATGGTGGAATAGAGATTGGCGGGCACCACGCCAGCTCCGCCGAAGAAACCACTGACTTGTTCCCGGCCAACCACATCGGCGCCGCCCGTATTATAGACAATGGTCCACTCGCCGGTGACGTAATTATACACGGTGTTGTCGTCGAAACCGTTGCCGTCATAATCGCCGGCGCAAACCGGCAGCGTCTGACCGTACACGCCCATATAAAACGCGGTGCGGTAGGGAATGTCCCATTCCGCCGACTTGACCAACTCCTGTGCCTTGATTTTATACACGCACACGCCATAAGGCGCGGCGTCCATTTTTACTTGGTATTTACCCGGCGCAGGCAAGGAACCCGAGGAGCCCCAGTTGTAATACTCCGCTCCCATGCCGGCATAAAAAATAGACCAGCCGGAATCTTCCATGGACATGCCGCGGTAATAATATCCGAAGTCGTCCACGCCGTCCTGATTGTAATCGAACGGCATCGGCAGGACCGTGTACATGGGCGGATTGTCCCAGGGGCGGAAATCTCCCAGATATCCCCAAGTGCCCCCGCCCAGCCACCCCCTGGTTAAAGAATAAACGGACCACATCCCGGTCAAAGGGTCGTACACGCCCAGGTCGGTGGCGCGGTCGCCGTCGTAATCGGCCGAGACCGGCCACATGCCGGGGCCGAAAGTGGCCATGCCTTCCCGACCGTCACTGAGCTTGCCGTACCAGTTGCCCGTGGTGGAATCGAAGACCATAAAGTCGGTCTTGCCGTCGCCATCATAATCGCCGGGCGCAGGCAGGCAGTTTGTGCCGCCCTGCGTGGTAACATTAGTGACCGTCATGCTGCCGCTCAGAAAGACCCACCACTGGCCCGAGGCCGGGTAATAGACGGCCACGTCGGTCTTGCCGTCGCCGTCAAAATCGTTGCTAACCTTGCGCGGTTCGGCTCCGGCAGGTTGGGCATTCCACAGGCTGAAGGCCATGGCGCAAACAATTAATAATAAGTTGTTTTTCATATTTCCACCTCCAATTGTAGTATAGTTGGCCGCTCCGATTATGCAAGACAAAAACCGATAATTTTGTGAGGGGTCAGTGACGTGGGGAAAAACATATCCGGTCGGCGTGTAGCCGGTGTAGCGGCCGTTCGACAGAACGGCAATCCGCGGTTCTATCGAACCGCATCTACATCCCTGCGGCACTGACCCATTACATAGTTTTCCCGCCGCAAATTTGCCGGCATCACGCCTAAGAGGTCCGCAAAAACTCCGCCAGGGCCTCCTGCCAGGGGCGGATGGGAAAATCCAGGAGGGCCTGGATTTTGGAAGTGTCGAACCACGAATTTTTGGGGCGGAGGGCGGGGGCCGGAAACGCCTCGCTGGCGCAGGGCGTGATCTTGACCGGCAAGCTTAGTTGTGCGGCGATAAAGCGGGCCACCTCAAAACGCGAGGCATAGCCGGCGTTGGCAAAATGATACAGCCCCTCGTGGCGTCTGCGGACCAGGACGAGGATGGCCCGGGCCATGTCGGTCGTCCAGGTCGGCGCGCCAATCTGGTCCTCAACCACCTTCAACTCCGCGTTCTTCCGGGCGCGTTCTTGGATCTTGCCGATAAAGTTGACGCCGTGGCTTCCGTAACTCCATTGCACGCGCAGGATGGCGTGCGCACAAGCGGAGCGCTGGAGCGCCAGTTCGCCTTCCAGCTTGGAGCGTCCGTAAGCGTTGATTGGGTTGGGCGGATCGGTCTCGACGTAAGGCCGCGGTTGCCGGCCGTCGAAAACGAAATCGGTGGAAATATGGACGACGAACGCGCCGCGTTCTTTGGCCGCCGCGCCTAATGCGCCCACCGCCCGGCCGTTCACCGCCAGGGCGGTGTCGAAGCGCTGCTCGGCCAGGTCCACGTTCGTGAAGGCCGCGCAGTTGACGACAACCTGGGCGCCGTCCAGGGCGCGGGCAAGATGGTCGGCGCGGGTAAGGTCGAACTCCGGCAGGTCCAGGACGCGAACGGAATATCCGGCCCGGACCAAAGCCGGCGCCAAGTCCGAGCCCAGCATTCCGCGCCCGCCCAGGATGGTGATTAATTCGGACATAAAATTCGAGCGTCCCGCTGGGACGCAATTTCTTTTCGGTTTTCCGCGTACAGGCGCTAAAGCGCCTGCCTGTTTTCTTATGTCCCGATGGGACACGCCTCCGCGTGTCCCATCGGGACAACCGATAATAGGCCGGCGCTTTAGCGCCGGTATGCAATACACGCCAACCCGTCGCCGTCCCATCGGGACGGTCGATTCTCACACCTTCGGCGGATGCTTGGCAACCAGGGTGTTGACGTGCGCCAGCGACTGGAATGTGCCGGCGTCGCTCCACCATCCGGACATGCGGTCGAAACGCAATTCGCCGCGTTTGATATAGGCATTGTTGACATCCGTAATTTCCATCTCGCCCCGGGCGCTCGGTTGACAGGCGCGGATGATATCGAAGACCTGGGCGTCGTAAAAATAAATTCCCGTCACGGCGATATTGGATTTCGGCTTTTTAGGTTTTTCCTCGATGGACAAAACGCGGTCGCCGTCAACTTCCGCCACGCCGAAGCGCTCCGGATCGCCGACTTCCTTGCCGATGATCCGCGCGCCTTTGCGCTGGGCGCGGAAGGCGTCGGCATACGGGCGCAGGGCGTCCTCGAAGATATTGTCGCCCAGAATGACCGCAATGGGATCGCCATGCGCGAAATTTTCGGCCAGACTCAAGGCCTGGGCGATGCCGCCGGCCTCGTCCTGGACTTTATATGTGAACCGGCAGTGAAAATCGCGGCCGGAGCCGAGCAGATTGACCATGTCGCCCATGTGCTCGGTGCCGGTCACGATTAAAATTTCTTCGATGCCGGCGCCGATCAGTTTTTCGATCGGGGCATAGATCATGGGCTTTTGCCCGACCGGCAGAAGATGCTTGTTCGTGACCTTGGTCAGCGGCATCAACCGCGATCCGGTCCCGCCCGCGAGGACAATGCCTTTCAGGTTCATGGAGCGCTCCGTTTTAATCGGTTCCTTGTTCTTCGTTCTTTGTTTTTAATTCGGCGTTGGACGTTCGATGTTGGGCGTTTGCTTTTCTCCTGCGCTGTCGTTTCTTCCCTACAGTCTTCAGCCTGCGCTCCATATATAAAATCGCGGGCGATGTCGCGGAAACGCGGGTTGCGCCGGTCCTTTTCGGACAACAGCGGTTCCGGTGTCGGCCAGGGAATGCCCAAATCCGGGTCATTCCAGATGATCCCTTTTTCGCCCTGCGGATAGTAATAGTCCGTGCAAGCGTAAAGAAATTCGGCTTCAGCGCTGAGCACGCAAAACCCGTGGGCGAAACCGACCGGCGCGTAAAGTTGTTTTTTGTTGCCGGCGGACAGGACTTCGCCGATCCAGCGGCCGAAAGTCGGCGAGCCGAAGCGGATATCCACGACAACATCGAAAACTTCGCCCTGCAGTACGCGGACCAGTTTGCCCTGCGGATGCCCGACCTGGTAATGGAGCCCGCGCAGAGTGTTGCGGACGGATTGGGAGTGGTTAACCTGGACAAACTCCGCGTCAATGCCTTGCGCCGCGAAAACATCCCGGCGGTAAGTTTCCATGAAAAACCCGCGCGGGTCTTCGAACACCTTGGGCTCGATGACCCATACGTCCTTGATGGCGGTGGGTGTGAAGCGCATAAATACAATCTCATGAAATCTTAGGATGGCGACACCGGGCCGGCATTATATTGACGGGGCATCCGCAACGCAACCATTTTAAAAATCCCAGCCCAGCCCGTACTCGGTCTGCATGGCGAGAGCATTCTGAATTTGAGCGGCGGTAATGCCGCCGTTCGGGCCGAACCCCTGTTCCAGGAGGTTGTCGGAGACGGCCATCCCCACTCCGACAAACACATAGGCGTGCGCGGTCAAGGCTATGCGAAAACCGATAATGGCCTTGTGGTACGAGTGTAAAGCGCTCGTGTAATTCGAATCGAAGGGATTCTGCGGCGCCACCGCGGCGGTTACGGACTCAATCCGGGAGCCGAAATATAATTTCGCCTGCGGCGCGGCGTTGCGCGGCCGCCCCGGCAATGGCGTGTCCGACGGCGCCTTTCGCGCGACGACCGCCAAGTTCGTTGACGCCGGAGAATCTCCGGCAAGCCCGGCCATCGGGCGCCACAACAGCACGGTCGCGAGGAGCCCCAGGACACAAGACAGGAATCGCCGCCCCTGCTTTCGCCGCATTAGCGACGGTCTTCCCGCGGGGCGATATTGATGGCGTAACCCTGGCGTTGAATGTCCCGATTATCCGGGGCCGTTGCGTAATCCACGGCGCCGGTGACGGTGACGACAAAGACCAGCACGGGGATATCATATTGCTTGTACAGCATGTCGCCCGGAATGACGAATTCACTGAGGCCCATGATGTTGTTGCCGTTCTTTAGCCAGTCATAGGTATAACCCAGCTGGGTCCAGGGCCATGCGCGCCAGACGCCGTTGGTCATGCCATAATTACGGCTTTCCATTGTGCTTTGGAACCAGGCGCTGTAATTGGCGCTGACCTTGTCGGCATAAAGCGCGTTGGTGCGGAACGCTATTTCGGCTTCCCGGTCGGTAATCTCCGGGTCGCGCGCGGGCCGCAGTAAGTATTGCGGATCCACATAATATTCCACAATGGTGTCGAAAGGGTCGGGGGCGGGCAAACCCAGCAACTGTTTCAGCCGCAAACATGTGTTTGCGCCGGCGTAATTCCGGCAGAAATTTTTCAATTCCGGCGCGACGGTCACCCAGGCGTCGAATTTCATCAGCGAGTCCTGGCCGACATGATAACTGGCGGCATAGCTCGCGCGCATATATGACGCGACCAGCACCTCGCGCACGCCGGTGTCGGGATTGGTCCGCCAGATCACATTGGTGTTGTCCGCCGTGATGGGCGTCAAATCGCGCCGGATCTTGCCGGTCACCACGTTGGCGGCGTTCGCCATGGCATTGGAATACATGGCCGCCAGCACGTTGGTGTCCGTCACCTCCGGGTCCACGTGGGTCCAGAAAACCCAATGGCCCTGGTCCGGCTGATACACGGCTATTTCGGTAGTGCCGTCGCCGTCGTAATCCGCCGCCACGGGATTATAACCCGGCCCGCCCAGGGAGGCGGTGGCGCCAGGCCGATAGCCGCCGGCGGAGAAAAGCCCGAACCATTCCCCGGTGGCTTCGCAATAAACCGTCGGGTCGTTTTTGCCGTCGCCGTCAAAATCGCCGAGGACCGGTTCGAACCCGGGTCCGCCCAGGAACGCGCAGTTATTGGTATCGGCGCAGTTGCGGCTGGAGAGCAGCACATGCCATTCCCCGGAATCGGGCTGATACAGCGCCGGGTCGATCAGGCGGTCGCCATCGTAATCCGCCGAGACGCAAACGGCGCCCGCCCCGCCCCAAGTGAATTCGCCTTCTTCCAGCACCGCGCCGAGCGCCGGCGCCGCGCCGGCCAGCCAGCATCCCATGAGCAACATCCCGGTTATTCCAGCCTGCCCGCACGCCTTTTTTGTATTCATATCGCCTCGCTCTTCATCGGGTTTCCAACTGACGCGCCGTTAATTGAAGATAGCATACGCCTTGGTGCTAAAAAGGACAATTAATTTTTAATGGCGGCGGGACATCTCATTTTCCCATTGATTCATTTTAACGGAACGATAAGATGAACGTTTATAAGTACGGGTGGCTTGGAAATTCAACTTTTTAACGGAAGGCAGGGGTGTATGCGCAAATTTCTGACAGGCTCCATGGCGGTGTTGGCGCTGGGCATAGGCATCTTCTTTTCCGGGTGCAAAACCATGCCGCTCTCCGGTGGCAGTAAGAATCCGACCCTGTATGTCGGTGTTACCCCGGATTGTCCCCCGATCATCTTCAAGAAGGACAACCGCATCCTCGGCTTGGAGGCGGACCTGGCGCGCGAACTGGCCAAAACCCTGGACCGTCCGCTCCAATTCGTGGAAGTTCCCTGGGAACAGCAGATCAATTCACTCCTGGCCGACAAGTTTGACGTCATCATGTCGGGCATGACCGTCACACGCGAACGCCAGGTCCGAATCGCCTTCAGCGAGCCGTACCTACAGCAGGGTCAAATGGCCCTGGTGCGGCGCACGGACTTGGACCGGTTCGGCACTTCGTTAAAGGTTTGCAACGCCAACGCCAATTTCGCCGTCCAGCGCAAGACCACCGGGGATATTTTTGTCCAGCAGGTCTGCCGTAACGCGGCCAGTGTGGGTAATTTGGACCCGTCTGAAGCCGCCCAGGCGATCTGCTGCAAAATGATCGATATTTACATCCACGATGCGCCCATTATCGTATGGATGGCATCCGAAAATGAGGCGGACCTGACCACGGTGCCCATCAAGTCCCCCACACAATCCATTGCCTGGGGCGTCAAGAAGACCGACACGGACCTGCTGGCCACCTTGAATAAAGTGCTGGCGCAGTGGAAACAGGATGGCACGCTGGACCGCATCCGCCAGCGTTGGATTCCCGATGACATGGGGAAATAAATCTTGCCGGCGGCCGCTACGATTTTCTTGTCAGGCGGAAGAACAGGATCAGCGCAACGACCAGAATCGCCGGCGCCAAGATCAGCCATAAATTGGACATAATTTTGCCCCCTTGTTTTGCCGAATGAAAAAACACACGTCCGCCCCGCACGGCTTGCCGGCCAGCGGCCCCGGATTCCGGGCATTTCGCCCTATTTTCCCGTCCCTGTCAATACCGGGTTTCCCACACATCTTTTCAAAAAAAAGTTTCGGGTTTGACAAAGCCGGGGCATTAGCATAGGGTTTGCGTTCGCTAAGTTCATGGGGGCCGGTAGCTCAGTTGGTAGAGCACGGCACTTTTAATGCTGGGGTCGCGGGTTCAAATCCCGCCCGGCTCACCATGCGATTGTCTCCCGGCATGCATTCGTCAAAAAAAGTTCTGTTCGCGCTCGAAACCATGTTGACCCGTCTTGGCCTGGCGGTTCTGCCCGCCTTGCCCCGCTGGGCCGTGTTGGTCTGCGCGCGCGCCGCCGGCGCCGTAGTCTATTGGACCGCGCCCCAACAGCGGCGCATCACGCTCTCGAACCTCGATATCGCCTTCGGCGGCCGCCTTTCGCTCCAAGCCAAGCGGCGTATCGCGCACGGGGCTTTCTATACGATGGCCCTGGTGATGCTCGACCTCTTCTGGTTTTCGCGGCGCATGGAGCAACGGGTGCGCCGGTACGTCACTCTCGATCCCGCCCTGCGGACACACCTATATACCCAACCCATGATCGGCGTAACCGCGCACTTCGGCAACTGGGAACTCCTCTCCAAAGCGCTCAGTGTGTATGGATATGCGCACGTGGCCGTGGCTGCGCCGCTGGCTAATCCGGCGGTGGATGCCATTATCGGCGCGGGACGCTCCACCCCCGGCGTGGAAATCGTCACCCGGCAGGGCGCCATCCGGGGCCTCCTGCGCGCCTTGCGGCAGAAAAGGCATGTGGCGCTCCTGCTTGACCAGAACACCAAGCCGGAAGAAGGCGGGCTCTTTGTCGGCTTTTTCGGGCTTTCGATCCCCATGTCCACGGCGGCGGCCGTGTTGTCCGAACGCACGGGCGCGCCGGTGCTCCCGATATTCTGCCGGGCCGGCGCCAACGGCGCTTATACCGTCTATAGCCTGCCGTCCTTGCAACGCGCGGAGCTGGCGCAGGTCGGGCCCAACATCATTCATACCATCACCCAGACCATTGCCGCGCTGTTTGAGCAGGAAATCCGCGCGCATCCCGATCAGTGGCTCTGGATGTACAAGCGCTGGAAATATATCGACCCCGACTGGCCGGCGTCCGCTTATCCCTTCTATGCCAAGCCTCTGCGGCCGGGATAGAGCGCCACCGGCCGGCATCGCTCACGGCTTCTTGCACTTCGCGCAGAATGTGTCGTGCATGCACTTCACGAAGGTGGTCGTGAACGCGAAGATGACGATCAGTAATGCGACTTGTCCGAATGTGAGCCAGCTCCCTTCGCCGCCCCGTTTATCGAGGCAGTCTGGTGTTGTCATAGCGCGGAATTATGTGTAGTAATATACGCAGATAGCCGGAAGAACGATCAACCGGGCGAGGAAATTAAGAAGGGAGGCTCTGCTGACTTCACATAATCCGGCGCTTCACATGACATGTGCGTCTGGTGTTGGAAACGCCGGAAGGCAATCTGGGGCGCTTTATGCAGAGTCTGGCGACGGCATATACGGTCTATTTCAATTTGCGGCACAGTCGGCATGGCCATCTTCTGGATGGGCGGTATAAAGCGAAACTGGTGGAAGGCGGCGAGTATCTGCTGGGATTGTCGCGATATGTGCGCTTGAATCCGGTGAGGGTGAGTGAAATAGAAAAGAAGCCGATCGAGGAACAGCGGGAATATCTTCGATCGTATCGCTGGAGCACGTATCAAAGCTATATTGGGATAAAGAAAACGTTTGACTTTGTGGTATATGGGCCGATGCTGGCGGAGATGGGCGGCAAAGGGCGAGAGCAAAGGAGGCGGTATCGGGAATATGTGGAAGCGGGGTTGGACGAGGAAGATCGAGAGATCAAGGCGGCGTTGGGGGCGTCGGCGTGTGGGATAGGCGGAGAGGGTTTTCTGTCCTGGGTAAGCGAGATTTACGGAAAAATGGCGGAAACGAAGAAACGACCAGAGGACATTTCCTTAAGGAAGGCGATCGAGGGGCATAAGCCGGAAGATGTGCTCAAGATGTTAACATTTTATTATTTGACATGCTATGCGGGATTAACGCAACGGGAAGTGGCTGAGCGAGGGAAGGACCGCGAGTTGGCCAAATCAATGGAATGCATCGAAACCGGACTGAAACAAGCGGGGGCATCTAAGTTGCTTGCCGTTAAGTCTTAATTCCAGGGCTGCTGAGTGACCCCAATAACTTATGGACAATCCAAGTCAACCGAATAAAAATCTCATCCCGCGCAAGCCGGATGATGACCGCGCCAAAAACGTGATGCGCAACATGGGGTTATGGCTGCTCGTGCCGATCCTGCTCCTGTTTGTCTTCAACTTTTTCCAGAACGGCCGCGAAGTGGTGGAGGAAATCCCGTACAACCCTGACTTCGTCAGGCTGGTGGAGACAAAAAGAATCCGCGAGTGCGAAATTGTCACGGAGCTTTCCGGCGCCCAGTACATTTCCGGCGATATGATCGACGTGGACTCGAAGTCAGGCAAGAGCCGGAAATTCAAGGTGGATGTCGTGGTTACCGACAGTCTCCCGGCCTGGTTGGAGGAAAACGACGTTCATTTCAAGTTTCACCGCCAGAAGATCGATTTCTGGCAAATCCTGCAGGGCGCCTTGCCGTTTCTCTTAGTCCTGGGGCTCCTGTATTTCCTTATAATGCGGCAGATCAAATCGGTCGGCCATGGCGCCATGAGTTTCGGGAAAAGCCGCGCCCGCCTGCTGGCGCGGGATCACAACAAAATCACTTTCGCGGAAGTGGCGGGGGTGGAAGAAGCCAAGGAGGAAGTCGAGGAAATCGTCGAATTTCTCAAGGACCCCAAAAAATTCCAGACCCTGGGCGGCCACATGCCCAAGGGCGTCCTGCTGATGGGGCCGCCGGGCACCGGCAAAACGCTCCTGGCCAAGGCCATCGCCGGCGAAGCCGATGTGCCGTTCTTCAGCATCAGCGGCTCGGATTTCGTGGAGATGTTCGTCGGCGTCGGGGCCTCGCGCGTGCGGGACATGTTCGAGCAGGGCAAGAAAAGCGCGCCCTGCATCATTTTTATCGATGAAATCGACGCTGTCGGCCGCAGTCGGTTCAGCGGAATCGGCGGCGGACATGACGAGCGCGAGCAGACCCTGAACGCCCTGCTGGTCGAGATGGACGGGTTCGAGACCGAGGCGGGCGTAATCATCATCGCGGCCACCAACCGCCCGGACGTCCTGGATCCCGCGCTCCTGCGCCCGGGAAGGTTCGATCGCCAGATTGTCATCGATTTGCCGATCCTGGAGGGGCGCGAGGAAATTTTGAAAATCCACGCAAAGAAGATCACCTTGGGCAAGGAAGCGGATCTTAAGCGGCTGGCGCGCGGGACCTCCGGGTGTTCCGGCGCCGACCTTGCCAACCTGATCAACGAGGCGGCGCTTTTGGCCTCGCGGCAGGGTAAAAAAGCGGTGGACATGCATGACCTGGAGGAGGCGCGCGACAAGGTGCGCTGGGGCCGCGAGCGGCGCAGTCGAGTGTTGGATGAGGAAACCAAGCGGCTGACCGCCTACCACGAGTCGGGCCATGCCCTGGTTATCCAATTGATGGCCAAGAGCGAGCCTTTGCACAAGATCACCATTATTCCGCGCGGCACGGCCTATTTGGGCGCGACCATGCAGTTGCCTGAAAAAGACCATTACACCGAAAGCCTGATCAAGCTCAAGGGCATCCTCTGCGGAATGATGGGCGGGCGCGCCGCCGAGGAATTGGTTTTTGGCGATATCACCACCGGCGCCGGCAACGATTTGAAACAGGCCACGCACCTGGCGCGGCTCATGGTCTGCAACTGGGGCATGAGCGCCGCCATGGGTCCGCAAACGTTCGGCGCCCAGGAGGAACTGTTGTTCCTCGGCCGGGAGGTGGCCCGCAATCAGGATTTCAGCGAGGAGACGGCCCGGCGCATCGATGTCGAGGTCGCCAAATTGTTGCGCGAAGCCTATCAACAGGCCATGGATATTCTCCAGCAAAATCGCGACAAGCTCGATACGATCGCCCGGCTTTTGCTCGAGCGCGAAACGCTGGATGGCCGCGATATCGAGGAAATCGCCAGGCATGGGCGTATCCTGAAAGACGCCGAACGCGCGCCGGAGGAAGACGCGCCAAAGCCGGAAGGGGCGGCCGCGGCCTTGGCCGCGGCCATGGTGGCGCCGATTGGGTGAGGGAACAGGAATTTCAAAGTTGTAGCCGTGAGACGATCTGCCTGCAATGTTATGCCCTGCCCGCAGTGCTACAGCGTTGTAGGCGGCCTGCTTTGATGCAATAATTTTCCGTCAGAGGCGGATACCTGGCCGAACTTGGGCAGGCGGGCAGGTTGCCTACGGCGGACAATCCGATGTAGAGCCGGTTTTTCCGCCATAGGCGGATCCGCCTCCGGTGGAATACCGGCTATTCTATGCCGAAGATAGCCGACGTAAAGTCGGCTCTACATGAAAAAAGCCGCCCGTTGCGGGGCCTAACTTAATAGGCGGTGTGTATGGATCTACGCGCTGAAAGGGAACATTCAACCTCCGATTCGATCTGGCAATGCCGGAATCGGACGTTCCATCCCGGCGAGCGGCCGTTGATCATGGGAATTCTGAACGTGACGCCGGATTCGTTTTCGGATGGCGGGCGCTATCACGACAAGAACCGCGCCGTGGAGCATGGGTTGCAGATGGTCCAGGACGGCGCCGACATCGTCGACGTGGGCGGGGAATCGACGCGGCCGGGCGCCGCGCCGGTTTCCTTGGATGACGAATTGGAGCGCGTTGTGCCGGTGGTCGAGGCGCTCCTCAGCCGCGAAGACATTGTGCTTTCCGTGGATACCATGAAAAGCGAGGTGGCCGAGCGCGCCCTGGCCGCCGGCGCGCAGATCGTCAACGACGTGTCGGCCCTCTCGGCCGACCCGCGCATGGCGGCGGCGGCCAAGGCCTATGGGGCCGGCGTCATTTTGATGCACAAGCGCGGCGATCCGCAAACCATGCAGGCGCAGGCATTATATGCCGACGTGGTTCGGGAGGTGCGCGACTATCTGTGCGCGCGCGTGGCTTATGCGGAGCGCCTGGGCCTGGCGCGGAACACGCTGGCGATCGATCCCGGCATCGGCTTCGGTAAAACGGCCGAACACAATGTTTCCATCCTGGCCAATTTGAGCGCATTGCGAACGTGCGGACGACCGATCGTGGTGGGACTTTCGCGCAAGGCGTTTATCGGGCAGATGACGGGACGGGGGGTGGCGGAGCGCGACGCCGGCACGCTGGGCGCGCTGGCGTTTTGCATGGGCGAAGGCGCGCAGATTCTGCGTGTGCATGACGTCAAGGCGGTTCGCGACGTGGTCCGGGTGGTGAACGCGTTACGGAAGGAGAAATGCCGTGTGGAATCGCGTTGAATTTCCGGGCTTGAACGGCTGGATCGAAATCCTGTGCCTGGCGGTCGTTTTTTATTACCTGTTCTTTTTTCTCAAGGGCACGCGCGGCGCGCCGGTGCTAACCGGCCTGGTACTGCTGTTCATCGGGCTGATCGTGTTGACCCGCTTGATCCACTTGGACGCCTTGAACTGGCTGTTGGGCCGTTTTTTGGTTTATCTGGCGCTGGCGGTGTTGATTATTTTTCAACCGGAAATCCGGCGCGGCCTGGCCGAACTGGGCAAGCGGCATCTATTCGGCAATACGTTCAGCAATGAAACCCTGGTGGACCAGATTGTCAAGGCGACGGGGTATCTGGCGCTTCGCAAGATCGGCGCCCTGATTGCCATCGAACAGGCCATCGGCACGCGCCCGATCCAGGAAACCGGCGTCAAACTGGATAGCGCCGTGACACCCGAACTGCTGGCGGGTATTTTTGCGCCCCATGCGCCGCTCCACGACGGGGGCGTCATCATTGCCGGGAACCGGATCGTGGCCGCGCGCTGTATGTTCCCCTTGTCCGAACAGGATGAGTTGGGCAAGGGCCTCGGCACGCGCCATCGCGCGGCGGCGGGGTTGAGCGACGAGACTGACGCCGTGGTGATCGTGGTTTCGGAGGAAACCGGCGCGATTTCCGTCAGCCACGACGGGCGCTTGATGCAAAACCTGGATGAAAATCGCTTGCGCCGGTTCCTGTCCGGCCTGCTGTTGCCCGCGCGCGCCGACGACTATTGGGGGGCGCGCCTCAAGCGCCGCGCGCGCCAGGCGTTGGGCTGGGTCCGACAGCGGCTGGGGCGGGGTGCTTAGACCTCATTCGAAAAGGTTTTCGAATGGGAAATTCGAAATTCTAATATCGAAATTCGAAACAATATTGAATGAGCAAAATACAAAATCTCAAACATTCGACAAAGGATCGGAAAAATTCTGCGTTTAGATCATTTGAATTTAGAATTTGTTTCGAATTTCGTGCTTTGATATTCGGATTTTAGAGTTTGCGACCTTTTCGAGCAAGCTCTGCTTGGCGCGGGTGAGGACGGCATGAAGGCTTTTTTATTACACAATCCGGGCATTAAAATCCTGGCCCTCCTGGCGGCGGTCGTCTCCTGGCTGGCGATTCAGGAAACCATCAGTTTCGAGGTTGTCCTGCCGGATATCCCTTTGGAAATTCGCGTGGCGCCGGGCTGGGCCGTGTTGCACCAGTCGGAACATACCGTTCGGGCGACGTTCAAGGGGTCCCAGGACGACATTGGGCAGATGGATCCGAAACAGATCAAGGCGGTCGTGGATCTGCGCACGAATTCCATCGCCGGATCCGACGAGATCGGGGTGCCGCTTTCCGCGATCAAAACGTCGCGCAATGTGCGTCCGATCAGGGTGGAGCCCTCGCGGGTGCAGGTGAGCCTCGACCGCGAGCGGGAGAAAAAAGTGCCCGTGCAAAGCCGCGCGATCGGCAAGCCCTTTTCCGGCGAGGTCGAGTCCCTGATCTGCGATCCGGCCGTTGTGACCCTGCGGGGGCCGGCCCAACAATTGCAGAAAACGGAATGGGTCTATACCGAGTCGGTCGATGTGGAAGGACGCGTTGAAAGTTTCTCGAAGCGCTGCCGCGTGCTGATGCCCGGCGACACGTGGACGGCCGTCATCGAGCCGCCGGAAGTGCAGGTCAAGGTGACGATTGCCGAACGGACCGAAACCTTGGAATGGGACAACGTGCCGGTTGCGGTGATCGCCAGGCCGCAGTCGCCGTGGAGCGCCGATATCCTGCCGCCCCGGGTGCGGGTGGTGCTGACCGGTTCGCCGGAAACGCTGGAAGAGTTGCAGTCGGCGGCGCCGAAAGCGTTTGTGGAATGCCTGGAACTGGACCCGTCGTTAACGTACGATCTCCCCGTACAGGTTTTTTTGCCGTTGGGCAAGGCCGTGACGGCGGTCGTCGAGCCGCACACTGTGCGGGTCGTGGTGTCCAAACCGTAATAAATTTTTCGCCCGGCAAAAAATTTATTGGGAGCTTTACACATGACGGCAGCAAGTCAGGAGCGACGGGCGGGGATTCGCGAGCTGGCGGGCATCGGGGTGTTGACCCTGAGCGCGTTAATGCTCCTGGCGCTGGTGTCCTATGACGCAGGGGATATTTCCATCCTCCAGGCGCCGCCTAACGATCCGCCCCTTAATTTTATCGGGCCGGTCGGGGCCTGGTTCGGTTTCCTGGCGCTCATGGTGTTCGGCCACGGCGCCTGGCTGACGCCGCTGGGCGGCATCTTGATCGGACTTCTGCTTCTGTTCCAGCCGGAGGAACGGATCGGATTGCGCCTGCTTTGGATTCTCGTGTTTCTGCTGGCCCTGAGCGGTATGCTGGCCTTGCATCCGGCGGGGTGGGGCCGGCTGGATGCCAGGTTTAATATTACGGGCGTCACCGGCGGCGTCGTGGGTTGGCTGATTGCCGAACGATGGCTGGCCGCGTGGCTGGGCCAGGCCGGCGCCACGATCGTGTTGATCGGATTACTGGCGGTCGGACTGACCATGTGCATGGGCTTCCAGCGCATGACCGCCTTCGGCCGTGTCCTGGCGGAGCAGGCGCGCAGTCTGCGCTCCAGGATGGCGGCGGTTATGACGGCCCGCCGCGACCGGCTCGAAACCATTGCCCGCGAGGAGCGCGACATTGCCCGCCAGATTGCTCTCAAGGAAAAGGCCATACGCAAAGGACCGCGCCCGATCAAGGATTTTCCGGACGAACCGGCGGCGGGCGCCGCCCTGCCGTCGTTGCCCCAGATAATTACACCGACGGACATCGAGCCGTCCGGCGCTAAGAGCGTGTTGCGGGTCAGCGCCCCGGAGAAAGCCGCCGGCCGGCCGGAGAAACCGTCCAAGCCGGGCCTGCCGCAGACCGATCATTATGAATTGCCGCCGCTCAGCCTCCTGCAACCGGTTTCTTCATCCGGGGACCGGAGTATCGCAAGCGACTTCCAGACAACCGCCAAAATTCTCCAGGAAACGCTGGCGGACTTCGGCGTCGAATGCGAAGTGGTCAATTACGAGCAAGGTCCGGTCGTCACCCAATATGAGCTGAAACCGGCGGCCGGCGTGCGCGTGGAACGGATTACCCAGCTCAGCAACAACCTGGCCTTGACCTTGAAAGCCACCAGCGTGCGGGTGCAGGCGCCGATCCCAGGCAAGGGCGTGGTCGGCATCGAGGTGCCGAATTCGAGCGCCACCAAGGTGTATCTGCGCGAAATCCTTGAAAGCAAGACCTGGGGCGCCATGCGCTGCGCCATCCCGCTGGTGCTGGGCAAGGATGTGGCCGGCAACGACCTGGTGGCCGACCTGGCGACCATGCCGCACCTCTTGATCGCCGGCGCCACGGGGTCGGGCAAGACGGTCTGCATGAATTCCATCCTGGCCGGCATGCTGATGTCGCGGACCCCCGACCAGCTCAAACTCATGCTGGTGGACCCCAAACGGGTCGAATTCGCCAGTTACGCCAGTTTGCCGCATCTGGTGACGCCGGTCATCGTCGAGTCCAAGCGGGTGCCGCTGGGCCTGCACTGGGCGATCAACGAAATGGAAACCCGCTACAAGTTGTTCGCCAAGGTCGGCGTCCGCAATATCCAGGGCTTCAACAGCCGGCCGCTGGAGCAGAATTTGAAGATCGCCGAGATCGCCGGCGAGGAGGAGCAGGCCAATCCCGTGCCCGACCGAATCCCCTACATTGTGATCGTGATCGACGAACTTTCCGATCTGATGCTCGTGGCGCAGGCCGACGTCGAAAATGCGATTGCCCGCCTGGCCCAGATGTCGCGCGCCGTGGGCATTCACATGATCCTGGCCACCCAGCGGCCGTCGGTCAACGTGATCACGGGCACCATTAAGGCCAATTTCCCGGCGCGCATTTCGTTCCAGGTGGCCCAAAAAGTGGATAGCCGCACGATCCTCGACACGAGCGGGGCCGACAAACTCCTGGGGCGCGGCGACATGCTCATCCTGCCGCCGGGCTCCAGCAAGCTGATCCGGGCGCAGGGCGCCATGACCACGGACGACGATATCAACGCCATCGTGGATTTCTGGCGCAAGCAGGGCGAGCCGAGCTACGAAACGAAGCTTAAAGCCAGCATCGAAAGCTCGGCGCCGGCGCCGGACCTCGATGACGATGGTGTGGACGATGATATGCTGCAGGCGGCCATCGCCATTATTCGCGAGACCCAGCGGGCTTCCGTTTCGCTTCTGCAACGCCGGCTCAAAATCGGCTACAACCGCGCCGGCCGGCTCATGGACCAACTCGAGGACAAAGGCATTGTCGGCCCGGTGCACGGGTCCGACCCGCGCGAGATTTTAATTGACCTGGACGGCGAAATACCCGTCAATACACCCGAGCAGGGGGACGATGTGTGATGATGCGCGGGAATTTTAAAACATAGCGGTTCTAACGAACCGCGGCCACACCAGATCGATGTAGAGGCCGTTCGTGAGAACGGCAAGATTGCCGAAGGTCTAATTTATGGAATCCATTGGCAAAATTTTGAAAGCTGCGCGCGAACGCCGGCAAATATCCGTGGCCGACGTGGTCACGGCGACGAAAATGACGAGCGCCTATGTGGCGGCGATCGAGGCCGACGATTTTAAAGTCTTCGTGGCGCCCATTTATGCGCGGGGATTCATCAAGCTCTATGCCGAGTGTGTCGGCCTGGATCCGACGCCCCTGCAGAAACAGTTTAACGCCGCCAGCCGAACGGCCCCGGTGTTTGCCCCGCCGCCATCGAAAGCGCCATCCCAAAAGGCCGCGGTTGCCTATGCGGAGAAACCGAAGCCGCAACGCCCGCAACAAAGCGCCCCCTCGCCCCGCCACGGGGCGGCGGTGAAGTCCGGGCAGGAAAAGGCCGCCAGCCGGCCTCCGGCCGTAACGGGAGCGATGTCGGCCGCCGTGGCGCCGTCGCCCGCGTGGCGCCGCCCGGCGATAGACTGGACTTTTATTGCGCGTGTCCGTTGGCCGCGGTTCGAAATACCGAAAGAGGCGTTCGGGCGCCTTCGGTTGCCGGCCATAGTCTGGCGGCGGATTCTTATAGTGTCCGGCGTTGTCGTGTTGATTATCGCCGCGAGCTTGGCCTGGGAATGGTCCCGGCGCAACCGGCCGGCTACGAATGCCTGCCGCTGGCTGGCGGAGCCGCCCGCGCCCTATCTGACTGTGGAACCCCGCGCTGTCTCGCCGAAATAAAGAGTATGGGTGTATGGGAGTGTGGGAGTATGGGAGTAAGGAGTTGTCGCGCGACAAGGGTGTGCCGTAAGGAAGGGAAATATCATGTATTCCACAATTAAAGCGGAAATCGAGCATGGGCGGATTGTTCCGCTGGAGAATACATCTTTGCCGGATTCCTGTCATGTGCTGGCGACTATTTTAACGCCTGAAAACGGGGAAATGCCGCAATGGGACGAGGTCAAAAAACATATCGGATTCATGCGCGGGGCGGTGAATGGGCGGGCGGATAGTGTTCCGTATGCGGAGGTTATGGCAAAATACCGGCGCTCATGAACATCCATTGTGGTTGTGGCGGTCGCGCATTTACATCGCGAACCGCATTATTGGATCGATCGAATCCGCTGAATTATAGCCGGAAAGCGGCGCCTAACCTCATGGCTTCCTGCTTACGCCGCAAGATGAGCCGTTGCGTGGAGCATGTCGGCTTCATACTCCCGCGCGACGCGTGACGAGAAAGCCGCCACGATTTCGTTGTCTCGCACGAAGATGCGGCGACCGCAAAGAGCCTCGAATGCCAATATGCTGCCGGCATGGTTGAGGTCAATCAGATCCAACTCCGCGATCGAACTTAACTTGGCCGTCATCTCCACGTAGAACTTGTAGAACGCAACCGGGGTCAGCGCGGGCGACAGCAGAACTCCGATATCCACGTCGCTGTCCTGACGAACGGCGCCGTTCTTGGCCGACCCGAAAAGGACGGCCAAAACGACTCGCGGGTCTGCCGCAAATCCGGCGGCCAGCGCATCCATGTCCAGTGTCATGTTACCCCCGTCACTTCGTCCCGAAAGGCCTCCAGGTCGCCGAGATGACGGCTCAAAATCTCGATCAGAACGGATGAGTCTACGCGCTCATAGCGGTGGACGACAAAATTGCGGAACTGGATCATGGCGCGGTAGCGCTCTGCCGACGCGAGGATTCCCATGGCCTCAAGGCCGTTGAGGGCGTCGAAAGCGGTGGGGGCGGGTTGCCGCCCCTCCAAGGACAGGATGCGTTGGGCGACATCCACGACGACTTCAACGGCGATCTGAAGCGCCCGTTCAATGCCGTGCTTCAGGAAATGGTCGTTATCCAGCCGTTCGGTTGTCACTTCTCCGAGCGCCCTCAATTGGGCGATCTCGTCATCCATTATTGCAAATTTCTTTAGAATGACACCATTGTGCTTCATTAAAAAAAGATAGCACCTTGTGTATTGTGGGTCAACCTCAGACTCTTACCGGCGCGGGATTTTCCGGGAAGCGCCGGCTTAGTTCCATGACCTGGGCGAACGGCAGCATGCCGTCGGTCGTGCTGGGCTGCGTCAGGCAGGCGGCGGCGGCGGCGGCGCCCAGGCGCATGGCTTCCATATAATCCCAGGCCTCATGAATTCCATAGAGCATCCCGGCGCAAAAAGCGTCGCCGGCGCCGGCCGTGCCCTTGATGAAGTCCGAGGGCAAGCGCAACGAGCCGCGCGCAAACCGGCGGCCATCGCGCGCGCGCAGATAGGCGCCCTCCGGCATGTGCACGACCGCCAGCTCCATCCGGCCGATGGCAAAAAGGGCTTCCACGGCGTCCACGAGCGCGGCCGCATCCAGGCGGCCCTGGGAGTTGCGGACCTTGTGGCCGGTGGTGCGGCCGGCCTCGATCTCGTTCAAAATCAGGTAATCGGTGTAAGGCAGGGAGGCCGGCACGATTTTGCGGAAGCGGTCACTGTCTTCGCTTACGACGTCCACGCTGGTTTTAATGCCTTCGTTTTGCGCCAGATGCAGGAGCCGGGCCGCCACGGTGCCGTATTCCGCGTCCGCTTGATCCATGCCGTCGAGCAACAGCAGGTAACCCAGGTGAAATATGCGGCAGGTCAGGTGCGCCAGGGGCACGTGCTCGATGCCGAAGCGCGCATTGGCGCCGTGGCGGTAATAAAACGACCGATCAGTGGTGCCCGCTTCCGTCATCACGTCGGTGTAGGCCGTGGCTTCGTTCTCCAGCGCGATCAGGCCGGACATGTCGATGCCCAGATCGCAGCAGGTGCGCCGGATAAACTCGCCCGGACCGTCGTCGCCGATCACCCCGATGCCGTAAAGCGGGAAGGGCGTTCCCATCCGGGCCAGGTCCACGAGCGTGTTAAAGGCGGCGCCGCCCGTGCCCCGCGTTTCCGAAAGAATGTTGCCCAGCATGCCGCGGGCGGGCAGCCGGTCAACGACCTTTACGTTGTCCACGATCCAGTTGCCGGCGCCGGCAATGCCGTTGCGTTTGATGGTTGCATTCATGGCGTTTGGAGAAGGCTGTAGGCTGATTCTAAGTGCACCGGCTCATACGTTGGTGCATTTACGCCGATGCGTACTAAACCATCGTCGACAACCTGCGTTTTTCTGGTCTGTCGTCTTAATCTTCATTCGGCATTGGGCGTTCGATGTTGGATGTTGGGCGTTTGCTTCACGCTTCTGACCGCAACTGGCGCCCCCTGCGGGAGTCGAACCCACCTTACCAGGATGAGAACCTGGCGTCCTGACCGATAGACGAAGGGGGCCAGTGGAAGAATTTTCGATTGCCGATTTCGGATTGCGGATTTCTGATTTTTGATTTCGGATATATAAACCGCTGAACCGTAAACCGCTGAACCGTGAACCGGCCTTGTTTTCTCTTCAAAAACCTTTTGCATCTCATCAAATGCCGCGGTATAGTACGAATTCGTATGAGCAGTTGTCGAGCAGAAATTCTAAAATACCATGAGGGCGGCAAGGTCGGCACGCTCCTGACCAAACCTCTGGATGGTCCGGAGACGCTCAGCCTGGCCTATACGCCGGGGGTTGCGCTCCCGGTCCGGGAGATTGCGCGTTCCCCGGAGTCGGTTTTCGATTGCACGGCCAAGCGCAATCTGGTGGCCGTGGTGAGCGACGGCACCGCCATCCTGGGCTTGGGCGATCTGGGGGCCGCGGCCAGCATCCCGGTCATGGAAGGCAAGGCCGTGCTCTTTAAGGCGTTTGGCGATGTGGATGCCTGGCCCGTTCCGATGGATTTTTGCCGTCAGTCCGGCGGCCGGGCCGGCAAGACCGATCCCGAACGGGTCATCGACACTGTGGCGCGCTTGGCCTGTATGTACGGCGGCATCAACCTGGAGGATATCGCCGCGCCCGCCTGTTTCGAGATCGAGCGCCGTCTGGACGAGATGCTGGATATTCCGGTGTTTCATGACGACCAGTGGGGCACGGCGGTAATTACGCTGGCCGGCGTTTTAAATTACAGCCTGTTGGCCGATCGCAAACTGGCCGACTTACGGTTCGTGATCAACGGCGCCGGCGCCGCCGGCATTCGAATCGCCGAAATGCTCAAAGATGCAGGGGCGCTTTCCATTACGATGTGCGATTCCAAGGGTGTCATTCACGCCGACCGCACCGACTTAAATGAAATGAAACGCCGGTATGCCGTAAAAAGCGCCGATCGCACGCTGGCGGAGGCCCTCCGCGGGGCGCATGTATTTGTCGGCGTTTCGGCGGCCGACTGCCTGCCGCCGGAATGGATCAAAGACATGGCGGCTTATCCGGCCATTTTCGCCATGGCCAATCCGAATCCGGAAATCAGGCCCGACCAGGTTGCGGAAATTTTCGGCCGGAAGCCGTATGTCATGGCCACGGGCCGCTCCGATTATCCCAACCAGATCAACAACGTCCTGGGTTTCCCGTTCCTGTTTCGCGGCGCGCTGGATATGCGCGCCATGACCATCAACATGGCCATGAAAAAAGCGGCGGCCCAGGCCCTGGCCGAACTGGCCCGCCGGAGCGTGCCGGAGGAAATGAAAGCCATCTACAAGGATTCCGGGCTGGCCTTTGGACCCGGCTATATCGTCCCCAAGCCGTTCGATCGCCGGCTGTTCACGGAAGTGTCGCTGGCTGTGGCGCGCGCGGCCGTGGAATCCGGCGTGGCGCGCAAGGCGGAAGCGCTGAAAGATTATTCGGAGCGGTTGCAACAGCGCCTGAAAACCATGTGGCGGAAGTAGTCGTTGTGGACTTCGCGCCTCCCGCGTAATGCTTGGGAATTGGGTAATTCAATCTAATAGAAAATTCACTGGCGTCCCTATGGGACGCCAGTGAAAGTGGTTATAAGGTCGCCGGCAAGGGAGTGGTGCGAAACGGCATGAAATAATGGCGTGTCTTATGCCGCAAATGCAAGGAGGACCATGAAAAAACGGTTTGGAATCTGTGTTGCCGGTTTGTGTCTGATGGCGCTGAACGGGTTCGGTCAAGCGCCGGTCGAGCCGTTGCCGGCGTCATGGCCGCCTCCGGAAAATATGCCCCCGCCGGCGCCTGGCTGGAAAACGACAGTATCCGCAAGGCGTACGCCGATATCCCCGTTCGGTTGGAGGCCCTGATGCAAATGGGGTGTCCCAGGAACATCCTGGCCTCGCATTATTATGACTATTGGGACACGATCATAAAGGAAAACAAGCCGGCCGACATGCTCGCCATGCTGCAGTTCGGCGACCGGCTGTCCGCGGTGGTGACCGACGCGCGGGATAAAGACATGATCCGGGCCTGCGCCTTGGATGGCTATTTCCTTCTGGAAGATTACGATCGGGCGCTGAAACTGCTCGAAAAGCCGTTTCCGGACATGAAGGGCGCCGACCAGGCGAACGCCATCAATAAAATCAAGGCGCACCTGGCCCTGCAAAAGGGGAATAAGGCGGAAGCCATTAAACGGTTCCGGGATTTCATGGAGACCGTGAAGGACTGGTCCGACAAACAAGTGTATGCCGCGACCGGTTTGACCTACACGAAAGAAATGTGTCTGGGTCTGAACGCCAAGCGCATCGGGGATATCCTGGGTTCCATGAACGATGCCCAAGGCGCCCTCGCGGCCTATCAGGAAGCGGATGGCTATTATGCCGTCGCGCAAAAGGAAGTCCGCGCGGATACGCCGGAAGGCGAGTATATCAAGGCCCGCCAGGCTGAACTGGCCAAACTGTTGAAAAAATAGGCGTGGTTCAGCGGTTCACGGTTCAACGGTTTGTGGCGGCGACAAGAATTCCGCCCCTCTTTGGGGGCGTTAAGTGCATATAATAGGAAATTGCTTTTTTGTAGCCGCGCCGGCCTGCCTGCAGCGCTATGCGCAGCATTGCGGGCAGGTGACGGCGTGGATTCTTCGGCCTGCCCGCCATAGCCCCGGGGCGACGGCGGGCGGCCACGGCGTTACCGCCGCGGCTACAAGAGTGCAGTCCCGGGCGTGAATGCGGGTGCGGGAAAGGGACCGCTTCGGGGCGATTCAACCCTCGCCAAAGCCGGCCGCGCGCAGGCGCTCCCAGGTGAGCGGAGTGGGGGCTTGTTGCGTCTCCAGGGTGCGGCGGACATGCTTGCCGATCAGGTCGGTTTCCAGGTTGACGGCATCGCCTGCTTGCAAATTGCCGAGCGTCGTGTGCGCGCAGGTGAATGGGATCAGGTCCACGGCGAAGGAATGTTCATCCAATTCGGCGATGGTCAGGCTGACGCCATCGATGGCGATGGAGCCTTTCAACACCATGCCGCGCAACAACTCGGCGCCGCAGGCCACCCGCAAGATCCAATCCCGGCCCTGGGCCTGGCGGCGGCTTACCGTGCCGATGCCGTCCACGTGGCCGCTGACCATGTGGCCTCCCAGAGAATCGCCCAACCGCAGGGCGCGCTCCAGGTTCAGGACCGCGCCCGGGCGCTTTGCGCCCAGGGTGGTGCGGTCGAGCGTTTCCTGCAGGATGTCACAAGCGAAATTTTTGCCCTGGATCTGCGTCAGGGTCAGGCAGACGCCGTTAACCGCCATGCTTTCGCCCAGGGTCAGCGGCGGGCCCCAGGGCGCGCCGGCGATGACGATGCGCAGTCCGCCCGCCGTCGTTTCGCGGCGGGCGAGAGCGCCGATTTGCTGGATCAGGCCTGTGAACATAAGAAAAACCTTAAGCAAACATCGAACAGCCAACATCGAACATCGAACATCGAATGAAAGCAAGAAAATGTTGAATGAGGCCGGTGAATTTAATTGGATGATTCCTTTTTGTGCTTTTCAGCTGTTTTGATGCTGGCAGCAAATATTCTAATCAATTCATCGGTCTCGTTCAAAAGCGATTTGATGTCAGATTGATTCGCCTGTTCCAGCGCCTTGTGAATCAAACGCAACCAGCGTTTGGATTCCCTTAGTTCTTTAAGGCAAATACGTAGTTTGTGACAAAAATCAGAAATGGATTCTGCCGATTCTGCTTCGCCATGATTTGACAGTGGAGATGTTCCTGAACGCAATAACTGGTTTGCAATATGATTGCCGGCGCGCGTTGCGGGAAGATGCTCGGCAAGGCGAATGATCATGGCGGCATATTCCAGCAACCGTTCCTCAAGATCAAAGCGGCTGTTATCTTGCTTGTCCGGATTTATCTTCTTTTCATCCATTGGGCGTTCGATGTTTGCTGAAGGTTTTTCTCATGCTTGCCGGACTTTTTTATTAACATTCGATGTTCGGTGTTCGATGTTGGATGTTCGATGTTTGCTTGTTTCTTCCCTTCGCTCCGGCCTTGCCTTAATTAATATATCCTGCCCCATCCGCCGGCATTCGGTAAAGACCAATTTCGGCGCAGCCGACAGGGGCCAGCCGGCGCCGCCGACGGCGCCCGGCGCTTTGCCGCCGCCGATGATGCGGGGCGCAATCAAAAACCGGAATTCGTTGACCAGTTCGGCGCGAATCAAGGAGGCCGCCAGTTCGCCGCCGCCCTCGCACAGGACATGCAGAACGCCAAGGCCGCCGATTTTTTTCATAAGCGCGGCCGGCGAAACTCCGTCCCGCGAACCCGCCAGAACCCAGACCTGCGCGCCGGCGGATTGCCAGGCGGCCCGGCGCCGCGCCGGACACCGGCGCGTGGTGGCGACGATCGTTTGCGCCTGGTTTCCATCGGTAAAAATTTTGGCGTGGGACGCCAGAATTCCCCGGGAATCCACAACGACCCGCCATGGACGGCGCCCACGCGGGGGCTTGGGCAATAGCGTCGGATTGTCGGCCAGCGCCGTGCGCGCGCCGACCAGGATGGCGTCGGCGCCCCGGCGCCAGGCTTGGACCTGGGCCCGGGCCGCCGGCCCTGTAATCCAGCGGGAGCGCCCGCGCTCATCGGCGATTTTGCCGTCCAGCGACACCGCCAGTTTGAGGGTCAGATAAGGGCGGCGCGTTCGAATCCACTGCGTAAAGGGCGCGATCAATTGCCGCGCTTCGAGCGCGCCAACGCCTTCGATCACCTCGATCCCGGCCTTGCGCAGGATGGCTACGCCCCGGCCGTTGTGTTTGGGATTGGGGTCGCGCGCGGCTATGACCGCGCGCCGAATGCCGGACTGGATAATGGCCCGGGTGCACGGCGGCGTGCGGCCCTGGGTGCAACAGGGTTCGAGCGTGACATAGAGCGTGGCGTTGCGGGCGCGCGCCCCCGCATTCCGGATGGCCAACGCCTCGGCATGCGGTCCGCCGGCGCGGCGATGCCATCCCTGGCCGACCGGTTCGCTTCCGCGCACAATCACGGCGCCCACGGGCGGATTGGGGCGCGTCAGGCCCTCGCCCCGCCGGGCCAACTCCAGCGCGCGCGCCATCCAGTAATTGTGGTCCATCCGGGAATTCATGGGTGAGACGCAGAATGCAAAATGAAAAATGCAAAATGAAAAATGGATTCCGCTCGCTGGGAAGATCGGTATGTCGCGGGGCATGCAAAAAAACAGAATTTTTTCTCATTCTTCATTTTGCATTTTTCATTTCCGCCCCCGGCCCCCGGCTGGGGCGCGGCATGTCTTTGCAGGCGCGATCCAGGATGCCGTTGACGAATTTTCCGGATTCGTTGGAGCTGAAGCGCTTGGCGATATCCACGGCCTCGTTAATCGAGACCACCGGCGGGATATCGGGGCGGAACAGCATTTCGAAAAGGGCCAGGCGGATGACATTGCGGTCCACGGCATTAAGGCGCTTAACGTCCCAATTGTCGGCATAGTTCCGGATGCGCTCGTCGAGTTCGTGGAGATGCTCCAGCACGCCCCGGATCAATTCCGCGGCAAACGGGCGCGACTTCGGTTCCACGTTCTGAAGCGCCCAAAAATCCTCCAGCGCGCGGTCATTATCGCCGGCGTTGAAATCGTGCTGGAAGAGAAACTGCACCGCCCATTCGCGGCCAAATCGTCGGATGGTCATGTCTTGCTTTCATATTTTTCACCACGAAACACACAAAACACACGAAAATCAAGCAAATACAAAATCCGATCCTCATCCATTTCGTGTATTCCGTGTGTTTCGTAGTTGAAAAAGTCTTTGCTGATGTTTTCTTTTTTTTTGTAGCGATTCCCAGCGTTTAAGGTGCTAAGGAGCCGGAATTCGGAAGTCAGAATCCAGAATGAAGAAAACTTACATTTTTTTCAGGAGCGAAGCCATCTCGATGGCCGAAAGGGCCGCGGACCAGCCGCGATTGCCGGACTTGGAGCCGGAACGCTCGATGGCCTGCTCCAGGCTTTCGACGGCGACGACGCCGTCGATAACCGGGACGTTGGTCTGCAGGGTAATCTGGGTCAACGAGCGCGCCACCTGGCTGTTGATCAGACCGGCATGCGCCGTGGCGCCCTGGATCACGACGCCCAGCGCCAACAGTGCGTTGAATTTTCCCGTCTGCGCCAGTTTCTGGATGGCCAGCGGAATTTCGAATGCGCCGGGGACCCATGCGACGGTCACGGCCTCATCCTTCGTTCCGTGCCGTTGGAAACAATCCAGCGCGCCGCGCAGAAGCTGTTGCGTGAACAAGTCGTTAAACCGGCTGATCACGATGCCGAACGTCAAATCCTGCGCCATCAAGTTGCCCGCGATTTCCCTGGTTTTCATGGGTTGCCCTTTCTTTTTGTTTTCGCTGCGCTTCAAACAAGTGTGGGTGTAAGGGGGTGTGGGTGTATGGGAGTGTAAGAATTTTCGTAACTGCTCAGGAGTCAGAATTCAGGAGTCAGTAGTCAGAATAAGGAACCCGTATAGGCCAGCGAATACGAAGAGAATCGGCGCTAAACACAAGGCCTTGGCGGAATGTCTGTCGCGTTCTTCCGATTCTTACGTATTTTATTCTGTATCCTGAATTCTGACTCCTGACTACCTGAGTTGTTACGAATTTTCTTCATACTCCCTTACCCCCATACTCCCTTACGATATCAGAGCCAGTGTCCCAGTTTCTTCTTTTTCGTGTCCAGATATTTCCGATTGTACGGATTGGACGGCAAAATGACAGGAATTCTCTCCACAATCTGGATGCCGTAGCCTTCCAGGCCGATGACTTTCTTGGGATTATTGGTCATCAGCCTTATTTTTTTAAGGCCTAAATCCGCAAGAATCTGGGCGCCTGTGCCGTAGTCGCGCAGGTCGGCCGGGAACCCCAGTTTCTTGTTGGCGGTGACGGTGTCCAAGCCCTGCTCCTGCAGGGCGTAGGCGTGGATTTTATTGGCCAGTCCGATGCCCCGGCCTTCCTGGCGCATATAAAGGACCACGCCGGATTTGGCCTCGGCCACCTTCCGCATGGCGGCGCGCAGCTGCGCGCCGCAATCGCAGCGCAGCGAGCCGAAGACATCGCCCGTCAGGCATTCGCTGTGCACGCGCACCAGGGCGGATTTGGCGCGCGCCGGCTCGCCCAGCACCAGGGCAATGTGCAGACCGCCGTCCGGCTGGGATTGGTATAATCGCAAGTTAAACAGCCCGAATTCGGTGGGCAACTGCGCCTGCCGGACACAGGCAACCAGCTTTTCGCTGCGGCGGCGATAGGCGATCAGATCGGCCACCGACGCGATGCTCAGGCGATGATGCCGGGAGAACTTGAGCAGGTCGGGCAGGCGCGCCATGCGCCCGTCATCCCGCATGATTTCACAGATGACGCCGGCGGGTTTCAGGCCGGCCAGCCGCGCCAGGTCGATGGCCGCTTCCGTGTGGCCGGCCCGGCGCAGGACACCGCCTTCCCGCGCGGCCAGCGGAAACACATGCCCCGGACTGACCAGATCGCCGGGACGGGATTTATCGTCCAGCAACACCCGAATGGTCCGGGCGCGATCATGGGCGCTGATTCCGGTTGCGATGCCCCGGCGGGCATCCACGGACGCCATGAATGCGGTGCGCAAGGCATCCGGCGCGTGCGTGGAAGACATCTTGCCGATGTTTAACCGTTCCAGGCGATCCTGGGTCATAGCCACGCAAATCAGGCCGCGCCCGAAGCGCGCCATGAAATTGATCGCCCGATCAGTCGCTTTCGCGGCCGCGATCACCAGGTCGCCCTCGTTTTCGCGCGCCTTGTCGTCCACGATGACGACCATGCGTCCTTGGCGAATCTCGCGGATAACCGCCTCGATCGGATGGAAGGGGGTGGTGTGGTGTAATGTGCTTTTGTTCATGATGGAAATTAACCAGGTTGACACAGCCGCAGTCAAAGCAAACATCGAACATCCAACATCGAACATCGAATTTTAAGAAAAAACCGCTTGTCTTTGAAGCTGTGCCATCTGTCACTGCGTTTTTCCAAATTCATTTCCTATTCCAACATTCGACGTTGGGCGTTCGATGTTGGATGTTCGATGTTTGCTTCTGATCTTACAGATCAAGCATTATCACCTGCGGGGCCTCATCCCAGCCCCGCGAGGATTTCAGCGCCTGCAAGCGCCGCGCGCAAAGTTCGCGGATATCGGCGGCCAGCGCCTTGCTCTTGGCGCTATGGCGCGGGCATCCCAACATGCCGGCGGCCACGGTGTCGGCATGCCGGAGCCCAAGGAGCCCGCGGCCCTGGCAATGGTCCCACAGGACCGCCACCCGGTCGATCACGGCGCGCACCACGTTCAAGGCCAGTAATTCCAGACTGGTTGACTCCGGCAGGACCATCCGTTCCAGGTCCAGGACCCATAATGTGCCGCTCAACGCCCCCATCAGCGCGGATGTTCGCACGGCCCGCGTCGCCAGCAGGATGTGCCAATGCATCATGGAAATATCCGGCGCCCATACGGCCTCCACAAAGGTGGCGGGCAAATTCAAGGCCCGGCCCTGGCTTTCCAACAGCCGGCGCGCCGTCTGTTCTTCGCCCACCGACCATAACGCGCGTCCGATCAGCATGAGCAGATATTCCTCCGGCAAGCCGCCGTTTCGGTCGATGCCGCCATCCGGCGGCGCGGCCGCAAAAGCGGGATGCCGGCTTCGGATAAAGGCCGCGATGGCTTCGGCCAGTTCGCGCCGGCAAGCCGTGTCCGGCGCCGGGCCATCGTTCCCGTCCGGCTCGATTTTGCCGGCAATATAGGCGGCCAGGGCCTGCTCCGCGCGTTCGTCCGCCGCTGGTGGGTTCCAGATCATGTTTTGCCGATAATGCCTTTGACTTCCGTGAGAAACTGGTTGACGTCCTTGAACCGGCGATAGACCGATGCAAAACGGATATAGGCCACTTCGTCCAGCTTTTCCAGGCGCTCCATGACTTTTTCGCCGATGGCCGAACTGGGCACTTCGCGGTCGTTCTCGTTGTCCAATTCCCTGAAAATGGCGTCGGCCATGGTTTCAATCTGCTCGGCGCCGATCGGCCGTTTCTGGCAGGCGCTCAAAATCCCTTTCATCAATTTATTGCGATCGAGTTCCTCATGGCGCCCATCGCGTTTGATGACCCGGAGATGGGTCTTGATGATTTCTTCATAGGTCGTGAAACGATGCCCGCATTGCAGACAAACCCGGCGCCGGCGGATGACGTCGCCTTCCCGGGCCGACCGGCTGTCAATGACCTTGTCGTTAAGATGTCCGCATTTTGGGCAGCGCATGGCGTGGTGTTCTTTCGGATAACATTGGCCTGATCCCTGCCGGCAAAAGGCAATATCTGGAAACCCCCTTATTCTATTGAATCGGCGGCGCAAGGGAAGCTGTATTTTCGGGCTTGCCCCGGACGCCGTGGAAGCCGCCCCGCTGCGGGGCCTAATTTGATGTTAAGGAAATTCAATCCACACGGCGGCAAGCGGTTCTATCGAACCGCAACTACACCGGCTCGTTGTAGCGCCGTTCGAGAGAACGGCAAAGTCGCGGCCTTTGGCCGCCTAACTCGAATCGTCTATGTCGCCGTGGGCGCGCTTTTCAGTTCGGAAGTGCATTGCGGACAGCGCACGGCCTTGAAGGCAATGGTCGAACAGCAAAACGGACAGATCTTGGTCGCGGGTTCCGCCGGGACCGGGACCGGCGGGAGCGTTCGTTGTTTCAGGCGTTGGATGAATTGGATCATCATGAAAATAACGAAGGCCTGAATGATAAAATCGATGACGGTATTGACAAACAATCCGAAATTGATCGTGGTGGCGCCGGCGGCCTTGGCGGCGTCGATGGTGCTAAAACGCCGGGTGTTCAGGTCAAAGCAGATGGCGGCAAAATTGACCTTGCTGACCAACACGCCCAGCGGCGGCATGAGGATGTCGTTGACCAAGGAGCTGACAATTTTGCCGAATGCGCCGCCGATTATTACGCCGACGGCCATGTCGATGACATTGCCGCGCACGGCGAATTCCCTGAATTCCTTCAACATGACCCGTCCTCCTTGTTTTTAAAAACGAGCTGGTCGCCTTCCTTCAGGTTTGCCCAGGGGAACCAGCCGGACTGCATTTCCATGACTCCCCAGGCCGCCCGGCCGCCCCATGCCATGCGAAAGGGCTTTACCCCGGCGGCCATCCGGACCACGCGGCCCTCGCGCGAAAAGAAGACGATGTCCAGCGCGAACCGCATAAACCAGGTGTGAATGGCGCGGCAGGGGACCAGGACCAGGGCCCGGTCTGAGCTTAGAGCGGCGGCGCCAATCAGTCCGCGCGCCCGGCGCCAGGAACCGGCGCCCCATTCGGCGTCGCGCACCAGCGGCAAGCCATCTTTGCGAAATACGGAGATCATAATGGAGTATGGGCCTTGGATCCTTCCGGATGCCCCGCCGCCGGCCATACCCAGGCGCCATTTTCGGCTCTGCATGCCCGCCGCCCCCCCGATCGAGGGTGGCGATAGTCGCGGAAAATCGTAGCAGGAAAAGGACGGCTGTCAATGGATTCTCTCGCAAAACGCCCCGCTTCGGTTGCCCGTGAAACACCTTGATTCCCATTTCATAACCCTGTAACATGAATGCATCGGACAGGTATGGTATGGATCAAAATTATACGGTAAAAATCGTCGGTCGTCGTCAGCCGCAAAGGGCCTTTTCGCCGGCCGAATATCATCAGCGCGCGTCCGCCTTGCAATTACGCGTAAATCGTCTGAATCCTTATCCCAAGCCGCGCGGGTTCGTTTTCAAGGCCAAATCTTGGGATGATTACGAAACCTGGAAACGCCGCCAAACCAATCCTCGTTTGTGGTAACATCATGTCAACCTCATCCCATTCCGATCCTCTGGCGCGGGTATGTTCCTTGCTTAACAAGCACGAGGCGCATTATATGATCGTAGGCGGCCACGCCTGTATTTTACATGGACTTGTCCGCACCACGGAAGACGTGGATGTTTTGGTAGAGGAATCGGAGGACAACTACCGGCGGATCGTTGCGGCTTTGTCCGAACTGGAAGATGGCGCGGCCCGCGAGTTGACGCCGCAGGATTTCCAGGACAATGTGGTCGTCAAGGTGGCGGACGAAGTGGAAGTGGACATCAGCCGCCGCGCCTGGAAGGTTTCCTACGTTGACGCCAAGGATTCCGCCTGTTACGCGGAGATCGATGGCGTCCGAATTCCATACGCAGGTTTGCAATCCCTGATTGCCAGCAAAGAGACGTATCGCGAACAGGACCGCGCCGATTTATTGCGCCTGCGAATGTTGGCCCATATCGCCAAAATCCATCCGCCGTCATAAAACTTTACGGAAGGCCGCCGATTTTTCTGACAGCGGGTTCATCGCAAGTTATGCGAAAACAAGCCGGCGTCCCTTGGGTTCGGGAATAGGATCGCCAAATTCCTCGGCGGTTTTCAGCCAGAGCGTCATTGCCTCCCGAACTTTCACCAAGGCCTGTTCCTGGCTTTTACCATGCGCCATACAGCCGGACAGCTCCGGAATTTCTGCAATGAAGACACGATCTTCTTCGCTCCAGTAAATAATAATTTCGTATCTATCCATTAGTTTTCCCCCCGAAGACGATATTTTGAAATAAGAGCGCGAATTTGACGAACCTGATAAGGCTTCGCATTGTTCCCGTCACGTTGCAAATTTATTTTCTCCTCAATGCCCGCCATTCTGAAGATACGATGACTTCCGCTGGTTCGTTTGTCGAACCCATGCCTGCGCAACAAGTTGCACAAATCGTCGAACGCAATATTTGCATCCGCCTTGCCTTCGAGTATTTTCCATATCCAAGGCGGGCTAACGCCCGCAACCCAAAAGTCTTTTGACAGGATTAACAAGATTAACAGGATTTAAAAAAGCCAGTCTGCATGGATTTTCCGGCGTTTGAGCGGCTATTGGTTGTTTCCGTTTTCGAGTATATCATCCACTCGTCGCCGAGTTGGCCGAGATCCTCCTGACTCAACTCGATAAATCGAACCTCCACCTCGATGAAGATCGGCGATCTGCTTGTTGCCGCCTGGTTCGAATGGGCCGCAGGATTTTGTGCTCCGCACCAGGTGGTATTCGCAAGACTCGCGATTATGACCAGCACGATCATGCTGCCTATGGATTTCATGGCGCTTCTCCTCGTATGGCGCATCCCCCCGGGTCACGGCGGGATTTCCTCGAAGTTTTTGCGGCGCTGGGTTTCGATGGCCTTGATTCCGGCCTTGGTGCGCTCGCCGGCGTCCACGGAGGTCTTGCCGGTAAATCCCTCGACCGCCTGGCGGGCCGTCGATTTCCCCGGTGGCGCGGCGTTGGATTGCGCCGGCGGCTGTCCGGCCGGCGCCGCCTTTTTATCCGCGGGCGCGCAGCCGGCCAGCCAGAGCGCCGTCAGGCCGATCAGCCATAAAGATTTCATAAAGCACTTAGGCCTTTTGCTCCGGCGCCGCCGGCGCGGCCGCCGGAATCTCGCCGGTGCAGGGCGGCAGGCCGGCCAGTTTCTGGTAGAGGTCGGCCCGCGCGGCCACGAGTTTGTCGGCCTGTTCCATGAGGCGCTTGGCGTTCTCCGGATAGCTCTGTTTCAACACGCGGAACCGGTTTTCCTTCATCACGGATTCGCTGTATTTCTCGACCGGCAGTTTGCTGTCCAGGATCAGGGGGTTCTTGCCCTGCCTGGTCAGTTCCGGGTTGTAGCGATAGAGCGGGAACCGTCCCGATTGCACGGCTTCCTTTTGGGCCGTCAGGCCGTTGGTCATGTCGATGCCGTGCGCGATGCAGTGCGAATAGGCGATGATGATGGACGGCCCTTCGTAGGCGTCGGCCTCGGCGAAGGCCCGCACGGTCTGGCTCGGATTGGCGCCCAGCGCGACGGTCGCCACATAGATGTTGCCGTAGGTCATGCAGATCATGCCGAGATCCTTCTTCATCAGCGGCTTGCCCGCCATGGCGAACTTGGCCACCGCGCCCATGGGCGTGGACTTGGAAGCCTGGCCGCCGGTGTTGGAATAGACTTCGGTGTCCAGCACGAGGACGTTCACCTTGCGGCCGCAGGCCAGCACATGGTCCAAGCCGCCGTAGCCGATGTCATACGCCCAGCCGTCGCCGCCGAGGATCCAGACCGATTTCTTCACCAAGTAATCGGCGACCGAAAGCATCTGCCCGGCCCACTCGTTGTTCGCGCACTTGGCCAGCCGGTCTTTCAGCTGCGCCACCCGCGCGCGCTGTTCCTCGATGCCGGCGGGCGTGGATTGGTCGGCCTTGCGCAGTTCGGCGAAGAGCGGCTTGAGGTCGCCGCAGGCGGCGCAATTCTCACCTTTATCCATCAGTTCCAGGACGAGTTGGCTGAACTTATCCACTCCCAGGCGCATGCCGTAGCCGAATTCGGCGTTGTCCTCGAAGAGCGAGTTGGACCAGGCCGGCCCGCGCCCATCCTCGCGCGTGGTGTAAGGCGTCGTCGGCAGGTTGCCGCCGTAGATCGACGAGCATCCCGTGGCGTTGGCGATCAGGGCCCGGTCGCCGAAGAGCTGGGTGAGCAGCTTGACGTAGGGCGTCTCGCCGCAGCCCGCGCAGGCGCCGGAAAACTCGAACATGGCGCGCACGAACTGGCTGCCCTTGACCGTGGAACGATTGTAAAGCTTCGCATCCATGTCCGGGATATCCATGAAGAACTTGAAGTTCTCCGCTTCCGCCTGGCGCAACGGCATCTGCGGGGCCATGTTGATCGCGCGGCGGCCGGTTTCCTGTTTCGTGACGGCGTCCCGTTCGCGGCCCGGGCAATTCTGCACGCACACGCCGCAGCCGGTGCAGTCTTCCGGCGCGGTCTGAACGGTGAATTTCATGCCGGCATATTCCTTGCCCTTGGCGTCCGCCGACTTGAATGCGGCCGGCGCCTTGGCCAGGCGTTCCGGCCCATAGACCTTGACGCGGATGGCGGCGTGCGGACAGACCAGCGAGCACTGGCCGCACTGGATGCAAAGCGCCGTGTCCCATTGCGGAATGTCCGTGGCGATGTTGCGCTTCTCGAATTTGGTCGTGCCCGTCGGCCAGGCGCCGTCGGCGGGCATGGCGCTGACCGGCAGGGTGTTGCCTTTCTGGCTCATGATCGCGGCGGTCACGTTGCGCACGAACGCGGGGGCCTCCGCGGAAACCACCGGCGGCATCTTGATCTTGCCCGCCGGGCGCGCGGGCACCTTGACTTCCCGCAGGGCGGCCACGGCGGAATCCACGGCCTTGAAGTTCATGGCCACCACGTCGGCGCCCTTGCGGCCATAGCTCTTTTCGATCGCCTTTTTGAGGGCGGCAATGGCCTTGTCGCCGGGCAGGACGCCGGAGATGCTGAAGAAGCAGGTCTGCATGATCGTGTTGATGCGCGCGCCCAGTTTAAGCTCCTTGGCCAGCTTGATGGCGTCGATCGTGTAAAACCGGATTTTCTTCTTGATGATCTGGCGTTCGATCTCGTCGGGCATGTGGGCCCAGACTTCCTCGGCGCTGTAAGGGCTGTTCAGCAGGAACACGGCCCCATCCTTGGCGTCCGCGAGCAGGTCGTATTTTTCGAGGAACGAAAAATTATGGCAGGCCACGAAATCGGCCCGTGTGCAGAGATACGGGCTCTGGATCGGCGTCGGCCCGAAACGCAGGTGCGAAATGGTGATCGCGCCGGCCTTCTTGGAGTCATACTCGAAATAGCCCTGGGCGTAGTTCTCGGTCTCGTCGCCGATGATTTTGATGGAGTTTTTGTTGGCGCCCACCGTGCCGTCGGAACCCAGGCCGTAGAATTTGCATTCGATGCGCCCGCTGTGCTCCAGGTGGAAACGGGCGTCCACTTTCAGGCTGGTTTTGCCGACATCATCTTCAATGCCCACGGTAAAATGGTTGATGCCTTTCCTGCCCGTGAGGTTGTCGAACACGGCCTTGACCATGGCCGGGGTGAATTCCTTGGAGCCCAGGCCGTAGCGCCCGCCCCGCACGGTCGGATAGCGGCGCGCGGCCATCCATTTTTCGCTCATGGCTTCCCCGATGGCCGTGCGCACGTCCAGGTACAGCGGTTCCCCGATGGCGCCCGGCTCCTTGGTGCGGTCCAGCGTGGCGATGGCCTTGACCGTCGGCGGCAGGGCGGCGATAAACGCTTTGGTGTCGAACGGCCGGAACAGGCGGACCTTCAATACCCCGACCTTTTTGCCCTGGGCCGCCAGCGTGTTGACGGTCTCGTGGACCGTCTCCGCGCCCGAGCCCATGATGACGATGACCTTCTCGGCATCCGGCGCGCCGACGTAATCGAAGAGCTTGTACTGCCGCCCGGTCAGCTTGGCGAATTTATCCATCTGCTTCTGAACGATGCCCGGGGTGGCCAGATAATAAGGATTGACGGTTTCGCGGCCCTGGAAATAAACATCCGGGTTCTGGGACGTGCCGCGCAAAACAGGGCGGTCGGGGGAAAGCCCGCGCCGGCGGTGGGCCAGCGCCAGGTCGTCGTCGATCATGGCGCGCATGACGCCGCGTTCGACTTCCTCGATTTTCTGGACTTCATGCGAGGTGCGGAAGCCGTCGAAGAAATGCAGGAACGGAACGCGGGACTCCAGGGTGGCCGCATGCGCGATGAGCGCCATATCCATAACTTCCTGGACGCTGTTGGAGGCCAGCAGCGCGAAGCCGCTCGAGCGCACCGCCATGACGTCCGAGTGATCGCCGAAAATCGAGAGCGCCTGGCAGGCCAGCGAGCGCGCCGTGACGTGGAAGACCGTGCTGGTCAATTCGCCGGCGATCTTGAACATGTTGGGGATCATCAGCAGGAGCCCCTGGGAGGCCGTGAACGTGGTGGCCAGCGCTCCGGCCGTGAGGGCGCCGTGCACGGCGCCGCTGGCGCCGCCTTCCGACTGCAGTTCCGCCACCTGCGGCACCGTGCCCCAGATGTTTTTCAGGCCCGCCGCGCTGAATTCATCGGCCAATTCACCCATGTTGGAGGAGGGTGTAATCGGGTAAATCGCGCAGATTTCGCTGACCGCATAGGCGACGTTGGCCGCCGCCGTGTTTCCATCCATCATTTCCTTGTTAGCCATGGCAGACGATTCTCCTTTATTGTGCATTGATGACGAAAACTTGTTTCCGGGGATTTAGGCTGGGACGCCGGTTTCACGGAAGCGGTAAGATAGTGCAGGAAATTCGGGAAATCAAGCGGATAAAAAAGGCGGGAAAAACGGTCGGCAGTGAATTTAAAATATGGCTCATACCCGAATATGGCGTCGAAGCGATGCGATCGGGAATCTGCGATTCAGACAGTGGGGAGATAGCGAGGCCAGAGGCCGCAGGTAGGGCGACCGGCGGCGGGCCATAATGACGCCCGTGAGTATTTTGCTCGCGGGCGTTTTTTTGTGTTGCAATCTGTATC
>JBAZEM010000023.1:0-45474 GCA_041653875.1 Kiritimatiellia bacterium
ACTGATACAGATTGCAACACAAAAAAACGCCCGCGAGCAAAATACTCACGGGCGTCATTATGGCCCGCCGCCGGTCGCCCTACCTGCGGCCGCTGGCCTCGCTATCTCCCCACTGTCTGAATCGCAGATAAAAAAACAAAAAATGACCAACATCGCGCTTGTCCTATATAAATAGTTCATGTATAAAGCAGGTATCGTTTGCGTTTGGTTTGCCCGATCAGCCATATTGCCGGCAAGGATATGTCATTACCATGCTAATTCAATCTAACAGGAAATTGCTCTTTCGTAGCCGCGCCGGCGACGGCGTGGATTCTTCGACGGCCACGGCGTTACCGCCGCGGCTACAAGAGTCAGCCCGAAGGGCGATAAGTGCTGTCGAAACAAGTCTTTGGCCCGCGCTGGTTTTGGCGCTCGGGCTTCTGTTGCCAGCCGGGGGCATTGGCAAAACGATCCCGGTGGAAGGCTGTGCAGCCCAGGTCAACGATCGGACTGTGACCGTGACGGAGGTTATGACTGCCATGCAGCCGGTCGAGCGCCAGTTGCGCGAGACCACCCAGGGCGTGGAACTGGACCGGAAACTGGAAGACGCCTATGAAAAGACGCTCCAATCCCTGATCGAGCGGGAATTGATCCTCGATGCCTTCCGCCAGCAGAAGGACATGAATTTGCCGGATAAGATCGTGCAGAGCCGCACGGAAGAAATCGTGCGCACCAAGTTCGCCAACAACCGCGCCGCGTTCCGCAAGGCGCTCGACGGAGACGGGCTGACCTTGGAGGAATGGCAGGCCAATCTGAAGAAATCCATGATCGTTTCCTTCCTGCGCGAACGCGAAGTGGACAGCAAGGTGTCCGTTTCCCCTCAGGATGTCCGCGCGGCTTACGAAAAGGCGGGCGATACGTTCCGCACCCCCGCGCAGGTTCACTTGCGCATGATCATGATCGACGGCGGCAAGACCGACGAGGAAATTGCCGTCAAGCGCAAGCAGGCGGAAGACGTGCGCAAGCGCCTGCTGGCGGGCGAATCGTTCGAGGACCTTGCCAGGCAGGTGTCGCAAAGCGCGCATGCCAAGGACGGTGGCGACTGGGGCTGGATCGACCCGGCCAGCCGGCGGCCGGAACTGGCGACCGCCATCCAGGCGCTCAAGCCGGGCGAGATCAGCGTTGTAATTCCGGCTGGCGAGGATCTTTATATCCTGAAAGTCGAAGGGCAGCGGGCCGCCACCGTGATTCCATTCGAGAAAGTCCAGGACACCCTCCGCACCGAGCTGGAAAAGCAGGAAGCCAAGCGCCTTTACGATAACTGGATGACGAGCCTGAGACAGAAGGCGTTTATCAAAAAATATTAAAACAAGGAACGGTTTGGGGGTTCACGGTTCAGCGGTTCTCAAGCCTTTCTGAAGCGCTTCCCCCTTCGCGAAGCCGTTTCGGCGGGACACGTCGGCGGAGTCTGACCTCTGAACCATGCCTGTTAACTCAATGACAATCATTGCCATTACCCTCGGCGATCCCGGCGGGATTGGGCCGGAAGCGGCCTTGAAGGCGCTTTACCGAAACCGCTGGCCGGCCACTCTGCGTTTCGTGCTGGTCGGCAGCCGCGCGATTCTAAGCCGCCAGGCGGCGCAACTCCGCCTGCCGTTGCCGCCGGCCTGGCAGTTGGCGGACGGCAAAAAACAGGCTGCGCGTATCGTCAATTGGGAACCGGAGCGGGATATTGGAGCAGGGATCGAAGCAGGGCAAATTTTATTCCCTCTCCCCAGGGAGAGGGTTAGGGCGAGGGGGCTTCCATTAGCCAACCATCCTCCCGCCTCTCTGCCCTGGCGGCCCGGTGTCACCGGCAAGGCGCAGGGTCAGGCGGCGGCGTTTTGGATCCAGGCGGCGGTTGGCGGCTGTATGGCGGGGCTTTTCGATGCCCTGGTCACCGGTCCCATCTGTAAACAGAGCCTGCATCTGGCGGGCCTGCCGTTTCCCGGCCACACGGAATTCCTGGCGGCCCTCACCGGAGCGCGCTCCTTTGCCATGATGCTCCTGGGCGGACCCTTGCGCGTGGTGCTGGTCACGCGGCATCTGCCGCTGGCCAAGGTGGCCGCCGGCATTTCGCGGGCCGCCGTTCAGGAGGCGGCGCAGTTGGCGAGCCAGGCCTTGCCCTGGCTCGGCGTGAGGCAAAAAACGGTCGGCGTTTGCGCGCTCAACCCGCATGCCGGGGACAACGGCATCCTCGGCCGGGAAGAAATCACGATCATCCGTCCGGCCTTGCGCGCCTTGCGCCGCCGGGGATTGGCCGTGGAAGGCCCCGTGCCGGGCGACGTCATTTTCCACCAGGCCCTGAAAGGCCGGTATGGCGCAATCGTGTCCATGTACCACGACCAAGGCCTTGGGCCCTTGAAGATGATCGCCTTCGATGAGGGCGTCAACCTGACGCTCGGTCTGCCGATCGTGCGCGCGTCGCCCGATCACGGCACGGCCTTCGACATTGCCGGAAAAGGCGTGGCGCAGGCCGGCAGTATGGCGGCGGCCATCGGGTTGGCCGCGCGCCTCGCGCGCCGGAAAAATCCATGGGCCCAATCAAGACAAGATATTTTTACCACGGAACACACGAAACACACAAAAATTAGGAGCAAATAAAGTTTCTGCTCAGGTAGTCAGAATTCAGGAGTCAGAATGAGAGCCCCCAGCGAAGACATTCGAAGATTTGGCGGTTTGGCAGAAGGCCCACCAGTTCGCGATTGCTGTTTATCGTTTGGCGCGGACGTTCCCGCAGTCGGAAACAGTTGCGGGAGGCGTATTCGCATGCCATTCTGAATTCTGACTCCTGACTCCTGAATACCTGAGTCGTTACCTTTTTTCTTGAAGAATCATGGCGCGACCGGCGTCCTATAGATAGGAATCACCGCACCAAGGAGCGGCATGGATAATATCGCCCAAACCGGCCCATCCGTGGAAACGGATGGGAACGTGGAGTTTGAAGCCGTTATAACCGCCCATGAATCGGTTTTGTTGCGCTATGTCGCCCGCCTTGTCAACGATGCCGCCGCCGCCCAGGATATTGTCCAGGAAACTTTTATCAAACTGTTTCGCGTGTGGCGCGCCGGCGCGCGCCCCACGGATAATCTGCGGCCCTGGCTCTACCGGGTGGCGCATAACGCGGCGATCGATTATATCCGCCGCGAGTCGCGCCTGCGCCGGCTGCACGAGCAGGAAGCCTCGGAGCGCGCCGCATCGGACCCGGCGAGCCCGGCCGATCCCTGCAATCCCCCCGAGCGCGCGCAGATCGTTTTGGGCCATCTGCGCCGCCTGGATCCGGCCGAACAGCAGGTCTTGCTCCTGCGCATGCAGGCCGGTCTTTCGTACCGGGAAATCAGCCTGATTACAGGCCGCACGGAAGGCAACATCGGTTGCATCCTGCATCATGCCGTTAAAAAAGTCAGCGCCAGTTTGAAACAAGCCGGCCTCATAAGGAATGGAGGTCTGCCATGAATTGCCGGGAAATACAGGATTTACTGACGCCCTATCTGCTGGGCGATCTCGATCCGGCCCAGGCCGCCGAGGCGCGGGCCCATCTCCAGACGTGCGCGCTCTGCCGGGACAGCGGCGAAGATCTGCAAGCGACGATCCAGTTACTGCGCGAAGGTTTGGCGGACACCTCGTCCGCGCCGTCACGACTGCCGGAATCATTCGTTAGCCAGTTCAGGAAACGACGCTGGCGTCGTCCGCGGATTGCCAAACCCAAGCCTGCGCCCAAACGCTGGTGGATAAGCGTCACTCAATGGGCTGCCGTGGCGGCTGTTTTTTTAGTGCTGGCCGGCCTGTTTCTTCCCAATCTGGGGTCTGTCCGGGAAAAGGCGCGGCGGGTGAACGATTTGTCGAACTTGAACGCCGTTTGGAAATCCGCCTCGGCCTGGGGATTGAATCCCAGCGACAGTTTTCGCCCGGCTTTTCCGCCGTCGCTTGATGAACTTGCGAGGGAAGCGAAGATTCCGCCGGAAATGCTGGTCAATCATGAAACGGGAAACCCGGTGGAATACTATCCCGACGCTAACGGGGATCGACCGCTATTGGTCAGTCGCGGCAAAAAGGGAATGAATGTGGTCAAGGTGGCCGGCCAGGGCATGTGGGTCGATTATGGAACGCCGGAAGCTGAAGCCTTGAATAGACAATTGGCGGGCATGCCGAAGAAAATGGCCCCGGCATCGACCATGGCGGCCACCCGGCATGCTACCGTTTCGCGGCTAACGATAAGCGCGCCTTCCGCCTATGTTCGCCCTTCCGTGCCCGTAGAGATGCCTGCGCCGCCGACGCGAATACTCGATGGCTCGGAATCGGATGTTAGTGTCGGCACAGGCGGGGGTAAAAACATGTTTGTGGGCGAAGACAACATATCTGATGAAAAAGGACTCAGAGGCGCAATCGCGCCGGCCGATTATAAACTCCGCGCGGAATCCGAAGTGCGTGGCAGGCACGATAAACCTGCCGATGAGCTTGAACTTATGCAAAGGAAATTTCAGCCAGGGAGTTCGGCTCAGGCACAGGCGGGCAGGTTGCCTGTGGCGGACAATCCCGCCGGGTCAGGGGACCCGGCCTACAAAGATGCTGTAGGCCCGGCGCCCTCACCGGGCGTTATAAAAAAGTTGCCCCGTTCCTCGGGGCCTAATTTAAAGGAATCCGAAAGCGCTGAACGGAAGAAGGAATCGGCCAAGCCCCTTGAAATCGAGAATGCCGAGAGGCAGCGGCTGGTTGGCGTCCGGAACTTTCAAAAAGGATGGGCCATGTCGCGAAGCGGCGGCGGCAAGAGTAGCGGGAGTGGTAGCGCCGTCGGCGGATATGCGCATGGCAGCGCAATGGCCGTTCGCGGCGCTCCCGCGTCCAACGCAGTTCCCGTCCCGGAACCGGCGGCGAGGAATGCGCCGCCGGTTATCGCGCCCATTTGCCGGGCGGCCGGCGTCAATCCGTTCGTGTCCGCGGCGGACAAGCCGTTTTCCACGTTCTCCATCGACGTGGACACGGCGTCCTACACGCTCTCGCGCAATTATCTGTTGCACGGTCAACTGCCGCCGCCCGAGGCCGTGCGCACGGAGGAATTCGTCAATTACTTCGACTACGATTATGCGCCGCCCAATGGGCCGACCTTCGCCGTTTATGTGGACTGCGGGCCTTCGGCCTTCGGGCGGGGCCTGGCCCTGCTGAAAATCGGGGTCAAAGGACGCCGGCTCGGCCGCGAGGAAAAACGCGCCGCCATATTGACCCTGCTCATAGACACCTCCGGCTCGATGGCCACGCCGGACCGGATCGAGCTGGTCAAGGACACCCTGGCCCGGATGGTGGAGAAGCTGGATCCGGCCGACAAGATCGCCATCGTGCAATACGACTCCCACGCCCGATTGCTCCTGGAGCACACGCCGGCATCGGACAAGAAACGCATTCTGGCCGTCATTGAGGGCCTGCAGACATCCGGCTCGACCTCCCTGGAAGAAGGCATGCGCGAGGCCTACGCCACGGCGGCGCGCGGATTCGACAGCGCGGGTTGCAACCGCGTCCTGCTGTTGTCCGACGGCATGGCCAACCTGGGCACGACAACGGCCGAAGAAATTCTCAAATCCATCGGAAGCTATCGCAAGCAGGGCGTTACGCTCTCCGTTTTCGGGTTCGGACTCGGCGCCTATAACGACGTCATGCTGGAAACTTTGGCGAACAAAGGCGACGGCGTGTATGCCTTCATCGATTCGCCGTCCGAAGCCCAGCGGATCCTGGTTGACGACCTGGCCGCGACGGTCAACCTGATTGCCCGGGACGTTAAAATCCAGGTCGAGTTCAATCCCAAACGCGTCAAGCAATACCGTCAATTAGGCTACGAAAACCGGCAGTTGAAAAAAGAGCAATTCCGCGACAACAGCGTGGATGCCGGTGAAATCGGCTCCGGGCAGTCCGTGACCGCGCTGTACGAACTCGAACTGCATGGCGATGCCCATGAGCCTTTGGGCATGATCCGGATCCGCTGCCGGAACGCGCTGACCGGCCAGATCGAGGAAATCGAACAGCCGATTATGCCGGCGGCCGGCGCGGCGCCCTTCGAGGTCATGGACGCGCGTTTCCGGCTGGCGGCGGCCGCGGCGGAATTTTCCGAAATCCTGCGGGGCAGTCCCTTCGCCGCCGGCGTCCGGTTTGAAGACGTGGCCCGGGTCCTGCGCCCCGTGGCGCTGGAACTGAGCTTGGACAATCGCATCCGGGAATTTCTGCGCATGACGCAAACCGGCTTGACGCCGAAATTTCAGGAGGGGGCGACGCCCTGACGATTTTAGGTAGGAATTTTCCGCCATAGGCGGATCCGCCTCCCACCGACGCTAAAGCTATGGCGGGCAAGCCGGCGGACAATCCTGGGTAGGGCGCGCGCGCCGAGCACGCCGTGCTGGATCCAGAACGGCGGTTTCGGCGAAACCGCCCTACCTGGGAACAGTCGCCGCCTTTGGCGGCTTGAATTATTCAACCAACGAAAGGAACATAATATGAACCGCCTACGCACACGGATCGGAATCGGAATGGTCGCGGGGTTATGGGTCGCAATCAGTGTCGCCGGAATGGCGGCGACCAACCCGCCTGTTGAAGTCCGGCCAACTCCCCCGTTTGCCCCCGCGGGATTCACCATTTCGGAACTGACGATTCACGGCGAAATCGAGGGTGAAAACGTGGTGTTCACCCTGGCTTTCACGGTGGATGCCCAGGTGAAACCCTGCCAGGTGCCCTTGGTGGCCGGCGAAATCGCCTGCCGCGAAAGCGATCTGCCGCGTGGCGCGGTCCTGGCCCGGGACGCGGGCGGGTGTTTCTGGCTGACGCTGGATTCGCGCGGGCGGCAGTCGGTCAAATTAGTTTTCGCCGGCCGGCCGGTCAAAGAGGGCGATTGGCGTCGCACGCGGTTCGCAATGCCGCTGGCCGCGATCCGGGAGGCGTCCGTGCAATGCGATCGCGACGACCTGGAAGTCAATTTCCCCGGCGCGCTGAGCGTTAAACGGCAAAAAACGACCAAAGGCAAAACGGTGGTGACGGCGTTCCTGGGGATCGGCGAAGATTTCGAGATGCGCTGGAAGCCGGAAATCAAGAAACTGGAAGCCGAGCGCGTGGTGGAGTGCGTCGCCAACATGATCGCCTCGGCGGGTGTGGGCGCCTTGCGCGTGGACACCATCCTGAGCTATCGCGTGGTCCAGGGCAGTTTGAACAAACTCACCGTGACCCTGTCGTCGAATATCAATGTCACCCAGGTGCGCGGGGAAGACATCCAGGATTGGAGCATCGACCGGAAAAATCCGGCCCAGCCGCTCCTGACGGTTTCCCTGAGCCGGCCGAAAGACGCGCAGTACATGTTGCAGATTAACGGCGAAATGGTTCTGCCGGAATTTCCCTGCAAATTCAACCTGCCGGCCTTCGTGCCCCGCGACGTCATCCGGGCCAACGGATTCCTGACCGTCGGAACCGACAGCGCCATCAAGCTCTTAGTCGATCAGGCCCTGGGCCTGACCCAGATCGACCAGGCGGCGTTTCCCCAAGTCAAGCTGGGATTGCCATCCGATCCGGCGCGGCCGCTTCCCGCCCGCACGCCTTTCACGTATCAGTTCGCCAATATGCCGTTCACCTTTGCGTTGGAGGCGGACGACGTGGTTACCGCCATCAGCGCCGACGACCGGTTGATTCTTGCGGTGGTCGATAACGACGCCATATTCAACGCCTCAATCGAGCTCGACGTGCGCGACGCCCCGGCGCGCGAAGTGGTCATTGAAACCGATCCGACCTGGGTGGTCGCCGGCGTCACGGGCGCCGAAATCGCCGATTACGACACGCGCGATGACGCCGGACGGCGGGTCGTCCGCGCCTATTTCCGCAACGCCGTGCAGGGCCGGGTCCTGGTCGATCTGCGGCTGGAACGCGCCCTTGGCGATCAGGTCTCTTTTGCCCTGCCGTCCTTCAAGGTGCGCGCCGCCAAATCGGAGCGCGGCTACCTGGTCATGTCCGGCGAAAAAGGACTGCGGCTGAAGGTGGAAAAATCGTCCGGCCTGATCGAAGCCCATACGGGATCCACGCCCATGCGTGTGCCGGACGCGCAATGGGCGTTCCGGTTCAAGGATGCGGCCTGGCAGGCCGGCGTCAGCCTGGAGCGGACCGCCCCTGTGATCCATTCCGAAATGTTCCACCTGATCTCCCTGGGCGACGGCGTGCTTTACGGCAGCGCCTTGATCACCTACCACATCAGCGGCGCGCCCATTCGCGAATTCAAGCTGACCATTCCCGCCGAATACCAGAATGTGGAATTTACCGGCCGGGACGTGCGCAACTGGGAACACAGCAACACCATCTGGACCGTTTCGCTCCAGGAAAAAATCATGGGCGACTACACCCTGCTGATCGATTATGACCGGCCGGTCAGTTATGCCGGCGGCGAACTTGCCATCGGCGGCGTGCAAACGGAAGGGACGGAAAGCGAAGTCGGGTACCTGGTGGCGGCCAGTTCCGCCAGCTTGAAATTGGAGGAACAGGCGCGCGATCCCTCCATCATCCGGATCGACCGCAACGAAGTGCCCGAGGCCTATGCCCTGCTGGTGAAGGATCCTTTCCTTGCGACCTATAAGTATGTGAAAAAACCGCACACCAGCCGCCTCAAGGCCACCCGTTATGAAACGGAACCCCTCCTCGGCCAGGTGGCCGACCACGTCTCCCTGCGGACCGAGATCAGCCGGGAAGGCGAGACGGTGTCAACCGTCACCTATTTCGTGAAAAACGCGTCCGGCCAATACCTGGCCCTGGCCCTGCCGAAAGACGCCCGCTTATGGTCCACGCACCTGGTGGAAGCGGACGGCAAACGCTCCGATCTGGCGGCGTTGCAGGGCGACGACGGCCTGTTGGCGCCGATCCCCAGGCCGCGCGATCTCAATACGCCCATTCAAATCGAGCTGGTCTATGCGCAAAATCACGGGCGGCTCGGATTCTTTTCCCACCGCATCCGCCTGGCGGCGCCGGCGGTGCTGAAAACCCCGGTCCCTTTTACCCGGTGGACCGTCCAGTTGCCGGCCAAACTGGCGGCGGCCGGTTACTCCGGCAACGTGGTCGGCGACCACAGCCCGGGAATGAACGGGCTGGGGACCGTCCTGTTGACCGTCGCCCGCGTGGCGCAAACCCTGGCTCAAGAGGCGGCCGCCTGGTGTATTCTCGCCGTCATAGCGCTGGCCGCCGTCTGCCTGGCCGCCTGGTTGACCGGCCGCCGGCGCGCGACGCTTTGGGCGCTGATTATCGGCGTAATCGTCCTGATTTTGCCGATGCTGTTCTCGCCGGCATTTTTATCCATACTGGCCGCGTTGAAAAACGCCTTCAATGCCGCGAGCCGGAATCTCCAGCAATTGTCGTTCACGCGCAGTGTCAGCCTGCCGGACGATCCATCCCTCTTCCTGGTGTTGAACCTGGTTCCCAGTTGGGTGGGAAGCGCCGGCTCGTTGTGGCTGTTCCTGATCGCGGGTCTGCTGGGCTGCGGCGCGACGATCCGCTCCCTCCGGCGGGAACATTCCAGCGCCATGGGGTTGGCGCTGGGCTTGACATTGCTGACCGTGGCCCTGGCCCAGTTGACCCTGGGGCGCGCGGCGCTGGCCTTAGGTCTCCTTGTCGCGCTTCCGATCGTTGTCGCGGGCATTCCGCTGAAACTTGCCGTTCAGGCCGGGCGCAAACGGAAACAGGCCCGCGCCTGGGCGGATGGCGCCGATTTGCCGCCCTTCCAATCCGCGCCGGCCGGGTCGCCGGCGCCGGCCGAGTCATCGGCCATGCCGCCGCGGAGCGTTGCGCCGACCGCGCCGGCGCCTGAAGTTCCGCCGCCTTCCGAAGCTGAACCGAACGGTTATATCCGCCTGCCTTTGTTGGCCGCCATCGGAATCACGGCCCTGGGCCTTTCCATGCCGGCGGTTTTTTCCGCTCCATCCGGCGCGTCTTCGTCCTGGCGGCCGATGGCCGCGGAGGGGCTTGCGATTCAGATGATCGATGCGGTCATCACCGGGCCGGGCGCCGGCCGCGACGCGGAACGAAGCGCCCAGGTTATTATGACCCTGGATTTAGAGGCAACCCAGCCGGCGACCAGCCTGGTATTGTCTTCGGCCTGTGTGCTGACCGAGTTCAAGACGGATGCCCCGCGGCGCGTCTCCCTGCTGAGCGCCCCCGCGGGCTATGCGCTGAACATTAGCCGGGCGGGCGACTATCGCGCCACCCTGGCGTTCCAGGCGCCGGTCCGGGAAATCGACGGCCAGTGGGTGACAAGCTTCGATCTGCCGGCCCATTTGAAAAATCAGGTGGTCTTGAAATTGCCGGAAAGCGGCCTGGAGATTCGATCGGACGAGGCGGTCTATCTTAAAACCGTCGAAAGCAGCAACCGGACGGAAGCCGTCGCCATGTTCGATTCCGCCGGCCATGTCCGGTTCGCCTGGCGGCCAAAGATGCGCAAAACCGAGCTGGAAAAACGAGTGTTTTTCTGCGAGGTGAACTCGCTGGCGACCTTCGATCCGGGCGTGGTCAACGGACTGCACCAGGTGCGCTATCAAATCGCGCAAGGTGAAATCAAGACCCTGACTTTTTCCATTCCCGAGCAGATGAATGTGACTTCCGTATCGGCCCCCGGCCTGAGCGCCTGGCGTTTCGATCCCGCCGCGCGGAGCCTGGAAGCGATTCTGCAAAAGCCGGCCAGCGGGTCTTTGGTCCTGACCTTGGTTACCCAGACGCCGCGCGAGGGCCTGCCCTATGCGGCGGTCATCGGGGCCCCGCAGGTCAAGGAGGCGGCGCGCCAGCGGGGCGCGCTGGCGCTGGCGGCGCCGGAAACAGTCCAGATCGTGGTGGAACCCCGGGAAGGTTTGAACGCCATGAATATTTCGGATTTTGCGCCGGACCTGGTCGCCGCGCAAGGCGCGGCGGCGCCGGTCATTCGCCGGGCCTTTCGCTACCAGCAGCTGCCGGTGCAGGCCAAGGTGCGGGCCGAACAGGTCCTGCCTGAAATCCGCGTGGAAGAAAAAGGCAGCCTCTCCGTGGCCGACGAACGCATCGTGCTTTCCACCCAGATGAAAGTGGCCGTGGCGAAGGCGGGCATCTTTTCGTTGCGCCTGACCATCCCGGAAGGATTCGACGTGGAAAGTCTCAGCGGCCAGGATGTCAGCCACTGGGACGAGGTTAAGGACAAGGAACGCGGAGTCATCGTGCATTTCAGCAAGCCCGCGATCGGGACCCGCGACCTGAACCTGGTGCTGGCCCGCATGGAAAAGAGCCTGGAAGATACGATCGCGGCGCCGCGGGTGGGGGTGGTCAACGCCTTCAAGCACAGCGGCAGCCTGGTCGTCTCGGGCGAGCGCGGCGTGCGGCTGACCACGCTCCGGCGGGAAGGCGTCAGTGAAGTCAATCCGCGCGACCTGGGCATCAATCAGCCGGGCCTTCTGGCGTTTGCGCTGTTGCGCCCGGACTGGGCCATTGTGCTGAAGGCGGAAGTGCTGACCCCGACCATCAAGCCGGAACTGCTCCAGCGCGTGGACGTGGCCGAGGGCATGCTGAAAGGGCGGGCCTATATCCGGTACCGGATCGAAAATGCGGGCTGTAAAGTCTTTCTCCTGCGGGCGCCCCAGACCAATACACTGTTGACCTTGTCGGGGGCGGACATCGCCAAGGTGCAGATCGTCGATGCCACCCAGGGCGTCTGGCAGGTTACCCTGCACAGCAAAGTGGAAAACAACTATATGCTGGTGGCCGGTTATCAAATTCCCTTCGATCCCGCCGCCGGCAACGTCACGGTGACTCCGCTCCTGCCGATCGATACCGACCCGCCCCGGGGCTACCTGACGGTGATGTCGGATGGGCGCGTGCAGATCAAGCCGCGCGGCGAACCGAACGGATTGAAGGCCGAAGAGGCGCGCGGTATTCCCGCCGCTTTCGGGGCCGGGGATTTGGCGGATGCCATCCTGTGCTACCGCGCGATCCAGCCGGATTACGCGCTCCCGCTCTACGTGGCCAGGCACGAATCCGCGGAAGCCCTGCCCGCCCGCGTGACTGAAACGCGGCTGGTCTCGGTGGTGTCCGAGGACGGCAAGATGCTGACGCAGATGACCGCGCGGATGAATATCGGGAATCTGCGTTTTCTTAAAATCAAACTGCCCCAGCCGGCCGACCGGCTCTGGTCGGCCTTTGTGAACGGCAAGGTCGCGGCGCCGTCGCAGGAAGGCGCTTTGTATCGCATCCCCCTGGAGGCCGTGGAAGCCGGCGAACCGGCGACGGTGGAGTTGTTGTATGCCGGCCGCGCCGCCGATCGTTGGTTCTTGCGCCGACTGGAGGGACCGCAGCTCGATCTGCCGCTGACGGACATTCGCTGGACCGTCTATGTCATGCCCAACCGGTTTTATTACGGGTTCGGCGGCACGCTGGAATGTCTCGACACCGGGCGGATCACGAAAGCGGCCAGCTTCGACGCTCAAAACTACCGCCTGAACACCCAGCGCCGGATGGAAGCCGACGTGGAAAAGGCCAGGACCGCCATGGCCCTGGGCGAGCAGTATGCGCGCCAAGGCAAGCAGAAGCTGGCCAATAAATCGCTGGAATCGGCGCTCACTTATTCCCAGGGGAAGGCCGACGTCAATGAAGACGCGCGGGTCCAGTATCACAACCTGATCCAGCGGCAGGCGGTGGTCGGCCTGGCGCAACGCCGCGCCGCCGTGCGCGCGTCGCAGAATATCCAGGCGGAACAACAGTCCATGCCCGCGCCCAATGACGCGCCGGCCGGCAAAATGGCCAAGCCTCAAGCGGCGCAACAGGGAGGACGCGGCCAACAAGCGCTCTCCGCCAAGGAAAACGACAGCCTGCGGATTCTGTCGGAAAAAATTCTCCGGCAGCAGGAAGCGGCCGCCGGCGTGGCCCAGGCCATCCGCGTGACCCTGCCGGAACACGGCCGCAAGCTGGATTTTGCGAGGTCCCTGCAGGTTGACCCCAACGTGGTCATGACCGTGGACTTCAAGTCTTTCGGCGGGGCCGGCGCCCGGCGCTGGCTCGCGCTGGGATTAGTCGTGGCGCTCCTGATCGGCTACCGCATCGTCGTCGGCCGAGTCGGGCGGCGTCTTTGAGCGCGACTGACCGCTGATCTCCGAAAAATGGGCGAGGTGGGACTCGAACCCACAAGCCTTGCGGCACAAGATCCTAAGTCTTGCGTGTCTGCCAATTTCACCACTCGCCCGGTTGGGTAATTGTAACTGCGCAGGAGTCAGAATTCAGGAGTCAGCCCGCCTGCAACGCTGTGCCCTGCCCGCAGTGCTACCCCGCCTGCAACGCTGTGCGTAGCACTGCGGGCAGGGCACAGCGTTGCAGGCGGGGTAGCACTGCGGGCAGGTAGTCAGAATAAGGAACCCGTATAGGCCAGCGAATACGAAGAGAATCGGCGCTAAACACAAGGCCTTGGCGGAATGTCTGGCGCGTTCTTCCGATTCTTACGTATTTTATTCTGTATCCTGAATTCTGACTCCTGACTACCTGAGTTGTTGCGGGTAATTGACGAAAAATATCAGATCGTTCGGCACGGGGAGAGGATTAAGGCCATGACTACTTGATAAACAGGCCGATCAGTACGCCAATAACGGTGAAGGCCAGGAATACAATGGAGGTATATACACCCTTAATCGAAGTAAAGACCAGGTCCACGTCGATTCTGGGAGGCGTGAAGATACCTTTCATGTTGTAAAGCAACACGACGGCTGTGGCAATAATCAGCACAAAAGCGAATATAAACTTCTTGCCCATAAATTCTCCTCCGTTTTTGGGGCCTGACGATTTTTTTGCGCTTTTCCCCTTCGCCGCACTCATGACGCCTTCCCTTGGGACCGTTCGAACATCGCTTTCCGCTGAGCGAAGCCAGGGTAACGGCGTGACCGCCGAAGAAATTCACGTCGTTACCGGCGCGGCTGCCCGGAAGAAAATTCTTATGCAAAGGGCGCTGTTCGCCACCGGCGCACCATTTTTTCCCAGCATAGTCCGGGAAAAAACGCTATTGTGGCGATTTCATGCCGGACCGCAAGCAAAAACAGCGTTAAACACGTTGCCCTCCGGCAAAGAATTGTGTTTCAAACCTGAAAAACATCCTCGCAAACCGCCAGCTTCCGGCAACCGTGGCGTGTGACCAGCACGGTATCCTCGATCCGCACGCCGCCGTGCTGGAAATAATACAGGCCCGGCTCGACTGTGACCACATGGCCCGCGCGCAAACGCCCCGGCCGCGGGCCGAGCGACGGCGCTTCATGCACCTCAAGGCCGATCCCATGCCCGGTCGAATGAATGAACCCCTGGGCTTGGCCATCCAGGAGACCGGTTTTGAATCCGCGCCCGGCCAGAACGGCGGACGCGGTCCGGTGGATGCGCCGCCCGCTCACGCCGGCACAAATCTCCGCCAAGGCGGCGGCTTGGGCCGCTTTGACGGCGCTATACATTTTTTTTAGCGCCGGCGGCGGCGCGCCTTTCACCACCGTGCGCGTGAGATCCCCCCAATACCCGTGTTCGAGATGCCGGGGAAAAATATCGATCACGATGCTCTGGTGCGCGCGCAACGGGCCTTGGCCGATGCCATGCGGTGTCGCCGCTTGCTCGCCGCATGCCACGATCGTTCCCTCACCGGTGCAATTATGATCCATCAACACGCGGTAAATGGCGTGCCGCACGCGTTCGGCAGTCAGGAGCCGGCCCCGCATGCGCAAACGGTTTTTTTTATCCACGCGGGCGCGGGCAATCAGGCGGATGGCCTCGCGCATGGCCTGCGCTGCGGCGCGCTGACAGGCCGCAATGCGCTCCACTTCCGCGCGCGTCTTGACCGCCCGCTCGGGGATCAGCGGCCCATCCGCAACCGCCAGGCGCAGGCCGGCGCGACGAAGCCGATCGGCCGTACTCACGGGAAAATCAGCCGCCACGGTGACGGCGCGAATGCCCAGTTCCCGCAACAGGCCCATAATCCACCCGCTCAACTTGCCGCGCAGAGCGCGTGGAATGCGCAAAGCATCCGGCGAATACACCTGGATATCCGACGCCACACGACATGCCAATTCGCGGTCAAGCAGAGAGACAACTAAATATTTTTTGGCGGCCTGTTGCACGTAGACCACGGGATCCGGCACGGTAAAGCCCGCGCAATAACGAATATCGGGCTTTTCCCGGGGGGAACCCACGGCCAGAATGGCGCCTGTTAATTGCTTGCCCATAAAATTGGCCTTGTGCCCTTGTATTTACTGGTGTTTGCCGTTGTCCATGCCCGCGCCACAAGACCAATCGCGCCAGGCCGTTCGCCGGCCTTGCAAGCGGTTCATACAAATCATAAATTTGTATATGCCTCATTTGGTGGTTTTTAAATATGCTTATACAATATATGGTGGTTTTAAAAAATAAAGTAAAAAACATTTTTTTATGCTTGTCAGGTGAATATGGAACGATTAATTTCGAGCCCATAAAGGCTTGAGAGGAACGCCAACAGGGTTGTTAATAACTTGTTGACAGATTGGGGGCTGGTCCGCCAAAGCGCTGCAAAGATGGTGGCAAACAGGCCGCGGCATGATATTGCCTCTCGTTTTGAGCGCCTGGCCCATACGGCGGTTATTTTTGCGTTTCACTTTTTTTGTTCCGTTTTTTTCGGGAATCGGGCGGCAAGCTATTAGGATTGATGTTGGCCGCCGATTGCGTTTAAACTTGTTCGCATTTACACAGGTCGGCCTATTTGGGAGGATCCCTTGACAACAGTCCATCTTGAAACGATCTGGCCGCAAATCTGCCAGACGCTGAAGGAACAATTAAACGCCGATGTGTATGCGCGCTGGATCGCGGTGATCGATCCCCGCAAACTGGAGGCGGATACATTGGTGCTCTCGGTCAGCAACGATTTTTACCAATCCTGGCTGGAAGAAAATTACCTGCCGCTGATCAAGGAGGCGGCCGGACGGATTTGCGGCTGCGACTTGAAGGTTGTTTTGGAGGTTCATCCGGAAGCGCTGTCCGCCGCGGCGCCGGTCGAAGCCTCCGCCAAAAAACCGGCCGTTGACCGGCCCGGCTCCGCCCGGACGCAGCGCCCGGGAGAGAAAGCGGGGCCGGTCGCAGGCGCGCTGAATCCAAAGTACCTGTTCGAGTCGTTCGTGGTGGGACCTTCCAACGAGTTCGCCCACGCCACCTCGCTGGCCGTGGCCCAGGCGCCTGGAAAAGCTTATAACCCGCTCTTCATTTATGGCGGCACAGGGCTTGGCAAAACGCACCTGATGCAAGCCATCGGGCATTATGTGCACGGTCATTCCAAAGCGCACGTCAATTATATTTCCTGCGAAGCGCTGATGAACGAATATATCGATTCGCTTCAGAACCGGCGCCTCAAGCATTTCCGCGATAAATACCGCAACACCGACTTGTTGCTGATCGACGACATTCATTTTTTGACCAAGACGGCGGCGTTGCAGGAGGAATTTTTTCACACTTTTAACGTCTTGTACGACGCCCATAAACAGATCATTATGACCAGCGATCGGCCGGTGAACGAAATCTCGCATTTGGAACAGCGCTTGGTCTCGCGTTTCGAGTGGGGCTTGGTGACGGAGTTGATTCCGCCGGACTTCGAGACCCGCATGGCCATTTTACGTTTCAAACAACAGTCTCTGAAAATCCAATTGCCGGAAGATGTCATCGTTTTCATTGCCACCCATATCCAGTCCAATATCCGCGTATTGGAGGGGGCCCTGATCAAGCTGACTTCTTACGCCGGGCTGTATCACAAACCGGTGACGGCCCAATTGGCGGAACATATTTTGCAAAGCACGCTGGACCAGGAAAAGAAGGAGCCGGTCACCCTCATGGTCATTCAACGCAACGTGGCGGAATATTTCGACATCCGCCTGGCGGATATGACCAGCGCCCACCGTTCCCAGAGCGTAGCCTTGCCGCGCCAGGTGGCCATGTACTTGTGCCGCACGTTGACGACCTCCTCGTTTCCGGAAATCGGCATGGCATTCGGCAAGACGCATGCCACGGTGCTGCATGCCTGCCGCCGTGTCGGCCAGCGCATCGAAAAAGATGCCCAATTAAAACAATCCGTCGTCAAACTTGCGAAACAGATCGAAATGAATCCTGTTAAATGACCGTCGATACATTGCAGATAAGTTGATTATAAAACTGATGATAACCCGGACATTGCCGCTTCTTGCAAAACCATCGACAAGCCCGGTGTTTTTATTAACATGTCCGCTGACAGCCGAATAATCAATGAGCGCATAAACGAACCCGGCTTATTGACAGATTGAACAGTCTTAATACGACGAATAGTTATATATAAATTAATACTATCAGCAAAGGAGCCATCATGAAATTTGGAATATCCAAGGAATCTTTTTTAAAAGGTTTGCAACAAGTTCAGTCCGTGATCAGCATTCATTCCACACTTCCGATCCTGTTCAATGTTTTGATCAAGGCGGAAAAACAGAAACTGTCGCTGATGGCCACGGACCTGGCGGTGAGTATCCGGTGCAACGTGGAAGCCAATATCAAAAAAACCGGCGCCAGCACGTTTCCCGCCCGGCGCTTGTTGAGTATTGTCCGTGAACTGCCGCAGGAAGAAGTGGAAGTCGAGGTTACGGACAGCAACGTGGCTTCCATCCAATGCGGCTCGTCGGACTACAAGATATTCGGCTTGGCGGCGGACGAGTTTCCGCCGTTGCCGGCTTTCGATGAAAGCCGGACGATAACCATCAATCAGGGCACGTTCAAGGAAATGCTGAAAAAAACGGTGTATGCGGCTTCGATCGACGAAGGCCGGCAGAATTTGAATGGGATTATGCTTGGAATGCGCGAGCAAAAATTGACCATGGTGGCAACGGATGGACGGCGGCTGGCGCTGGTTGAGCAGGAAATCGAAGTGGCGCCGGACATGCAAAGCGATTTGATTATTCCCACGAAAACCGTCAATGAACTGATCAAAGTGCTGGGTGACGAAGAAACGGTCAAGATTCAAGCGCTTCCCAACATGGTGGCTTTCGATATGGGGGAAGTGCTGGTCACATCCAAGTTGATCGAGGGTAGTTACCCGAATTTCAAACAAGTCATTCCCAGCCAGTGCGAGGAGCGGATCGCCGTGGATCGTGAAAATCTGCTGGCCGCCATCCGGCGTGTGGCCCTGCTGACCAGCGAAAAAAATCCATCGGTCAAACTGACCTTCGCCAAGAATCAGGTTCAAATCGTGGTTGTGACGCCGGATGTTGGCGAGGCGCGCGAATCCATCCCCATTAAATATACCGGCAAGTCCATTTCCATGGCTTTCAATCCGGAATTCCTGATGGATCCGCTCCGCAACCTGACCAGCGACGAGGTGGCCATCGAGCTGGTGGACGAATTAAGCCCAGCCGTCATCAAATGCGACATTCCCTTCCTGTACGTCCTAATGCCGCTGAGACTGAATTAGACCCCATCGCAGGGCGATTATTCTTCCCTGGATTAAGCTCATCGTTATCCGGCCGTCAAATCCAGTTCCGCCAGGCACTCGATATGGGCGGTCTGCGGAAACATATCGAAGGCTTGAACACGGACGAGCCGATAGCCGGCTTGGGCCAGTTGCTTCAAATCCCGGGCCAGGATGGGCGGGACGCACGACAGGTACAAAATGTGGCGCGGCTTCCGGCTGGTGACGGCGGCCAGGACAGGCGCCGAACAACCGGCGCGCGGAGGATCGAGAATCAGGCAGGTCTGGTTCGCCTGTGATTCGTGCAGAACCCGCTCCAAACGCGCCTCGGTCCGCCCCTGAATGAACTTCACGCGCCGGGCTCCTTGCCGCATGGCATTGGCCCTGGCCGCGGCGATGGCGTTAGTGTCAACTTCGATGCCGATACCCCGTTGATTGCGGCGGGTGAGCGCCAGCACAAATACGCCAACCCCGCAATAGGCATCCACCAACGTGGAGCAGTCCAAGGTCTCGAATCGCAAGCCGGCCGTAGTCAGGATTTGGTTGAGGATTGCCGGGTTGACCTGGAAAAACGAGTTCAGCGGATAATCGTAGGACTGGTTGAGGACCTTTTCGGTCAGTGCGCCAAGCTTCCCATCGGAAGCCGTACAGCGGCCCTCGCGTTCCGTGAACCAGCGGGCCTCGCCGGCCTGGTTGCTCCGAACGACAAGAAGCTCGTTTTCGGCCAGCGTGCGCGGGAGCTGCTCGCGCAGGATGGCGTTAATCGGCTCGACGGCAAGCAGGCAACGCGTAATTGGAATGCGCTGCCTGCCGTTCAGCGCCAGGAAAGCCGGATGGCCTGGTCCATGCAGTGCGATCTTGTTGCGATAGCCGTAAGGATGCGGACTCGGGATCATCGGTTCAAGCGGCGGGGCGCGAAACCCGCCGATCCGCGCCAGGATCTCGGCGACCTGCTTGTGCTTCCAACGAACCTGGGCGGCATAATCCAAATGTTGGTAGCGGCATCCGCCGCAGGCGCGGAAGTACGGACAGGGCGCCTGGAGACGTTCCGGGGAAGGTGAGAGCACTTCGACGACTTCTGCCCGCGCGTAACGTTTGGTTTCCTGGGTCAGATGCGCCCGCACCCGCTCCCCGGGCAGTGTGAACGGCACAAAGCACGCGCGCCCCTCCGTGCGCCCAACACCATCGCCGCCGTAGGCCAGGTCGGTGATGTCCAACTCGATGGATTTTACGGGCGTCATGGATGCGGGCATGAAAAACACCTTAAGTTTAAATCGTTTCCGTTGGGCGCGGATGGGCGCTTTCTCCGCGCCGTACACATAAGGATAGCACGTAACAACTCAGGTAGTCAGGAGTCAGAATTCAGGATACAGAATAAAATACGTAAGAATCGGAAGAACGCGACAGACATTCCGCCAAGGCCTTGTGTTTAGCGCCGATTCTCTTCGTATTCGCTGGCCTATACGGGTTCCTTATTCTGACTACCTGCCCGCAGTGCTACGCACAGCGTTGCAGGCGGGCTGACTCCTGAGCAGTTACGATAGCGCTATCTCTATTTTTCCCTGGACCATTTCCCGCGTTTGATGGCGGCACTGCCAAAGGAATGACGCAACGCATCCACCGCCCGGTCGATTTTTTTGTTGCGATCAGCCTGTTCCCGGACGGCCGGTTCCGCGAACAGCTCCGGCTGGAGCGGCGCGGTCCGATCCGGCGCAACGAGATTGCTCACGCCGAAGCCCACCAGCCGAATCGCCCGTTGCACGTGCTCGCGCTCAAATAAAACTAACGCACAGGCAATCAATTCGCGATCGCTATCGAGCGGCGCTGGAAACGACCTTTGCCGGGTGATGGTTGAAAAGTCGCCAAACCGCAGTTTGATCCGGGCGGTTCCGGCCAGTTTCCCGGATTTACGCAAGCGCCCGCCAACCTCCTCCGCCAACTCCAGCAAGTGTTGGCGCACCCGCTCCGGATCGGATTCGTCCTGAGCGAACGTGTGTTCGTTGGAAATGCTCTTCTCTTCCCAATTGGTTATGACCGGACGATTATCGCGTCCCCGAGTCAGTTCGGCGATATCCGCGGTGCCCGCTTTGCCGAACAAGCGCTCCAATGCTCCGGGACCCAGCGCCTGCAATTGACCGATCGTCCGTATTCCTTCCTTGGCCAGGCGGGCCCCGGTGACTTTGCCAATTCCCCACATTTTGGTGGCCGGGAGCGGCGCCAGAAAAGCCATGATCCCGGGTTCCGTTACCGGAACCACCGTCAAGCCATCCGGCTTATGCATATCGCTGGCCATTTTGGCGAGGAACTTGTTGGGGGCAACCCCCACTGAGGCGGTCAACCCTGTGCGAGACTCGATGCGCGCCTTCAGTTCCTGGGCGAGCGTCACCGCGTCCCCCCATATCCGCAGAGCGCCTTTGACATCGAGGAAAGCCTCGTCCAGCGAGAGCGGCTCGATCAGCGGGGTGAACTCCTCGAAAACGGTCATAATCTGCGCGGAAATTTCGGCGTAGCGCTGCATGCGCGCGGGCACAAACATGGCTTGCGGACATAGTTTCCCGGCGGTGCGTGACGGCATGGCCGAATGAATGCCATAACGGCGGGCCTCATAGGAGCAGGTGGAAACCACTCCGCGCTGGTCCGGCGGCGAACCGACGACCAGCGGAAGTCCCTTCCACTCCGGATGGTCGAGCACCTCGACGGCTGCGTAGAAGGCATCCATATCCACGTGCAGAATGGTTAAAAGAGATGGATTTGAGATAGGCATGACAATTCCCGGGCCGCATCAACCATTAACCATACCCCACCAACCATTCCCGATCGGCGCGCTTACGCGCGGAGCGGGGCACCGGAAGGCGCTGATATTTTTTCATTGCAATCCTGCGGACTGACAAGTAAATTCGCTCCCCGTTTACCAACAGATCTAAAATAAAAATTTAGAAAGGCAGTTGTCATGAAGCACGGCATCCTGATTTCCGCGGTCTGCGTTTCCTCCCTGTTGTTGTTCGGCTGCGCCGACAAGAAAAAAATCGCCGAGTTGGAAGCGACCAATCAGTCTCTGCAGACCGAGATCCAGAATGCCAACCTTCAGCTTCAGGCGGGCGCCGCGGATAAGACCAGGATTCAGGAATTGGAACAGGCCAATCAGACGCTCCAGGCGGAAATTCAGAAATTGCATCTCCAGTCCGTGAACACGACGGCAACGTCCGTTTCGACCGGCAAAGTGGCCGGCGCCAAGTCCGCCAAGAAGAGTGGAAGAGCGAAAGCCAAATCCAAGACCAAGACCGCCGCGACAGTGAAATAACGTCAGGGAGTAAGGGAGTGTGAGCGTTAAATCTTAAAGCGCCGGCATTGTTCCTACTCCCATACCCCCCACACGCCCTTACTACCATACATACTTAATTTAATCTTCCGGCGCCACCACGACTCGGAAGCCGATCATGGGATTGCGCCGCAGGGGATAGGCGTCGCTGCGGTTGGTGACGGCGATGATATCCGGCTCGTAGTTGTTCCAACTCGCTCCGCGCAGGGCGCGCGTGATTTGCTGGTCGTCGAACCAGTCCCGGCACCATTCCCACGCGTTGCCGCCCACGCCGAATAAACCCCAGGCGTTGCCCCCGCTTTGCTTCACCGGGCATGTGACGATAAATCCGTCATTATGTCCGCCGATATAGGGCTCGTGCTGGAACAACCGGTAGAACAGTCCGGCGCCCTCTTCGCCCCGGTAGTTGCACGTATCCGGCGGCGGCCAGGTGTTGCCCCAGGGATACCGGCGGCGGTCGTTGCAAGCGGCAAAGGCCTGCCATTCTTGCTCCCTCGGCAGACGGAAAATGTAACCGCGCGGGATTTGACCGCCGAAAGTGCGGGTCAGCCATTCGCAATAGTTATTGGCGTCCTCCCAGGAAACCCAAACCACGGGCTGGTCGGACGCATTGAGCAGGCGGCCGTAATAATCCTTGCTCGCGTGGCCCATATCGAACCGGCCATACTGATCGTTGGTGACCTCGAATTTGCCGACCCACATCTTCAAAGGTCCAATCCAGACAAACGGCAACATTTCACCGTCGCCCAGATCGACAACCAAGGCCCAGCCCGGCCGCGGCGCCGCAGCCGGCGCCACCGCTTTGGCCGATCTGGCCTGCGCCGCAGCGGGGAACACATTGGTCTGCGCCGGCAGCGGGAGGGCGCTCGCCATCAGTAAAATCAAACCAACTATCCCAGAGAATGGTTTCATCTTTCCGCTTTCCGCTTTCCGCTTTCCGCTTTCCGCTTTCCGCTTTCCGCTTTCCGCTTTCCGCTTTCCGCTTTCCGCTTTCCGCTTTCCGCTTTCCGCTTTCCGCTTTCTAATAACATATACAGCCATGACCATTTTTGATAGAAAAATCAATCAAGGCAAAATGAATCCCATTACGGACCATTCCATGCTTCGCATTCCCAACATTTCCACTGTGGCGGTTGTCGGCGCAGGGCCGGCCGGGCTCATGGCGGCCCTAACCGCCGCAAGGTCGGGGGCGCGGGTAATTGTTTGCGAACAACTGCCGGAGCCGGGCATACGGTTGCTCGCCACGGGCGGCGGCCACTGCAATTTCACCAACACTCTCGCAACGGAAGATTTCGTCAGGCGCTTCGGCGCCAAGCGCCGGTTCGCGGCGAGTGCCATCAAGGCCCTGAGCGGCAACCGGCTGCGTCTGTTTTTCGAAGAACTGGGTGTGCCGTCCCACAGTCCGGATGGGTTCCACGTTATGCCGGTATCCGATTCCGCGCGCTCCATCCGGGATGCTCTCCGTCAGGCTTGCCGGAGCCGGGGCGTGGAATTTCGTTTCAACAGCCGCGTGGATGGTCTGCAAATAGATCGCGGCCAGGTGACAGGCATCCTGACATCGCGCGGCATCGAATCCGCCGCGGGTGTTGTGCTCGCCGCGGGCGGCGCAAGCTATCCGAGCCTGGGCGGCGGGGAAAGCGGTTTGGGGCTGGCCCGCATGGCCGGGCATACGATCGTCCCACTGTGTCCGGCGTTGGTTCCTCTGCTTACCCGCGAGGCTTGGCCGGCCACCCTGGCGGGTGTCACGCTCCCGCGCGTTACGGTCAGGGTGGCAGTTTCAGGCGATGCCCGCGCGACCGGAGGCCTGCTGTTCACCCACAAGGGCATTTCCGGCCCGGCAGTATTGGATATCTCCGGCCATGTTTCCGCGGCCTTGATGACCCATGTTTCCGTGGATGTCATGATCGATCTTGCTCCCGATCGGACGCTCGAAGCGTGGCAGGGGCAGATTGAAGCAATGCGCAAGGACCACGGCGCCAGGACAGTGCTTGCCATGCTTGCCTCCATTTTGCCGGCGGCGTTGGCAAAAGTGGCGCTTGAGCGCGCGGATATACCGGCGTCCGCGAGCGTGGCGCGTTTATCGCGCGCGCAAAGCCACAAGCTGATCATGTTGATTAAAAATCTGCCGCTGACAATCACGGCAGCCGAGGGCTTCGACAAGGCCATGGTTACGAAAGGGGGCGTCACCCTATCGGAAGTATACCCAAAAACATTGGAAAGCAAGATCGTCCGCGGGCTTTTCTTTGCCGGTGAAATCCTGGATATTGACGGGCCCTGCGGCGGGTTCAATCTGCAATGGGCCTTTGCCAGCGGGTTTCTCGCCGCTCAGAATCCGCAAATAGCTTGACTTAAACCGGAATTATGCCACACTTTGGTCTGTTTCTTATAGAAAAGAACAGGAGGTGAGAGGCGCAAGGTTTGGCGAACGGGGACACGCTGTTCCGTCTGTTTCCGGCGGAGGCGTCGGTTAACCGGTCAGAACCAAAACAACCACAACACAGCAGATGGATGGTGTCGGCAAGTTTTTAACAACAACAGGTTTAGGCCTGTTTAAGAGAAGTAATAATCCGTGTCGATTATCAGGAATATCACCATGAATAGTAAATTGTCTAAAATTTTAGGCGCAGCGATTGCGAGCGTGGGCATGGTAATGGCGTTCCATACGGTTTCCGCCCAGACGCCGGCGGCGGCGCCTGAAGCAACTCCCGTGGCAGCCCCTGTCGCAGCGCCGGCGGCCGCTCCCGATACCGCTCCCGCCGCAGTCCCGGCGGAAGCTCCGGCGGCCACAGCTCCTGTTGCAGCGGCTCCGGAAATCAAGCCGGCGGTTACCAGCGCGCTGGAACTTCGCAAGACCGGTATTGTCAGTGTGGTCAAGGATGCCGGCGGCAAAGTGACCGGATTGAAATTGATCGTCAATAGTTACGATGTCCCGCTCGATGAAGGCAGCAAGCCGCTCGAGAGCATGGACGGACAGAAGGTTCGCGTGACCGGCACATTCAGCATCGAGGGCGGCAAGCGGCTGTTCTATGTGAAGGGCGTGGAACCGGCCATCGCCGAAGGCGCCGCCGCCTCGCCCGCGAAACCGGTGGAAGCGGCGCCGATGAAATAAGCGTACTTCCTCAGACGTAAAAATGGCCGCGGCGGCAAGCGCCCCGCGGCCATTTTTTTATGCCCATGCAATCCGATGCAGAGCCGGTTTTTCCTCCACAGGCGGATACGCCTCTGGCGGACAATCTTGGGTAGGGCGCGCTCGCCGAGCGCGCCGTGCCGGACCCAGAACGGCGGTTTCGGCGAAACCGCCCTGCCGATGGAAAGTCGCCGCACTTTGGGGCCTAACTCGACAATCCGTCCTCCGGCGTCTGACGTCCGGCGTCCTTCTTCTTTCGCTCCGCCAGCCATACGATCCAAATACAGGCTTCATACAACAGGACCATGGGAACGGCCATGACGGCCTGGGAAAATATGTCCGGTCCCGGCGTCAGCACGGCGGCGAGGAGCAAAATCACCACGATGGCATGCCGGCGTTTGGATCGCAGGAATGCCGCGGACACGAGGCCCATATACCCCAGGGCCACGACGACCACCGGCAATTCGAACGCCAGCCCGAAGGCCAGCAATAACTTCACCGCGAACGAGACATAGCTGACCGCGGTCCATTCCGCGCGGAGGCCGATCCAGGCATGCAGATCGAGCATGATTTTGAGCGCCACGGGCAGGGTGATGAAATAAGCGATCCCCACGCCCAGGACAAACAACGCCACCACAAAGCCCAGCGACCCTACAATCACCTTTCGCTCCAAACGGGTCAGACCGGGCAAAACGAACCGGGCTATCAGAAATGTGATGATCGGGGCGCTGACCAGCAATCCGCCCCATAGCACGAACTGCATGGCAATGGAAAATCCGCCTGTGATTTCCAGGGAGCGCAGGAACTGCTCCGGGTGTTCCGTGATCTTGTCCAACGGCGCGCGCAGAAGGGTGAATAAGCGGGGCGCAAACGGCATGACGACCGCCATGCCGATCCCCCAGGCCGCCAGGCATCCCAGCAAGGTCGTTCGCAAATCGGCCAGGTGCTCCAGGAACGGCTTGGGCTGGTCCTCGGGGTCCGAGGGGGTCATGATGTGTGACCTTGGCAATGAAGATCGCAAAATGCAAAATGAAAAAAGGGCTCAGTCATTTTTAATTCTGCATTTTAAATTTTTCATTTTTTCCCCGCCCACTGCTTGCGCACTTTTTCCGGGCTGATCAACATCTGACGGATGGCCTTGGTCGTCAGCTTGCTTGCTTTGGCATCCGGCACGCCGAGCGCCAACAGGCGTTTCTTCTGGATGGCATCGCGCCGTCGGCGTTCGCGCGGCTTTTTGGCGGAATAGGTTAACTCATTGTTAGCTCGCCCTGATCCCATAGTCTGGTTCCTTTCAATCCGATCGTTTGGACCCCAATCCGGATCGGGGCGCTCAACGGACATGACGCGGCGCATACTATAAGATCGCGAACGGGAAAGCAACCCCGATCTGCGCGCGTCACGGTGTGACGCGGTCTTGTTTTGCTTTCAGGTCCAACTCGCTTGCATGCGGGGCGGATGGCTGGCCGGCCGGTTTCAAAAACTGCCGTTCGAACCGTTCCCATACGATTTTCTTCTGCCACGCTCGGATCTGCCCGGCCACGTCCGGCGGCATGGGCTGGTCCGAATGCCGCGCGGCCCATTGCAGAACGTCGGTGGAGAGCATCAGGTACGGTTCCAGCCCATAGGGCGCGGCGATGAGCGCGCGCCACGCCTGCATGGCTTTCAAGCGCTGTTCGTAGCCGGGCTTCGAACGGGGACGCCTGATGCTGTGCGGATGCGCCTCTTCCGGCGCCGCCCGGCCCTGCCGGACCGCTTCCAGCAAACGCTGGGCCATGTGGTCCCGATACAGGGCCGGATGCAGGCTTTTGATCTGCCGGAGTTCCTGGACCGTTGCCGGCGGCTGGAGCGCCATCCGCAAGAGCAGATCGTTGCGAATGATAAAATGCACCGGCCGGTTGACGGAGCGGGCCACTTCGTCGCGCAAGCGGGTGAGCGCCCCCAGGATCGCCAATTGGCGCGGTGTCAGCAAGGCGCTTTGCTTGATGCGATGATGGGAGGGCGTAAGATCGGGAACGGGTTCGATCGATTCGGCGCGCTGGAACTCCTCGCGCGCCCAGTCCAGCCGGCCGAGTTCCACCAGCTTACGGGTCAAAATGTCCTTCAGCGTATGCAGTGAAGCGGTGTCGCGGGCGGCGTAGTCCAGCGCTTCTTTGGGAAGCGGCCGCTTCAGCCAGTCGATTTTCTGGAATTTCTTGTCGGTCTGGATGTTCAACAAATCCTGCAGGAGGCTGGCCAGGCCGAACTTCCGAAACCCGCACAATTGCGCCGCGATCTTGGTGTCGAAAACATGGACCAGGTTCAAGCCGTACACCTGACGGCAGGCGCGCCGGTCGAAATCGGCGTCATGCACGATCAATTCGACCTGGCGGTCGCTGAAAATGGCATTGAGGGGCGCAAAATCGAGGCCGGCTAACGGATCGAAAATGAAATTATGGTGTTCCGCCGTGGATATCTGGATCAGGGCGATGTGCAGACCGTAGTGATGCCGCTGGTTTTCCATTTCCAGGTCCAGCGCCAGGCAGTGCTGTCCTTTCAAACAGGCCAGCGCGGAACGCAGAGTATCGGGGCGATCGACGATTTCATAACGGAGTGCTTCCATTTGTTTTTCAGCATACGCCCCCGCCGCGCCCAATTCAACCTGATTTCTCCGAAATTGATTGCATGGCCGGCACAGGTTCGATAGGTTGATGGCAACTCATTAAAAGGAAAAGCCTTCATGATCGACTTGCATACGCATTCGACGTTTTCCGACGGCAGTCTCACGCCCGAACAGCTTGTGCGCGAAGCGGAGCGCGTCCGGCTTTCGGCCCTGGCGCTCACGGACCACGACAGCATCGACGGCCTGGAACGGTTTATGGCGGCCTGCGCCAAGGGCATCGTGCGCGGCGTGCCCGGCGTGGAAATCAGCGTCGATTGCAATCCCGGGGACGCCACCATGCATATCCTGGGCTATTTCATCGACCCGGCCAACGCGGAACTCAATGAGCATGTCAACCGGCTCCGTGACGGCCGGCGGCATCGCAACGAGGAAATCCTCAAGCGCCTGAATGCGATGGGCCTGATGCTCACCATGAACGAAATCGCCTCGTTTGCCGGCGAAAACAACGTGGGTCGTTTGCACTTTGCCCAGGCGCTCCTGGCGCGCGGCTATGTCCGCACCACCCAGGAGGCCTTCGATAAATACCTGGCCAAGGGCAAGGCCGGTTATGCCAATCGGCTGCGCTTCAAGCCCCTCGGCGGCGTGGAAATGATTCGCAAGGCCGGCGGCATCGCCGTGCTGGCGCATCCCTTTACCCTGAACCTGGGCAAACAGGCGCTGGCCGATTGCGTGGGCGAACTGGTGCAAGGCGGGCTTCAGGGCATCGAAATATATTATCCCCAGCATTCGCCCAAAATGGTCCGGCAATATCTCGATTTGGCCGCGCAGTTCCACCTGATCGCCACGGGCGGCACCGATTTCCACGGCAAGCCCATGCCGGATGTCAAGCTCGGCCGCGGGTTCGGCGTGCTCGATGTTCCCAATACGGTGCTGGAGCAATTGGATGCGCTCCGCTCGTAAGACCGCCGGCCTTTACGTGCACGTCCCTTTCTGCGACGGCAAGTGCGCTTACTGCGCGTTCTATTCCATTCGCTACCAACCGGCCCTGGCGGAGCGTTACATAGATGGCTTGGAACGCGAGCTCGCCCAGGCGTTGCCCTTGGCGCCGGAAACGATTTACATCGGCGGCGGCACCCCTTCCGTGCTCTCCGCGTCCCAGATCGCGCGGCTGTGCCGTTTGTTGCGCGAGGGCGGCGACACCCGCCGGCTGGTCGAGTGGTCGGTTGAAATCAATCCCGGCTCGCTGGATGCCGAAAAAGCGGCGATCCTGGCGGCGGCGGGCGTTAACCGGGTCAGCCTGGGGGCGCAATCGTTCGACGAGCGCATTCTGCGAACACTGGGACGCCGCCATGCGGCGGCGGATACGGTCAAGGCCGTCGCCATCCTGCATGCCGCGGGCATCGACAATATCGGCCTGGACCTGATTGCCTGTGTGCCGGGGTGCTCTCGCGCCCTCTGGCAAAAGACGCTCCGCCAGGCCCTGGCGCTGGCGCCGCACCATGTATCCGTGTACGCCCTGACCAACGAGGAAGGCACGCGCCTTAACCGTCTCATCGGACAGGGTTCGGCGGCGTTGCTCTCGGACGAGGCGCAACTGGCCATGCTGGACCTGGCGGAAACCGAATTGACCCGCGCCGGGTTCGGGCGCTATGAAATTTCCAATTATGCCCGGAGCGGTTTCGAATGCCGCCACAATTTGGCCTGTTGGCGGGGCGCGGAATATATCGGGCTTGGTCCGGCGGCCGCGTCGCACGTCGGACTCAAGCGCTGGACCAACCGGGCCGACGCGCGCGCTTGCCTGGCGGCGCTCGAAGCCGGCCGCGCTCCTCCGCGCGATGTCGATGAATTGACCCCGGCGCTTAAGCGGCAGGAGCGCGTGATCTTTGGCCTGCGCATGGCCGAGGGCATTGCGGCGGACATCGCCTTGGAATATACGCCGGCTTTGGCGAGACTGCGGGACGATGGCCTGGTTGATTTACGCGCCGGCCGCTGGGCGCTGACCGCGCGCGGCCGCAATCTGGCCGATTACGTCGCCGTGGAATTGATGGCTGGACAATAAAAATTGGCGCTCCGATGCGCGCCGGGCAATGCAAGCAAAAAAACCTTTGTTCTTTGCGGGCAATGGCTTATGATAATTGTGAATTTTATGGGAGAGATCATGCCGTCAACCTGGACCCAATCGCTGATCGAATTGATTCGCCGGACCTCGGCGGATTTGCCACGGGACGTGGAGACAGCCCTGCGTAAGGCCCGCCGGCGCGAAAAGCCACAATCGCCCGCGCGCTGGGCGCTCGATACGATCCTGGATAATATCCGGCTGGCGCGTGTACGCGGTGCGCCGCTCTGCCAGGACACGGGCACACTCATGTTTTATTGCGAAGTCCCATTCCGCTTCGATACCCGCCCTCTGACCGCCGCCATCCACGCGGCCGTCCGGCAAGCCACCACACAGGGCAGCCTGCGGCCGAACACGATCGATCCGCTCAACGGGTGTTCCTGCGCGCATAATCTTGGACCCGGCGCGCCGGTGATCCATTTTGAGTTCACGCCGCGCCGGATGGCGGCCATCCGGCTCATCATGAAGGGCGGCGGGAGCGAAAACGTGAGCGCTCAGTTCAGTCTGCCGGATGCGCGTCTCAAGGCCGGGCGCGACTTGGAAGGCGCGCGCCGCTGCATAATTGCGGCGGTGGCGCAAGCCCAGGGCAACGGTTGCGCGCCCGGTGTGCTGGGAGTCTGTATCGGCGGCGACCGCGCCGCCGGCGCGGAATGCGCCAAGCGCCAGTTCCTGCGGCCGTTAGACGATCGCGCCCCGGATACGCGCATAGCCGCGCTGGAACGCCAAGCGCTCGCCGACGCACAAAAGCTGGGCATCGGGCCCATGGGCTTTGGCGGGGCCACCACGCTCCTGGGCGTCAAGATCGGCGCCCTGACGCGCTTGCCGGCGAGTTACTTTGTGAGCGTGGCTTACATGTGCTGGGCGTTCCGGCGGCGGGGCGTCGTGCTGGACGCCGCCGGCCGTGTCGCGCGGCAATTATACGATCATTGCTGATTGCGGTGCGTTCATGTAGCCGCGGCGGTGACGCCGTGGCCGCCGAAGGAATCCACGCCCTTACGGGCGCGGCTACCCGGACGGAAAATCAGAAATCATAAATCCACAATGCTTACGTCCTTGTCATATCCATTTACCCGCGCATCCGTCCGCCGGCTGAAAGTCGGCGAGCGGGCGCTCCTGTCCGGGCGGATTTTCACCGGCCGCGACCGGCTGCATAAATTCCTGGCGGAAGGCGGATGCCCGCCGGTTTCCTTGAGGAACGGCGCCATGTATCACTGCGGCCCGGTGGTGATTCGGGAAAAAGGCCGGTGGGTTGTGCGCGCCGCCGGGCCGACAACCTCCATCCGTGAGGAGCCTTACATGGCCGCGATCATCGCGCAACATGGCTTGACGGTGATTATCGGCAAGGGCGGGATGGGCGAGGCTACGCGCCGGGCCTGCCGCCGTTACGGGTGCGTTTACCTCCACGCCGTGGGCGGCGCCGCCCAGGTGCTGGCCGACGCGGTCAAGAATGTCAATGGCGTCCATTTTCGCGACACCTTCGGGCCGACGGAAGCTCTATGGGAACTGGAAGTCGTCAATTTCCCCTGCTTGGTGACGATGGACGCGCACGGGCACAGTTTGCATGCGACGGTCGCCCGGCGATCCGCCGCTATGGTTTTATAACCGATACGCTTGTGCCCGACGGTTTGCGCGCTTCCGTTGCACTACCGGGCGAACAACCAGTTGGCGGCCGAAGGTGTCCTCGAACGCGGCCAGGTGATTTTCGAGCGCCCACATTTCGAACCGGCAATCGTGGGAGGCATAGAGCGTCATTCGCACGCGTTTTTTACCCAGACGGCTCAGGCGAACGCGATGAATATTGCCGTCGTGGCCGCGGTCCAGGCTTTCCGCAATCTTTAGGCAGAGGCAGAGCGCCGGCACGATCTTTTTCGCCTCCTCATCCAGCGCGTCGAATTCCTCGTATTTATTGCGCGGCGTCATCTTGCGGTGAAAAAACGTCGTGGCCGCCATGATGGCGATCTCGCGCTGGTCGAAGCCGATCAAATCGGCGTTGCGGATCAGATAATAAGAATGCGCGTGGTGATTGTTGAACGAGAGAAACAGGCCGATATCGTGGAGCAAGGTGGCGTATTCCAGCAGTTCGCGCTCCCAGGCGCCCAGGTCGTGCAGACGAAGCCGCCGCAGTTCGTCGTAAAGACTGACGGACATGGCCGCGATCTGCCGGGCATGCGCTTCGTCGAAACCGCAGATGCGCCCCAGATGGATAACGCTCTGGGCGCGCACCGATACGGCCTCCGTCCGGCGCGGCCGCTGCCGGCGCGCCAAATAATCCGCCAGCAGGCCGTCCCGCAAACTGCAATCGCTGACGCAGATTTCATCGAGATTCAGCTCCTGCATCAGTGTTTCCAGAATCGCGGCCCCGCCGATGATGATATCGGCGCGATCGGGGTTGATCCCCGGAACCTTGCGGCGTTCGTCGAGCGGCAGCTCCCGCAGCAGGCGGATGACTTTCTGGAGCTGGGACAGCGGAATCACGTCGTTCGGGCGCAGGCGCCGGTTCAGAAACCGGCGGCAGGCGGCGTCGGCCAGGTTCATAATCGTGCCGGAACTGCCGATCATCAAGTCAGGATCGTAGCGGCGCAAATTACGCAAAGTGCGCACGGCGGCGGCGCGGATATGTTCCTGGAGGGAGTGGTACCGCGCCGCCGACAGCGGTTTGTCGATGCGGTTTTTCAAAAACCGGCTGCTCAACCGGATGGCGCCTAATTTCAGACTGTCCAGATATTGATGGTTCCATTGGTCGCCGACGACGATTTCGGTGCTGCCCCCGCCGATATCCAGGAACAGCGCTTTATGCTTGCCCAGGTTGATGGCGCGGGAAATGCCCAGGTAGATCAGGCGCGCTTCCTCCCGGCCGGAGATCACATGCAGGTTCAGGCGCGTCTCTTTGCGGAATTGTACGACAAAGTCCATCTGGTTGGCCGCCTCGCGCACCGCGCTCGTGGCCACGGCGATAATGTCGCGCGCGCCCATGGAACGGGCAATGTCCACGAAATGACGGCAGACGTAAAGTGTGCGGCGGACGGCCTCCGGCTGGAGAGTCTGCTCCTCGAACTCCCCTTCGCCCAGCCGCACAACTTCTTTCTGCTGGGCGAGCACGGTGTAGGACCGGTTTGGATTGAACCGCACCACCAGGAGGCGCGCCGAATTCGTGCCCAGATCCAGGAACGCCGCCACCCGCAGTTTGGAGGATATTAGATTGGCCGGCATAAGATCATCAATTTGCGGTTAAAAACGCTTTCCAACAATCGCCCTTTTTTCAGGGCGGCGGAGCGTTCGGCGTCCGCCGGCCCGGCAACGCGGCACAACGCCGCTATCCGGGTCCGCGTTATGCGACAGGTCAAATCTTTTACCACGGAAGCGTGCGACACGTCCAGCCCATCCGCCACCCGCAGAAGACCCGCCAGGACCAGCACCACCTTGCGATTGTCCATTGTCAGCGCCCGGAAGCCCCGGTGACCAAGCTGGGGCAATGCCTTGCGGTGATAGCGGACAATTTCGCCCAGGATCCGCCGCGCCCGCAACCCAAGCGGCAGGAGCGCTGTTTCCAGGATGATCCGCCGGGCCGTCTTGTGATGTTTTTTGCGCCCCTCGATCCAGCCGATGTCATGGAGCAGGCCGGCGGTCTTTAACCAGGAGCGCTCCGTCCGTCCCAGGCGATGCAGGTCTTGCAGTTCATCGAACAGTCGCAAGGCTATGCGCGCAACCTGCTCGGCGTGTTTTTGTTCATACCGGCAGGCGTGGGCCAGCCGTAAGACGTCCTGTTCCCGGATCGGGGAGCTGAATTCGGCCGCCGGCTTGAACTGCGCCGGATTTATGTTGGGGAATTTCATTGGCATGTGAAACGCCGCCTTTAGCCTAACGCAATGTTATGAAATTTTCCGCCATTGGCGGATCCCTGGCCGCCTGCCCAAACTCGGCCAGGGAGCTCGGGCAGGCCGCCTCCGGCGGACAAAGTTTCTATCCGCGAGACGGAAGGCTCGCGCGGTTGGCCGGAAACGTCGGCCTATCGTCCGACGGCTACAGTCGCCGCCTTTGGCGGCCGCAGGTTCCGGCGGAACGTTTTCCAGAAATTTTGTTTCTTAACCTTTTGCCAGCGCGCGATAAACTCCCGGTAACGTGTGTCCCGGTGTTGCCGCCGCTCATGGGCCAGGAGTTTGAGACCCGGCGCCAGGCGGTTGACCGCGCGGGAGCGCCCGCCGTGGTTCCGGGTGCGAGCCTGCTCGGTTTCCAGGAAGGTCGGCAGGAATTCGATCCACAGATCGCAATCGTGGATGTCGCCCAGCAGGTCCTGGATCTCGGTCAATAACGTATGCGCGGCTTCCAGGGCGTCGGGGTAGAGCGGCGCAAAGACTTCGATCGCATAGCGCAAACGCCGGGCGGCAATGCGCATCCGGTGCAATGCGGCGATGCGCTTGGGATGCATGACCTGCGTTTCGTAAGCCAGCATGTCCTCCAGCAGGGTAGTCAGACAGTCGCACGCGAGGCGGCGCAGTTTCCGGGGCGGAAGCGACCGCGCGCGGACTTGTTTCCGGAGCAAGGCGGCGTCCAGCGCCCCGGCAACGGCGGCTTTTTCGAAGCGCTCCAATTCGCGCAAAACTTTGGATTGCAGCGCCTCGCGCCGCTGGGTCGCGCGCAGGAGCAGATGTTCGATGCCGGGACGACAGCGGGGATCGGTTGTGCCTTTCAGGAAAGCTTTTAAAAATTCGATCTGCACGTCGGCGTCGCGCGCGGCGCCCATGGTGCGCGTGAGACGGCGCACGGGTTTACGCCAGCGCTTGACTAAATGCGCGGGAAAGAAACCGGCCAGGACCGTCAGTGCGCCGCGCAAGCGCCGCAAAGCCACGCGCAGATCGTGAACGCACTCGATGTCCCGCCCTTTGCGGACGCCGGGAATCCGGCGGCGCACGGCCTTCAACCGTTTGCGCAACGTTGTGACAAGAAAAACGGAAGCCTTGTCTGGCGTCAGAGTATTCATGGCGGCCAATGCCCGCGCGCGTCAGATCAAGCCGGCCCGTTGACGTGTTTCCCGGATAAACGTCATATGCGCGCCCACCTCGTCTTCGGGGCGCGCGGGCCGGCGCTGGACATAGGCGCCATCCGGCTGCATATCCCAGGCCTGCCGCTGGTCGCGCCGAAGAACGTTCAAAATGCCCCAGCATTTTTCCTTCAAGGCGGGCTGTTCGATGGGGGCGACAACTTCCACGCGGGCCAGCAGGTTGCGGAACATCCAATCGGCCGAGCCGATGAAAAAATCGCCCTGCACGGGATCGACCGCGCCATTGCGGAAATAGAACAGGCGCGAATGTTCCAGAAACCGGCCGATGACGGACATGACGCGGATGCGTTCGCTCAGGCCCGGCACGCCCGGTTTCAGACAGCAGAATCCGCGCACAATGAGATCGATCTCGACGCCGGCCTGGGATGCGCGATAGAGCGCGCGGCAGATCGCGTCGTCCTCCAGGCTGTTCATTTTGGCGACGATATGGGCGTTGCGGCCGGCCTGCCGATGAACGATCTCACGCTCGATCAGGGCGAGGAAGCGTTCCCGCATGTTGATCGGCGCCACCAGCAATTTACGGTATTCGCGTTTCAGGGATCGGCCGGTCAGGAAGTTGAAGAGCTCGACCAGGTCGTCGGTCAGTTCCGTGTTGCAGGTCAGAAGGCCCAGGTCGGTGTACAACTTCGCCGTCTGGGAATGATAATTGCCGGTGCCGATATGGGCATAACAGCGCAGGCCGTTGGCTTCCTCGCGGATGACCAGGGCCACTTTGGAATGGGTTTTTAAACCCATCAACCCATAGACCACGTGGATGCCGGCCTTCTCCATGACCTGCGCCCAGTAAATGTTGCTCTCCTCATCGAAGCGGGCCTTCAGTTCCATGAGGCAGACCACCTGCTTGCCTTCCTCGGCGGCGCGGAGGAGGAGACGGATGAACGGACTGTCGTTACTCGTGCGATAGAGGGTCATTTTGATGGCCAACACTTTGGGGTCCTCGACGGCGGCGCGCACAAATTGCTCGACGCTGGAGGCGAAATCCTCGTAGGGGTGATGGAGGAGAATATCGGCGCCGCGGATCACCCCGAAAATATCCTGTTTGCTGTCGCGAATCGCCGGGTGCGCCAATGGAATATGCGGTTCATAATGCAATTCCGGCAGGTTCAGGGCGGCAATGGCATGCAACGCCGTATAATCGAGTTCATTGCCGAGCTCATACACGTCCTCCGGCAACAATTCCAGTTCTTTCGTCAACAGCTCCAGCGTGGCGGGGTCCGGCGCGGGGCCGTGCTCCAGGCGCACGACTTTCTCGAACCGGCGGCGGCGGACTTCCTCCTCGATGAGCGCCAGCAGGTCGTCGGCATCCTCCTCGTCGCGTTCGATATCCGCGTTGCGGGTGATGCGAAACGGCATGGAATTCAGGATATCCATGTCCGGGAAGAGCCGCCCCAGGTTATGCCGGATCAGGTCCAGCAAACTGACGAACAAGCGCCGTCCGTTTTCCCGTTCGGGTTCCAGACGGATCCAATACGGCAGGACCTCGGGAATCTTGACGCGCGCAAACGACATTGCTTCGGTAACCGGGTGCCGCAGCATGATGCCCAGTGACGTGGACAGGTTGGAAATGAACGGAAAGGGATGCCCCGGATCCACCGCCAGCGGCGTCAGCACCGGGAAAACATGCGCCTCGAAATAGGCGTTGGCCAGCTTGCATTCGGCCGCCGAGAGATCGTTCCATTCCGACAGGATAATGTGGCGCTGCTCCAGCGCCGGCCGGATGTCCCGGCGAAAACAGTCGGCCTGGCGCTGGAGCATCGGCCGCACGGTCTCACGGATGGCGGCCAATTGCTGGCGCGGGCTGAGACCATCCAACGACCGGCGCGTGACGCCGGCCTCGACCTGGCGCTTGAGCCCGCCGACGCGTTTCATGAAAAACTCGTCCAGGTTGGAGGTGAAGATTCCCATAAAGCGCAGGCGCTCCAGGAGCGGCGTGCGCGGATCGCAGGCCTCGTGCAGGACCCGCCGGTTGAATTCCAGCCAGCTCAATTCCCGGTTCAAAAATTGGGCCGGAGCGCTTTCCGGCTCCGTCATGGCCGGGGCATCAACCGGCGCATCGGCCGGAGAGGCCGGCAACGGCAAAGCGATGTGTTTGCGTGCTTTCATATAAACGGTGAAGACCGATTTGCTCATATTTTATCCCGGCGGACATAAAAGGCAAGCGTGGAAGCGGTGACCCGGCTGAGCCCTTGATAAAAGAAAACCAACAACCAGACACCCTCGATAAAAATAACGATCCCGGCGCTCCAGACGGACTTTAATCCTTGCGCCAGATCCAGCGCCAGGGACTGCGGCGGCGGAAATAGGAACGGCAGGAGCAACGCATAACCGAGCGACAACGCGGCCATGACCTGATATGAGCTGAAAGTTCCGGGCCATACCGCGAGGTTGCCGCGAAAATCGGCGCGGAGCCCTTCGGAGATAATCCGCCAGGCCTGCGAGACGCTGATCGCGACGAGCAGCGCGCCGGTAAAATGGCCGCAGAGGAAAAGCCACAAACTCAGCCAGCCGGCGCCGATATTGACGCTGGCCGTTATGGCTTGGATGGGAACCACGGCCACGCCATCGAGCGACCGTTCATAGGCGATTTTTTTGGTTTTACCGGCGAACACGAATGCCCGGCGCGAAAACAGACCGCGGATCAAGGGGGGGCACTCCGTCAGCGGGCGCCCGTAACAGCATCCGAAACTGATGCAAGCCAACCGGCCCAAGCCCTCGCCGAAACAATAAGCCACCGCCAGGGCGGCCATGATGGGAATCACCGGCAGGGGCGATTCCGGGCCGGCGGTCGTTATACGGCTGTAGGCCGCCACAATCCAGGGTGCGGCGACAAGGCAGACAAACGATGCGCCGCCGACCGTAAAAGTGTTCTTTTTTTTCTCAACCCAGCCGGCAATCCAGCGCGAGGCGGCGATGCCGATGGCGAGGATCAAACCGCAAATGACCAACATCGCGCCAACCGGAATGGACAGGGCGCCGGCAAGAACCAGCATGAGCAACAGCGCGACGGCATACGCGCTGGCGATAAAAAAACCGTAAAACGTAAAATTCCGGCCCTGCCATTGGCCCGATAATGCGGACAGTGCGGGAATCACGGCCAGAAATTGCCAGCGCTCCTGGGGCAACACCCGGAAGGCCCAGCGGAATAAGAGCGCCATCGAAGCGGCCAGTCCCAGCATGACCACGAGAATGATCATGAGTGCAATCCTTCATGTTCCGGGGGCCACGCAATCAGGGAGCGAACCTTGAGATCCGTTTCCACCAGCGGCTGGCCGAATCCGGCGCTAAAGCGGCTGCTAATGTTATGACGCCTGCGATTGGCGCAAATGTCGTCGCAAAACCGACAGCGCCCTTTTTGAAACACCAAGACCGTGGTGCTGCTGCCGGGACGGTACAGACTTTTGGGCTGGCCCTTTTTCACCGGCATCCCGCAATATGGAACCGCGGGGTTTTCATACCGATAGGCGCTGTAACATGGAACAATGTCGCCAATCATAAGCGCCACGATTTCGATCATGGCAACCAGCCCGACGCCCGATCCGCCCGCGCAATCCGTGTCGATAATCGTAATGACACGCCGGTTTTTGGAAAACGGCGTGACCATCGCCACGACGGCGTTGGGATTGCAGGAATGACAGGCGCCTTGAATCTCGTAAAAGTCCTTGATGATGCCGGAGACCGGTATGTGATTGTAATGGTATTTGTCGGGCGTCAGGCGAAAGATGGCGAAATCTCCGTCCCGAAACGCTCTCAGCCATTCCATTTTATCGGCTCCAAGCAACTCTTCGTAATCGAAGAACTTGCCTTTGATAAAAAGACTGTGCTGAGTGTGGAACGAGCCGACCATGACCCGGGCATCCGCCGGCGAGACGACCGCGGCCGGATCCGCCGGCATGGGGCGGCATTCCCAATACCGGATTTTCCGCTCGAACCACTGGCGCAGGGTTTTGAAATCGCGGACATTATCCACATATTCATCAGTTTGGGGTTGCCCGTCTTGGAGGAAGTCCAAAGCGCCGATGCGCGCGGCCGCGATGGGCAGATCGTAATTCAAAAGACCCAGCCAATGAGACGTCCGCGAACCGGTCAATACGCGGAACAAAGTCGGGGCATGCTCGCGCAGACCGGAATACATCCAGTGAATGCCCCGGTCGGCCGCCAGGCGCTCCAGGCAAATGGCGCCGGTATGGCGCTCGATGTAATGATGTCGGAGAAGGCGCATAATGCTTGTCTGGCGATCAGTCGTTTTGGCGGCGATCGATCTCGACCGAGACGATGAGCAATTGAATCAACTTGCGCAGTTCCTCGGCCGAGCAGGTTTCGGCCAGGATCCGGTTGCGCAGCCGGGCCGGCAAATTGGCCGCGCTTTGTCCCTGCAAGACGGCTTGCAGGATTTCCCGGCAGGCGGGCATTTCCGCGGCGACACCGGCATCTATTTGCCGGAAATCCAGGCGTATATTATCCAGCGCTTCCCGGATATGGCTTTTACGCAGCGTCTCCCGATAATAGCGCTCGGCGGCCTGGTTGAACTCCGCGGCGTTAACCTGCAAGGGGGATTGCGCCGAAAGGTCATGTAGAATGCCCCGCGTTAATTTGCCGGCCGCCGAGGCGTTCGCCGGGTCACGCAGGCGTTCGGACAGGTCCGCGAGGGTCTCGTTTAAGCGCAAGTTTTCGATCAGGTCGGCGGCGTCCTGGCGCAGCAGTTTAATCAGGGCCAGACGGTATTCCAGATTGGAAACCCGCCAGTAACCCTGATAGCGCCGGCTGGAGCGCATGTCTGGGACATATTGCAGAATCCGGCGGAGAAAGGCGTTGCGGGTATCGCACCGGACGAAAAACGTCGGCAGGCCGATGGCCGTGCTGAAAAACATCTGGCGGCGCTCGCTTTCGATGGAAGGCGTGTCCGGAATATGGGCGTGGGTCACCAAGCCGCCGGCCATATATTTATACGCCAAGGCCGTGATCAGCGTCTGTAAATCCACGGCGCGGCTCATGTCCTCGTCAAGACTTTCAAAGAGACTATACCAGCGGCCTTCAAATCCGGAAAAACCCATGGCCCGAAATTCCCGCAGCCGATGCAGACAATAAAACGACATTTTGCCGTCAAAAACACCCAACTCGGTCAAATCTTGTTTCAAACGCTCCTGGTTGCCCAGCCGGCCGTTAAAGGCGGGGCTTCGATCGGTGCTTAGGAGCGACACGGGATAATCGATCAGGCGGAAATCGTCAATGAAATCGCCTTGCGCATGAAATCCCCGGCTGACGACGTTGTCCAGCCAGGCCGACCCGGAAGGCAAGAACGACTTGCCGCAGAGGCGTAAATGGGCTTTTTTCTTCCAGCGGCGCCACAACATGCGCAGGTGGGTATAATCCAGCTCGTGCGGCAGGAATCCCAGGACTTTTTCGGGAAGGAAATCGGCGAAGCCCAGGCGATAGGGGTCCGCGCTGTAAGTCCCGATAAAAAGGGGCAAAAAATGCTCCGTGATCTTCACGGCCAAGTCGCCTATGTATTTCTCATGCGCGGCGGCGAAACCGGAGGACACATTCTTCAGCGCGCAGGTTAACCGCTTGCTGCCCAGGCTGACGTGGGCGCCATTATTTGCCAGACTGATATTGGAGATCGTCGGCAAACTGACCCGTTGCCCGCCGATGATGCCCGCCTCGCGCAGATTGGCCGTGGCGTTCAACTGGCTGCGACTCAGGACCTGGTGGCACAGGATCATGTAATGATGCTTGGCTTCGCCGCGGTCCCAGCCGGATAGACAGGGACTCATAAACAACTCCCGATAGAACGAGTCCGGAATACATTCGTTCAAGACTTTTTGGCGCACCGGCGGATGCGGCGAAAAATAAACCAATGCATTCTGGCCGGTGGCCTTGAGTTGGAATTGTTCATTGGCATATTGCATCAGGAGTTGGGTCAGCAGAAATCGTTTGCCGGTTTCCCGGGCCAGCGCCCGACCCAGGCCGCGATCCGGATGAAGCGCCGTTATATTGAAGGAAGACGATTCGGGTGAAGTGTTGTCGTTCAGCAGATGGCGCATCAGCCGTTCGGCGATCGGCAAGAGGGCGGCCGGCATCGCGGGACCGGAACTGACGGCATCGGCCAACGCCAGCTTGAGAAGATAAGAGACGGGAATGCGCAGAGAGCCCCGGCCTTTTTCGATGCAGGTAAATTTATGGCGGTCCGTGCGCGAACCCTGCTCCGGATGCTTGTTGTCGGCCAACAGATCGGCGTTGACTATCTGCCGGGCATAGGAACTGAGCGCGTGATGGGGCGCGCGCACCCAGCTGTTTTCCCAGACACGATCGGCATTGTGATGCAGCCAGCGCTCCAAGCTCGCGCCCCGGGCGAGCGGTAGATCGCCCGTCGTTATGCGGCGGCGGATATTGGCGAAATAATTCGAATGCTCAATGGTCAGCGGCAAATCCACGTTCTGCCGGTCGCCAATGACCGCGCTTTGCAGTTCTATTTCAGTGCCCGCCGTGATATCGTCCGGCGCAAAGGGCAGAGACTCGATAAAGGATTTGGCGCTGGGTTGAGGAACGCCAAGATTCTTGAAGATTTCCTTCATGGACATGGGATGCCAGTCCTGGGTATGACAAGGAATGCCCATGGGAACGGTTTGAGGCAACATGCTTGCTGAATTCATCAAGCCCTCCTTTCGTGCGACCGATGACAAGGCGCGTCATCAACATGGAGGCGCCTGGTTAAGATTGGATTAGGATTGAGCTAATTCTTGGTTAGCAAAGGACCGGGGCGGGGAAAGCCAATATCCCGTTTGACCCCGATCGGCCGGCCAGCTATCTTATGGCCGACAAGCTTCAGGCATTCGCGACTGACCGTAATTTCCGGACCAGGGTATAAAAATGCGCATTATTTTCATGGGCTCGGCGGAATTGGCGTGTCCGTGCCTGGACCGCCTGCTGGCTAATCCGGCCGATCGGGTCGTCGGCGTGGTGACCCAGCCGGATCGTCCCAAGGGGCGCGCGCTCCGGATGGCGCCCTGCGCCGTGCGCGCCCACGTGGCGGCGCGGGGCATTCCCGTGCTGGCGCCGGAGAATGTCAATGCGCCCGAAAGCGTGGCGGCTTTGCGCGCGCTGGCGCCGGACCTGATCGTCGTGGTGGCTTACGGCCAATTCCTGAAAGCGGAGATTCTTAACCTGGCGCCGCGAGGCTGTATGAACGCGCACGCCTCGCTTTTGCCAAAGTATCGCGGGGCGGCGCCCATCCAGTGGGCCGTGGCCAATGGCGAAACCGAAACCGGCGTGACCACGATGTTCGTCAACGCCCGCATGGACGCCGGCGACATCATCGACAGAATTGTGGAACCCATCCGGCCGGAGGATACCGCCGGAAGTCTGCACGATCGCCTGGCCCGATGCGGAGCGGAGCTGCTGGCGCGCACGATCGAGGCGCTACGGCAAGGTTCGATCCGGCGCCAGCCCCAGAACGAGGCCGAGGCGACATTCGCGCCGCGCATTAAAAAAGCCGATGGCCGCATCGACTGGCATTTACCGGCCGTCCAAATCCATAACCGCGCGCGGGGTTTCAATCCCTGGCCGGGCTGTTTTTGCGAGCTGCCCCCTGCGGGCGTCGTGCGGGTTTTGAAAACACGCGTGGAAGCCGGCCGGAGCGAAGAGGCCGGCGCCGTGCTGGAAGCCGCCGGTGAAGGCCCCTTGATTCAAACCGGCCAGGATGCCCTGCGGCTTCTGGAACTCCAGCCCGCAGGCCGCAAAGTAATGTCCGGCGCCGCCTTCCTCCGCGGCCACGCACGGATTCGGATTGGGGTCAGCCCTCGAAATAGAACTTAGCGTCGTTCCGAGCGTGCTTTCCGCTTTGCGGCTTACGCATGGTTTGACGCAATTCTTCCATCCGTTTATCGGCGCGTTCCACCAGGCGACGCAGGGGCCGCTCGTTCTCCAATAACTCACGCACTTTGCGCATCTGCCGGCTTACCGCTCCACCACTGCCCGCGCCTATCTTAACCGCCGCCTCCCGCTGCGTCATGCCCGCATACCGAACCAGAAACCGGCCTGCTATGCCTCGTAACGCCGAGGCGCGCCGCCGCCGATTAAACTCCGCGACCGGAACCTCGAAAACCTCGGCCAATATGGCGAGCACCTTGTCGGCCGATAGCGGCTCTGTAATTCGCCTGAACGCCGCATCTTCAGGGCGACGATGGCTTTCAATCAATTTTCGGCACAGTTCATCCACCCAGACACGAAACCCTTCGCCGCCGATACTGCGCGGCGATTCTTTCAGCGCCAGCTTGATATCTTCATCTTCTTCGGCCAAGCCTGTCTCCACAAATTCCCGATACCGCCTCGGCCAGTCGCGCCGTTTCCCGCTCATCTCCGCCAGAATCGGAGCGTATTCGACAAAGTCGAAGGCTTTGCGCTCGCCGATGTAGCTTGGATACGTGCTCCACGCATACTCCCGCAGATATTTGATCCGCTCCGCAATCGGTTTGTCCTTAATCCCGTCCACACGCACCGGATTCAAATGCACGTAGCGCGAGAGCGCCAGCAGATACTCGTCGCCTTCCACCAGCTTTGCCTTATAACGTCCGTCCAGCAGATGGCCATGCCGACCATGCCGCAGATTGTAATATACCGTGTACGCTGTCGAGAGCGATTGCATGAATTTCGCGCAGTTCCCTTCCGGCGTCTCGAAAACCAGGTGAAAGTGGTTGGTCATGCATGCGAACAGATATAGACGAATGTCGTACTGTCCCACGCGGTCAGATAAGCAATCGATGAAGCGCTCCCGGTCCTTGTTGTCAACAAACAGCCGGCTCCGGTCCAGTTGACGGTCGCCAATCATCCGGCAGGTGACGTGATAGATTGCACTCGGATATTCTACTCTCAGATTTCTCGCCATGACCAGCACTCTGCCATCATCGCTCGCGCTTGTAAAGTTCTATTTCGAGGGCTGACCCTGATCCCGGAACGGCAGGACGTCGTCCAAGGAGGCGGCGCCGGCCAAGAGCATGACCAGGCGGTCCACGCCGAGCGCGATGCCGCCGGCGGGCGGCAGGCCGGATTCCAGGGCCGCCAGAAAATCCTCGTCCAGCGGGTACACGAGCTGGCCCAGGGCGCGGCGCTCCGCAGCGCAAGCCTCAAAGCGCTGACGCTGTTCCACCGGATCGGTGAGCTCGCTGAAGGCGTTGGCGAGTTCGATCCCGCCGATATACAGTTCCCAGCGTTCCGCCACGCGCGGGTCTTCCGGCTTGCGGCGCGCCAGGGCGGCCGCGGCCGCGGGATAATCCATCAGCACCACGGGGCAGGCGGCCGGCAGATGGGGTTCGACTTTGTTGACCATGTCCAGATCGAACCGGTCGGCGTCGAAATGCTCGACCGGATTCCAGCCGGCAAAACTCCGGAACGCCTCGGCCACGGTCAATATTTCCCAAACCGGCATCAACTCGATGTGGGTCCGGCGATACTCCAGCCAGGTGCGGCCCAACGCCGCGGCGGCCACCGCCGCGATGAGCGCCTTGGTCTCCGCCAGGATGTCCCGGTAATCGGCGTTCGCGCGATACCACTCCAACAGGGTGAATTCGGGGTTATGCTTCTGGCCGCGTTCGCCCTGCCGGAAGCAGGGTCCGAGTTGATACACGCGCTCGCAGCCGGCGGCCAGCAGGCGTTTCATGTGCAGTTCCGGCGAGGTGCGCAGCCAGGCGCCGCCGGCGGGCATGGCGTTGACATGCATTTCCAGGGCGGGCGCGGCGATCCGGACGGGTGTTTCCACTTCCAGGAATCCCCGCGCGTCGAAAAAATGACGAATGGCCCGCAAAATGCGGGAGCGCAGGGCCAGCATCGGTTGAAACCGGGATAATGGAGAAGAGCCAGGCACGGTACGTAGTTTTCAGTGTTCGGTGCTCGGTTTTGCGAGACCCCGCCGATAGCGTGTAATCCACGTATGGGAGTATGGGGGTAGTGGGGTATGGGAGTCTGAAAAATTACTCCGATACGCCCATACTTCCATACACCCATACTCTTTAACGGTCGTCCGTCTCAGGCCGTGCGGACGCGGTCGCTATAGCCGCCGGTGCGCGTATCGATGCGGATGATATCGCCTTGATTGATGAAAAGCGGCACCTGGATTTCATAGCCGCCCTCGATCTTGGCCGGCTTGAGGACGTTGGTAGCGGTATTGCCGCGCGCGCCGGGTTCCGTTTCGACAATGGTTTTTTCGACGAACGTCGGCAGTTCCACGCCAATGGGCGCGTCGTTATGAATCAGGATATCGACCTCGATATCTTCCACGAGGAAAAAGCGGCTGTCGCCCAGCACTTCCGCCCGGACAGTCAACTGATCGAAATTCTTGTCGATGAACACGTAATCGTCGCCGTCCTTGTAGGAATAGCGCATGGTGCGCTCTTCCAGCTTCGGCTCGCCCAGCGTATCGTTGGAGCGGTAACTGCGCGTCAGCGTGGCGCCCGTGATCATGTTTTTCAGCCGGCAGTTATAAATGGAGGCGCCCTTGCCCGGTTTCACGAAATTGAAGTCGGTGATGACGAATGGCACGCCGTCGATCTCAACGCGCAAACCCTTGCGTAAATCCGCTGCAGAATACATGATGCCACCCCTGATTTGGTTGTCGGTTTATTACCTGAAGTATCCGGCGAATGCCTTTAATAATACGAATGCCCGCGCTTGGCAAGTGTTTTCCGAGCCTTGCTGCGATTCAGACAGTGGGGAGATAGCGAGGCCAGAGGCCGCAGGTAGGGCGACCGGCGGCGGAGGCGACTCGGATGGCGTGGATCGTCGTGACGAGTGCGGTGATCAACGAGGTGGCAATGCGCG
>JBAZEM010000024.1:0-38467 GCA_041653875.1 Kiritimatiellia bacterium
CGCGCCGTTATCGCCGATCGCGGGCGCGGGCAATGTGTAAATCGAATTGGTCGCCAGACCGATATTTGCCCCATTTCTGCGCCATTGGTATTTCAACGGCATGGAACCGACCGCCCTTACGCTGAACGCCGCCGACTTGCCCACCGCAACCGCGTTGCTCACAGGCTGAACCAAGATCACGGGCGCGGAATTCGACACGGTCAGGGTCGCATTCGCGCTTGCCACGATGCCCAGCGTGTTACTCACCACCACCCTGAATTTAGCGCCGTTATCGCCTATGGTCGGCGGAGGCGTCAGGTAACCGGAACCGCCCGCGCCGGCGATATTTACCCCGTTCTTCTGCCACTGATACTTGAGGGGCGAAGTCCCGACCGCCTTCACGCTGAACGCAACGGCCTGGCCCACCAGCGCCGCCTTGTTCGCGGGCTGGACCGTGATCTCAGGCGCGGAATTAGCCAGCGACAAGGTAGCGTTCGCGCTTATCGCGCGTCCCAGCGAATTCGACACAATCACCCTGAATTTAGCGCCATTATCGCCGGCCACGGTCGCCCGCGTGGTATAATTGGTATAAACCGCCCCGGCGATATTCGCACCGTTCTTTTGCCATTGATATTTCATCGGCGCCGTGCCGTCCGCCGTCACGCTGAACGCCGCCGTCTGGCCCTCTTTCACCGCCTTGTTTGCCGGCGGGATGGTAATGACCGGCGCTGATGTCACCGTCAGGATCGCATCCACGCTCGTCGCCCTGCCCAGCGAATTGGCCACCACCACGCTGTACCTGGCGCCGTTGTAGCCAAGCACGGTCGTGGCCGGTGTCGTGTAACTTGCCGCCGTGGCCCCGGCGATGTTCACCCCGTTCTTGCGCCATTGGTACGTAAGCGTCGGCGTCCCTTTGGCCGTCACGCTGAATGTGGCCGTCTGGCCGCGAGCGATTGATTTGTTCACGGGCTGCGTGACCGCCGGCGCCGAGCGAAGCACAGTCAAGGTCGCGTTCGCGCTCGTCACCCTGCCCGCCGAGTTGGCCACCACCACGCTATATACTGCGCCATTATCGGTTTCCACAGCCACGGGGGTCGTGTAACTTGACGCGGTCGCCCCCGCAATATTCACCCCGTTCCTGCGCCACTGGTACGTAAATGGAGCGGTCCCGCTCGCCACCACGCTGAACGCCGCCGCCTGAAAATGCGCCTTCACGACCCGGCTCACCGGCTGGGCCGCGATCGCGGGCGGCTCGGATTTAACTGTCAGAATTGCCGCCCTGCTGACCGTGGCACCCAGCGTGTTCGCCACCATCACGCTGAAATTTGCGCCGTTGTCGCCCAGCGCGGTTGCCGGCGTCGTGTAACTTGCCGCCGTGGCCCCGGCTATGTTCACCCCGTTCCTGCGCCACTGATATTTCAAGGTCGCCTGCCCCTGCGCCATCACCGTAAACACCGCCGTCCGGCCCACCGTAACAGCCTGGTTGGTCGGTTGTGTCGTGATATTGGGCGCGGCCAGCACCGTCAACACGGCATTTGAGCTCGTCACACTGCCCGCCGAGTTCGCCATCGCCACGCTGTACACCGCGCCATTATCGCCCGCAACCGTCGCCGGCGTCGTGTAACTTGCCGCCGTGGCCCCGGCTATGTTCACCCCGTTCCTGCGCCACTGATAACTGATTGGCGTCAACCCGGTGGCCGTCACGACGAATGTCGCTTTGGCGCCTACGTTCACCGTGCAAGTCCTCGGTTGGACCGTGATCACGGGCTTTGAGGAATTAACCGTCAGCGTCGCATTCGAGCTGGTCGCACTGCCGAGCGCATTCGTCACCACCACGCTGAAAAGCGCCCCATTATCGCCCGCGACCGTCACCGGCGTCCTGTAACTGGCCGCGGTGGCCCCGGCTATGTCCGCTCCATTCTTACGCCACTGGTAGGTCAGGGTCGCATCCCCGGTGGCCGTCACGCTGAATGTAGCCAGGGCGCCCACCGACACTGTCTGGTTCGCCGGCTGGACCTTGACGGCCGGACAGGAACTCACGATCAGCTTGGCATTTGCGCTTGCCGTACTGCCGAAGGAATTCGCCACCACCACGCTGTACGCCGCGCCGTTATCGGCCGCCGTTATCACCGGCGTCCTGTAACCGGCCGCGGTCGCACCGGCGATGTTCGCCCCGTTCTTGCGCCACTGGTACTTAAACGTTCCGGAACCCGCGGCCGTCACCATGAACGTCGCCGTTTGCCCCACCGCAGCCGTCTGATTCGTCGGTTGAGTCAGGATGATGGGAGCGCTCGTATAAGGCGTCAACCCATCGGCAACCGCTATGGCTCGGGGGACCATCAGGAGCGAGGGCGACGTGGCCCATAACAGCGGGATCGAGTAGAAATGCGGGAACGCAAAGGGCGTCTGCCTCATCCTGGCAACCGAACCGGCCTCGCCCGAATTGAGCGCGATCCGGTGGGTGCCGAACGAGGTAACATCCACGCTTCGCGTCTGCGTCCAATTGCCATTGCCAGGCAGCCCTGTGTAAAGGTCTATCCACGTGTACGCTCTTGCCCCACCCCAGATTTCAAGATCCAGACTGGCCGTGCCCTTGGGAATATAGAAGTAGGCAGCACCCAATGCAGCGTCCTCGCGCCGATTACTCGTAAGACCTTGCGGGATCGAAGCGCCCGACATCGTGTTGCCGGCAAGATCATAGTCCAATGTCGACACTTTTACATTGTTCAATGAAATTGGCGACGAATTATAAATGCTGGAAATCGAACCCAAATCGAAACGATAGACGCCGGCCGACGGCGCCGTATATCTCGCCACCACGAGTTGACAACGGCCCGACGGATCGGCGGTGGTCACAAACACGGGACTGGTCTTGGAAACGGAATTCGCATAGCCGCTCCACACGTTCGTCCATTGCTTGCGCGCCGTGTCCCACCGGTTGACGCCATACGGCAAACGCCGCGCGTCCGAGTTCGTGGCGGCCCAGTAAACCTGGAAACCGATGACATCCCCCGCTTGCTGGGCCCGGGTCAACGGCTGGGGTTGAAGGGTATTAATGTAGCTCAGGCATCCCGGCAGTGGCGCGTTGGTGCGGAACTGCTGGACGCCGACCAAGTCGTTGAGATCGACAGTTGAACCACGCGCGCCGTTGGCCAGCACCGCGTCGTCAAACTCATTGACCGGCGTCATGGGCCAACGCGCACGGACGTTCGCCCACCAGCCTGCCGTTTCGCTCGGTTCATAATGCGCCGCCGCGATGAAAGGCGGCGTTGAATTAGTGTTATAATAATTGAGACCCGCAACTCGTTCAGTCCCAAAAAAAGTAGCATCCTTGAACGTCCAATTCAGGAACGTGAACAAAGGATTCATATAGGACATCTGCCCCTTCCACATGAACTCCCTCAATTCCGGGGAGGAGGCGTCGGCCCCGATGTCCTGCAAGTAATAGTAATACCAGAATTGCTTCAGATCATCCAGGCGCCGTTGCTCGGGCGTCCCAGGCGCAATCAGGGCATCGGCCTGCTGGATAAAATTCATCGCCCGCCCGCGGGCGTTCGGCGTGTTGAGGAAAACAAACCGCGGCATGGAATCGTAGTACTTTGTCATGACCGCGGCGGCATTTGCTCCATAGGCGCGGCTGATCCAGCGGGCGCGCAAAGCCTCGACCTGGGCCGTCGTGAGCGTCGGCTCCCACAGCAACTTCGAGTAGAGGTAATATTCCAGCCCCGACTTTCCAAAATTAAAGTCCATCTGGCAGACGCGCCCCCTACCCCCCGCCTCGTAGACGGACTGAACGTCACTCTGAACGGCGCTGCGCGATTTACCGCAATAGATGTTGCCGACTCCCCAGTCGCTGTAGAGGCTCTGGGAGAGAATTGAATACATGAGACCCGGATAATGCGATAAAGTCCAGAAAGCCTTCATAATATCCGTAGACAATATGCACCCAACCCATTTGCCTTTGCCGCGGTGCGTTGGAAAGAAGGCCGTTGTTACGGCGACACGAGAATCAAGGTTGAAGTTGGGCGGCACGTCATGAAAATAGTAACTGAGACATGAGGCGACGATTAGGTTCTTCTTGGAAATGCCTCCCGATAGCCGGTTCGCGGCGGGGAGACTGTCAACGTATTTGTCGAACTCCCTCAACAGCCAGTTATTGAACGCCATGAGAGTGTCGGAATAGGCGTTGGCTGAATCCGGATGCGCGGGATCCGACGGCTTCCACCACCAGCTTTCGGTCGTCTGGTTCGGCACCGGACCGACCGGGCTTCCGCTGAGCCGGTATGCCCCCCATGCCTGGCCCTCGGCTTGACGGTACTCCGGATACCAGTTCTTGTTCGCCGTCCATCGTACAAAGCGGTCATCGTCAGGACCGTCATCCGGGGGCTCGGTGGTCATGCTGAAAATCTGGCCGGGAGACGTCTGCCAGTATGTCCCAGCCTGCTTCTTCATGCGCTCAAAAATGATCTGCCGCACCGCCGGAACCGACAAGTCGAGGTGCGGCCGCACACCGCTCAAGGGTGTTTCAAACCATAGATAATTTGTTCCGGACAAGTAGCACCAGGAAACTGCGTTGGTCGCGGTGGCGGGAATGTCGGTGGCGAACCAAAGCATATACACATTGTTCGCGGTTGCCGCGGGACGATTAGCGTACAATCCATACTGCACCGGGGCAATCAAACCCTTCGTGGAACGTGTGGCAACCATATTGGTGACGACGGCCAGGGTATATTGCTGCAATGCCTGGCCTGCGGCTTTCGGCATCGATTGCATCTGGCTGGCCACACGGAGACCTCTCTGCCAATGGTCGTAGCTGACTTCCACGGGCTCATCGGGCGCATGCAGGCCGTTGCCGTCATTATCCGCGCCCTTAAGATTACCGTACGAGATCGTGCCCATCCCGCCGGCCGCCCCCCACTCCGGCGCTATGACCCGCAAATAAAAACCGGGATGACTGGAATATTCCATGCTAAATATCAAATTTTTGGCGGTAAAGTTTGGCGTATAGGTCCAATTCGGCCCCATGCCGAGGGTCTCGTACCCGATTTGATAGCCGGGGGCGGCATGGCCGCCTTCCAGCAATTCGACCACGGCATGACCCAGGCCGCTGAAATTATTCGCCACTATATAGATGCCCTTGGCTTCCGTGTGGATATAAAACGCCTCTTGCCGGTCGTAAAAATTTCCGACATTCAACGCGGCGGTGGCTTTACTCACGATATCGGCCGGCGCGTTGGGTGAGTTTTTCAGCGCAGCCAGCGTGGTCAGCATGATGGCGTTGGTAAGCGGATAGGTGTTATGACTCGCCACCGGCAAGCGCTGGCCGGTCATCTGGTAAATCCCATCGCGCAAATACTTGACCGCCGACCAGACCGAAACAGCGTCCAAGTCGTTTATTCTCGATTGTCCAAAAGCGTTCAGGTTGGTTATATACCCCGACCAGTTCAGGTTGGTGGCCGCGCCGGACGCGGTGTACACGGTCATGTTGTCGGCCACCACGATCGTCGGCAAATTGGCGTGGTCGGGCCGCACGGCGGTGAAAGGCCCATTGGCGCCCGCCAACGCGGCGCCGGCGCCACCGAACAGAGCGATCAGCCCCAACGCCACGGCCTTCGCCAAAAACGCCGGCCGGTTGGGCGCGGTTTTTCGGAAGCGCGCGGGACGGAAAGTCGCGGAACCATCAAGCAGTTTTGCGCTCATGCGAAATCTCCTGAATGTTCGAGACACACTTTTAGTTAAGTATAAAGTAGCTTAGGCGGAATAATAATTCAACACAAAACGATTGTATCTTTGCACTTAAAAACAGTATCTTTGCACGCGGAGATCCGGCGGGGAGCGGGAGATTTGCCGCGGAACACGAAAGGAACTGCCTATGGCACGGCAAAGTTGCCGAAGGACTGACTTGATGCACAGGAATTTTCCGCCAGCCTGCCCGCCATAGCTTTATGCGACGGCGGGAGGCGGATTTGCCTATGGCATGACAATTCGATGTAGAGCCGGTTTTTCCGCCATAGGCGGATCCGCCTCCGGCGGAACACCGGTTATTCTATGCCGAAGATAGCCGACGTAAAGTCGGCTCTACATGAAAAAGTTGCGCCGTTCCTCGCTATGGCATGACAAAGTTGCCGCAAAGAGGCGCAAGAGACACAAAAAAGATTTAACTGTTTGGTTCCTTCTTGTGCTTTTTGTGCATTTTTGCGGCTAATCTCAGTTGTGAAAGTCGCCCCGCTGCGGGGCCTAACTTTCAATGTTAAGGAATTTCAATCCACACGGCGGCAAGCGGTTCTATCGAACCGCAACTACACCGGCTCGTTGTAGCGCCGTTCGAGAGAACGGCAAAGTCGCGGCCTTTGGCCGCCTAACTCGATGTTAAGGAATTTTCCGCCATAGGCGGATCCGCCTCCGGCGGACAAAACATAGCGGTTCTATCGAACCGCAACTACACCGGCTCGTTGTAGCGCCGTTCGAGAGAACGGCAAAGTCGCGGCCTTTGGCCGCCTAACTCGAAAAAATCTTTTCTTTTTCGCGCCCTTTCGCATGCTTTCTCCATGGGCGGACAAGTCACAGGCAAATGCAGAACGCTTTTGCCGGTATTCGCGGGGCGTGCAAGCGTAGTATTTGACAAAAAGACGGTCGAAATGGCTTGTGTCCGTGAACCCCCATTCGAGCGCAATATTTTTGACAGACTCGCCGGTTTGGCGCAGACAAGAAGCGGCGGCGTCCAGTCGATAGCGCATGACAAAATCGGCAAAGGCGAGCCCCATCAAACCATGAAACATTTTACCAAAGGCATTACGGCTCAAGCCGCATGTTTGGGACGCCTCCAAAGTTGTCATTCGTCCGTGCTTGTCGAAAAATTGCTGGAGCAATTGATTCAAACGGCCGACCGATTCGATCTGCGCCGGATTCGACAACTTCGCTCCGGCCCAGCCCTCCGTTGCCAGCAAAATCGCTTCCATGACATGGAGGCGCAACCACTCCCATGTGGTTTCCTTCTTTTGCAGACGCTCCTTGATTTTCAACCCCAACTCCTGCATGGCGCGTTGCGATTTTCCCGTCGTCTGCGGGCGGCGATTGGGCGGCGCCGTAAAAGGCGCCAGCCAATCGAAGCGGGCCGACTCGTCAAAACGCAGGTCGGCCAGGGCCGGCGGCCAGATCACCAGATTGACTTCTTCATAAGGCGAGTTCCCCACCGCATATCCGTGCGGCTCCCACATGCCGCAAAACCATAGGTTGCCGGCATACAGCTTGCTTTCAAAGCCATGAAAAAGGAAATTAGTCTCCCCTTTCAAAACAATCCCGATCTCCAACTCATAATGCATATCGTAGAAATACGCAGTCTGCGGCGGGTGCGTTTTTGAGATGCCGACAAAAGGCTTTTTGCCGGATAAATCAGGGGAATACGGCTTGGCCATGGAAAAATCGAAATCGACCTGTTTAGGCATGGATTTCATATCTCCAATTTGCAACAAGTTTGCCGGAGATTGGCGCGGATCGGCGGCGCTCCCATCCTTGTTCCAACATGGTCAGCCTTGCCGTTAACTGACCGCTTGGTGCGCAAGGCGAGTCCATTCGTCGAATCGTTCCGGGCGATTCTCGCAGGTGTGCGTGTCCAAGAGCACAATTTCCAGAATGCATCCATGCGCGCGGGTTACCTCGACCGTATGGCGCAAGTAGCTCTCGATGCGCGCTGGATTGAAAGCGCCCACCAGGTCCGCCGGCTGCGGCTTCCACATGAAAATCACCTCTCCCCCGATCCGCCGGGCGCACTGCTCCACATCGGCCCAGGGGGAAACCGAGACGCGGCGCAGATTGGGAATGGTGAGCACAAAGTCGAGTTTTTTGGTGACGTCATCGCAGCAACCATAGCCATTGAGGCCGAACGGCGCCAACAGACGCTTCTCGTATGGGAAAGCGAACTCCGCGTGCATTTCCGGCGAAGCCACCGCCATTTCCTGCGCTTCCGCCCAGCACCACAGGTCTGCGGGACGGACATGCCCGGGATCGAAGCCCGGCTTGGGCAATCGATCCGTGTAGCCGTGCCCGCTCGTATAAATCGCGGTGTTATCGTTGTTGAGGCTCAGCAAATCTTGTTCCACGTACTGCCTTAAGATTCGCCGGTGGCCTTCCTCCAAAAACGCCATCGCGTCGTGGACCATCCGCGGATTGTCGATCATGTCCACCAAAACCTCCTGCAATCCCCGCAAGGCGGTGTACTGGTTCATCAGGTGATAGGAAAGGTTATCGACGCCCTTCAGCCTGACTTCCAGAATGTCGCCGAATAATGCCTGGAAGAAATCGAGTTGCGCCCGGGTCGCCGCGGCGTCATAAGCGATTTCGGGAAATCTCAATTGCTTGAGATCGTCCGCCGAAAAAACGACCGGTTCGAAGCCGAAGGCCCCGCGGGCATCGTCAGAATGAGTGCGGTGCGGGGTCAGACCCCACCCGGAATTATGGATGACCTTGCGCACCACCCATTCCTTCTCGACCACATTGTCGCTCGCAAAACGTTCCGCCATGTAAATGCGGCAGCGCAAGGCCAATTCGATATCCCGCGCCGCCTTGTCCCGGCAAAGCAAAGTATCCTCCGGAATCAATTCGCACCACGCCCCTTGCGGGGCAACGTAAACCACGGGGCGGACGCGTTCCAGCGCATTGTGCCGCCGCCAAAGATCGCGGCGCGCGGCCATGATCGGACGGGCCGCGATTTCGGCGATTTGCCGGGCAAGTGCGCGCACAATGTCGCGGTCGTGGGAGTCTATTGACGGGGATGTATCCGGCATCTGATCGTCCTTTTTATTCTGTATCCTGAATTCTGACTCCTGACTACCTGAGTTGTTATGGTTGTTAAACATCAATACCGGCCGAACTCTTTGCCGGCCGCGTACATTGCAGCAATGTTTTCAATCGGCGTGCAGGGCGCCATGTTGTTGGCCTCCCGCAGGACGAACCGGCCGCCTTGCATGATCCCTGATTCGCAGATGCGCTTGACTTCTTTGCGGATCTGCTCCGGCTTGCCGTCCTTGAGCAGCATGATCGTAGGTCCGCCGTTGATCTGCACGTTCGGCCCGAGTTCCTGGCGCAGCCAGGCGAAGTCCACGGGAAAGCCCGTGTCGAAGGTCTGCACATTCAGGCGGTCACGCAGGAATTTGAAATGCCGGGTGGCATCGCCGCACAAATGCATGTATACGGGACTGCCGTCGCTGAATTCCTCCACCAGGCGTTTGTGATACGGAAAGACAAACTGTTCGTAATCCCGGGTGGAGATCATGGCAATGGCATCGTCGGCAAACCCCCATGATCCTTTGAATTTGCCCTTATCCGGCGCATCCGGGTTACGCGCCCAGCGCCACTGACGGATGGCCTTCATCCGCCGGATGACGTTTTCAGTAATAAACGCCATGAGATCGTGGTAGTACTTCGGATCCTCGTACATATCGAGGCAAACCTCAGCCGCGCCGCGCAGTTTATAGGCCACGTCAAAAGGCCCATCGGTCTTCTCTCCCGGAATCGTGACCGGCGGCTTGACCGGCAGTCCCTCGAACTCCATCTGCGGGCACTTCGCTTGCATGTAGTCGAAAAACTCCATGGCCCGGCCCAGCAGACCGCCGCGCAGGGCATCCGGCGCCTTGAGCTGGTAAAGTTTGCTTTTGTCGTCCTGCAGGATTTCGCTGGTGTCCGGCACGCCATTGCCGAAGTAATGCAGGGGACACCCCAGCCAGCCGGCCTCCCAGGAATTCTGAAAGTCGACGGTGACCTGCCAGCCGTTTTTAGGCGGGCCCATTTCGCTATCGCAGACCAGGTTATACCGGCACCATTTCAGGAAAACCAGCTGGCACTCGATATGCGCCTGGGGATTCTTGAAATAATCCTCGAACGTGTAGCCGGTGGTATTGATCTCCGGATTTTGAAGCAAACTGCTGATACTGGCGCAGGCCACAATCGGAACCCGGATGGGCTTGCGCTGGTTATAGGCTTCCCAGATTTTCAGACGTTCGTCATTGTGTTTCGCGAAATCAATTTTCTGTTTTAAGAAACTGCCCATATCGATTTTCCTTTATCAGAGCGACACTTCCTGTCCGGACTTGGCGGATTTATAAACGCCGTCCATCAGGCGCATGACGGTCAGACCTTCGGCGGTGGTCGCCACCGGGGGGCATTTCCCGCGGCAGGCTGCCAGGAACTTGGCGGCCTGCGCGTGGAAAATATCTCCGCCGGCCGCGAACTGCGGGGCAATGTCCGCCAGACGCCCCTCGCGTTCGGTCATGATTTTCAGCGGCTTGCCGTCCATGGCCCGGATGCCGCCCTTATCGCCGATCAGTTCGACATACGTGGTTTCCTCGGCATTGGCGGCCCAGGCGATTTCGAAACTCAGGGTGGCCTTCCGTCCGAAACGCACCAGGCCGGCGGCGTAATCCTCGACGTCGCAAACGCCGGCGTAATTCGGCGGCCCGGCCCACATGCTGACATATTTGTAAGCCCGCATGTTGGCGCCGAATTTGGCATAAGTCATGGCGCTGACGCGGGTGGGCTGCCACAGGCCGCTCAGGTGCATGCACAAGTCGAACCAATGCACGCCGATATCGATCAGCGGCCCGCCGCCGGAAAGGGCCTTGGTGGTGAACCAGCCGCCCAGTCCCGGAACGCCCCGCCTCCGGGTCAGCACGGCGCGCATGTGATAGATTTCGCCCAGGCGGCCGGCCTGGACTTCCTCCCGGATCAGTTGCGCCTCCGGTTTCTGGCGCCAGACCATCCCGACCTGAACGACCTTGCGCGCTTTCTTCTGGGCGGCGACAATCTCGGCGGCCTGAGCGGCATTCAGGGCCATCGGCTTCTCGAGCAGAAGATGTTTGCCGGCGCGCAGGGCGGCCACGGCGATTTCGCGGTGCAGATGATTGGGGACACAGATGCTGACCGCCGCCACGTCCGTTTTCAAGAGGTCGGAATAGTCCGCGAAACGGGACTTGACTTGATATTTTGCGCTCACTTCCGCCAGGCGGCCGGCCTCGATGTCGCACAGGGCCGCCAACTCGGCGTCGGGGCAATGCGCATAGGCATCGGCGTGAACTTTACCGATCGTTCCCAAACCAATAATACCGACCTTGATCTTTTGTTGCATAGTGTGAATTTCCTCTGTCGAGCTTTAGTACCTTAAACACCCCGAACCGCAAAGAAAAACAAGATAACCACGAAACACACGGAACACACGAAATGGATGAAGATCAGATTCTGTTTTTCAATATAAGGTAACAACTCAGGTAGTCAGGAGTCAGAATTCAGGATACAGAATAAAATACGTAAGAATCGGAAGAACGCGCCAGACATTCCGCCAAGGCCTTGTGTTTAGCGCCGATTCTCTTCGTATTCGCTGGCCTATACGGGTTCCTTATTCTGACTACCTGCCCGCAGTGCTACCCCGCCTGCAACGCTGTGCCCTGCCCGCAGTGCTACGCACAGCGTTGCAGGCGGGGTAGCACTGCGGGCAGGGCACAGCGTTGCAGGCGGGCTGACTCCTGAATTCTGACTCCTGAGCAGTTACAATATAAGAAAATAGAATCTGTAATATTATTTTGCTGAACTTTCGTGTGTTTTGTGTGTTTCGTGGTAAAAAATCTTTAGGTTGCGGGGTTTCCGCCTTAAAGTTTCATGAATTTTCCGGGCGCCTTGGCCTTGAGGGCCGCATCCAGAATCCGCCGGATCGTCAGGCTTTCCGCCCGGTCAATGGCCGCTTTGCCGGTCTCGAACAGGTCCAGGATCGCGGCGGCCGTGTCCACGAAAATCCGCGCGCAGTCTTCCGTGACGATTTTCGTTTCCTTGTCCGTCGTGACACTGGCCGCATAAGGCGTGGCGGCGTTCGTGTACACATTGATAACGGCGGTGCGGCCGCCGCTGAAGTCGAGAAGCAGCTGGCGCTGATCGCCGGCGCCCCGCAGCATGAGGCGCTCGGCGGCCGGGCCCATGCAACTGACGACCAGTTCCACGGGATGAATTGCGTATTCCTCGAACGAGCGGCCGCCGCCCCACGCCACCATGTGGCGGACATTGGCCGCGCCCACCTCGCGGACATGGGCCTGGATTGCCGTGTAGCGCAGCGCCGAAGCGGTTTGCACGGCGACACCGTATTTGTCGGCCAGCGCGAATATTTTTGCGGCCGTCTTGAGGTCCGGCGCGAAGGTCTTGTCCACGTAGGCCGGCTTGCGCATGGGAAACACCTGCTTGCACAGCGCCCAGTGCGTTTCGGGATTGGAGGGCGCCAGGATCATGTAATGATCCACGGCCTTATCCATTTTTTTCACGGAATCGAAATAAGGCACGCCGTTCTTCTCCGCCCATTGCCGCCCCGCGGCCTCCTCCTCCAGGCTGTAACATCCGGCGACGTTGAAGCCGCGGCCGTTCAGTTCGTTCCGAATCGCCGCCAGATAGGTGTTCGCATGAAAATTATCCAGCTTGAAATCAACAAACCCAACGCGCTTGCTCATGAACGTTTTCCTTTCTTTAGTCCACCGGTTCGTAAGTTCACCGACGTATCGACCGAAACGTTAGAATGCTTTGTCAGGCCGACGCGCGAATCACCAGGCGCGGCGGAATCGAAACGGACGAGGCTTTTCCCCCGTTGATCATGCGAATCAGTTTGCGCGCCGCAAGGCGGCCCTCTTCCCGAAAAGGCTGGTGGAGCGTGGTCAATGCCGGCGTGATCTCATGGGTTAAATCCAAGTCGTCATATCCGATCAGCATCACATCGCGCCCCACGCGCAGGGGCGTCCGCGCCAAGGCCCGCAGGGCCCGCAACGCCAACACGTCCGTGACGGCGAAAACACCGACCGGCTGGGCGGAAGACGCTGCCAGGCAAAACCGGGCCAGCGCCCTTAGGTCGGACGCAGTTTCATTGAATTCACGTGTCGCTCCGCCGGCCGCGTCTATGGTTCGTTGGAACCCCTGCTTGCGGTCGGGATAGGAGCCCAATACGGCGAAACGACTGCAACGGCACGCCAACAAACGCCTGGCCGCCAGGCGTCCGCCTTGCCGGTCGTTAATCGAGATGACCGGCACACCGTCAAGCCGCGCCGATGTATTGAGGAGCACCATTTTCCCGCCCTTGGCTCGATAAACGGCCACCTCCTTCTCGATATCCGGATCGGAGATCAGGGCGGGATAGGAAATGATTCCCGAGTGAGACAAATCCACGTTGCGCCGGATAAATTTGCGAAAGCCCTCGACATAAGCGTCGAATCCAATTTGCAGCGGAAAATCCTCTTCCGCCAATACTTCCGAGATGCCGAAGATGAGGTCGGCCACCAGCCGGTTGGCGGCCGCCGGCAGAAACACGCCCACGGTCGGCAAGCCGCCGCGCCGCATGAACTCCGCCATCCGATTCCGGCGGAACCCCATGGCGCGCGCGGTTCGCGCCAACAGCCGCCGCGTCGCCGGCGCCACGCGGGCATGCTGGTCCGGGCGCGGGTTCAGGGCGCGGGAAACGACCGCCACCGAAAAACCCGTTTTACGGGCGATATCCTTGAGGTTCGCCATAAAAACACCAAAACAATCGTTTGTTCATCAATCGCCCAAAAAAAAGCGTCATCGCCTTTGCCGGGAAAGGTAAACAAACGCCCGATCGCATGCAAGCATAAAACGAAAAATTTTGCGCTTGCATTCCTGGGGGCTTCTTTTAAAAAGAGAGGCGGCAATTACACCTGTTCAACAATTACCCACAAAGGAGCGGCAAAATGAACAAGGCGGATATCGGACTCATCGGGCTGGCGGTCATGGGCGAAAATCTGGCGCTCAATATGGAACGCAACGGGTTCACCGTGGCGGTGTTCAACCGCACGGTGTCGAAAATGGACGATTTTATCGAAGGGCGCGGCAAGGGCAAAAATTTTATCGGCGCCCATTCGCTCCCGGAATTGGTCAACGCCCTGCAAAAACCGCGCCGGATCATGCTGATGGTCAAGGCCGGCAAGGCCGTGGATGACTTTATCGAGTTGTTGCTCCCCCTTTTGGAGAAAGGCGACATCGTCATCGACGGCGGCAACTCTCATTTCCCAGACACCACCCGCCGCACCCAATACTTGGAAAGCAAAGGATTGCGCTATATCGGCGCCGGCGTCTCGGGCGGCGAGGATGGCGCGTTGCGCGGGCCTTCGATCATGCCGGGCGGTTCGCCCTCCGCCTGGGAATTCCTCAAGCCGATCTTCCAGAAAATCTCGGCCAAAACCGAGCAGGGCGAACCGTGCTGCGAATGGGTCGGCGAGAACGGCGCCGGCCACTTCGTCAAAATGGTCCACAACGGCATCGAATACGGCGACATGCAGATGATTTGCGAAACCTACCAACTTATGCGCCAGGGCCTGGGGATGACCAACAAGCAGATGCACAAAGTCTTCGCCGCCTGGAACAAGGGCGTGCTGGACTCGTACTTGATCGAAATCACCCGCGACATCCTGGGTTATAAGAACGAAGCCGGCGAGGATGTGGTGGACAAAATACTGGACACCGCCGGCCAGAAAGGCACCGGCAAATGGACCGTCATGTCCGCGCTCGACGCCGGCCAGCCGCTGACCCTGATCGGCGAGGCCGTCTTCGCCCGCTGTCTCTCGGCCCTCAAGGAGGAGCGCGTGGCCGCCGCCAAGGTTCTGCCCGGCCCCAAGACCGCCAAATTTTCCGGCGACAAGGCCAAATTCATCGCCGACCTCCAACAGGCCCTCTATGCCTCCAAGATCGTGTCCTACGCGCAAGGCTACCAACTGATGCGTTCGGTGGCCAAGGAATCGGGCTGGAACCTGAACTATGGCGGCATTGCGCTCATGTGGCGCGGCGGCTGTATCATCCGTTCCGCGTTCCTGGGCAAGATCAAGGAGGCGTTCGTCAACAACCCGAATTTGGTCAACCTGTTGCTCGATCCGTTTTTCGCGGACGCGGTCAAGAAGGCGCAAGGCGCCTGGCGGCGCGTCATTCAAACGGCCGTGAAACTCGGCATCCCTACGCCCACGCTCGCCAGCGCCTTGAATTATTACGACGGCTACCGGACGGAGCGTCTGCCCGCCAACCTCTTGCAGGCCCAACGCGATTACTTTGGCGCGCATACCTATGAGCGCGTGGACAAGCCGCGCGGCCAGGTTTTTCATACCAACTGGACCGGCCGGGGCGGGGCCACGGCGGCCTCCACCTATACCGCCTAACCTGACACATTTATGAACCGACATTATGGATGCACCCGGGAAGATTTGATCGGGTTTAAGCCCCGGCACGACGCGTTTGTGGGGATCGATTCCGACGGCTGTGTCTTCCCCACCATGGAGATCAAGCAGAAGCAGTGCATCCATAAAATCATCGTCTCGCAGTGGCGGCTCGAAAAAATCGAAAAATATGTCCGCGCCTCGGCCGAGTTCGTGAACTTGTACTCCATTTACCGCGGCCGCAACCGTTTTCCCTGTCTGCTCCAGAGCATCGACCTGCTGCGCAGCCGTCCCGAGGTGCTGGCTTCCGGGGTCAAACTGCCGGCGTTCGTGTCGCTGAAAAAATTCGTCGCCTCCGGCCGGCCCTTGAGCAACGCCGCCCTGGAACAATTAGTTTTGGAAACCGGCGACGAGGAACTGGCCGCCGTTTTAAAATGGAGCCGGGACGTCAACGCCGAGATCGCCCGGACGGTGCAAAACGTGCCGCCTTTCGAGGGGGTGCGGGAAAGTCTGGCGCAGATCCGCGCCCAGGCCGACGCCATCTGCGTTTCGCAGACGCCCACGGAAGCCCTGGTGCGGGAATGGCGGACGCATGACCTGACGGATTATGTCGCGGTAATCGCCGGCCAGGAACTCGGGACCAAGCAGGAACACCTGCGGATGGCAACGCAAGGGCGCTATCCGGCCGACCGCATCCTGATGATCGGCGACGCGCCCGGCGACCTCGCCGCGGCGCAAAGCGTCAACGGCCATTTTTTCCCGATCGCTCCGGGCCATGAGGAGGCTTCCTGGGAGCGTTTGCAAAAGGAGTCTTTCGATAAATTTCTGAATGGAACCTATGGCGGCGCCTACGAAAAAAAACTGATCGCGGAATTCAAACGACTATTGCCCGAAACGCCGCCGTGGATTAAAAAGTGATTTCCCGTGGCCGCGCCTGTTACGGCCAGGAATAGTTAGGAGCGCCATGACAAGACACGGATTTATCGACATTCAGATCAACGGGTTCAAGGGCGTTAATTTTTCGTCGTCCGACCTTACGCTCGACCAGGTCCGGATGGCCACGCGCGAACTGGTTAAGGCCGGCACAACGGCTTATTGCCCCACCGTGATCACCAGTTCCGCCGCCGATTACAAACACACCCTGCCGATCATAGCCGCGGCCATGCGCGACAAGGAGCTGAAGCCCCATCTGCTGGGCATCCATATGGAAGGCCCGTTCATTTCGCCGCTCGAGGGCGCGCGCGGCGCGCACCCGCCGGAACACATCGCCAAGCCGGACGTGTCCGCCTTCAAACGTTTCCAGGAATGGGCCGAAGGCAAGATCGTATTGTTGACGCTGGCCCCGGAAATTGAAGGCGCCTTGGGCCTTGTTCGGTACGCGTCCGAAAACGGCACAGTGGTTGCAATGGGCCATCACTTGGCCGGGAATGCCGTGATGGAGGAAGCGGTGCGGGCCGGCGCACGGGCCTGCACGCATCTGGGCAACGGCCTGCCCAACATGATTAACCGGCACCAGAACCCGCTTTGGCGGCAATTGGCCTGCGACGATTTGACCGGGTCATTCGTTACCGACGGGCATCATTTGCCCGCCGATTTCATCAAGGTGGCCCTGCGGGCCAAGACCGCAAAACGCTTTGTCGTGGTCAGCGATGCCGCGCACCTGGCGGGGTTGCCGGCCGGGGACTATGATTTTAACGGCCATGCCGCCGTGCTGGCGCCCAACGGCCGCATCGCTTTCAAGGGCACACCTTATCTGGCGGGTTCCTCGGCCACCATGCTGCAATGCATGAACCACCTGGCTTCGCTGAACCTGCTGTCGGAAGCCGACTTGTGGAAGGTCGGCTGCGTCAACCCCCTGCGCCTGATCGGACACCGTCCGGGCCGCCCGCCTTCCGGCGCACCCACGGTTGTTTTCAAGAACAACCGCTTCGCGTTGGCGTAACGCCATCGGTTCGCATTGTTTGCAAGGGCGATGCGCATTGAAACAGTTGTCGCCCTTCTTTGAAGTGCCTAATTAAATGCACAGGAATTTTTCGCCATTGGCGGATCCGCCTCCGGCGGACAAAGTTGTAGCCGCGAGACGACCCGCCTGCAACGCTTCGCGTAGCGATGCGGGCAGGTAGGCTCGCGCGATTAGCCGAAAACGTCGGCCTAAACGTCCGACGGCTACAGTTACTCATGAGCATCCTATAGGATGCTCAGGCTGTAGGCTGCGGGCTGTAGGTAAAATCACGGAAAAAGCTAAAACTTTACTGATGTTTTGCAAACTTCAGTTCCGGTTTTTTACCAATGTGTTTTATTGATTCCGACCTACAGCCTACGGCCTAAACGGCTACAGTCTTGGCGTCCCTATGGGACGCCACTCAGAGGATGCTGAATAACCGCGTCCCACGCCAGTTCCTGGAACAGGCGGTTCAACGCGTCATCCCGCCAAGGCCGTTTCTCGGGCCACACGTTGGCGCAGACATCCCGACTCGGGGCGGGCAACCCCACCGGACTGCGGCGGTAGATCGCCGCAAAATGGCAGTAGGCCGCCAGCGCCTGAAGAGGCGGGCGCGGGTGCCCCCAGGAATCGTTGAAGAGGTCTTCCTGCTCCTCCAGCGGACGCGCCTGACCGGCAATGATTTTAGCGCGTAACGCGAGCACGGCGTGTCCGACCGGCACGACAAACACCACGGACCGGCCGAGATGCCGGTTGACTTGGCGGACATTGTCTTCCACGCTTTGGAAGTAAGGCTGGTGCCTCACGCGCAGTTCGGCGATCTTCGCGTCGTTGTGGTTCACCGGTTTACGGGTGTTAAGCGGATAGGACGTGTCGTAGATGTCATTGGGCAGCCAAAACTCCTGAACGGTCACCCTCGCACCCGGATTATGCTCCAGCGCCAGTTCGGCGAACTTCTCGATTCCCGGGTCGGGCAGCCAGATGGGCGAGAGCGTGAGCACGTCCACCCGGCCCGCGCGCAGCGCCTTCTTGGTGGCGTTTTCCTCATCCGGGATGTTCCAGTGGTGGTTGAGGTAAGGGGGCGCGCCGGCCGAGCCGCCCACCTCCGCGCGGCCCGCAATTGCATGGCCCGCGATACCAGCGGATTTGGCCAATTCGGCCAGGATGGGGGCGACCCAAGCGTGAAAACTGTGGCCGTAGGTAAACACGCGTTGCCCGCGAATAACATCGGAAGTGGATCGAGAAACGGATTGTTTTTCATCGTTCATGACGTCCCCCCTGAAAAGATTGACAGGTCACACAAAGAATGCGCGCGGTAATTACAATGGATTATTTGTTCTTGGCGGGCGCGGGCGGCGGGGTGCGGCCCAGGCGGGTCAATACCAAGAGCATATCGTTCCAGACATCCCACATCGCCGACTGATTGCGCAACAGGTAGGAAGGATGAAAAGTGGGCATGGTTGGAATGCCTTCATATTCCAGCCATTTGCCGCGCACCTTTGAAATCGTTATTCCCGGCGCTTTGGGCGGAATGAGCCCCTCGAATGCGCTGGCGCCCAGGAGCACAATCGTTTTCGGTTTCAAGACGGCAATTTGCCGCTCCAGATAGGGCCGGCACATGTTCATCTCTTCGGGCAACGGCTTGCGGTTGTTCGGCGGGCGGCATTTGACGATATTGGCGATAAAAACCTCGTCGCGGGTATAGCCCATGCGGACGATCAGGCGCGTCAACATCTGGCCGGCCCGACCGACGAATGCCAAACCTTGCTTATCCTCGTCCTCGCCGGGCCCCTCGCCAATGAAAAGAATATCGGGATGAATGCTCCCCTGCCCCGGCACAGCTTGAATGCGTTTCGCATGCAACCCGCACTTTTTACAGTCGGCCACCGTCTGGGCAATGGCCTTCAACTCCGCGCCGACATCGCTCCCTTCCATGCGATGTTCCGCCGTCGCCAAGGCTATGGCGGACAAGTCGCTGTTCGGTTTGGGCTGAGGCTGAAGCACTTTCACGGACGCAACCGGCTTTGGCTGATTTGCGGACAAGAATTCGGATGCACAGGCAATTTCCGTAACGCCTTCCTCCTGGAGATAGTCAACATGCCGGGCAAGATCGTCAACCAGATCGGCCAGACGGCGTTGCGCTTCCGGCCGGGGGATGGGGTTGCTCGAAAAGGCCATGTCAATTTCCCGTCCCAGTTTCGAATTTCCAATTTCAATCCGTGAACGGCTTAAAAATCAGTCGGCATCGTCATCCGTCTTCGCCAAGTCTGCGCCGGACAAGAGCGGGGACCGGCTGTCAGGACAGGGTCCGGTCCCACGCGCTTTGCTCATGTGCATGTAGACGTAGACCGGCCCCAGCACCAGGTAAATCAGGCCGGCCGCCATGATCACGAGCGCCGCCTTGGGCGCGATATTCATGTCGCGCACGAACAGCAAGACCACCAGGACGATACTGGGAAGGAACACCGCCGTCAACTTGGTCGGTTTGGGATACGGCACGTTGGACACTTGCAGAACAATCATAACCAGGACACCCAGCAAGAAAATCACGCCCACCGGACCCTGTCCCAGGCGGAAATAATCGCCGAAAGTGCGCGTTTCGCTGAGTAAAACGAAGATCGCCACCCAGCCGGCGCTCACCGTAATCGGCAGTCCGCAATAGCCCCCCTGCCCGCGCAACGGGTCCTTGACCTTGAAACGCGCCAGGCGGATCACGCCGGAAAGCACCACCACGGCCGTCATGGCAATCCGCCAATCGTCATGCCGCTGGAGGGCCACTTGATAAATAAGAATGGCCGGCGCCAGGCCGAAAGCCGTCATATCGACGTAGGTATCCAGTTCCGCGCCGAAAGCGCTGGTACCCTTGAGCACACGGGCCAGCTTGCCGTCAATCCCATCCAGGATCATGGCCAGCATGATAAACTGGGCCGAAAGCAGATAGTAGGCCCCGCCCTCCAGCGCCAAAAGAATGCTGAAAAAGCCGCAGAGCATGGCGGCCAAGGTAAACAACGTGGGAACAATTTGTCGCCAGCTAATGGGCATAGGCGTAATCCTTGGAACCGGAATTATAATGGTTGATGGAAAACAGAAATGACGACTCGCAAATCCGAAAAAAAATCGCTCAATCACTTAATCCCTGAATCGCTCAATTTCTTCCGCGCCACCACGGTCACCCCGGCCTGAACCCGGTCACCCGGTTTGACTACCACGTCCACGTCGGCTTTCGGAAAAACCATATCTAACCGCGACCCGAACTTCATCATGCCGATCCGATCCCCCTTCCGGACCATTTGGTCCAGCTTCAGCCAATAAACCACGCGGCGCGCCACCGGCCCGACAATCTGGTTGACCAAGCAACGGGTCTGCGGCCCTTCGATCAGGATCGAATTGTGTTGATTGAATTCCGACGATTTTTCCTGAAACGTGAAATAGCGCTTGCCGGGGAAATACCCCAGGAACGCGATCTTCCCGGCGATGGGAGCGCGGTTGACGTGCACATCGAACAAGCTCAGGAAAATGCTGATCCGCACCGCATCGGTCTTGAGATACGTGTCTTCGCGAATCTCCTTGATGTTCGCCACCACCCCGTCGGCGCCGGCCACAATGACGTTCGGATCCGGGGGCGGCGTCCGCTGCGGATCGCGGAAAAAGAAGAGCATATAACCCGCCGCGACCACGCCCAGGAGGAAAAAGACCCAGGCCGACCGCTTCCACTGGAACCGCCGGCAGATCAAGCCCAGCACTCCAAACAAGATCAAGGACCCAAAGAAAAACGGCAGAACTTCTTTGACAAACGGAATATACATCGTTACTCCTGTTAATTGCCACGAATCGTTATTTGCAAGGTGTTCAGCGTTTAGCCCGCCAACCAAGAAGTATGGGAGTATGGGCGTATCGGAGTATGGGAGTTCCGACATTTACTCCCATACACCCTTACTCCTCTACACCCTTACTCCTCTACACCCACACTCTTTATTCCATCGCGTCCGGCACTATACAGGAAGACCTGCCGCCTGACAACCGCCGGTTTTAAAATTCACAGCGGGGTGCAGATAGATGGGCGTCAGCGGTTCGGAGGCAATCCCCCGCGCCATGCGCGCAAGCGCCAAGCGGCCAAGTGTGGCCGCCTCGGGTAAAAGCGCGCGCGCGATCAATGTGACGGCAGGCGGCGCGACGGCCTGCAAGCGCGCGCCAATCCGCGCCCAATCCGACGTGGCCACCACTTCGTCCGCGCCGGCCAGGAACGCGCCGGGATGCGCCAGCGTCCAATCGTCAAGCGGGCTCATCGAGGCGCCGTGACGCCGGAAACAGCGGGTCCACCACTGATCGCGGCGGGCATCGCCGACAATCCGCACGCGCTCCGCATGCGCGTCTTCCGCCGCCTGCCAGGCCGATCCCTCCGCGCTGGTGATCCCATAAACGGGCGTCTTGCCGGGAAGGGCCATGGCCCTTGCGGCCGTCAAGGCCACGCGCAAGCCGCTATAGGATCCCGGACCAACGCCCGCCACATAGAGTTGAATGGCGCCGGGCTCAAGCCCGGCTTCGCTCAACATGGCCTTCAGACTGGGAAACAACTGTTGCCGAAGCAAGCGCGTCTCGGCCCAGCGCCGCTCGGCCACCAGCCGCCGGTCATCCAGAATGGCGGCGCTGCCGCTCTCGGTAGATTGATCTATGGACAAGATGAGCATAAGGCAAAGGTTCCTTGGTTCAGCGGTTCACAGCTCAACGGTCGATGCAGAAAATCGTACGCGACACAAGTTGCATAATGCACTTATCGCCCCGGAGCGGGGCGGACTCTTGCAGCCGCGGCGGTGACGCCGTGGCCGCCCGCCGTCGCCCCGGGGCTATGGCGGGCAGGCCGAAGAATCCACGCCGTCACCGGCCCGCAATGCTGCCCCGCCTGCAACGCTGTGCGTAGCACTGCGGGCAGGGCATAGCGCTGCGGGCGGGCCGGCGCGGCTACAACAATCCAAGTCCCACGCATTTAACGACACACCGGAAACCGTGAACCGCTGAACCGTTGAACTTCCGAACCTCCCGCATAGTTGCTTCTTTTCATTCATTCGGCAAGCCTGTAAGTTTAGCCTCCCATGAAAACAAAACGCGCGCCGGCATCGTTTCCCCGCAAAGCCGTCATCCTGGCGGCCGGGTTCGGCACCCGCATGCTTCCCTTGAGTTTGGACACCCCAAAGCCCATGATGCCGCTGTGGGGCAAGCCGGCGCTCGGGCATATCCTGGATATGCTGGCGCGCTGGGGCGTCGAGGACGTCTTGATCAACCTGCACCATCAGCCCGAAGCGCTGTGCGAATATGCCCGGCGCCGGACGGGACTCCGGCCGCGGGCGGCGCTGTCGTTCGAGCCGGACATCCTGGGCACCGGCGGCGCCTTGCGCCAGGCGGCCTGGTTCCTGGATGCCAAGCCCTTCTGGATGATCAACGCCGATATCGCCGCGGAACTGGATCCCCGCCCGCTGATCGCGGCCTTCCACCAGCGCCGCGTGCTGGCCGCGCTTTGGCTGAACGCCGAACACGGCCCGCGCACGGTGGAGATGACCGCCGGCCGGATCGCAAATTTTGCGAGCAGTCGTCCGGGAACCGAAGGCGCTTATACATTTTGCGGTCTGCAATTATTGTCGCCGCGCATCCTGGAGTTCATCCCGCCCACAGGCTTTGCGACCATCGTCGACGCCTATCGGAACGCCATGGCCCAGGCCTGGAAGATTGCCGGCGCTTGCGTGGCGCAATCGTATTGGGCCGATATCGGCACACCGGACGGCTATCTCCAGGCCCATCGCGAAATTTTGAAGGCATCCATGGCCGGCAAACCCGGCGCGGGCCTGTTGTCGCCGGATGCCCTGCAAACCATGCAGTCATGGGCGCGCCGGATTCGGTTCGACGGGTTCCTATCCGCCGGCCGCAACGTCGTAATCCGCAAGGGCGCGCGGATTGTGGACGCCGTCATTTGGGACAATGCGCGGGTCGCGGCGGACGCGATCGTGGAACAGGCCATTATCGGGAACGGCTGCGAGGTGCATGGCCGCGTGCCGCGCGTGGCGGTGCGTTCCGCGTTTTCGCTCGCCGCATCGGGCAACACCGCCGACATTCCGCTGGCCATGGCCCTGCAAAGCCTGCGCTGGCGTCCGGAAGAAACCACTGTTATTCCTTTCGAGCCGCGCGGGTCGGCGCGGCATTTTACGCGCCTGGAAAGCCATGGGAAGCGGGTCATCCTGGTGCGCTACAGCCGGGAACGCGAAGAAAACGCGCTCTATCCGCGCCACGCCCGGTTTCTGAAATCCATCGGCCTGCCGGCGCCCGATATTATTTTAGACGTTCCCGCGAAGAACTTTTTTGTCATGCAAGACCTGGGCGACCAGTCCTTGCAGAGCCGATGCCAGGCGTGGTCCGACTCTCAAGTTAGGCAGCCGAAGGCGGCAACTATTATTTCCCCGCCCTGGGGAGAGGATCAAGGTGAGGGGCTTCCGTCGCGCTCTCCCCGCACCCCTGCCCTCTCCCGAGGGAGAGGGAGTAACATTGAATTTCCTGTGCGTCGAATCACCGCCTTATATCGCATCATTCTCGCGTCAGTCGCGCGCTGGCATACCGAGGGCGCCCGCGCAGCCCGCCGGCGAAACCTGGTCCTGGTGGCGCCGTTTTCACCCGATTTATACCGCTGGGAGCGCGAATTCTTCATGCGCAATTTTCTGCATCCGAAACTTCACCCAGCGCCGGAGACGGCGCGCAAGATATTGGACGAGTTGGCCGCGGTGGCCGGCGAGTTGCTGAAGACACCCGCCGTATTGGCGCATCGCGATTTGCAATCGAGCAACATTCTCCTGGTGGGGCGCCGCCCCTTCTTCATCGATTTTCAGGGCATGCGGTTCGGCGCGGCGGCCTATGATCTGGCCTCGCTGTTGTGCGACCCCTATGTCGAATTGCCGCTGGCGACAACCATCCAACTGCTGGACGCTTATAACCGCATGGTCGCTCGGAAACAGCGGGTATCCAAAAACACATTCTGGCTGGCGGCCATCGAGCGTCTGGCGCAGGCCCTGGGCGCGTACGGGCGCCTGAGCGCGAATCCGGAGACGGCCTGGTTCGGGAAGTACATGGCGCCGGGCCTGCGGATGATGCAACGCGCGCTGGAACAATCCGGCGCCTGCCCGCAATTGTTGAATCTCATGCGGCAGTCTGGAAAACCGATGCCGGACGCCGGATGAGAATATTCAATCTCTCAATCACACAATCGCTCAATCGCTCAATTTCTTCCGATCAGGCGGCCGTCGAAGAGCGCCGCCAGGTCACGGCGGACATCGGCCTCGGAAACCGGGCGGCCGGCCCGCGCCAGATCGTCGTATTTCGAAGCCAGCACGTCCCCGATAATTGCGCGGGAGTGCGTCCACTTGTAGATGAGCTGATCCAGTATCCGGCAATCGGAATGCTGGGGAATAAAGGAAAGTCCCAGCAATTCCAGGCGCATGGCGGTGATCTCGCGGATCAGGGATGGGTTATTGAGGAACCACCAGCAGCCGAACGGCACGATGTTTTTGAATTTGCGGGCGGCCACGCACAGGCCATGCATGTTCTCGCGCGCCAAGAAGGTCGCCAGAAAGGTCACGTCGCCGAAATCGCGCGCCAGGTTTTCCAGGGCGGCGATATCCGCCTGACCGACCGAATCGCCCGCGTCGCCCAGCTCCGGGTTGGCCGCCTTGCGCGCGCCAATCATGAGCGCCACGGGAACACCCAGTTCGCGCGCCACCGGAATGACCGCCTTGACAATGAGATCGGCAAGGCTGTCGACATTCCAACATTCTGCAGAATGTTGGAATGTTGCGTCCCCCATATCGCCGTAACGGAACGTGGGCGCCAAGCTGATGGCCATATATCGGGCCTCGATTTTTTGGCGCCAGTCAGCGAGATAACGGCGGACTTCACTTAGAGTCCGCCCGGAGAGCGACGTATCCACGGCATAGCCCAGGGCTTTGAGCACACCGGCGCTCCGCGGCCAATCTTTGAGGGCGCTATCCAGCCGCAGGGCGGCGAGAAAGCGCGGATCGCGTTCAAACCCTTTTTCCCAGACCGCGCGTTCCGCCGGGTTCAGAGGATCGTTGGTCATATAGACGCGCTCCACTCCGGCCAGCTTGAACACCTGGTCCGCGTGACCGCGCACCGTCTGCGCCGCAAAATACGCTCGGATATCGGATAGACTTTCAGTATTGGCGTTCAAGCCCAGGGCCTGGAGGACGGTCAGCACTCCCCGGCAGGCTTCCGAAACCGGTGTGCGCTCGACAAACAACTCCCGCCAGATCAGGTCCGCCTGCGCCGCTTTCGACATGGCCCGGAAGGCTTTATAAGTTATTCCCGGCCGGGCGCGCAACACTTCCGCCACGAGGTAGTGATAGGTCAGCAGTTCGTCGATCCCCCACAGCAGGAGCGGCCCCATGGCCGGATCGAAAAGGTGCGTGTGAATGTCGGTCACCGGAATGCGGGCGAACACGTCGGCAACAACCGTATGCATTGGCTTCATAACTGACATTGCGCACCCGTTGTTATATTGAGCGATTTAACGATTCAGTGATTTAGCGATTGAAGCAATGAATTTAGTTCGGTCTTAAACCGCTCAATCACTCAATCAATGAATCACTGAATTACTTCAGCGATCGCTTCCTCGAACACGCCGATGGACTCGCGCAGGGCGTCCTCGGCGATCGTCAGGGGCGGGGCGATTTTCAGGCATTCGCCGCCAATCCCAACCGGCGCGAACATCAGCAGGCCCTTCTGCAAGCAGGCCACATTGATCTTGACCGCCAGCTCCGCATCGGGCTCCTTCGTGCCGGGCTTCACCACCTGGATGCCGGCCACCAAGCCTTTGCCGTGCGCACAGCCCAGCACGGACGGATATTTTCCCTGGATGCGCTGAATTTCCGGCATCAGGATCCTGCCCAGCTTCGCCGCGCGCTCCACCAGGCGTTCCTTCTTGATGAGCTTCAGGTTGGCGATCGCCGCCGCCACCGGCAAGGGCGAGCCGGAATGCGTGGAGGTCATGGAGCCGGGCGCATACAACCCCTGGATGTCTTTCCGCCCGATGACCGCCGCAATGGGCAGGGAGGAGGAAATGCCCTTGCCGCAGGCGATCAGGTCGGGCTTGACGCCGTAATGCTCGAAGCAAAACATCTTGCCGGTCCGGCCGAAACCCGCCTGCACTTCGTCGAAGGTCATAATGATGTCATGCTCGCGGCAAAACGCCTCCATCTTTTTGGCGTATTCCACCGGCATGAAATCGGGGCCGATGCCCTGGTAACTTTCGGTGATCACGCCCGCGATATCCTTGAAGTTGACGCCCTTGTTTTTAAGCGTTTCAACGAACAGGTCGAACGAGGTGTCCTCGTTTTTGTAGCCGTCCGGGAACGGAACCTGCACAAAGGAGGGGTCCAAAGGGCCCAGCCACTTTTTCAGCCGCGGCATACCGCCGGCCAGTTGCGCGCCCATGGTGCGCCCGTGAAACGCGTTCTGGAAGGAAACGATATAGCGCTTCCGCGGCCCGTATTTTTCCATGGCATAGGTCTTGGCCATTTTGATGCAGTTTTCGGTGGCTTCACTGCCGGTGCTGAGCAGGAAGACGCTGTAATTTTTGGGGCTCGGCGAGAGCGCCTGCAGCATCGTGGTCAGTTCGGCCCGCTTTTCGTGCACGAACACATAGGAGGCCAGCAGGCCCTGCTCGATCTCGTCCTTGAGCGCCCGGGCGATTTCCTTGCGGCCATGGCCGGCGTTGGCGATCAGCACGCCCGAGGACCAGTCGATCCAGCGGTTGCCCCATTTGTCGCTGACAATAAAATTATCGGCCTTGTGCCAGACGATCGGGGGCTGGCCGGACATCGAGCGCGGCTCCGACTGCTGCAGTTTTTTAAAGATCGGCAGGGATTGCGGCACGGGAATACTGGTCTTGATCGTGCGGTATTTTGTGTTGATTTTCTCGGTTTGAACCGGTTGCAGACTATAACTTGCCATTTTGAATTTCTCCCGATTGGTTGGCCCATAATTCCACGATCCGAACGACAGCGATTTCCTTTTCGAAACAGGGCGCGTAAAATGAAAAGTAAAAAATTGCCACGCCAATTTGTAGTGTCAGACGACTTGGAATGCAAGGCTTTTCCACGAAAATACCGGCAGGAGGGCTTCTGCCGCCCCCGCTGAAAATTCAGCCCAGACGCCTATTCGGGAATCTCGGGCGCTTATATCGCGCGCCCTGGGGCGCCACAGTTCCGCTCGGATTCTGCTTCCAATATCCGCATGCAGACAATACAATGCCGAGCGTCATCACATTGCCCATGAGTGCATACCCATATTATTTATCGAGGGCGGCCGGCGCCCGCCGTCGCACCGACAGCCTGTTTATATGGGCCGGTTTGCCGATGGCGGCATGTTTGCTGGCCGCAACTTTTTTGGCGGCCGCGCCGGCGGCGATGGCCGCGCCACCCGTCCCAACTTCCGACCTGCTCGCCGACAGCCGCCGTGCATTGGAAGACGAATTATATGACGTTGCTTACGCCAAACTGACCCATTACCTGCAACAGGCCGCCGCACCCGGGGAGCGCCGCGAGGGCATTCTCCTTCTGGCCCAGACGCTGTATGGTCAGAAACGCTACCAGGACATGTTGCAACTATTGGAGCAAAACAGGAAATTGGCCGCCGGTTCGCCGCAAGCGGACGCTTTCGAATTCTGGCTGGCCATGGCCAACTTCGAACAAAAACAGTGGGCCCAAGCGGCGGGCGCCTGTCAAAGGCTCGACCGGGATTATCCGCAATCATCCTACCTGCCCCGCGCCCTGCGTTTGCGGGCGCGGGCTTTGCTCCGACAGGGCCAGACCAACGCGGCCGCGGCCTGTTTCGCGCGTTTTGCGGACCTGTACGAAAACACGCCGGAAGGCCCGGCCAATCGCCTGGACTGGGCCGAGACGCTCATTAATTCAGGCAGGATCGATGCGGCCCGCGAAGTGCTGGAACACATGCCCAGCACGCACCCGGAAACGCGCGCGGGCCAGGAACATCTAAGCATGCTGGGGCGCATTTACCTGGACGAGCGCGCCTGGAACAAGGCCCGCGCCGCCTATACCCCCTTGGCCAACCTGCGCAATGTCCCCGACGAATACCGCGCCACGGCCTTTCTGGCGCTGGCCGAGATTGCCGCCGCTCAAAGCAACCTGGTCGAAGCCCTCGGCCTGTTGGATCGCGGCATCGAACAGCTCGCCGATCCCGCCTTGAAAGGGATCTGCAACCTGCGCAAAGGCAAACTGCTTCTGAAAATGGATAAAACCGATGAAGGCGTCGCGCTCGTCCGCAGTTTCGTGGCGGAGCAGTCCACCAACGCGCTGGCCCGTGAAGTCCAGATGGAATTGGCCCAGACCCTGGCGGACAAGGGACTCGCCGACAAAGCCCTGCGCGAATTTCAAAATTACCTGGAAACATTTTCCGACCCGGCGGGCACAGCGCGCGCCCAGCAGGGCAAAGGCCGGGCATTGTTCAACCTCGGCCGTTTCAATGAAGCCACGCCGGCTTTCGAAAAGGCTTGCGAGGGGGAGCCGAACCAATTGGAAGCGGCCCGCAACCGCCTGTACGTCGGCGATGCGCACGTGGCCGCCGGCCAATACAAACTGGCGATCGAATCCTATGCGCGCGTTCAAACGCAATGGCCGGAAACCCCGGCCGCCGATCGGGCCGCCTTCCAGATCGCCGAGTGTTGGGCCCGGCTGGACGAACCCGCCCGCGCCAAAACGCTTTTCTGGGATCTGGCCGACAAGGATCCCGACGGCGAACTGACGCCCGCGGCCCTTCTGCGCATCGCCGACATCGAGTTCACGCAAGGGCATGCAGACACCGCGCGCGCCATGTATAACGATATCAGCCGCGCCTATCCCAATTCCACCCGGTCCCGCGCTCTCCTCGGACTGGGGCTGATCGAATATCGCGCGGACCGATTCGGCGCGGCCCTGGATTATTTCGAGCAGGCCCATGGCGCCTGCCCCACCGGCGACGTGGCCGATCGCGTCATGTACCTGGGCGCCTGGTGCCGGGTCCGGCTGGGCCAGGGCGAACCGGCCGTGGCCGCCTTCCGAACCTTTGTCGAGCGCCACCCCAATTCCACCTGGGCGCCGGACGCGCTTTTCTGGACAAGCGAGTGCGATTACAACCACGGCCGTTACGGCCCGGCCGAAACCGGCTTTCTAACGGTGGCCAGCCGATACCCCAAGGGGGCCATCGCCGACACCGCGCTGTTCTGGGCCGGCCGCGCGGCGCTGAGACAAAACGAATTCCGCTGCGCCAACAATCATTTCGCCTTGCTGATCAAGGAATATCCCGCCAGCCCCAGGCGCCCGGAAGCCCGTTATTACCAGGCCAACGCGCTGTGCGAACTGGGCGAATTCACCGCCGCCATTCTGATCTTCGATGACCTGATCAAGCAGTTCCCCGGCCATGAGTTGAACGAAAGCGCCTGGTTCCGGAAGGGCGACTGTCAGTTCACCCTCGGCGCGGATAATCCCAAGCGCTACGATGAAGCGCTGTCCTCCTACCAGACCATCCTTGACCGGCCGGCGGCGACACCACAGGCCCGCCTGCAGGCCGAATATAAAATCGGCCGGTGCCTGGAAAAAGCGGGCCGGCTGGCGGACGCTTTCGAGCATTACATGAACGGGGTGTATCTCTATTACAAAACAGCCGATCGTTCGCCGGAGGACTCGGTCTGGTTCACACGCGCCGCATTCCAGGCCGCCGCATTGAAGGAAACCGAAAAAAGCTGGCGCAAGGCCGCCGCCATTTACCAGCGCGTTGTGGATGCGGATGTGTCCTCCAGCAGCGAGGCCCGGGAGCGCATCGATCGCCTGCGCGCGGAACATTGGCTGTATTTTTACTGAAAGGAAATATTATGTTCACGTTCATTCAAGAGGGTGGATTGGTCATGTGGGCGATTCTGGCCGGAGGGGTCGTCGCATTGGCCGTTTTCCTGGAACGCTTTTTCCATGTGCACCGGGCCAAGATTAAAACCGCCGATTTTTTAAAGGGCATCTGCAACATCCTCCGGCGCGGAAACGTCAACGAAGCCGTCAGCATTTGCGACGACACGCCCGGTCCGGCGGCCCACATCGTGCGCGCCGCCATCCTGCATTACGATCGAAACCGGGAGGTGATCTCCCAGGCGATCGACGCCGCGGCGCTCACCGAAATCGCGCGCATGGAAAGACGTTTCGGCATCCTGGCCACCATTGCGCAAATCGCGCCGCTCATGGGTGTGCTGGGCACGGTGCTGGGCATGATCCAGACGGTTCTCGTCATTCAGCAAAAAGCGCCCCTGGTCCAGGTCGGCGACCTGGCCGCCGGTCTCTGGCAGGCCCTGCTGACCACCGCCGCCGGCCTGGTCGTGGCGATGTTCAGTTATATCGGATATAATCTATTGGTGTCCAAGGTGGATGTCATCGCGCTTGACATGGAGTGGGCCGCGGGTGAAATTCTCGCGTTTTTTGCCGGCTGCGGGTCGCCTTCCGCCATGGAGGCCCTTGGCGGCGCTGGCAGCCGCGGCGGTGACGCCGTGGCCGCCCGCCGTCGCCCCGGGGGCTATGGTGGGCAGGCCGAAGGGATCCACGCCCTCACGGGCGCGGCTACCCTGAGCCGAAATTCATATACATCAAGGACAGACGCATGACCTCCTCACGCGAACAGGCAGGCATTCGCTGGCGGCGCTACCGGCCCCGGCAGAGGTTGTTCCACAATCCATTTGGACTCATACCGCTCGTCAATCTGGCGCTCCTCATTATGCTGTTCATGCTCTTGCACGCCTCGTTCGTGCGTCAACCATCTTCCGCCGTCCAACTGCCCACCGCCGCGTTCCTCGCCGGCACGCCATACGGGCTAATGGTGGCGACCTTGACCCAGGAGGGCCTGTTTTTTTTCAATGACGAACGGGTCACGATCGAGGAACTGGCCTCGGCCTTTCGTCATGCCGTCCGCGACCGCAAGACCACCGCCATCACGATCGAAGCCGATGTGCGCGTGCCGTACGGCGTCATTCTGCGCGTCATGAACATGGCCACGACCGCCGGGCTCCAACAAATCAACCTGGCTACCCGTCCATCCTTTGGCGAAGAGGTTATGCCATGAACACGCGCGTTGCCATAGCGCGGCGCGACGCGGCGGCGGCCGGCGTTATCGCACTCGCCGCGGCGGCATTGCTCTTTGCCTGGTCGCCGGCCCTGCGACCGGGTTCCCCGCCCTTGCGCTTGACGCCGCCGGCCATCGTATATTCCCCCGCGCTCCTGACGGACGGCGACCATCAGGAGCAATACGACGAATGGGATGCCGCGCATTCCCCGGCGCTGATCGCGCTTTCCGCCGCCATGATGCTGCCCCCGGCCAAACGCGGCCAGGCCGACGCCGTCATACCGCCGCTCGACGCGCCTGCGCCTCGCCTCCCTTTCCCGGATATGCCGGCCACGGAACGGAACGATCGGATTCCCCTGTTGACTCCGCCGCGTCCCATGACTCCTCTGGCGCCCCAACGCCTCGCGCATCCCGGCCCGCGGCCGCCGGCGCCATCGACTTTGCGAATGGGCCTGGCCGGCGATTTGCAAGGCCATGCGGTCGATCTTGCGCCCATGCTCGAACTGCGCGAGCCCGCCGCACCCTGGTCGTTCAGCGCCGTCCTGCGCTATGACGAGAAAGGCCGGGTCCAAAGCGTCTTGCTGGAAACGGCGGAGTTCGCCCCATCCCTGCGCGATGAAGTCGTCCGGCGCCTGTATCGATGCCGGGTGACGCCGAGCGGCGCGCCCGGCGAGGGCCGCCTGACAGTCTCCGGCCCCGGGAGGCCGTGACGACATGGCCGCTTATTTTTATTTCGGATTTCGGATTTTTGATTTCGGATTTTCCATCCTGGGCGGATGCTTCCGACATGAAAAATCAGCAATCCGAGATCCGCAATTATAAACGAATCGGCGGTTGTATTCCTGCCGCCTTGGTTGTAAATTAGCGATGACACATGAGGTTATTGGGTTCACGGTTCAATGGCTCAACGGTTGTTGCGGCGGCCATAAAGAAAATCACGCGGAGGAACTGGAGTCATTCTCTCGATTCCACCCTCCAACCGTTGAACCGTGAACCGCTGAACCATGCCAAGATTATATGCCATGAGCGCCGAAACACCCATTGTCATCAAAACGCTTCCTTGGATGCCGGACAATCCGTCCGCCGCAGTCACGGCGTTCCTAAGCCGCCCGGCCTTCGATGCCGCCGCCGAAACAAGGGCCCGCGAAATGCTGGCGGACATTCAAGCCGACGGTGACGAGGCCGTGGCGCGGTTCATTCGCCAGCTTGACGGCGCGGAACTTGCCCCCGGCCAGTTTGCCGTTCAAAAAGCGGAACTCAATGCGGCCCGCAGCGCGGTGGACGCCGAATTCGTGGCCGCCGCCCAGGAAGCGCATAAACGGATTCTTCATTTCGCGCAAGCCAGCCTGAAGAAGGATTGGAGCATGTCCACGCCCAAGGGCGGCACGGTTGGGGAACAGTTCGTTCCCCTGGAACGCATTGGCCTGTATATTCCCGGCGGCCAGGCGCCGCTGGTATCCACGGCGCTGATGACGGCAACGCTCGCCCGGGCCGCGGGTGTTCCGGAAATCGTGGCCTGTTCGCCGGTGGATGCGTCGCGGCGCATGAACCCGTATTTGTTGTACGCCTTGGAGCTGGCGGGTGCCACGGAGATTTACAAGATTGGGGGCATTCAGGCCATTGGCGCCATGGCCTTTGGCACCGCCACGATCCGCAAAGTGGCAAAAATAGCCGGACCAGGCGGGACGTATGTGACGGCCGCCAAGCGCAGTGTGTATGGCCACGTGGCCCTGGACCTCGTGGCGGGGCCCAGCGAAATAGCCATCCTGGCCGACGACAGCGCCCAACCCGAAGCGGTGGCCGCCGATCTGTTGTCGCAGGCCGAGCATGGCACCGGGTTCGAGAAGGCCTTGCTGGTCACCGTCTCTTCCCATCTGGCGGAAGCCGTCGCCGAGGAACTGCGCCGGCAGGTGAAAACGTTAAGCCGCCGAACGGCCATCCGGCGGGTGCTGACCGAGGGCACGCTGATTGCGGTGGTCAATCACTTGGACGCCGGCATGGAACTCTGCAACCGATTCGCGCCGGAACATCTGGAAATCATCGTGCACGAGCCGCGCCGCTGGCTTAAAAAAGTGCGCCACGCCGGCGCCGTGTTTGTCGGCGCCTGGACGCCCGAATGCGCCGGCGACTTTGTGGCCGGCCCCAGCCACGTTCTGCCCACGGGCGGGACGGCCCGCATGTTTTCGGGGCTGACCTCGGACGATTTCCGCAAGCGTTCGAGCGTTATATCGTTCACGCGGGCCGATCTGCAGAACGTCTTGCGCGTGATCGAAGCCTTTGGACGGGTCGAAGGGTTGGATGCGCACGCCCGCTCGGCGCGCATTCGGTTCGAAAAGACATAGCACCCGGGTTCACGGCCCAAAGGATCACAGTTCACGGTTGAAGATCAATGCAAGCAGATCGGGCTCAAGATATTCGGCGTCCAACCGTGAACCGTGAACCTGACAACCGTTTTATTTAACCATGAACTCCTACATCAAAAAATCCGTCCTGGCCATGCAGGGCTATACGCCGGGCGAACAGCCGACCGATCCGCGGGTCGTCAAACTCAACACCAACGAGAGCCCCTACCCGCCCTCGCCGGCCGTTCAAAAGGCGTTGCGGAGCCTGAAGGTCGAGACCCTGCGTTTGTATCCCGATCCGCTCAGCCTGGCATTGCGCCGCAAAATCGCCGAACTGCATGGCGGCGCGCCGGAGAATGTGTTTGTCGGCAACGGCTCCGACGAAACGCTGGCTTTGTGCTCACGGGCTTTCGTGGAAGATGACGGCGCCATCGGCTATTTCGAACCGTCCTACTCCCTTTACCCGGTGCTGGCGCAGATCCGCGCCGTGGCCGCCCGGCCGGTGGCATTGGGGCCGGATTTCGAGTGGGCCATGCCGGCGGATTATCGGGCCAACCTGTTTTTCATGACCACCCCGAATGCGCCGACCGGCATCCAGTATCCAAAAAGCGCGATTCGCGATTTTTGCGCGCGTTTTCCCGGCATCGTCGTGCTCGACGAGGCTTACGTGGATTTCGCCCGCGAGCACTGTATGGATCTGGCGCTGTCAAGCGCCAACGTATTGGTTCTACGCACGCTCTCCAAGTCCTACGCCCTGGCCGGCCTGCGCCTGGGCTACGTCGTGGGCGCCGCGCCGCTCATCGAGGCCTTGTTCAAAATCAAGGATTCCTACAACGTGGATCGGATCGCGCAGGCTGTGGCGCTGGCGGCGTTGTCCGATCAGGCGCACATGCGGGCCCTGGTGGAACGCATCCGCTCCACGCGCCGCAAAACGACCGCCGAACTGGGGCGCCTGGGATTCCGCGTGTTTCCTTCGGAGAGCAATTTTCTGTGGGTCAAGCCGCCGCGCATACCGGCCGCGGATCTCTATCGGCGCCTGCGGGAGCAGAACATCCTGGTGCGTTATTTTTCCGGTCCCCGCACCCATGATTACCTGCGCATCACCATCGGCGCCGACGAACAGATGCAGGCGCTGGTGAGCGCCGTCCAGGCAATGACGCCGACCGGCTAACCCACAACCGAAGATTTTTTCGCCTTAAGCAGCCCCGCCGCCGGCGGGGACTACAAAACACGAAAGGCGCGCAAAATAATATGGCAAACGAAGCGATTAAGCTTAAAGGACTAAAACCGGAAGAAGTCCCGGCGGATTTGCGCGCCGCAACCTATTTCGACTTCAAAGCGCACCCCTTCGAACATGAGGCTCTTTTCGAGCAAACCAATTCGGTTTGTGGCGCGATCCTCGGGATCGGCGATTATTGCAACACGTGGCTCGGAAGCGCCATGGACAAGAAGCGCTCCGCGGCCAAAGCTTATAAAAACACAACCCCAAAGGACTGCCGGTTAATCGGCAATTTCGAAGTTCTGCTGGAAGCCGGCGCCGTTTTTGAGCCGGCCCGTGTGATCGGCAGCGGCAAAAGCGGAGTATGCCATACGATTTATCTGGCCAAAGGCGCCAAGGCGGTCGGCAGCGATATTTACATCGACAAGGGCAGTATTTATCTCGGCGCAGGCGCGAGCGTCGAGCCTTGCGCCGGCCTGAAAGGCCCCCTGATTGCCGGCAAGGCCACGGAAATTCGCCAGGGCGCCTACCTGCGCGGCAATGTCATCCTTGGCGACGGCTGTATTATCCGCGGCGAAATCAAAAACTCCGTATTGATGAACAAAGCCAATTTCCCGCATCCATCGTATCTCGGCGATTCGCTGTGCGGCTATATGACCCATTTCGGGAACCAGGCAACCTCGGCGAACATCGGCATATTCGCGAGTCTGGTTGACTCGGGCAAGCGCCGCCCGATCGTGGTCAAGGTCGAAGGCAAGCGCTACGACCTTGGCACCCCCAAAATGGGCATTTGCATGGGCGATTACAGCCAGTGCGGCTGTAACAGCGTTTCCGACCCGGCGACATTCCTGAAGCCTTACACGCTTACGTATTCGCTGACCCGCATAACGAAGGGATTTTACGGGCCCTGTGAGATATTGAAAAACAAGCCGCTCGAACACGGCGTCATCGAACGATGCCGTTACAATCCCGCCGAGGAGCTTGGGTCGGAATGAAGGACAGCCGCGGCTTGCCGGCGATCCGAAAACTACGCGACACCGCCGCCGCTATCACCCGCCGCCCTGTTTCATGGAGACCCGTTTATCGATCGGCGCGTAATGCCGCTCGGTCCGGCCGACATAGACCTGGCGCGGCCGCACGATCTTGAAGCTTGCGGTATGCACCATTTCCCGCCACTGGGCCAGCCAGCCCGGCACCCGCCCGATGGCAAACAAGACCGTGAACATATCGTAGGGAATGCCCACCGCTTTCAGGATCAGGCCGGAATAAAAATCGACGTTCGGATAGAGATTGCGTTCGACAAAGTATTCGTCTTTCAGCGCCAATTCCTCGATCTTCAGGGCGATATCGAAGAGCGGGTTGGAAACGCCCGGCTTGTTAAGCAGTTTATGGCAGGCCTGTTTGAGGATCTTGGCGCGCGGATCGAAGTTCTTATAGACCCGATGCCCAAACCCCATGAGGCGGTCCTTGCTGGTCTTGCTCTTGGCCCGATCGATAAAAGTCTGGGGATCGATGCCGGTCGTCAGGATGCGCTCCAGCATGTGGATGACTTCCTGATTGGCGCCGCCGTGACGCGGCCCCCACAACGCCGAAATTCCCGCCGAAATCACGGAATAAATATTGGAGAGACTGGAGCCCACCAGCCGCACGGTGGAGGCGCTGCAGTTCTGCTCGTGGTCGGCATGCAGGATCAGGAATAGTTCCACGGCCTGCACGATGTCCGGATCCTGCCGGTAATCTTTGACCGGCGAGGAAAACATCATGTTCAGGAAATTCTCAACGTAGCGCAGTTTGAACGACGGATACACCGTCGGCTCCCCGATGGATTTCTTGTAGGAAAAAGCCGCCACCGTGCGCACCTGGGAAATCAGGTTGGCCATGAATTGTTCTTCGGCGTCCGGATCCATGATATCCGGCACGGGATAAAACGTGGAAAGCGATGCCACCATGGTGGCCAGGATGCCCATGGGATGCGCGTATTTCGGGAAAGCCACGAAAAAGTGGCGCATGTCTTCGTGGATCAGCGAAGATTCGTTCAGGCGGTTGGAAAAAACGGCGAGCTCGTCTTTCGTCGGAAGTTCGCCGTGAATCAGGAGATAGGCGGTTTCCACGAACGTTGATTTTGCGGCCAATTCTTCGATGGGATAGCCCCGGTAGAGCAGGATGCCCTTCTCGCCGTCGATGTAGGTAATCCGGCTCAAACAACTGCCCGTGTTGCCCAGACTGGTGTCGAGCGTAATCAGACCGGCCCGTTCCCGCAGCCCCGTAATATCGATGGCGCGCTCACCCTGGCTGCCATTGACAATCGGGAACAAGTGCTCTTGCCCGTCAACAATAAGTTTGGCCGAATCCGGCATGACACGCTCCCGATCTCAAATTTAAGATCCCAGATTTTAGATCGCCAACTTGCGATTTGCGTAACCATAACGATGCGCGCCGGTTCGTACAAGCCAAAAAATATTATTTTCGTTCTGGTTTCCATTGGCGGGATCGGCTATGTTTTCCGCAATGAATACACAGCCGCCGCTTTACCCGTTAATGTTCAAGCCGATCTATAAGAATTACATCTGGGGCGGAGACCGGATTGTCCGCCGCTACGGCCGCTCCCTGCCGCCCGGGATTTACGCCGAATCCTGGGAAATCGCCGACCGGGCCGAGGGCGCCAACGTGGCGATCAACGGCTCACTGGCCGGCAAGGATATTCACGAATTGACCCAAGCCTACGGCACCGAACTGTTGGGCCGCCCGCTGGAACGCTTTCCACTGCTGATCAAACTGATTGACGCCAAGGAACGCCTGAGCGTGCAGGTGCATCCGGACGAAGCCGCCGCCAAGGCGGTGGGCGGCGAAGCGAAAGCTGAAATGTGGTATATGCTGGATGCGGACCCGGGCGCCGAAGTGTTTGTCGGGTTCCAACCCGGCGTGAATGAAAGCTCGTTCCGGAAAGCGCTTGCGACCGGACGGATTGGCGACCTGCTCAAACAAGTGCGCGTGCACCAGGGGGACGCAATCTACATCCCCGGCGGCTGTGTCCACACCATTGGCGCGGGCGGCCTCATCCTGGAAGTCCAGCAGAATTCCGACACAACCTACCGTGTCTTCGACTGGAACCGGGTTGGCGCGGACGGCAAACCGCGCGAACTGCACATCGAACAAGCCATAAAAGTCATCCAGTGGCAAGGCGTTGCCGCCACCTGTCAAACCGCGCCACCCGCGCCCGGCGCGGCGCCCACCAAAGACAACCTTATAGTGGAGCGCTTGCGCACGCCCTATTTTCGATTCGAAGAACTGACCGTGCCGGGCATGTTGGATTGTCCGCTGGACACCCACAGTTTCCATGCTCTGTTCCTGGAAAAAGGGCTGGTGCGGATCAAGTCGGGGAGCGTACTGGTGGATGTAACCCCGGGCGCCACGGTCCTGATGCCGGACTGCCTCAAGAAGTACGAAATGGCCAACCTGGATACCGACGGCGCCAGCAGACTACTGCGCATCAGCCTGCCGTAGAAGAAATTGAGCGATTCAGCGATTTAGTGATTTAGCCTGATCTATTCATCAACTTTTAATTTGTAGCCTTTTCTTGATAGAACCCGAAAAATTATACGGCTAACCGGTTTTATTGGTCATGATCAACGTAACAGACACCAAAAACTCCGTTTTCAAA
>JBAZEM010000025.1:0-34774 GCA_041653875.1 Kiritimatiellia bacterium
TGGCGCCCTGATCCGCCGCCAACTGGGCTCCGCTGGACAATGGACTGCCCCCGCCGGCTGCCGTCCAGAGCGAGACCAGCCCCGACCATGTCAGCGTCTGCCGGCTACTGCTTGGACTTCGGCATTGAACCGCATGCACGCTTACCGCTTTCCGCGTCCCGCCCTTTGCAAGCCACACGCCCAAGCTCTCTTCCTGCTCCTCAGTCAATGATGCTATAGAATAAAATGTTTTTTGCGGTAAGACTCATCCAGGTTGCGCCCCCACCAGTCGATCCTGCGCAACAACTGCACAAAACAAACTATGTCAAAACAAACTATAGACACCCACGCGGTTTTTTGTTACAAAACGACCCGCTTCATTGAATCAGTTTGGTAATCCACCGTCGCCAAGGCTATGGTGGACAAGTCGGACAACGGTAAAAGGAACTGTCATGGGACAATTGGACGGGAAAAAAGCTTTGGTGACGGGTGCGGCGCGCGGCATCGGCCGGGCGATCGCCGAAAAACTGGCCGCGGAAGGCGCCGATGTGGTTGCATGCGACTTGAACCGGGACTGGCTGGCGGAAACCGAGCAGGCCATCACGGTCTTGGGGCGCAAGGCCTTGACGCTGGCCACGGATGTCAGCCAGGCCAAGAGTGTCCAACAAACCGTGGATGAGGCGCTGAAAGCCTTCGGACGGCTGGATATCCTGGTCAACAACGCCGGAATCACGCGCGACGGGTTCCTGGTGCGGATGTCGGAGGAGGATTGGGACCAGGTCCTCGCCGTCAATCTGAAGGGCGCTTTTTTATTTACAAAGGCAGTCTCCCGGGGCATGATCAAACAGAAGTCCGGGGTCATCGTTAATTTGGCTTCCATTATAGGCTTGATCGGAAATGCCGGCCAGTGTAATTATGCCGCTTCCAAGGCGGGAGTAATTGCGTTGACCAAGTCGGCGGCCCGCGAGTTGGCGTCGCGCAATATTCGCGTCAATGCCGTGGCGCCGGGCTTCATCGAGACCAAGATGACCGCGGCGTTGCCGGAGGCGGTGCGGGGAAAAATGTTGGAGGCCATTCCGATGGGGCGGTTCGGTTTGCCTGACGATGTGGCCAACGTGGTTTTGTTCCTGGCCGGTCCTGCGTCCGCCTACATGACCGGTCAGGTTTTAAGCATCAGTGGCGGCATGGTGATGTAACAACAAGGTAGGAGGTTAAAACAATGGCACTTGAGGAAAAAGTACGCGATATTATCGTGGAACAATTGGGCGTGAACCCGGAACAGGTGACGCCGGAAGCGTCCTTTATCGAAGACCTTGGCGCGGATTCCCTGGACACCGTCGAATTGGTCATGGCCTTCGAAGAGGAATTCGGCGCTGAAATTCCGGATGAAGAAGCCGAAAAACTGACCACCGTTGGCGCCGTCGTGAATTATCTTAAGGAAAAAGGGTTCGGCGAATAAGGGGGCATGGATTTAAAGGCCGAGGAACCGGGAAGACCGCCTCGGCCTTTTTATCACCCGCCTATAATGCAGGATATCCGCAACCCAGCGAAGTTTTTTAACCACGAAACACACTAAATACACGAAAATTTAGCGAAAAAATACTGTATATTTTATTTTTGGCAATGACACGCCTGCAACGCTGGGCGTAGCACTTCGGGCAGGCAAACAGAATCTAATCCTCATCCATTTCGTGTGTTCCGTGTGTTTCGTGGTAAAAAATCTTTGCTGATGTTTCCCTTTTTTTTATGGTGGTTCTCAACGTTTAAGGTGCGACGAGTATGCGAAAAGTAGTTATCACCGGGATCGGCGTCGTTACACCCCTGGGTTGCGACGTCAAGCGCTTCTGGGAACGCAATCTGGCGGGTGTTTCCGGGGTTCGGCGCGTGCAGGCGTTCGATGTATCGCCCTATCCCTCCCGGATCGCCGGCGAAGTCGTCGAATTCAATCCGAACGACTTTTTAAGCAAGAAAGACCAGCGCCGCGCCGACCTGTATTGTCATTATGCCTTGGGCGCCGCCAAAATGGCGATCACGGATGCCGGCTTGGAAGCGGCCAAGGAAGATCCCGACCGCGTGGGCATTATTGTGGCCTCCGGCATCGGCGGCCTGCAATCGCTCCAGGTTCAGCACCGGATCCTGATGGAAAAAGGACCGGAGCGCTGCAGTCCGTTCATGATTCCGCAAATGATTTGCAACATGGCTTCCGGCCTGATTGCCATCGAACATCAGTTCAAGGGGCCTAATTATGCGGTGGTCTCCGCCTGCGCCTCGGCCAGCCACGCGCTGGGCGATGCCCTGCGCCTCATTCAATACGGCGACGCGGATGTGATGATTTCCGGCGGCTCCGACGCCAGCATCTGCGAGTTGGCCTTCGCCGGCTTCTGCGCCCTGCGCGCGTTGAGCACGCGCAACGAAGACCCCGCCAAGGCCAGCCGCCCCTTCGATAAGGAACGCAACGGCTTCGTCATCGGCGAGGGCGCCGGCATTTTGGTGCTCGAAGAATTGGAACACGCCCGCAAGCGGGGCGCGCCGATCTATTGCGAACTTTCCGGTTATGGCGCCACCTGCGACGCCTTCCACGAAACCGCGCCGGACGAGGATGGCGATGGCGCCGCGCGCGCCATGCGGCGGGCCATCCAGGATTCGCGCGCCACCGTCGAAGATGTGGATTATATCAACGCCCACGGCACCAGCACAACGCTCAACGACCGCTGCGAAACGCGGGGCATCAAACGGGCCCTGGGCGAAAATCAATCCCGCCGGGTCATGGTCAGCTCGACCAAGTCCATGACCGGTCATATGTTGGGCGCCGCCGGCGCCGTGGAGGCCGCCATCTGCGCCTTGGCGATCAAGCACGGCATCGTGCCGCCGACCATCAATTACACAACCCCCGACCCGGAATGCGACCTGGACTACGTGCCCAATACGGCGCGCGAGAAGAAAATCCGGCTGGCCCTGAGCAATTCCATGGGCTTCGGCGGCCACAACGCCGCGCTGGCTTTCCGGGCAATCTGAGAGCCAGAATTCAGAAGTCAGGATTCAGAAGTCAGAATTAAAAACCCTGTCTTCCGGATGTTCTGAATCTGACTACTGGCTTCTGTCTTCTGACTACTTGCGAGCAGTTATGCACAGCCCCTCCCAACCCGTCATTTCCTTCTGGCAGGCGCTGGCCCTGGCGGCGCTGTTCCTGACCGCGGGGATGTGGCTGGCATCGGCATTGAGTGTCTTGATCATGAATGGCGCCCACGCCTGGGGTGGAGTTGCCGGCGCCTACCTGATCGAGGAAGGCGGCGCCAAAGTCATGCGCCGCTGTTTGCTGGGATTTTCCATCGCCTTTCTGGCGATTTTCCTGTGGCGCGCCGGATGGCGGGGATGGAAGGATTGCGGATTCACGACGACCGACCCCAACCGGTCATGGCGTCTGTGGCACACCGGTCTGCGGACCGGTATGATCCTGGGCATCCTCACCATGGGTGCGATCGGCACGCTGACCACTCTGACCGGAATTCATCGCCTGTATATCGACATCAGTCCCACATCCGTTCTAATCAAGGCCGGGGCTTTGCTGCTCTCGGCGCTGGCGGTGGGCTTCTTTGAGGAAACCGTGGTGCGCGGCATCCTGTTTCGCGTGCTGGCCCGCATCTGGCGCGCCTGGCCGGCGGCGGTGTTATCCAGCATCGTCTTTGCCGTGGCCCATTTTATCGAACCTTCCCGGGAAGCGTTTGTCGGCCCATCGTTCCTGTCCGTGACCAATGCCGTGTTCGCTTCCACGTTCACAACGTTTTGGAAGATTCCCCACCTGGCGCTCCAATTCGTCAACTTGAGCCTGCTGGGTATCGTTTTATGCGCGTTCGTGATCCGCACCCAAACCATCTGGCTGAGCGTTGGCGCGCACGTGGGCTGGGTCTGGATGATTAAATTGCACAGCATGATCACAATGTTCTATCCGCCCGCGCCCCTGGTGCCCTGGCTGGGAAAACGCAACGATTTCATGGATTCGATCCTGGCGACGGTCATGCTTGCCGGTCTGCTGATCTGGACGTTGGCGCGCGCGGCAAATTGCGGCCGACCCTTGCGCCTACACGGGCGGTTGTGGCACGTCCGGCCGGGCGAGGAAACCCGGTTAGGCGACTGGCTCGCCTGCCCGCCGGCCAGGGATTCCCAGGCGCAGGCGGAAACCACGCTGACAACGGACGGCGATGGAGGCCCATCGCCGTCCATGAATTCCCAAGCCCGGACGGAAGCGCCTGGCAGTCGTGTGCTGAAGGCCTATGCGGGCTGTCGCGTGACTGCGCGGGCTGGAATGGTCTTGAAAGAATATCGGCCATTGGCCGGCTGGCGCGGCTGGCGCTTCGGACTGCGCCCCTCGCGCACGCGCCGCGCTTTTCTGATGGGCCGCCGCCTGGCGGATTGCGGCATCCCCACGCCGACGCCGATCGCCTGGTTCGTCGAGCGCCGTTTCGGTTTGCGGCGGTCCGAACAAGTCCTCACGGCCGAGCTGGAACACACCGAGCCCTTGACCGCCTGGCTCCAGCGCCGAGTAAGCGACCCCGTAATGCGCGCGGAGGTCATGCGCGCCTATGGCCGACTGGCCGCCGCCTTTCACCGCAACGGTTTTTTCAATCGCGACTTGAAGCATGAAAACGTGTTGTGCGCCATTGCGGATCCCCGACAGTTATGGGTCGTGGATCTGGATGGCGTGCGCCGGCGCGGCTGGATTACCCGCCGGCGGGCGGCCCGGGACCTGCGACGCGTGGGCTTGTCGCTGGCCGCGGAAGGCGGGGCAAGCGCGCCCGACGTGGCCGCCTTCTTCGACGCCTATAACGCAGGCGTCCCCGCGCGCCTGCGGCGCAAAGGGTTCCCCGGGACAGCAGGGAAGTAAGGGAGTAACGGAGTCTGGGGGTATGGGCGTAAAACGCACGTTCCATGCATCCGTACCCCCATACACCGATACGCCCATACACCCCTTACGTTTTCAGCCGTCCACCCTCACCCATGCAACCGAGAGTTACATATTTTAAAATAATACACTGCCGTCCCATAGGAACGCCAAGACTGTAGGCGTTTAGGCCGTAGGTCGGAATCAATAAAACACATTGGTAAAAAACCGGAACTGAAGTTTGCAAAACATCAGTAAAGTTTTCGTTTTTTCCGTGATTTTACTACAGCCCTCAGCCTACAGCCTGAGCATCCTGTGGGATGCTATTGAAAATAATACTTGACGTGTATTATGACATATAATACCGGCGATTCGCAAATGAAACGAGGGGAAAGCCGGTATTCCCATTTACGAACTGGGCTATGCCGTCAAAAAAGCCATCGTCTTCGGCCGGCTTTGTCCCCGGCGACCGCCTGCCTTCCGTTTCAGTCCGTCTTGCTACGCTCGGCAGATGGGCTGTGGCGTTCGGCGAGGAAGGAAAACCGGTTCAAGACAAACCAAGGAGGGGGGCGAAACCCCGGCGGCGGGGGTCGCCTCGCGGCTGCAATCTTGGAATTCCTGTGCATGCGCTTAACGCAGGCGCGTAAAACCGCGTTCTGCGGACTTCCGCAAGGCAGGACCCCGCGGTGCTGTTTGCCACGCCAGGGGCTTGGTCCCGCCGTCCTGAATTAGAGTTTGGGAACAGAGCAGTTCGCCGGAGGCGGGGGGAGATAGCGGCCAATCAACGCAATCAATGGGATCAGCAGAAAGAAAAACGCCGCGGCCGCAAAAAAAACCGCACGCAGTCCGAATATCCAGGCCACTGCGCCACTGGCCAGTGGCGCCATCATCCAACCCAAAGAACGAGTCGTCACGGCCCACCCGAAAAAAAAGCCCCGTGAGGACGGCGGCGTAATTTTAGCCAGCCAGATTTGGAATACCGGATCCAACCCGCCGGCGCAGAAGATTGCCCCAAACCGGGCTCCAAACAGCATTCCAAATCCATGGGCCAACCCGACTAAGAGCATCATCAGCCCCGCGCCGAAGGCCGAAATCTTTGCAATGCGTGGCGGCGCAACCCGGTCGGCAAAGCGTCCGATGATCGGTCCGGCCAGGAACCCGGCAATGCCGCCGACGGCCGCAAGCGATCCGGTCCAGAATGCGGCGCCTTTTAGCGAACCATGAATTTCCTGGACCAACAGCGGCAACCAGGCGCCGTCGAACGATAATACAAATCCCATGACCGCCATCAAGGCCAGGATTGGCAGGGCCGGGCCGATTTTTCCCCAGAACATCCGCGCCCGAACTTCCATTGAATCGGCCTCTTCTTCCACCGGCCGCACAAATTCCTCGCGTGTGCCGAATGCGATCAGCAGTCCGGCCAACAATAAAAATGCGCCTGAAGCCAGAAAAGCTGTCCGATATCCGAACGATTCGGCAAACAGGCCGCCCGCGAATGCGCCCAGCATACTGCCGGAAAAGATGGCGGCGCTGAGCGAGCCCAGCACCATGCCGCTGCGGTGCGGCGGGCTTTGCACGGAGACAAATGTCTGGGCGGCATTCACTGTTCCGGTCAGTACGCCCTGCAACAGGCGCAAGAAGACCAGCATCTGCACGTTGGTCACCACGCCCATCAGGGCCAGCACGAGCATGCCGCCGAAATTGGCCCGCAACAGCATGAGCCGCCGTCCATAACGGTCGCTTAGCACGCCCCAGATAGGCGACGCCACGGCCAATGCCAGCGGCGCCGCCGCTGTGAACAGCGCCAACCACATTTTCAGTTCGTTCGGCTCAATAATGCCCAATTGCTGAATGTAATAAGGGGCAAACGGCATGGCGAACGAAAAGCCCATCATCGAGAAGAACTGGGACAGTCCCACCATGACCAGATTACGTTTCCATGCAATCATCGTGCGCCTCAGTGAAAATGGCAAATGGATTGTGGTTTATGAAAACGGAGCCCTCCGAATCAGGGTGAATATACGGTAAAACACCGTTCACGGCCGCAAATCGGGGGCTTCTGTCAGAACGAATAATTACCGACTCAACATTAGCCATTGACCATCAACCATTATCCATGCTTCCCCGGGCTCGGCCGATGGCGGGCGGGCAGGGACGAGGCGGAAACCAGTCCCGGAGCGGACGCCTTGACCTCGCGGGACCCCAACGAAAGGCCGCAGGTTATGCATCGGTAATCATACAATTCGGCATTCGGCAGTACCAGTAAGAGACGTTCGCGCACGGGTTGGAGCTTACGGCAGACCGGGCAATACAGTTCCGAGGCCCGCAATTTTTCGAATTGAGCTTTTTTGCGCATGGACATGGTCAGGTTGGAGGTGTTCATGGTTCGGAAAGAACAACTTCATAAGCAAAATTTGTTTTCGAGTTCTTCTTCAATCGGAAATCAACAATCATAAATACTATAGTTGCTTGTATGATCGGGTATCTTTATTAGAATGATGCCGGTATTTGTCAACTCAAAAAAAGGAGCTATGAACGTTTGCCTTGATATTCAACCGGCGGTCGCCCAGCGCGCCGGGGTGGGCCGCTATACCCGCGCGCTGGTCGAGCACCTCGGCGAAAGTTGCGGCACGGACCGGCTCCGGCTGTTCTATTTCGATTTCCGGCGGCGCGGGCTGACGTTTCCCACCCCCGGCCTGGATCAGCAAGCCATCCGCTGGTGCCCCGGCCGGCTTGTCCAGAAAAGCTGGAAAACCCTGTGTTGGCCGCCCTTCGACTGGCTGGCGGGACAGGCTGACGTCTATCATTTCCCTAATTTCATCATTCCGCCGCTCGCGGCCGGCCGGACTGTGGTCACGGTGCACGATGTCAGTTTTCTGCGTTTCCCCGGGATGGCCGAGGCCAAAAACCTGGCTTACTTAAAGGCCCGCATCGCCGATACTGTCCGGCGCGCCGATGCCATTATTACGGATTCGCGCTTCAGCGCGGGGGAAATTACCGAACTATTGCGCGCGGACCCGGCCAAGGTGTTTTCCATCCCGCTGGGTGTGGCGGACCACCTGCGTCCTCCGGATCCGGAAACGGTGGCGCGCCTGCGACGGGAGCGCGGCCTTGCGCGTCCTTATCTGCTGACGGTCGGCACGCTGGAGCCGCGCAAGAACACGGCTTTTCTGGCAAGCGTTTTTGAAGCCATGACCGCTTTTGACGGCGATCTGGTGATTGCCGGCATGCGCGGCTGGAAATACGAGCCGATCCTGGCGCGCCTGCGCGCCTCCCCGCGCAAACACGCCATCCGCTACCTGGAATACGTTGGCGACAATGAACTCCCCGCGTTATATGCGGGCGCCGAATTGTTTCTGTTCCCGTCCCTACACGAGGGATTCGGGTTCCCGCCGCTGGAGGCCATGTTGTGCGGCGCGCCGGTGCTCGCCTCGACGGCCGGCGCGCTTCCTGAAACGCTGGGTGCGGGCGCCCGCCTGATTGCGGAGTTCGACGCCGAACGCTGGGCGGGGGAAGCCCTGCGCCTGCTGTCCGACAGCGCCATGCGGCGCGCCGCGATCGAAAAAGGCCGCGCCTGGGCCCAACGCTATACCTGGCGCGAAACGGCCCGCCAAACCTGGGCTGTTTATCGAAAGGCGGCCGCGTGAAGATCGGCATCGATGCGCGTTGGATTTTCAAGGAACTGTCGGGGATCGGCTCCTATACCCGCGAACTTATCCGGCATTTGGCCCGCCTGGAACACGCGCATGAGTTCGCGATTTATTTCAGTGACCCGGCCCTGCGCGACCGGACCGTGGCGGAGACGGACTTGCTCCGCGCGCCCAATTTCAGCGCGTGTCTTTTGCCCTTCGGCCTGTTTTCCATCCGCAACCAGCTCCGCCTCCCCGGCCTGCTGGCGGAAGCCGCCCTGGATGTTTTTCATTCCCCTAACTATATGATTCCCTTGCGCGCCTTTCCCCGCGGAAAGGCGGGACGCATTCGGTGTGTGACGACCATTCACGACCTGATCCCGCTGATGTTTCCCGACTATGCGCCGCGCGCCTGGAAGCGGCGGTTTTTCCTGCTGTACCGCCGGCTGATGCGCGAGGTGGCCGCGCGCTCGGATCTGGTCCTTACCGACAGCCGGTCTGCACGGGACGACGTTGTCCGTCATTTGCGTCTGCCGCCCGAGCGCGTGCTGGCGATTCCGTTGGGCGTCTTGCCTGCTTTTCAGCCCGCATCCATGAGTTTTGGCGCCCAACGCTCAACGCTTGACGCTTCATGTGTTTCCGGCGTCACGGGCTGGACGCCGGGCGACGCCGGAGCCGCACAAACAATTCTTTGGGTGGGCCGGGCGGACCCGTATAAAAATCTGGCGGGCTTAATCGAAGCCTTCGCCGAGCTGCGCAAGCAATACCAATCGCCGGTGGAGTTGCGCATCGTTGGCCCCAAGGACCGGCGGTATCCGGAAGCATCGCGGCGCGCCGAAAAATTGGGCGTCACCGACGCGATAACGTGGTTAGGTTACTTGCCCGATGACCGCCTGGTGCGCGAGTACCAAAACGCCGATGTATTCGTCCAGCCCTCGTGGTATGAAGGATTTGGACTGCCTGTGCTGGAAGCCTTTGCCTGCGGCACGCCGGTCGTCTGCAGCAACAAGGGGTCGCTTCCGGAAGTGTCCGGGGGCGCCGCGCTGATCGTTCAACCGCAGGACACGATCGGCTTGACCGAAGCCATGCGGCGCGTGTTGACCGATGCGCGTCTGGCGCGCGATATGCGCGCGCGCGGCCTCCGGCGAGCGCATAAATTCACCTGGGAAACCACCGCGCGCATGACCTTGGAAGCCTATCGAAAAGCGGCTTCCCTATGAAGAATTGAGATGCAACAATATTTTCGATTTCCGATTTTAAATTGCCGATTGCACAGACAAGCACAACTTCCATTTCCAATATCAGAAACAGGCAATCCCTTATGGCGGCAACCCGATGGTAATTTATGACAGCACCGCCTGAACAATCCAATCAAAAACCGGCAATTGAAAATCGAAAATTGCCTGATCGGGTTCTCCTTTCCCACGACTGGCTGACCGGCATGCGCGGCGGAGAGCGCGTGCTGGAAGTCTTGTGCCGCATTTTCCCAAACGCGCCGATTTACACGCTGCTCCACAATCCGGCGGCGGTTTCGGAAGTCATCGCGGCGCATCCGGTGACGGCCTCGTGGCTTCAGCGTGTGCCGGGCATTTCACGGCACTACCGCTATTTTTTGCCGCTCTTTCCCGGCGCCATCGAGCGCTTGCATCCGAAGGCCGCGGATCTGCTGATCAGCACGAGCCATTGTGTGGCCAAGGGCCTGCGTCCGCCCAAAGGCGCCAAACACCTGTGTTACTGCTTCACTCCCATGCGCTATGCCTGGCTGTTTTACGAGGAATATTTCGGGAGAAACCCGCTTAAAAAAATGGCGCTCACTCCGTGCCTGGACCGCTTGCGTGCCTGGGACCGCGCGACCTGCGACCGCGTGGATCGGTTTGTGGCTTTGAGCCGCCACGTGCGGAAACGAATCCTGGAATTTTACGGACGCGAGTCCGACGTGGTCTATCCGCCGGTCAATACGGAATTTTGGACGCCGAGCCCGGACCAGAGATCAGAGATCGGCAATCGGCAATCAACAATCGGAGATCAGCAATGCATCCGTGTTTCCGGCGCCTATGACCTGATTGTTTCGGCGCTGGTGCCGTATAAAAAAATCGAGTTGGCCGTGCGGGCCTATAATCGTCTGGGATATCCGTTAAAAATTGCGGGCGCGGGCACGGAATTAAAGCGTCTGCAACGCTTGGCGGGTGCGCGCATCGAATTTCTGGGGCGAGTGGATGACGGGCGCATCCGCGATCTTTACCGCCATTGCCGCCTGCTGGTTTTTCCGGGCGTGGAGGATTTCGGCATCGTGCCGGTGGAGGCCCAGGCCTGCGGCCGGCCGGTGGTGGCCTACGGCGCCGGCGGCGCGCTGGAAACGGTCGTGGCCGGCCAAACCGGGGTTTTTTTCCACGCTCAAACCGAAGGCGCCCTGCTGGAGGCCGTTGAGCAGGCTGCGGCAACCAAGTGGGACCCCCTCGCGATCCGGACCAATGCCGAGCGGTTCGGCGAAGCTGATTTTATCTCCGGCCTGACCGCGAGTATCGTCCGATGCATGGGCACATGAGTGACGCCCCGGTTTTCGCAAGCGGCTTCATCGCGGCCGGCGGCAGCCTGAAAGAAGCGGCCAACATCATGCGTTGGCGGGCAAAAGGGCGGGATTATTGCGGACTTGAAACGGGAACAAAACGGTTGTCCTTGGGATAAGGGAGTTAAAACACCCGGCTTGGCCCGTTTGCCGATGGGCCACGCCGTGGCATCCCGGTGGCATGCGCCTGCATCGGGATGGTAGAGGCTGCCGGGCTCGAACCGGCGACCCGCTGATTAAGAGTCAGCTGCTCTACCAACTGAGCTAAGCCTCCAACGAAGGCGATACGGTAGGAAATCGGCGCGTTGAATGCAAGCTTGAAGTTGCCGGGGAGGTAGTCGGAATTCAGAATTCAGGAGTCAGAATGAGATCCCCCAGCAAAGACATTCTAAGATTTGGCGGTTTGACGGAAGTCCCACCAGTTCGCGATTGCTGTTTATCGTTTGGCGCGAACGTTCCCGCGGTTGGAAACAGTTGCGGGAGGCGAATGCGCATGCCATTCTGAATTCTGGCTCCTGACTCCTGAATACCCGAGTAGTTGCGAACGTTTCATGCCTTGTCGATCTGTTTCAACACGCGGTACAGTTCGGTCACGCCCCAGGCCTGGGCATCGCAGCCGCGTTGGGTATGCGGGTAATCGCCATCCACGATTTCTGGAATCTGGCCCAGGCAGCCGCTCTTCATGAGCCGGATGCTGCTGCCCAGCCACGCCAGCGCCGCGGCGCGCCCGGCATTGCCGTACACTTTAACCCAGGCTTCGCAAAACGACGGAAAAACCCAGGTCCACGCCGTGCCGTTGTGATAGGCCGGTTTGCGGCGCGTATCTTCATCGCCCTCGTAAAGCCCCCAATAAGGCCGCAGGGGATCGTTGAGCCGCCGGCCGTCGCGCACAATGGGCAACGGATATTCCACGGGCCGGTTGGCGAGCGTGCGAATGGCGCCGGGCACGAGCAATTCCGCGCAGGCTTCCAGGACGCGCTCGCCGATGGCTTGTTCGGTCGCCGCGCCCAGGGTCAGCGCCAGGAGTTGATTGGGCCGCAGGGCGTCGTCCGGCACGGCTTGCGCCGCGCTTATGCCGGCCGGCGCGTGCAGGCAATCGGCAAAATAACCGCGGGACTCATTCCAGAAATACCGGAAAATCGATGCGCGCACGCGGTCGGCCAGCTCCCGCCAGGGCGCGGCGGGCTTATCCAAGCCGGCCAGGAATGAGCATGTCGCAAACCAGAGCGCCTGGATTTCGATGGGGTAGCCTTCGCGGGGCGAGCCGGCGGGGTGGTTCGTATCCATCCACGTGAAATGGGCCGGACTGAAAATCAAACCGCTCCCGGGATCCATGCGAATGCCATTGGGCGTGCCGCGCCGATACCCTGCGGCGATGGATTCCAGAACCTGGCGCAGAGTGCGTTCCCCGCACTGTTCCGCCAGCAGGTTCCGACCTCTCGGAGAGTCGGGATGGCCAGCCGCGCGGCAGAGGTCCGCGCAGACGACAATAAACCACAGGGGCGCATCGGATGTGTCCCGGTTGCGGGCATCGGCGCCGTTAATCATGTTCGGCAACGTGCCGTCCTGCTCGAAGGCCGCGAACTGCTTGAGGATCGCCGTGACCTCCTCCACCCGGCCGGCGGCGATCAAACCGCGCGCGCAGATAAACGTGTCGCGGCCCCAGTCGAGGAACCAGGGATACCCGGCGATCACGGTTTTGTTTTCGCCGCGCCGGACGATAAACTGCCGCATGGCGCGCTCCAGGATTTCAAGGAGCGGCGCGTCCGGCGGAGGAAAGTCGCGCGCAGTGTCTCTATTCGCAACAGGCGCGCTTTTTGCGGAGAACATTATTGGAGGGCGACGGGCCTCCGTCGCCGCCGCCAACGGCGGCAGGGGCCTGCCACCCTCCATAATCATGTTTCGATTCGATTGTGGCTTTATTCGCTCGTTTTCCGCCGGTGTCAGGATCTGCGCCAGCAGTTCGATTTTGGCGCCGCCGGCCAAGGGACAGCGGAAGTACCCGGGACTGAACAAATCGGAATCGGCGTTCAGGCCGCGCTCCGCCTCCACGGGATGATGCACCATGTATTGCCATTCGGGCTCCGGCTGAAAACCGCCGGCGGAGACGGCCGCGTATAACCGCCGGGCGGGGTCTGGCGCGAACGTGAACCCATCGGGTTCGGGATGCACGGCGGCGGGCCAGGCCCGCTCCGGGCCCAGGAACGCCTTGGTGTCCTCGTGGAACGAACGGTCTTCGATGTCCGGCCGGACGATCAATTGCGCGACCCGGTCGTCGGCCAGGCAGTTTTCGGCGGATGCGCAGGGCAACCGGCAAAACATCAGGCGCACAGCGTTCCGTTCCGGAATCATTTCGGCGTGAATATCGAGAAACACGGATTGGCCGAAACCGAACGGCACGCGGAAGCGCCACCGACCGGAATTCTCGCCGAGGTGGAACGTCCGCAGGCGGTCGCTCGTGATGTCCTGGGAATAGCCTTGAAACACCAGCCACGCGCGGCAGCGCGTCAGCATGATGCGCCGGTCCTCGGGGTAATCCGGATTAAGGTTGCCGGCCAGCAGGGCGTCGTAGCGGCTGCGCACTTCCGCCCATCGCACCGGCGCGCGCAACATGCCGCCGCGCCCGTTGGCGCTGAGGAACACGGGGTGCGTATCGAGCAGGTCTTTGTGGGTGAACGCCAGCGGCGCGCGCGGCGCGGCGCCCGGCGGCAGAAACAGCAGGCGCGCGGTTGCGTGCCGGGCGCCTTCCGGTTCATAAACGGAAAGTTTTAAGCAGACTGCATGCGGCGCCGGCGGCGCGTCATTGGGACAGAACAGGATAAAATGGCGGCCATCCGCGGCGGGGAGCGAATTCTCCTGCCTGCCCGCCGCGGCCTCGGCGAAGGCGGGACGGCCCGCTTCGATCCGCGCGCAAAACGGCGTCGCCGCGCGCAAATAAAGGAAATGATCGGGCGGGATCATGACCTCGCGTTTCAAATCGCGCGGCCATTCCCAGGCGATGACCCGCGGCGCCGCGCCCGGCGCATCCTGGCGCCGGCAAAAAGCGGCCGGATTTTCCGCCAGTTCCGCCGCCAACCGGTCGGGATCCAGCGCGGAAAAATCGCCCAGACCGCGGCAGGTCTTGACAATCTCCAGCGCCTTGGCGCGCAAGCCCTGGCGCCGGATAACGTCCAGCGTCAAATCCCGGCTCTTTATAGGCCGGGACTCGGCCGCCAAAATCGGATCCAAATCGCGGCGATCCGGAGTAAGGCACAAAACCTCGGCCGGGGCCAGATCCAAACGATTTGAACCGTCCGATGAGGAAACGGCCACCGCGCGGCCGGTCAGCAAATCGGTTAGTTCGCGATTGGGCAGGCCCGCATCGCCGGAATTCCACGCGACCGGCTGGATGGCGCTGTCGTCCAGGTTGACCAGAACCAGGAGGCGCCGGTCGGCAGCGGGAGCATGGCGGAGGAGCGCGATGCTATTGCCGTTGCCCTGTTGGATCAGGCGCTGGCGCGCCCCGGCGAAGAAGGCCGGATGGGTTTGCAGGATGCAGTTCAGCCGCGTAATCCGGTCCACCTGGTTTTCGTCGGCGCCCCAGGCAAGCGCGGTGCGGCCGTGCACGTCTATCTTTTCGGTGGCATGCCATTCCACGCCGTTGGCAAAAGCGAACGCGCCGTTGCTGGAGCATAGCGCCGCCAGCGCCGTGCGCATGCGGGCGTAGGGAATCGAGCGCGATGCCAGGCGGTTGTTATCGTGCGTTTCGGCGAAGTTCACCAGGAGTCCGTCGGCCTCGGAAACGCGGATGGCGCCTGGCAAATAGCCCTCGATCTGCCGGCGGTCGTAGTTCTGGAACAGCTCGGAGTAGGCCCAATTCAGGTTGGCGGCGTTAAGGAGTGTCGTGGTGGTTTCCAGCTTGCCGCCCAGCCCTTCGAGCAAAAAGAGCGTGTCGGGGAATTCGCGGCGCACCGTGGCGACGATGAATTCCCAGGCGGACACGGGGATCATATAGCCGGCGTCGCACCGGAACCCGTCCACGCCGCGCCGGCGCCAGGTCAGGAACACCTCCGCCAGATAATGCCACAACGCCACCTGCTGATGATCGATCTCGGTCAAATCGCTCCATACCACGCCCCACGCGCCGGGCGAGCGGATCGTGCCGTCGGGTTCGCGCATAAGCCAATCGGGATGTTCGGCGTGGATTTTGGCGGCCCAGCCGGTATGGTTGATGGCAATATCCAGAAAGAGGCGCGCGCCGCGCGCGTGAACGGCGTCCACCAGTTCGCCGAACTGCTCCAACGGCGTGGCCTTGGGGTCGAACTCGGCCAGGGCCGGGTCAACGTCCATGAAATCGAGCGCCGCATAGGGACTGCCGAACGCGCCCATGCGTCCGTAAACGGTCGGGGTGGGGTGAATGGGAAGGAGCATGAGCGAGCGGCAGCGCAGGCGGCCGATAATGAAATCCAACTGACGGATGACGTCGCGGAACGTGCCCGATGGCGGAATCACGGCGTAGCCGTTGGCTTGCAAGGCCTGGATGCCTTTGGTTTGTGAAGGCGTGAAAGCCGGCGGCGTGTGGCGCTCCCGGCCGAACTGGCGGACAAACGCATTGTAAAGACTGTTGGCACAGCAATATTCCGCCGGGTGCACATTGATCACGGTGTTTGTGCCTTCCGGCCAGCGGGGTTGATTGGCGCTCTCCGGCAAGAACAGCGCCTTGGCCTCGAAATGGCCGGGCTCCAGCAAAGGCAGGGTCAGGCGATAAAGCGAGTCGTCAACCCGCGTCATGGGAATATCGAACCAGTCTTCGGCCAGGCGTTTCTGGTGTTCGGCGGCCTCGCGCACGATTTCGCGGCGGGCGGTTTCGGCATGGCCGATGTTGGTGCGCAGGCGGGCCTCGCCCCGCTCCGGGCGCGGCAAGCGGAGCGTGAATTCGATCGTATCGCCGCAGAAGGCCAGCCGGTGCTGTCCGGGCGAGGGGGTTTGTTCCAGGGGAGTGTTCATTGCAGGATATTGTGGCAAAGGCCGACGGGGAAAACGAGCTTTAAATAGTGGACAATTTATGGTATTCTGCCATTCTTATAAAAAAAGTATGCCAATAGCATCCCATAGGATGCGCAGGCTGTAGGCTGAGGGCTGCCCGCCTGCATCGCTGAGCGAAGCACTGCGGGCAGGTAGGCTGTAGTAAAATCACGAAAAAAACGAAAACTTTACTGATGTTTTGCAAACTTCAGTTCCGGTTTTTTGACGATGTGTTTTATTGATTCCGACCTACAGCCTGCGGCCTAAACGCCTACAGTCTTGGCGTCCCTATGGGACGGCAGTGAAAGTATACCAAGCATGGACACGATTGAACAAGCTTGCCGATACATCGTTTCGGTTGATGGAGTGCGGTCCGGTCGCGCGGTTGTGGCCGGAACACGGATCGCCGTTCACGATGTAATCGGTTTAATCCTCAACGGGGCCGCCGTAGATGACGTGGCGCATGGTTTCCCATCGTTGACGCGGGCACAGGTGTATGAATGTTTAGCCTACTACGAGGATAATAAAGCCGAGATTGACTATGCCGCGGCCCGGCAAATGGCGGAGACCGAAGCGTGAGATTCATGTGCGTTTACTCAATGCGGCCGGCGAGATCGGAATTGCGGGTAATATAAACTTCGCATAGAGGATAAATATCAACGCAACGGAGAAAAATAATGATTGATGTCCGCCGATTGGCGGACAAACAATAAATAAGAGGAGTGCCATGAAATTCATTCTCGGATTATTGATCGGAGCCGGTTTGATTTTTTGGGTGTATTATATGGGTGGCGGCTCTAAAGAAATGGTGAAAGCATCGGCCACATTGGAGGCGGACAGGAAGGCCGATGCGGAAATTCTGGCGGCAGAAAAGGTGAAAATTCGGGCGGATTACGAAGTTCAACTCAAAGCCGCAGAGGATCGGGTTGAAAACTTAAACAAGGAATTGTTAAAAACACGCGCGGACTTGGCAACGGCCCGGGCCAAACTCACAAACATGGTTGAAACCGTCTATGTGTCGCCACGACTTGAGCCGTCCACAAAGAATAATGCCGCTCCGGTTGTCTACGCGCCGCCGACCGTGTCGGCTCCATCTGCGATTGCGCAACCGGCGCCCGCACAACCCCGGCAGGTAACGCCCGTAAAAAAAGAAGGGTTACGCGGGCCGCGGCCTGCACCGGGGGGGACATGGTTTAGGGATACAATTGGAAGCCGTCGTTATCGTATTATTAACGGTCAGCGTGTTTACGAGTAATCTCCAGAAGAATCGTCGCGTAAATCTCGATAATGGTTCATTAGCATCCCATAGGATGCTCAGACTGAAGGCTGTAGGTAAAACCACGGGAAAAGCGAAAACTTTACTGATGTTTTGCAAACTTCAATTCCGGGTTTTTGACGATGTGTTTTATTGATTCCGACCTACAGCCTGCGGCCTAAACGGCTGCAGTCCTGGCGTCCTTGTGGGACGCCAGTGATAATCGTTCATGGAGGGCGACGGGCCCCGTCGCCGTACGGGCGCGCGGCTCGCGCCGGGTTCTTGGCAAGCCGGCGCATCCTTAGGCGATTGCGGGACACCCTCCGCTCTTGACTTCATGGCCGTCGTTTGATGGGATGTCCTCGCAGGCGCGGGCGGGTCCAGGCAGGGTTCTTGGTCAGGTCCTGAAGTCGATAAATGTCCAATAACCAACACTCAATATCCAATGTTCCAGTGCGGATATCGTTAAGGTAATGTTCCTAACGCTTCTCTTTCCTTCATGATTGGATATTCCTTGTTGGATATTGGATATTCGCGCTTTTCTTGTTTTTTATAGCGGTTTCGAGTGGTTAAGGTTCTATCGAACGGCCTCTACACCAAACCGGTGTAGTTGCGGTTCGTTAGAACCGCCGTGTTTTAAAAATTAACCCCATGACCACGGCAATGATTTACAGCGTTTGCGGCATTCTCGCGTATCTGCTGGGCGCCATTCCCTTTGGCCTCCTGATCGCGCGGGCCAAGGGCGTGGATATCCGCGCGGTCGGCAGCGGCAACATTGGCGCCACCAATGTGTTTCGCGCACTGGGCAAAGGCTGGGGCATTTTGGCGTTTGCCTGCGATGCGTTGAAGGGATTTATTCCGGCCGGCGTGTTGCCCCTTTTGGCCAAAAAGTTCTGGGCATTCGACGGCCATGTCGTTCTGCCGCTGGTTTGCGCCTGCCTGGCGATCGCCGGACATAACTGGCCGGTGTATTTGCGCTTCAAGGGCGGCAAAGGCGTGGCCACCAGCGTGGGCGCCCTGATCGGCCTGGCGCCCGCGGCGGCCGGCGTGGGCCTCTTGACCTGGGCGCTGGTTTTTGGTGTGACCCGCTACGTTTCGCTGGCGTCCATCGCGGCCGCCGTCACGGTCGCCGGAGCAGTCTGGATTTTTTATTCCCAAACGGGTATGCTTTTGCCGTTTGTGTTGACGATACTGTGCGCCCTGGTCGTCTGGCGGCATAAGAGTAATATCCGGCGGTTGCTTCATGGCGCCGAGAACCGGATTGAATTTAAAAAGAAATAGGATGGTTCGAAGGTTCACGGTTCAGCGGTTCAACGGTTGGGAGAGTCGGTTTTTCCGCCATAGGCGGAATACCGGCTATTCTGTGCCGAAGATAGCCGACATAAAGTCGGCTCTACATGAAACAGTTGCGACGTTAGCCGCCTAATTAAATGTTAAGGAATTTTCCGCCATTGGCGGATCCGCCTCCGGCGGACAAAACATAGCGGTTCTATCGAACCGCAACTACACCGGCTCGTTGTAGCGCCGTTCGAGAGAACGGCAAAGTCGCGGCCTTTGGCCGCCTAACTCGAACCGTGAACCGTTGAACCGTGAACCTCGGAACCTCTTTTTAACTCATGCATCGCATTGCCATATTGGGTGACGGCGGGTGGGGAACGGCGCTTGGCTTGCTCCTTGTCAAGCAAGGGGCGGCCGTGCGCATGTGGGGCCCTTTCCCCGAGTATGTCGAGCGTCTGCGGCGCGAACGCGAGAACAAGCTGTTCCTGCCGGGCGTGCCGTTGCCGGAAACCTTGCGCTGGACGGCCGACCGGGACGAGGCCGTGGCCGGGGCCGAGGTCGTCATCCTGGCTTCGCCGTCCAAGTATTATCGGACTGTCCTTGAATCGTTCGCCGGCCGTCTGCCGGCGGATTGCGCGCTTTTAAGCGTAAGCAAGGGACTGGATGCCGCCACGCGCCGACGCCTCACGGAGGTGGCCGGGGAAGTGCTCGAACGCGCGGAGGTGGCCGTATTGTCCGGACCAAGCCTGGCGGGCGAGGTGGCGCGGGGAGTGCCCACCGCCGTCGTAATCGCCTGTGCGAATCGTTCCCGGGCGCGCGCCTTGCAGAAGATCATGGCAAGTCCGCAGTTCCGAATTTACACGTCCGAGGATGTCGTGGGCGTCGAGCTGGGCGGCGCCTTGAAAAACGTTATGGCCATCGCAACGGGGGTCAGCGACGGGCTCGGCTTCGGCGATAATACGCGCGCCGCGCTCATAACGCGCGGCCTGGCGGAAATGACACGCCTGGGTGTTGCATTAGGCGCGCGCCTGGAAACCTTTGCCGGTTTGAGCGGCCTTGGCGACTTGATCGTCACCTGCACAAGCCGCTCGAGCCGAAACCACCTGGTAGGCGAGCGGCTGGGACGCGGCGAGACGTTGGACGTAATTCTCGGCGGTATGAGCCAGGTGGCGGAAGGCGTGACGACCTGCGCCATTGCCCGCGCGCTGGCCCGCGAGCACGGCGTGCGCACCCCGATCATGGATGAAGTTCACGCCATGCTCCATGAAGGCCGGCGCCCCGCCCAGGCCGTGGAAACACTTATGACCCGCGACGCCCGCCCGGAGAGGGACTGATTAATATTGCGGATTGCGGATTGCGGATTGCGGATTGCGGATTGCGGATTGCGGATTGCGGATTGCGGATTGCGGATTGCGGATTGCGGATTGCGGATTGCGGATTGAATAACACTTCGCGAACAAGTTATCTTACAAAGTTGTTGTCATTTTACAAATCCGAAATCAAAAATCCGAAATCCGAAATGTGATGCTATTCCGCCAGCAATTTATCCAGTTCGGGATCGGGCGCGGCGCCGTTCCGCAAGGCAAGCCGGTAATGTACGCGGGGCGTGTCATGGTCCGTCGGTTTTTGGCGCAGGCTCAAACGCGCCAGATTATAAAAGGCGTCGCCGAGTTTGGGATTGAACGACAGGGCGCGTTTCATTTCTTCCTGGGCTTCTTTCGTTTCGCCTATGGCCGCCAACGCCACGCCCAGGGCCACGTGCGTCTCGGGGCATGCGCGGTTCTGCTTGAGCGACTGGCGCAGGAGAGGGATCGCCGCCCGATAGCGGCCATCGTAACAAGCCACCAGCGCCGCCAGCAGGTTCAAGTCGGCGTCGGGCAAGGGCAAAGCCAGGATCTGCATGGCCAACGCGCGCGCCCGATCCATGCGTCCCAAGCGCAAACAACAGCGGCAGGCGCCTTTCAAGGCCCAGGGCTCCCGCGGATATTCCTCCAGAAGCGCGGTGTACATGGCAAGCGCGCCGGTATAATCCCGGCCGCGTTCCTCGATCGCCGCTTGCTGGAGCTTGAAGGTCAAAGGCGACAGATCAAGAATTTCCGATTTTCGATTGCGGATTTCTGATTTTCCATTTTCCGCCGTCCGCTTCAGGCTGTCCTCCGGCGCCTGCCCGCCGACTTGTCCCGCCGAAGCGGCTTCGCGTAGAGGAAAGCGCCTTGGCGCAGGAAGGTTCGCCTCCGGCTCTCCGCTCTCCGCTTTCCTCTTTCCGCTTTCCTCTTTCCGCTCTCCGCTCTCCGCTTTCCTCTCTTCCTTACCCTGCAGGCGCTGGAGCGCTTCACGGCAGTATCCGATGCGGAAGGCGACTACATCCGGGTTCCATTGCGGATAATCGGCGGATATTTTTCCGAAAAGTTCCAGGGCCTCGGCATAAAGATCGGTGGCGTCCGTCCGCAGTCCCTTTTCATCGAGCAAATCGGCCGATAACATGGAATTGTAAGCCGTCGCGAATTTACCCGCCGGTGACGATTGGTCCGGCGCCGCGGCGGCCATTGCGATGTTCCAGTTTTGCGGGCCGGCCGCCAGAGCCAATGTGGCCAATGCGGTGAGGATTGACAACCTGGAACCGATGCGCGGGAATTTCCCGCCATTGGCGGATCCGCCTCCCGCCGTCGCCAAATGGGCTATGGCGGGCAAGCCGGCGGACAATCCGGGTAGAGCCGGTTTTTCCTCCATAGGCGGATCCGCTTTTAGCGGAAGACCGGCTATTCTGTCCGAAGATAGCCGACATAAAGTCGGCTCTACATGAAAAAACCGCCCCGCTGCGGGGCCTGACTTGAGCAAAGCTGTCTTCATCGCCCGATACTTCCCCCGTTTGACTTTAAGGCCATATCTGGTAATAATACGACATGCGACGGATCATTCCATTACCGGCTTATCACACCACACATCGGCGCGCCCGTCAATCCTGTTCTGCCGACGTCTTTCGCCATCCTCCATCGACCATCAACCATGCCCGATTCGCGGGCAAATCCCGCGAATCGGGCATGATTCTCGTCACCGTCCTGCTTTTCATGGGCCTGATCCTGGCGCTCGTCATCCAGGCCCAGGTGGTTGCGCGCATGGCGCTGCGCTTTGAAGACCGCCAATCCCTGCGGGCGCAATTACGCGTGGCGGCGGCCGAAGCCGCCTGGGATGCCCTGCGCGCGCTCTCCGCCGACGACAACCTGCAGGTGGACCACACCAACGAACCCTGGGCCGCCCGGCAGACGAATTGCCTGCCGAATGCCGTCGAGACCGTTGCGACGATCACCGACGAGAACCGCTATTTTAACGTCAACAACCTGGCCGCCGTTCCCAGTAACGCGGCCGTGCGTTTGCCGAGTTCGATTGTCCAGGACATGTTCGCCGCCGCCGACTGGCCCGATCCGGTCGGCGAAACCCAGGCGTTGAAAGACTGGGTGGACCGGGATTCGGAAGGCGCGCGCGAGGCCGGCTACTACCATCAGGCCCACCTGTCATCGGCGCCGCCCAACGCCCCGATGGAAAGTTCGGCGGAACAGGACGGCGTTCTGAATGCCGCGCGGACGGAGTCGCGCGCGGCGCCGCCGGCGCTCACGATCCTGCCGGATCGGGTGGAGCGGATTGTCCCCATTAATGTGAATACGGCCGGCCGCGAGGTCCTCCAAGCCCTGCTGGGCGCGGGCCGCGGCGCCTTGACGGAGCGAATTTGCCGCCAGCGCGACGCTCATCCCGTAACCGCCCTTAACCAGGTCGTGGATGCCAAAACCTTGGCGTCCCTTCGTCCTTATTTAGACACGCGCAGCCGCTATTTTTCGTTGGCCGCGCAAGCCGCGCGCAACGGACAGCAGGAAACCATCTATGCCCTGGTGCGGCGCGACAACCAGGGCGAGATTGAAATATTACGCTGGGTGTGCCGCTAATGGCGAAACCGGAAAAATTGCTTTATACCTGCCGGAGCGCGATGCCGGTCCGGGCGCGGGTTTGTTATGGCATGACGCCGGCGCCAGGCGGCGCCGTCATTGTGCGGGCTCGGCGCTCGGCGGGCGGCGCCGTGCGCCAGACCGTGCTGAGCCAGGCTGAAGCGGCCGCGCGCCGGACGCCAGCCGGCGACGTTACGGTGGGATCTCTGGCCGTGCAGGAAAGTCTCACGCTCTGGCTGGATTCGCCGCTGACGTCGCGCGCCAAAGCCGAGAAAGTGCTGCCGTCGCTGCTGGATATCCAGTTGCCGTTCCCGGTGGAGGATTGCCTGTACCGGTTCGTGGAATTCCGCCGGACACCGGATGGCAGAGTCAGCGCCCTGGTTTGCGCCGCGCGCCGCGAAGCCATTCAAGCCTGTCTGGAACGTTACCAGGCGCAGGGCGCCGACCCCATGCTGTTGGATCATGAGGGCCTTGCGCTTTGGACGCAAAGCCTGCTGGAATGTCCCGCCGAGCCAGGCCGGCATAGGGCGCTGATTTGTCTGGCTGACGATCATACCACGTTTGTCATTGGATGCGGCGAGCGTTACGGCAATGCGCACAGCCTGCAGATGCCGGCATCACCCACGGCGGCGGGGGATCTGGTCAACCGTCTCCAACTCATTCTGCACGCGGACCTTCCGGAGGGCGCCGGCGCGCAATGGCTGTTCTGCGGCGCGCGCGCCGCCGAGGCGGACGTGGTCGATGCGTTGTACCGTCCGCTGGCTGCGGTCTGGCCGGGACCTTTGACGTTAATGCAAGAGCCGTCCGCGTTCCTGGCGCGCGCCTTGTGCGCGCGCGCGCTGAAGCGCGGACCGTTGCGGTGCAACATGCGCCTGCAATCCTTCACGCATCCGGCCGCGCGCCGCGCCGCGGATGCGCGCGCGCGCGCCGCCGCCTTCGGCATCCTGGTTGCCGGCATCCTGTTGCTCGCTTTCAGTTTGACATCGAACCTGCTGGGCGAGCGGCGATTTAACCGCGTCAAATCCGAAATCGCGGCGCTGGCCGGCGAGTTGGCGCCCGGGGCGGCGATTCCGTATGGACGGGAAATTCCGGAAGTTCAAAAGGCCTTGGAAAAACAAGCGCCCCTGACCGCGCCTTTTCTTGACGCGTTCGCGCCGTCGCTGGCCGCGCGGCTGGCCGAAGTGGTCCAGGCGGGCCAAGCCTCGGCCGCGCGCTTCGAGACCTTGAGCCTGAAGCGCAACAGCCTGATACTGACCGGCGCGACCGAGGACTGGGACCAATGCGGCCAATTGGAGCGGCGCCTGAAAGCGATGGGCTATACCGTGAAACTGGAGCGGCAGGAAGCCGTGGCGGAAACCGATGTGCGCTTCACGGTCAACGCCGAGGGGGGGGGGCCGTGAAGCCCAAGGCATTGTTTATTTTGCAGGTTTGTGCGCTGGCGGTATTTCTGGCCGGCGTTCTGGCCGCGCTCACCGCTCTCCGCCAAAACGTTGAGTTGCACGGAAAGATCCGGGGCAAAATCGAGACCCTGGCCCAGTTGACCGCCATGAAACAGACGCACGACCGGCGCCAGGCGGCCTTGCGCGTCTTCGAGGGGTTGAGCAACGCGGCGCCGGTGTCGCTGGCAAGCATGAGCCGCGCCATCGTGACCAATGCGACGCCGGAAATCCGGGAGCGCGAAACGCGCAACCTGGCGGCTGGTTGGACGCTTTGGCAGATGGAAATGGTGTTCAACGAAATAAATTTGAACCAGATCCCCGGGTTTCTGCAGGCGGCCGAAATGCAGCGCCCGCCCTGGCGGCTGGTGGAATGCGCGATTGCTTCGTCCCGCCAGGCGGATGGCTTTGGCCGGGTGGCGCTGACCCTGGAGACGGCAGGAAAAACGGACCTTCCTACGCCAAGGCGCTTCGGAGGGCAGGCGCCGGACGACGGACGGCAGAGGGCAGACAACGGGCGCCGGAAAGAACAGAGGACGGAGAAAACACCGTAACCTTATAGGAACCCGACCTGTTCCCGGCTTAGGCAGTCGGGGGGGATTTCGGCGATGAAGCGGGAGGGCGCAAAGAACTGGGTGCCGCCGTCGGGGGCGCGGCGCGCGGCCGGGGCGCACAGGAACAGTTCGTCCTTGGCGCGCGTCACGGCCACGTAAAACAGGCGGCGCTCCTCCTCGTCGTCGCCGGATTCGGTTATAGCGCGGTTGGATGGGAACATGCCGTCGGACGCCCAGAGCACGAACACGGTGTTCCACTCCAAACCCTTGGCCTGGTGCACTGTGCTCAGGCGCAGGCTGTCCTTGGCGATCCCGTCCAAGCGGTCGGCTTCGGCATCCAGGTTGGTGACCAACGCCACCTCGTTCAGGAATTCCTCGGTGGATTCGAAATCCGCAATGAAATTCATCGTTTCCTGCAAATCCTCCATGCGCCGCTCGTAATCGTCGAAGGTGTCGAGCGCATACTGGTCGTAAAAGGCCTTGCTAAACTGGAACACAATCTCGGCCGGATCCTCCTTCAGTTCCGCCTCGTATTTTTCGAGAATCGGCTCAATGACTTTCCAGCGGAGTTGCGCGGCGGCCGGCAAACGATCGTGCAGGGCCTGGCGCTGGCCGGCGTCATGGGTCTCGAAGCGGCCGCCCAGCGCGCGCCAGATTTTTTCGGCCGTTTTGCCGCCCACCCCCGGCAGGAGCGAAAGCAGGCGCGCGAACGCCAATTCGTCGCCCGGATTGTGCAGAATGCGCAGGAGGCAACAGACATCCTTGACATGGGCCTGTTCGAAGAAGCGGACGCCGGAGGTGACGGTGTAGGGGATGCGCGCGCGGGCCAGCTCCATCTGCAACTCCATGGCGTGGTAATGGGCGCGATAAAGCACAACCATGTCGCGCCAGGCGCGGCCCTCGCGCCGCAGGCGCTGGACCTGCTCGACCACGTAGCGCGCCTGGTGGCCGCCGTCGCGCAGGATGGCCAGGGCGGGTTTGCAGTGCGCCGGGCGGGTGGCGCGCAACACTTTTTGGAACTGGCGCGGATTGCCGGCGATACACCGGTTGGCCACCTCGAGAATTTCGGGCACACTGCGATAATTGGTTTCCAGTTTGAAGGTGCGCGTATCCGGGTAGCGCTCGGGGAAGGTCATGATATTGCGATAGTCCGCGCCGCGCCAGGCATAAATGCTCTGGAAATCGTCGCCGACCACCAGCAGGTTGCGATTGCGCTTGGCAATCAGGTCCACCCAGTCGGCCTGGATCGGATTGGTGTCCTGGTATTCGTCCACCAGCACATAGAGGAACTGCTCCTGGTAGCGCGCCAGCACCTCGGCATGCTCCTGGAAGAGCCGCAAACCGTTGATCAAGAGGTCGTCGAAATCCATGGCGTTCTGGCCGCGTTTTTTCTTTTGGTACAACTCCAGCACGCGCAGGACACCGTCGGGATCCACGGGGTGGGTTTCGAAGCGCTGTTCCACGGCCGCGCGCACGGCCTGGCGCCGGTTGACCGCCCCGCTCAGGATCGACAGGACCACTTCCGGCTTGGGAAATTCCTTGCCTTTCAGCTTCAATTCGGAGAGGCAGGCCTTGATCAACGTGATGGAGTCGTCATGATCCAGGATGGTGAAATCGAGGCCGTATTGCAGCAGATGAGCATTTCGACGCAGAATGCGGTTGGCCATGTGATGGAACGTGCCGCCCCACAGCCCGCCGACGCCGTTGCCCACGAGGGCCTGGGCGCGCTCGAGCATTTCGCGCGCGGCGCGGTTGGTGAAAGTCAGGAGCAGGATGCGCCGGGCATCCACGCCCTTTTGCACGAGGTATGCCACGCGATAGACGAGTGTGCGGGTCTTGCCCGTGCCCGCGGCGGCCAGCACGAAAAGCGGCCCATCCGGGGCCGTTACCGTTGCCAGTTGCTCGGCGTTCAGCGATTTTTCGAAGTCGATCGGAGCGGACGGATTTTCCACGAGCTCATGCCTCCTAACGTGGGCTATGCCCAACCCAAGTGAGGGAGTATGGGCGTATGGGAGTGCGGAAAAACTCTTTACTCCCATACATCCAAACTCCCATACATCCAAACTCCCATACACCCACACTCCAGCTTACGACGGCCGGTTCATGAGCGGGGACTGGTTCAGCCGGGAATGCAGTTGGAGCAAATCGGCGATACTGAAATCCTTGAGGGCCGCAGCGGCGCCGGCGTCCATTTTGCCCATCACGTGCCGGATGGCCGGGTTCAGCATGTCCAAGCCCAAACTGCGGGGCGTGACCCCGTGCTGGACCATGACGTTGATGATGTCCTTGACGCGAATCGAATCCGGGACCTTGAGGAGCACATAGCGGCCTTCGCCATCCGAGACGTCCGCCAGCAGATTGGCTTTCACGAGGGCATCCACGACTTCATGAATCAGCTTGACGGGGACGCGGTGGGTATGCGCGTAGGCATCGATCTCGAAATGAGGCACATTGATCATCATGGACTGCGCTGCGTGCGACATGATGGAAAGCGCCAGCATGATCCGGGACTGGGCGCTGGCGCCGTGCGCCTTCTGCTCCATTTTATAAGTCGAATAATTTTGCAGGGCGAACCCGATTTCGGCGCCCAGCAGGACAATCCACCAGGAGATGTATAGCCAAAAGAGGAAGATCGGCGCCGAGGCCAGGGTCCCGTAAATGGCGTTGTAGCGGCTGATGCCGATCTGCAATTCGATATAAAACCATTGCCAACCGACCCACAGGGAGCCGCCGATAACGCCGCTGACGATCGCCGGCATGGTCAGCACTCGCGTGTTCGGCATCAGTTTATAGAGAAAAATGAAGGCCGTCCAGGTCGCCAGGAGGGGCAGGAACGAGAGAAACCAGGAGTACAGGAAATGGGCGTATCCAAAACGCTCCTGAAGCAGCTTGATCAGCGCCGGATTGCCGAGCGCGGCATTGATCGTGGTGGCGGCCACCATTAAGATCGGCACCACCATGACAATGCTCAGGTAATCCGAAAACTTGCGCAACAACCGCCGGGGCATGGTCACGCCCCAGACTTGGTTGAACGACATTTCCACGCAGCCCAGCACCTGGACCACGGTCCAAAGCAGGAGCACAAGCCCGATGCCGCCCAACGTGGCGAAATTCGTGTTTCTTACGTACGTGAACATATTGGCCACAAAGTCCTGGAACTGGTCAGGCATGGCCGCGATGGACTCTATGATGCGCTGTTCGGCCCAGTCCCCCGCGCCCAGGCCCCGCAGGATTGCCAGGGCCAGCGCAAGGATCGGCACGATCGCCAACAAGGAACTGTAAGTCAGCGAGGACGCATGCAGGGGGCATTCGTTATCCCGAAAGCCCTTGAAAACCAGGAAGACGACCCGGACAAAATTAATGCCCAGGCGCTTGAGCCGCGAGAGCGAACTGAGTTCGATCTCCCAGATGCCCTCGGACATGAATCGCCAGATGCGCTGCGAAAAGCACGGTTTAAGTTCTTGATTCATGGGAAAAATAAAGAGATCAGGAGTCAAAAATCAGATGTCAGCTAAATAATCAGTTCTTGGTTCTACGTTCTTTGTTCTTCGTTCGGTCATCTGGCAGCTGACCTCTATCTTCTGCTTTCATTCTGCATTCTTAATTCTACATTCTGCATTCTGTATTTAAAACCATCCCCCAGGCCGCCCAGGTTTTGGCGTCTTGGACGGCGCCGCGGGACATCATGGCTTTCCATTCGGCTTCGTCAAGCAAAACCACATCCAGATCCTCGTCCGCCGTCGTCCGCCGTCCGCCGTCTGTCGTCCGGCCTCCGCCGGCCAACTCGGCGTAAAAAAGGAAAATCCGTTCCGTGCAGAAGCCGGGCGCCGTGAAAATGGGACCCAGCGGCGTCAGGGTTTTAACCGCATAGCCGGTTTCCTCGCGGATCTCGCGCCGGGCGCAGGCTTCCGGGGTCTCCCCGATTTCCAGCGTCCCGGCCACGATCTCCAGGAGTTCCTGTTCAATCGCCTTGCGGAACTGGCGGACAAACACGAAACGCCCGTCCGGCGCGCGCGCCCAGACCGCCACCGCGCCCGGGTGGCGCACGACCTCGCGCCGGGCGCGCCGGCCATTGTCGAGCTCCACGGTGAGCACGTCGAGTTTGAGCAGACGCCCGTCAAAAACCAGTTGGGAACTGATGGTTTTCTCGTTCATTTAGCGCTTGCCGGCTTTGCGGCCGTAAGCCGGCTTGGCCTCGGCGACATTTAGCAAGGATGAAGCCGGAATATCCCGTCCTTGTTCCTGCCAGCGCAAAGGGAAGGTGATTTTGCCGCCGGCGGCTTCCATCTGATCCACGAACGATTTGACCAGAACGCGGATCAGGGCCGATTTGGTCAAACCCAGCCGCGCCGCCGCCACGTCTAAGCGACGGCTCAAATCCGTATCCAATCTGACAGGTAATGACGCTTCTTTGCGCATGGTTTCAAAAGCGACCACCAAGGGGCGCAGGATTCATAATAAATCTTAGGCAGCCTGTTTATAGCGGAAAGCTCTCTGTCAGGGAAAGAAAAAATATTTTCAAAAATACTATTGACAGAAATATGCGCTCTGCTCTACATTGTAGAACATGGGTGGAAAGTGTGTTAAAATCATCCGGCTCCCCTGCGATTTAAAGGACAAGGTGGAGCGGCTGGCCCGATCGAACGGCCTGACGTGCGCCGAATTGATTCGCCTGTCCATCGAGACCAAGCTTCCTGATTGCGAAGTTGCGCGACCCCCGACGGCAATGCCGACACACGAAGATCCGAAGCGTCATAAAATCGACGGAAATTGATTGGAAGACGGTGCGGCCAGTGAAAAATCCGGCGCTGGACTCGACCATCGAATAACAAACTCAACCGGATAAAACCAAGGTAGCAGGAAATCCTGTCATGGATTCACAAAAAGGAGCACGGAGATGATAAGGACTGTCTTTGCCTGTCTTGTCCTTGGCATTGCCGCAATGATGGTCGCGGGATGTCAGAGTATGACCTACAAGATCGATCCCGCGAGGGGAACAATGTTAGGAACGCCTGCCACGCCGGCCATCGGCTTCGTGGATCATTCCTATACGGCGCACTACCTGTTCTGGGGACTGCTGCCTCTCAGCACGCCGGACATTACAGAAATAGCGGCTCAGACCGCCGGCCCCAACTGCATTTTGGCAAGCATTTCCATCAAGGAAGAGAACAGCTTCCTGGATGGTCTTGGCGCGCTGGTCACATACGGGATCTATCGCCCTCGGGCGGTCGAAATTACTGGAAAGATATACAACAAGGAGGGACTGAGTTATGCACAGTAATTCTGACTTCGTTCGAGCGGCAACTGTTGCCGCCGTTGTCACCTGCGCAAGTCTTATAATGGGATGCGCAACACAGAGGCTTGACCTTTCGCGTATCAAACAGGCGGATCCAGCGAAGCAAACAAAACTCACGCATTTCGAGGAATCCGGCTACTCGGTGTATATGCTATTTGACCTGATCCCAGTGTCGCCTGTGACGGTGGACGAACTGATGGCGCGCGCCAATCCGGGGAAGTATCCGGTGGCCAACCTGCAAATAAAGTCCAAAGAAAATATATGGGCTACTCTGGTGAACATTCTGAACGGGGGTGTTATCGACCGAGGCATTATTGTGTCGCTCAACAACGTGACGGTGGAAGGCGACATTGTGCAACCGTGATTCGTCCGCTTGCAAGCCTGACCATAGCCGGCCGCGCAGACATTGAAGGCTGTTTCCCAAGTTGCGAACAAGTAATCGAACGCGAAAAAAGGGCGAACGATGCGCCCCATCGGCAAGGCGCCCGCCAAGGATGGCCGATGGCGGGCATCGCCACGTTCGCCAACAGGAAGGAGGTGCACGTTAAGACTCTGGTATCGTTAGATCATTTTGCCTTGCAGACGAATCGAAGCATGAAAAATAAGGTCGGTGGAAACTAACGCACAACACAGTCGAACTCAACAATTGCCCGAAAAAGGAGATGAAACGATGAAAAGAAAATTCATGTGGCCAGTATTTGCGGCAATGATGGCGACAACTTCGGTGTTGTTTCTGACCGGATGTGGCGGCGGCGATGACGATAACAGCACACCGGCAAACGTAGCGGGGACGTATAATGGAACCGTCCGGCTTTCCGGGTATGGGCTGGATCAGACAACAACAACCTCCGCGAAGATCAACCAGGACGGCACGGCCGTCAGCGGCAACATGGGCGCGTTTGCGATTAGCGGAGTTGTCGAGGGCAACAATGTCAACATTACCGGGAAAAGCGGCGGCGCCACCCTCGCGTTGAATCTGACGATGGACGGCGAAACGCTTTCCGGGAGCGGCACGACGTCATTGAGCGGTTATACCTTTGACGCTCAAGTGACGCTCAACCGTATTAGCGCAAAATCAAGCGGGGTGATGAGTCCCGCGTATGATGCGACGGAGGAATCGACCGGGGTGGTCAGTGGAGCGCCGGGCGAGGTGTTGAAGACGATTATAAAAGACATGCAAGCAGAGTAATAACGACGCCACAAACGGCAGGCATGGTTTGATTCGGGTATTGAATGACGAACAAACCATGCCTGCTGAGCGCCTGAACTACGCAACCCCGCCATAAAAAACATGAAAGAAGATAGAATCGTTTTAAAACTTCTTTTCTTTTTAGCAACGGTCTTTTTGGCTAACACCGCCATCGGTCAAACCAACGGGCAGAGCGGAATAGAAACCGGGCAGGTTCATCAAGCGGCGGAATACAATCTCGCATCAACAAACCGAAACGTATCGCAGGCTCTTGCCGCAAATGACGCCGTCATTCAGGGCAAGAAGGAGGGGCCGGCTTCCGGTTTGTGTCATAACGACAACCTGAGGATCGCCTTTCAACTCCAGCAGTTCGTCTGGAAAGAATACGGCGATAACGGCGGCCGGCTGTTGAAAGAATCTGGACCGCTCTACGGCCTGCATATGGCCGGCGAATGGTATGGCCGCGCCCGCGTCACGGTCGGTGGAATGTACAAGATGAACTTCTTCGGCGGCAGAGTGAACTATGACGGTCAAACGCAGGCCGGAATACCGCTCAAAACTAAAACCGGTTATTTGGGCGCGGAAGGTAACGCCGATTTTGCATTGCGGGCGATGCCGGTCGCAGATTTTTACGTCAAAGTATTTGCGGGGCCGGCAATCCGCTTCTGGCGCCGCGATATTAACAGCAATGCGGATGCCAGCGGCTATGTGGAGGAATGGTTTAATTTTGACGGAAGGGCGGGCGCCGGCCTGGATTACCTGTTTCCCGCCGATTTCAAGCTGTTTGCGGAAGGCGGCTATAAAATCCCTTTTATTACAAGCGAAAATGTCGATTGGAGCAAATTCGGGTTTGGCCAGGTGTCGCTGGAACCGGAGCAAACTTTCTCGCCCTTTGCCGAAGTAGGGCTGTCCTGGAAATTCCTGTTCGTCAGCGGCTTCTACGATTCCCTGCGATTCGACAAATCCGCCGTCAAAACGAAAAAGGGCTATTACTTTTATCAGCCTGAATCACGGGCCGATATTTTTGGGGTTAACGCCGGGTTCCGCGGCGAGTTCTGACGCGCATAATATTGAAAAAGAAGGGCCATATGGAAGATTCGCCAAAATCAAGTTCTGACAATATGACGATTCAACGAGTGGGAGAGCAAATCAAGAAGGGGGCGACGCGATGAATAAGACAGCAATCGGGAAAGGCGTTTGTAATGCGATTGTAGCGGCCATGTCGTTTGTAATCGCGTCGGGTTGTGCCAATCAAGGCTTCCTGATGAAGAGCGGTTCAACCCTCTCGCCCCAAGGAATGCAGCGCCTGGTACTGCGCGCCAAATATTCCGAAAGCCTGGCCGGCAGGATTCCTTCGCAAACAAAAACGAACTACGAAGCGGCCTTCCTGAAAATCACCAACCTCAATGTTCGAGTGGTCGGCAACGTCAACGCCCCTAAACCGGAGGCGCCATATTACTATCTGAACGCAGAAGTGACAAAATACAAGCCGGGCTCACCGACAGGACGATGGTTAATGACGCCTGTGATTGCTTTTGGTCTCTGGGGCTCGTACGTGAACGTGGACTTCAGCATTTGCGATCCGGACACCAACGCCGCGCTCGGGAGCGGGATCATTCGCAAGGCGAATCTATGGGGTGGCGCGATCGGCAAATCAATAACATCGGAAAATCAACTTGAAGTTTGCCCCAAAGAAATTATGGCCGATCTCGATTCCGTAATGAAAAAGAAATAGCCCCATCAAGCCGTGAAAACGGGTCGTATGCGGCATTCGGTGTGGCATATATTTAAGGCGGCCCCGCTAAATCAAAACCTGAGGATAGTCGGAGCAAAGTGTCCAACTGCGTTTGCAGAAGGGCTGGATATTCCAGAAGAAAACGGATTCCACGACGCCTCAGCGAGGGGTTGCCCTCTCTAAATGATTCCACCACCACCATAAAGGGAGGGGGTGTCCCAACAATCTTACATATATCGGCAGTCCCTTGGCAGGCGTCAGCGTTTTTTGTATTTCTTCCAGAAGTTCAGTGGTGTTGGGCGGCGCCCGACGCCCCAAGTATGTCGTCGCCTTTCAGATCATCCGAGGTTCTGACAATAACTTTCTCCAGACGCTTACGTTCCTCTTCGACCTGAGAACGCCGTTTTATCCGATTATGCTTGCAAGCATAATGCTGTTTGGCATACTATTCCGCTATGAAATTCATTGATCGCAAAAACGAAATGGCGCGATTGGACGCGCTTGTCGCGCGCCATGCAACCGGCTTAGTGGTCCTTTGGGGACGCCGGCGCGTCGGGAAAACCCGACTTCTGACAGAATGGTGTCATCACAACGGCGGCGTCTATACCGTTGCCGACCAATCGGCTGAATCTGTCCAGCGCCGCTACTTTGCCGAGGCCATTGCCGCGCGACTGCCGAACTTCAACGAAACCGAATATCCGGATTGGCGGACGCTGTTGCGCCGTCTTGCCCAGGATGCGCGCGCGGCAAACTGGAAAGGCCCTCTCATTCTGGATGAGTTTCCTTACCTCGTCGCCGCATCGCCCACGTTGCCCAGTATCATTCAGAATTGGATTGACCACGAAGTGTCTGCCGGCGGGTTGCTGGTCGCCATTGCCGGTTCGAGTCAGCGCATGATGCAAGGGATGATCCTGGATGCAAATGCTCCGCTTTATGGCCGCGCCCTCGAAGCCATGGAATTGCGTCCGCTTCCCGCCGGCTGGATCGGACCGGCGCTTGGCCTTGCCGATCCGGTGGAAATGGTCCGGGCTTATGCGGTTTGGGGCGGCATTCCGCGATACTGGGAACTTGCCGAACCTTTTCACGGCGATATTGACAGGTCGGTTGACGAGCTTGTGCTGAATCCGTTGGGACCGCTTCATCGCGAGCCCGACCGTCTGCTTCTTGAGGAAATGCCACCCGCGGCCGGGCTCCGCCCTCTCCTGGATGTTATTGGAAGCGGCGCCCATCGCCTGTCTGAAATGGCCGGAAGGCTTAATCAGCCGGCAACATCATTGACCCGTCCCGTGGGGCGGCTGGTGGATCTCGGCCTGGTGCGCCGTGAAATTCCCTTCGGGGAATCCGAAAAGACCAGCCGTCGAGCGCTGTATCGCATAAACGATCCGTTTTTCAGGCTCTGGTTCCAGGTCGTCGCGCCTCATCGGGCGGTTTTCGCCGGTTCCGCGGATGTCACGCGCCAAGCGATTTGGGATCGGCTCAAAGCGGGCCTCATCGCCGAAGTTTGGGAAGTCCTGTGTCGCGCCGCTGTTCCGCGACTACAGACGCTCTCGAATTCGGATGTTTCATCGCCATGGCTGCCGGCCGGACGCTGGTGGCGGGGGAGCGATCCGGAATGGGACGTTGTGACCTGCACGGCCGATCGGCGCATGGCGCTGGTGGGAGAGGTTAAATGGTCCGCTAAACCGATGGAAGAAACCGAACTTGAAAAAATCGCCCGCATCATGCTTGGCCGCCCGTTGCCTGCCCACTTACCCCGGCAGACGCAATACGCTGTTTTTGTCCCCAAATCGGCGTTGGGAAAGCCCGTTACACACAGCGGGGTCCGGATTGTGGAAGCCGACGCGATTCTTCGAGATCCCTCGACTTCGCTCGGGATGACATATTGACTGACGACAAAACGCCATAATGAGAACTGCGATTCAGACAGTGGGGAGATAGCGAGGCCAGCGGCCGCAGGTAGGGCGACCGGCGGCGGGCCATAATGACGCCCGTGAGTATTTTGCTCGCGGGCGTTTTTTTGTGTTGCAATCTGTATC
>JBAZEM010000026.1:0-34718 GCA_041653875.1 Kiritimatiellia bacterium
CCCCCGATCATAATCGGGGTGACGGGACACTCCAAAAGGATCATTAAAAAGTTCGGATCGGAGAGGAAAAGCACAGAGAAATGTAAATCGGAAACTATCCAATTTTAACAATTGACGGCACATCCCCGATCGATTGCCAGTGGACTTCACCTGCGCCATGATCCAGGAACGCTTTTTTGCGCTGAACGTGTCCATCTTGTCTTCCGCTCCGCAATCCACCCGGGGTGTGCATAACGAGGCAAATACCTGCGCAGGCCACTGTTAGAATGTCATTCTTTCTTCTTTGGCTTCTCCACTGCTTCCGGAAGTCTGAGGATTGGCTGTCCGTTCAGTTTCACAAACTGCATGTTTGCAGTGGCCGCCTGAATGGCAGCGATTGCGGTCTGAAGGCGTTTGTCTTCTTCCTGATCGTTCTTCTTCGCCAGTGGTTCTACACGGACTTCAAGATTGAACCCTCGGTCTATTCTGTTTGCGATCTTGTTGAGCGAGATGCGTACGGCATTGGTTAGTTCGTTCTTTCGACCTTTGTCGTCCTTCTTGTGGTATTCGCTCACGACCTCGACGGCAATCTTGTCGATCCCGGTTTCCATCAAGTTGTTTGCATACGTTTCAATCCCTGTCGTCTGGTCTTCCGGAACGCCTTGCTTGCGGATCCCCTCGCGGAGTTTCCGTATTTCAAGAAGTTGCTTGTAGAGAGCCACCACACGCTCGATAGACACGGCAAGACAGGCGGCATATGGGGCAGCAGCTTGAAGATACACCAGCAAGTCACTTGAGGAGATCGTCCTAATTGCCAATTCGTCTTTCTTCCCGGTTGCGACCTCTGAGAAGGTGTTCAGAATAAAACCCAACTCCTTCAGCTCATCTGCGAACTCAAGCAGGTGGTTCTTGACTGCATCCCGGGGAATGAGAACGCCTATTTCACACTCACCGGGTGATAGCTTTTCATCGCCGATGTGAAGATGACGAAGTGCTGACGTGATCTGATCAAGGGCGTTCTTGAATGCCTGCAAACTCTTGTGCAGTTCCTGAAGTTCCTCAAGGGCTACTGCTGGCGTTATCTGGTTTCTGGCAAAAACCGCCTCGATGCTTGCCTTGAGGGGATCGCCGAAGAGTTCTTCCCCGCCAATCTCACGAAGGATTTCGCGCCACGTCGGACTGAATCCATCGCTATGTGTGTTGGTCACGGAGGCATACATGGCCTTGAGACTCTGTGACAGGGTTTGCTGATGCTGCGGATGTGGTTGATTGACAACCTGCTGCAGAGCGTTGATCAACTCCTGCATGCGGCCGACCGTGTTTCCTTTGATCATCTCCTGATTCAGTGATACCGCTATGGCGTGGAGACGTTCTGCATTCATTGCCTCTCCTTCGCTTCAACACGTTGATTAACCTTAGTTCTTCCAAGTTTCAATAACTATAATATGAATTGTAAGCGACTAATCTGATTGCCGATTTTTGGCATTCGATCTTCGTCAGCTGTCCGTCGTCTGCCAGGCTCTGCCGGAGCGCTTCGCCCAAGCAAGTCGTCCGATTTACCGCCGCCGCGGCGGGGCGTGGATGCACTGTCCGTGCACGGCGTGGGCGGCTTCCAGCCAGGCTTCCGACAAGGTCGGATGTGCTTGGATGGTGCGGGCGAATTCGGCGGCGGTCAGTTCGGCCTGGACGGCCGTTACGGCCGCGGCGATCGATTCGGTGGCATGCGCGCCGATGGCCGCGGCGCCCAGAAGCTGGTCGGTGGCCGCGTCCGCGATCCATTTGACGAAACCGGTCGTCTCGCCCACAGCCACGGCCTTGCCCAGGGCCGCAAAATGGAATTTGCCGGTTTTGACGGCGCGATTCTGCTGTTTGGCATCCTGCTCGGAGAGCCCCGCCACGGCGATTTCCGGCGCCGTGAAAATGCAGGACGGCACGACTTGCGCGCGCAAGGCGCCGCGCGATCCCACGGCATGCTCGGCGGCCGTCAGCCCCTGGGCCGTGGCCGCATGCGCCAGTTGCGGCCCGCCGTTGACATCGCCAATCGCATAAATTCCAGCCACCTTCGTCTGGCCGGCGGCATTCACCTCGATATAGCCTTTTTCATTGGTCTTAAGCCCGGCCTTGTCCAAGCCTAAGTTTTCGGTGACCGGCCGGCGGCCGACGGCCGCCAACAAAAGCTCCGCTTCGACCGGCGCGCCGGCCACCTGGCCCTTGACGCCCTGTGCACCGGCCTTGATCTGCTCCAGGGGCTTGCCCGTAAGAATTCGGATTTTTAATTGGGTTTCCATATAGCGGCGTGCTTCCGCGCGCAAGTCGGAATCCAACATGACCAGAATGTCATCGAGGATTTCGACGATGGTCACCTGGGCGCCCAACTGGGCCGCCATGCAGGCCAGCTCACAGCCGATCACGCCGCCGCCGAGCACGATCAACCGCGCCGGCAGTTCGGTGCGCTCCAGGAAGGCGCGGTTTTCCACCACGTTTGCGGCTTTCGGTAAAAAGGCCGGGAGCGCCGCGCTGGACCCGGTGGCGATAATAATACGCGCGGCCTCCAGAACCACGGATTCCTTGCCGTTGCGCTGGATGGCCAGGCGATTGCGGGTCATGAACGAAGCCGTGCCCTCGAATACCGCGATGCCGTTGGCCTTCAGCAGTTGCGCGATGCCGCCGCGCAGTTTTTCCACCACCTGGTTTTTGTGCCGGATCATGGCGGCATAATCGAACGAGGCCTTTCCGACGCTGACCCCCAAGGCTTGGGCGTGGCGCACATGCCAGTAAAGCGAGGCGGATGCGATCAAGGCTTTGGTCGGGATACAACCCCAGTTGAGACAGGTTCCGCCCAAGGCTTCTTTTTCCACAATGGCCACGGAAGCGCCCAACTGGGCCGCGCGAATCGCGGCCGGGTAGCCGCCGGGTCCGGCGCCAACAACGATCAGATCATACTTTTCCATAACTCCAAATCCTCAAGCATGCTTTTGATGCGATTGACAAAGCGCGCCGCACAAGCGCCGTCCACCAGGCGGTGGTCAGACGAGAGCGTAATTTTCATCATCGCGCGAATTTCGATCTTGCCTTCCCTGACCACCGGCGTCGGGCTGGCGCTGGCCACCGCCAGGATGGCGCTTTCGCCGGGATTGATGATGGCCGTAAAATTATCCACGTCGAGCATGCCCATGTTCGACACCGTGAAGGTGCTGCCGGCCATTTCGCCCGGAGTCAGTTTGCCGGCGCGCGCCTTGATGGTCAGACCTGCAACGCTCTCGTGCAGTTCGGCGATCGCCAAGTCGTGGGCATTGCGAATGACCGGGACCACCAAGCCCTCTTCAATCGACACGGCCATGCCGAGATGCACCCGGCTGTGCCAGCGAATGGCGCGGCCATCGGTCGAGCTGTTGAGCGCCGGGAATTCCACGAGCGCCAAGGCCACGGCCTTGAGAATAAAATCGGTAAGCGTGAAAGGCTTGTTTTCCTTTTTAAGGATTTTGCGCCATTCCTGCAGGCCGGTCATATCCACCGCAACGGTCACATAGAAATGCGGGGTGGTCGTGAAACTCGCGGTCAGCCGCTGGGCAATGACTTGCCGCATTTTGCTCATGGTCTTGGGCTTCTCGGCGATCGCCTGCCGGATCGTCTCCACCGTGATGCGCTCCCCGCCTTCGGGCGGCGCCACGGCCAGCAGATCGATGCCGTTTTCGCGCGCCAGATTCAGGGCGGCCGGCGTGATTTTAAGGGCGGCATAGTGTTTCGCTTCCAGGTAGGCCCGGACATCTTTTTCCACCACGCGCCCACCGGGACCGGAGCCGGGAATCGGATCGGCGTCGATAGCGCATTCGCGAATCAGTCGCCGGGCGCGCGGGGAGATCGAAGCAGGGGGAGTGGGGAGCGGAGAGCGGAAAGAGGGAGCAATCGGCGAAGGAGGGACGACAACGGACGACGGACGACGGACGACGGACTCAGCCGACGGCGGAGAAAGGACGACAGCTTGCCCTGCGAAGCCCGAAGGGCGAAGCAGGGACGCCGGATGGCTGACGGCTGACTCGGACACGGGCCGGACCACCGGCTTCACTTCCGGAATGGCGTCGCCCGGTTGGCCGATGAAGGCCACGGGCACCGAGACCGGCACGGTCTGGCCTTCGGCCACGACGATTTTGAGGAGTGTGCCTTCGAAAAAACTTTCGATCTCGAGCACGGCCTTGTCCGTCTCGATTTCGAATAGGATTTCGCCTTTTTTGACCGGCTCGCCTTCGCGCTTGTGCCACTTTACAATTGTGGATTCCTCCACAGTCTGCCCGAGTTTCGGCATAATGACCGTTTGAACCATGGCCAGGGTTCCTTGAAAATTAGCCCGCCAATGGCGGTGATTGTTTCCCTGGAAAAACGATTTTGACGAAACCGCCGTTCTCACGAACGGCCGCTACACCAAATTGGTGTAGATGCGGTTCGATAGAACCGCTCTTTTTGAAATTACAAAATCTTTTTCGCCGCCGCGACGATGTCCTGGGCATTGGGCAGGAAAGCCGCCTCCAGGATATGCGATTGCGGCGCGATGCCGTCCCGGGCGCCGACCCGCATGACCGGCGCATCCAGATCGTCGAACGCCTGCGCCATGATATTGGACGCGATTTCACCGGTAAAACTGCCGATGCTCACCGCCTGACTGGCGACCACGCACCGTCCGGTCTTGCGGACCGACTGGAGCACGGTCTCCATGTCCAACGGAACCAGACTGCGCAGATCGATGACTTCGGCGCTGACTTTATGTTCATCGTGGAGAATTTTGGCCGCCTTGAGGGCGTCATGCACGGCCGGGCCCCAGGCTACCAGGGTGATGTCCGAGCCCTCGCGCTTGACATCGGCCACGCCCAGCGGGACGAGGTATTCGGTTTCCGGCGCCGGTCCCTTCAGGCCGTAGAGCAATTGGGATTCGATGAACATGATCGGATTGTTATCGCGGATGGCGGTCTTCAGCATACCCTTGGCGTCGAACGGCGTGGCCGGATAGACGACGTACAGCCCCGGAATATGGGCAAACATGGACTCCAGCGTCTGCGAATGCTGACCGCCATAGCCCTTGCCGCCGCCGACCGAGGCGCGAATGACCAGTGCGATTTCGACGTTGGCCCCGGACATGTAATGCCACTTGGCGGCCTGGTTGCCGATCTGGTCGGAGGCCATCAGGGCAAAATCCATGTACATAAGCTCAACAACCGGCCGCAATCCCGCCATGGAAGCGCCCACGGCCGTCCCGCAAATGGCGGCTTCCGAGATCGGCGTGTTGAAGATACGCTCGCGGCCGAACGCCTCCAACAGGCCCTTGGTCACCTTGAAGGCGCCGCCGTAGTCCGCCACGTCTTCCCCGTAATGGATGACGCGATTGTCGCGCAGCATTTCCTCGATCAACGCTTCCTTGATGGCATCCTTGTAGGTCAGTTCGCCGTTGACCCGCTTGATGACCGGCAATTCTTTGATAATCTTCGTCTGGCGGGCCGCTTCCGGCACAATCTCGCAGGCGGTGTCGGTGTACATGTATTTGATCACATCGGCCGGCACGGGATCGGGCGCAACCGCCGCGCGCCGGGCGGCGCGCGCATTGCGGTCGCGCACTTTCTGCTCCAGGGCGGACAAGGTGTCCTTGTTCAATACGCCGGCCTCCACCAATTGGCGCGAGAAAACGGCGATGGGATCCAGCGCCTTCCAAGCCGTCTCCTCATCCTTGGCGCGGTATTCCGTGCGCGGATCGGTCAGCGAGTGCCCATAATAGCGGTAGGTATTGAGTTCGAGCAGATAGGGCCCCTGCCCTTGCCGACAGCCCGCGGCGGCGCGCCCGATGGCATCGCGCACGGCCAGGACATCCATGCCGTTAACGACTTCCGCGTGCATGTTGTTGTCGGCGAAGCCCGCGGCGCGGCGCGCCAGCGCGGCAACGCCCGTGACTTCCTTGAGCGCGCGGCCGGTCATGCCGTAGTGGTTGTTTTGGATGACGAAAACGATCGGCAGTCCAAAGGGGCGCTTGGCGATTTCGTTGGTGTACTGGCCCATGGCCGCCCAGTTCAGGGATTCCAGCACGACGCCGTTGGCGTAGGCGCCGTCGCCCGCGAAACAGCAGACCACGCGTTGGTTTTGCAGGTAGCGGCAGGCCATGGCCGCGCCGGTGGCGATCGGCACGCCGCCGCCCACGATGGCGTTGGCGCCCAGGTGATTCAGGGTGAAATCGGCGATGTGCATGCCGCCGCCGCGTCCCTTGCAGTAGCCGCTTTCCTTGCCGAAGAGTTCGGCAATGGTACGGAAAACATGGTCCTCGATGACCGTCTCCAAGAGTTCGTCCGGCGTGGCGGCGGTACAGCCAGGCACCCGCCGACGGAGCCTCGCATCGTCCATGGCGCGCAGGGCCACACAGCCCTTGGCAATGCTGTCGCCATGGCCGCGGTGTGTGCTGGTGATATAATCCAGGCCTTGCAGACCGGCGCACGCGCCGGTGGAAGCGGCTTCCTGCCCGATGGAAACATGGGTCGGCCCGCGGTAGTTGAAATTCGGCAGGGGCTCGTAAGCGCCGGAGCGCAGTTTGACGATCATTTCCTCGAACTCGCGGATCGTCAGCATGTCCTCCAGGAGCTGGATGGCCTGAGTGCGATCTATGCGCCCGGCCGCCAATTCCGCGGGAAGATCGCCCTTGAACCGATAACACTCGATGGCGCCGCATTGGACGAGCGCGGGGGTGAAATCCGGGCTGAGATTGCTTAAATAATTAGGCATAAATGTAAAACCCGTTGTGCCGGTTACAAACGACGGAAGACCGACCGAGGCGCCGACTGTTACTGTAGCCCGCCTGCAAAGCTGTAGCACTGCGGGCAGGCCGTTGGGCAAAGGCCGGCGCTCCGGGCAACGCGCCCCTACGTGGCAGATAAAATTCTTATACACGATCCGCGCGGGCGGACGGGGAGCAGGTCAAACCTTGGGTAAGTTCTTGGCCTGCGAAAAATCGATTTCGGCCACAAGTTTGCCGTCAGCTATTTCCCGCAGCACGATGTCCTCGATATCCTCATCGGGATGAAGCGGCTTGACCAAGGGCCGGTCTCCCAGGATCAGCTGTTTTACCCGCTTGGACACCATGTTGATCAACACCGACGTATTCGGGACGTGCCGCTTAGCCGCATTTAAAGATTCCAGATTCATGCCATATCCTCCTAAAAACGCCGTAGTATAGGAGGCGTCCCCCCGATAAGCAAGCGTTTTGTCAAATTTGTCGAATAAAAAAAATAGCCGCCACTAAATCGGGCATACACAATCAAAGGGCTCGCTATAATACAACGCGAGCGCAATCGGCTGGTCAAGGAATGCACCGGCGCCTTTATGATATTCACATCGAATTCGAGAGGGAGGTAGATAACGCCTTCTCCTTCGATCGCCTGCTTGATATCTCAATCCTTACCGTATATCATCCGCCTTCAGACAACAAATCAGAAGCCCTTCCCGGGCCCGTAGCTCAGTTGGTCAGAGCGGAGGACTCATAATCCTTTGGTCGCTGGTTCAAGTCCAGCCGGGCCCACCCAAGTCGATGCAGCCCTTCACAATACACTTTACAGAGCAACCATGCGCTTCGGCAGGGCAAACATCTTCCTGGATGAGGGCGGTGCTGTAGGCGGAGGTCGGAGCTTTTATCCGCGGAGTTTGACGTGCGGCCGGGCGCCGTAGTGAATTTGCGCCGCATCGCCGGCATTCAGAATGGAGAGCCGGGCGGCTTCGACCACAAGTTCGTTGATGGCGCTGTTGGCCGGCGTGGCAATGAGGCCCTTACGATCCACTGCCTGGATGATCTCGCGCCGCTTGGTCAGGGCCGGAGCGTCACCCAGCCCGGCCACCTCGTTTTCCATGCGATGGATGGTGTTGATCGTGGCGGCCACCGAATCGAATCCGTATCCGACCGGCTTGAAGCCCTCGCCCTCCCAGGGCACCAGCCGATAGAAATCGGGATTGATGTAATTGTAATGCGATCCCGCACAACCGATGCCTTCCAGATAGCTGTGCGCAACGCCGCGGAACTGGTCGTCATGCAGGATCATGCCGGTCTTGCCCTTGCCCTCGCAGAACATTGTCAGGCACTGCTCGTTGCTGCCGGCGCCGTCGTCCGGATAGCCCAGCCCGTTGGTTACCGAAAGGATCGCGTCATTTTCAAAGCGCACACGGCCGTTGGTCCACATAAAGCCCTCGTTGCCGTTCGGGAACTTACCCTTGATGCCCGCCACAGACACTTCGACCGGTTTCAGGCCGGTAATGAAATACACCAGGTCCACATAATGACAGCCGACATAGACAAACGGATCGGTTCTATCCGCCGTAAACCAGTTCTGGAAATTGGATGAGCGGTAATAATAAGGTTCGATCAGTTTGGCTTCGCCCATGACAAATTCGCCAAAATGGCCGAGGCCATACTGCCGTTTGGCAATCAACGAGCGGCGATCGAAGCGTTTATGATACTCGACGCCCACAAACAGGCCTCTTTCCAGCGCCAATTTTTCGATTTCCATGGCCTGTTCGTGCTTAAGCACCAGGGGCTTCACGCACAGCACGTTCTGATTGGCCAGCAATGCCTCCTTGACCACCGCGTAATGGAACTGATCCGGCATGGCCACGACTACGGCTTGACGCGGCGGCATCCCGGCCAGAACCTGCTTGAAGAGGTCCGGAAAATTCTTGTCCGGCGCTTCGCTCAGGGCCGGATAAGGGGTAAAACTCTGTCCGGGAAACGCCTGGCAGATTTCCGGCGATTCCTTGAGTGTTTTCAGCGGCGGGGTATTGAGCGCACAGATGCTCAGGCGCCCCACCACGCCGGTCCGCTGCAGATGATAAATGGACGGCAGAATCAGGTCGTGCGTGATCATACCGCCGCCGATTATGGTGACATCGATTGGTTTCATGGCTTCCTTTTGGCTGCGTTAGATGGCGAACGAATGAGCGGTTAATTTATTACATTTTTCCGGAATGTCAACAGGGTTCGACGAATAAAGCTTGCCAACCCTGGCTGAATTCCATCATTATTTATCTATATTCAGGGATCACGCCATCATCATGAAAATCGCCACGTTCAACGTCAATTCGATCCGCGCGCGGATCGGGGCCGTCACCGACTGGCTGGCCGGGAATCAACCGGATGTCCTCTGCCTCCAGGAGACCAAAGCGCAGGACCAGGATTTTCCGATTGCGGAAATTGAAACTGCCGGCTATCAGGTAATTTTTCGAGGCGCGAAGTCATACAACGGCGTGGCGATTCTTTCCAAGGTCAAGCCTGCCGACGTGCGCTTCGGCTTGGATGACGGCCTGGCGCCGGACGAAACCCGTCTGATCGCGGCCAGGCTCGGGCGCATCCAAGTGGTCAACACCTATGTCCCGCAAGGCCGCGACATCGAACACGAGATGTATCGATACAAACTCCAATGGTTCGAGCGGTTGCGGGAATGGTTTGACCGGCATTGCACACCCAAAATGCTCATAGTCTGGGTCGGCGATCTCAACGTGGCCCCGGAGGCCAAGGACATCCACAACGCGGACCAGCAGGAAAATCACGTCTGTTATCACAAGAGCGTACGCGAGGCGTTCGAGCGCACAAAGGCCTGGGGATTTGAAGATATTTTCCGAAAATACCATCCGGAAGGCGGGCAATACACTTTTTTCGATTACCGTACCGCGAACGCGGTCAAGCGCAACATGGGGTGGCGGGTGGACCACATCCTGGCAACGCAACCGTTAGCCGCAAAGTCTTTGGCCAGCTACATCGATTTGGCGCCGCGCCTCAAACCCCAGGCCTCAGACCATACCGTGCTGGCGGCGGAATTTGAGGTGTGATTTTGTCTTCCGCGCTATGTGGGCCTGACCTGAATGGCGCTAAGACAAGCGCGAGACACACCACGCCAGAGGCGTGATCGCGCCCTACGAAACAAGTTTCCTGAACTTGGCATAGGCCTGGTCCCAGGCGGCGGTGTTGGCGGGCTTGAATTCCTTAATGGGGAAAGCTTGTTTGACGATCGGCAGGGCATCGCGCAGGGAACGGATAACATCCAGGCCCATGGCCTGCACCATGATATTACCCACGGCGGTGGCTTCCACGGGACCGGCCACCACTCGCAGCCCCAGGGCATCGGCGGTGAACTGGTTGAGCAATTCGTTCTGCGAGCCGCCGCCCACGATATGCACTTGGGCCGTCTTCTGGCCGCACACGGCGGAAATATTCTCATTGATCATCCGGTATTTGAGCGCCAGGTTTTCGTAGGCCATGCGCGCCAGGCCGCCGCGCGTCGCGGGCGCGCGTTGGCCGGTCTTCCGGCAATACTCGACGAACGCCTTTTCCATGTCGGCCGGATTGTAGAAACCGGGATCGTCCGGATCCATGAAAGCCGCAAACGGCTCGGCGGCCTGCGCCTGAGCGTACAGTTCGGCCCATTCCATTTCCTTGCCGTCGGCATCGCGCCAGGCCCGCCGCAGTTCATGCACCAGCCAGCCGCCCATGCAGTTTTTCAGCAGGCGAATATTGCCGATTCCGCCCTCGTTGCTGAGATTGGCCGCCAAGGCCTGCTTGGTCGTGATCGGCTCCGGCACCAGTTTGCCCACCAGCGACCACGTTCCCGAACTGATGATCAATGCCGCGCGCGGGTCGTCCACCGGCGCGGCGGCAAAAGCGCTGGCGGTGTCATGGGCGCCGACGGCCACCAGGCCGGCCGCATTCAAACCGACCGCTTCCGCGACAGCCGGCTGAAGTTTGCCTATCACCGCGCCGGGCGCCACAATCTCCGGCAAAATCTCCGGCGGAATGCCCAACTTATCCAGGATTTCGCCGCTCCAGGTTTTAGACTTGGCGTCCATCAACTGAGTAATGCTGGCCCAGGACGAATCCACCTTGACGATCCCTCCCAGATAATAATAAAAGAGCGATGGGATCGGCACATACCGGCAACCGGGCGATGATAGAAGGTGCTTGCGGTTCTGAAGGAACCAGAGTATCTGGTTGCTGACATTGAACGGCTGAAAATGGATGCCGGTAATGGCGTAAATCCGTTCGGCCGGGATGCGCGCCGTGACCTGGTCGATCATGGCGTCCAGACGGCGGTCGCGATAAGCATAGACCTTGCCCAGCATATCGCCGTCGGCGGTGATAAACTGGCCGTCCGCGCCCCAGGTATCGATGCCGATGGCATCCAGGCTGTCGGCCACTTCGCGCCGGTAGGCGCGCAGGCCGGCAAGGATATTGGCGTAAATGAGCGTGTCGTCCCAAACCATGCGCTCCACGGATTGGCCCGCGCGGTTGGGCAGATGGAATGAAACGCTTTCGTAGGCAAATCGGTGAACCTCGCGCATGGAGAAGGCGCCGTTTTCGAATACTCCGGCGAAACACTTGCCGCCCGAGGCGCCCAGATCGACCGCCAGGAACCGGGCTGATTTTCGATTTCCGACCCGCCTGCATCGCTGAGCGAAGCACTGCGGGCAGGTTTCTGATTTTCGATTTTTAATCACAAGCTTCCCGCATAATCGTGCTTGCCTATCTGTTCCGGCCTCAGATTTTCCATTCGATATAGCGCGGTGGGCATTGGGCGTTTGCCTCTGTTCCCCGGCCCACAGCCTTCAGCCTACGGCCCTCTTTTCCAGTCTGGCGTCCCTGCTTCGCCAAGGCTTCGCAGGGCAGGCCGGCGTCCGATTTCAGCGCATCTCCTGCCCGCCGGTCACGTTGATGGCCTGACCGGTCATATAGCCGGCCTGTTCCGAGGCCAGGAACATCACCACATTGCAGACATCTTCATACACGCACCCGCGCCGCATGGGGACCTGCTCGATGTATTTCTGCCGCACTGCGGCCTCGGTAATCCCCTGGTTCTGGGCATACTGTTTGAACAGACTGTTGACCCACAACGGCGAATCCAGCATGTTGCCCGGGCAAACGGCGTTGACCCGCACGCCCAGCGCGGCCATTTCCAGCGCCGCACTCTGCACAAGCCCGATCCCGCCGAACTTGGAAGCGGCATAAGCCGAATTCTTGAACGAGCCCTTTTTGCCCGACTTGGAATTGATTTGGACATAGGCGCCGCTCTTCTGGCGCGCCATGACCCGCAAGGCGTACTTCATGCAGATCATCTGTCCCACCAGGTTGACCTCCATGACCTTGCGCCATTTGGCGACATCGAACTCCGTAATGGGACCCGAAATGAGAATGCCGGCATTGGCCACAAAAACGTCTATGCCGTCGAACAGTTGGACGGCTGTTTCCACCAGCGCGGCCACATCGCCCTCCACGGTCACATCGCAGACCATGCTATCGATTTTGTCGCCATAGGTTGCCTGGAGTGTATTTACCGTCGCGGCAATCTGCTTCTCCTGGATATCGGCAACCAGGACGCGGCAACCTTCCTTCAGCAGTCGCGCCGTGAGGGCTTCGCCCAATCCCTGCGCTCCGCCGGTAATTACGGCCCGTTTATCTTGCAACATCATTTTTTTGCTCCGCAAAAAAAACATGGATTCTACGGAGTAGAATCTACGGCACAATCACGATTTTCAACGACCCGCAGGCCGGATCGGCCTGGGTTTTGACGGCTTCGTTGAACCGGTCCAGACTGAAACGATGGGTCACCAGCGGACGAGCGTCAATCTTGCCGGCCACCAGGAAATCGCGCGCCTGCAGATATTCCGCCTGCGAGGAGCTGTTGGCGCCGTGCAAGTTCAGCTCGTAATAATGGATCCGGTTCGTGTCCAGGGGCAGCACCGGATCGGATTTAGGCATACCGGCAAAGATGGAAAGATGCCCCGCGCGGCGCAAAAGGTTGAGACCGACCCCCACCAGCGCTTTCACGGATGCCGCCACGACCACGGCATCCACACCGCGCCCGCCGGTGGCGGTCTTGACCCATTCAGCCGGACTGTTGACGCCCGAATTAATCAGATCGTCGAACGGCAGTCCCAATTTTTTCAGCAGGTCCAACCGCGCCGCGGACACGTCCATAATAGTGATGCGTTTTGCGCCGCGCGCGCGGGCCACAAGGCCGTTGAGCACGCCGATAATCCCGCCGCCGAAAATCACGATATGTTCGGTCTGTTCCAGGGGGATGTATTTCATGCCGTTGACGCAGCAACTCAGGGGCTCGATCAGCGTGCCGGTCTCGGCCGGCAGATCGGCCGGAATCGGGATCAGGCACCCCTGATCCACGGCCACTTTAGGCATGACCATGTATTCGGCGAACCCGCCGTTAAACTGGTACCCCATGGCGACAAACCCCTTTTCGCAGAGGTTCTCGCGGTGGATTTTACACATCGGACACCGGCCGCAGCCGATGACCGTCTGCACAATGAAACGCCGGCCTTTCTCGATCGCTTTAACCCCTGCCCCGACCTCCGCCACCGTGCCGGTGATTTCATGGCCCACGACATTAACATCCACGTGTTTTTCGCCCGAAAGCACGCGCTGATCGGTGCCGCACAACGCGCAGGCCTCAATTTTCAACAACACCTCGCCGGCGCCCGGCGCCGGCGTCGGCACGTCTTCCACGACAATCACGCCCGGTTTTTTAATCACAGCCGCTTTCATAAATTCACCACTCCTTCATCGGGGTCATTTTCACCGGTGGAATGCGTTTGACCAAACTGTCGATCCGCACCGGCCGGCCGGTGCGCATACTCTTATTCGCGGCGATCCCGGTCAGGATGCTCATGGCGCCGCCGGCCACATCCGCTGAGCGCAGATAGGGATCCCGGCGCGGGCGCGACGAAAAAATATCGGCCAACAACGGGTAATCGCCGCCGCCATGTCCGCCCTTGGCAACGGCCACCTTGATACTCCTGGCCGGTTTGAAATGCGGGTACAGCCGGATTTTTGTGCCGTTCGGAATGGTTTCGCCCGGCACCCGGCCGTCGCCGCTGATATAAACGCTTTCCACGCAATCGTGCTCCAGGCGTCCGCGGGTCCCGTTGAATGCGACCTGATAGCCTTCCCAGGGCATAAAGGCGTTGAGGGAATACGACATGAAGGCGCCCGTATTATAGCGCACCACCAAGTTCATCGTATCTTCAATATCAATCGTCTTGTCGAACACGCACCGATCCCTGAAGTAGCCGTCATAGCGCTCGCAATCCAGGTACATTTCTTTCATGGAAACTGATTTCTTAATGTCGAGATAAAATTTGCACTGCTTTCGGCAACGGCAGGTCAGGCAGCGCTCGGCGTGCCCCTGCAAACCCAGCTTCCCGGCCATGCCGGTGTCGGCGCCGTAGAACCGGCGCGCGCCCATGGCAAACACCTCCACGGGACTGGCCGAAATCCACCAGTTGATCAGGTCAAAATGGTGCGTGGCCTTGTGCACTATCAGCCCGCCGGAATTTTTCTTTTCCCGATGCCAGCGGCGGAAATAATCGGCGCCATGACTCGTATTCAGAAGCCAGCTGAAATCCACGGAAAGCACCTTGCCGATGACGCCGCGCATCAGCATATCCTTGACCTGCATGCGCGGCGGCGAATAACGGTAATTGAACGTCACGCGCACCCGGCGGCCGGTCCGGCGGGCAACGTCAACGATGCGCTGGCATTTCTTCGCGTCGATGGTCATGGGTTTCTCGGTGACCACGTCGCAGCCGAGCTCCATGGCCCGGACAATGTAACGGTCGTGGGTGCAATCGCGCGAGGTGACAATGACCGCATCGGGCTTCTGTTCGCGGATCATGCGGTCGAATTCGGTGTCGAGATAGGTCGGCGCCGGGCGGCCTTTATAGTTGTTGACGATCAAGCGGTTGCGCAATTCCATGCGCCCGCGGTTATTGTCGCAAATCCCGACCAATTCCGCTTCCTTCGGAAACTCCTGCACTATGGCTTGCGTGTACATTTCCGAGCGGCCGCCCACACCCACCTGCGCATATCTTTTTTTCATTGGCCCTTTCTTGATTTGTTTTCGCTTGCCTCCGATCCGGCGTCTGTCGTCTGTTGTCAGGCGTCCGTCTTCTTACCCGCCGGCTTCCACCATTTTCGTGCGATGTTTGACCGCGGGAAGCGCGAGGATTTCACGGGCCTGGCGCTGAGTTAGAAATTTTGGCCGGCCCACCACGCAGGCGGCCACAAGCGATTTGGCCGCATCCTCCACCACGACAACGCGGAAGTAAGCTTGTTTCTGGGTGGCGCCAACCGCCAGCACGCCGTGATTGACCATGAAAATCGTGTCGCAGGTCCGGGCCTTTTTGCCCATGGCATCCGCCAACCTTTGCGTCGTGGGCGTCACATAGGGAACAGTGCCCGTGCGGCCCAAGTCGTTGACGAACTCCGCAAACATCGGCCGCAGGGTGATGCCCGCCGTAATCGCGCCCGAGGCCCACGGGGAATGGGTGTGAAAAATGGCGTTCACGTCCGGGCGCACGCGATACACCGCCAGGTGCATGTTCACTTCCGAGGTCGGCTTGCGCTCGCCCTTGACTTGCCGGCCGGTTTCAAGGTCCATGCCGCACAAATCCGCCGGGACCATTTCATCCAGGGCCAGGCCGCTGGGTTTCATCCAGATGATGTTTCCATCCCGCGCGCTGATATTGCCGCCGGCGCCGGCCACCAGCCGGGCCTGGACAATTTTTTTTCCGTAATTGACAAGTTCGGTGCGAATCGAATCCATTTTCATCTCCTGTTGGCGGAATTGCCGATTTTGATTCCCGATTTCCGATCGCTGATTTTGGCCCCTGATCTCCGACTTCCGCATCTTGCATTCGATGCGCCATCAGCGCATAACGCGCCATGCGGCAGAACAATAGCCGTTTTTAAACCAGCGTCAAGAAATACCCGGATCGCCCGCGCAAATTTCTTGATTCGCGCCATTGTTTGGCCTAATGTTTGCTTTTTCAATTCCACGGACAACCCTCGACCGCGAAAAATCCGGTCGAATAATCCGCAAGCGATCGCTGAATCATGCTGACAAAACGTATTATCCCATGCCTGGATGTCCGGCGCGGCAAGGTCACCAAGGGCGTCCGGTTCCAAAACAACGTGGAACTGGGCGATCCGGTGGAGATGGCGGCGGCCTATAGCGAGGGCGGATGCGACGAACTGGTATTCTACGACATCACCGCCTCCGCCGAGCGCCGGCCGATCGACATCCTGATGGTCGCGGCCGTGGCCCGCGCCATTCATATCCCTTTTGCCGTTGGCGGCGGAATTGAAAGTCTCGCCGACATGGCGCGCGTGCTCACGGCCGGCGCTGAAAAAATATCGTTGAATTCCCTGGCCGTCCTGAACCCGGCCCTCATTGCCGAGGGCGCCAAGGCCTTCGGTTCGCAGTGCATAGTGCTGGGCATGGACCCGGTCAAAATGCCCGGCGACAAGCGCTTCCCCAGCGGTTACGAAGTAACAATCCGCGGGTTCCGCGAGCGCACGGGACTGGATGCCCTCGCCTGGGCGCGGCGCGCGGAAGAACTCGGCGCCGGCGAAATTGTCGTCAACTCGGTGGATGCCGACGGCACCCGCCAGGGCTTCGAGTTGCCCCTGACGCGTCTGATTGCCACCCAGGCCCGCATTCCGGTCGTCGCTTCCGGCGGCGGCGGAACCCCCGACCATCTGGCGGAGGTGTTCACAACCGGGTGCGCGGATGCCGCCATTATTGCCGGCATGATTCATACGGGCGCCTACACGATCCGGCAGATCAAGGAAGCGCTGCTGGCCAAACATATTCCGGTTCGGGAGAAGTGGTAGTTCGATGAGGTTGGGAGGTTCACGGTTCACCGTTCAGCGGTTGACGGCAAACAGGACTGAACCGTACGCATCAATCGACGTGTTTTTCACAACATGTTTTACATGAGACTTGCCGCCGTGTGCTTTCAGATCATACAACCGTGAACCATTGAACCGTGAACCTCTGAACCTTTACCTTTAAAAGGAACCCAATGCCTGAAGCACATCAAGTTGCCGCGCCCGACCAAAGCATCGAAGCCCAGGAGGAATGGCTGTTGGCCAATATCCAGAACCGGGCCATACCGCTCCCTTCATTTACGGACATCCTGAATCGACTGCACGCCGCCGGGCATACGGACCGGGCGGAAAGCGGCGCCGACCTGCTGTTCGAGGCGCTTGCCGCCCGGCGCGACGATGCCGCGCTGTTGGCCCTGCTGGGTTTGCAGGCCGCATGGCATGCCGAAGATCCGCCATTTGCCGCGACTTGCGCCAAACAACTTATCGCGTTTTTCCAAAAGGACTCCGCGACACTGGCGCTGATTCCCCACGCCGGTTTCAACAAGAACCTGCCGGCCACGGAATGCCTGCGCCGCTTCGCGCGCCTGCGCCGGCTGTGTCCGGGGGCGCTCTGCTACGAAAAGACCTGGGGATTCGGCGTTGTGGCGGAACTGGATGCCTACGCCCATCAGGTCGCGGTTAACTTCGACAAGAAGAAAGCCCATCGCATGGCCCTGGCCTACGCCGCGGAAACGCTTGACTTGCTGGATGCCGACCACCTCCTGGCGCGCCGGCATCGGGATGGCCAGGCGTTTGCCGATTGGCTGGACAAGGATCCGGGCGGCGTCATCGTTTGCGCACTGCGCAGTTTCGGGCCGATGAGCGCCACACAGCTTCAGGAGTTGATGATAGGGCTCGTGATGAGCGCCGAAGCCTGGAAGAAGTTTTGGGACGCCGCCCGCAAACAGCTCAAGCAGAACCCGCTCGTGGAATTCCCCGCCCGGCGCACCGATCCGTTGCGCCTGCTGGAAAAGGCCAAAAATTATGACGCCGCCTGGCTGAAAACCCTGCGCGCGGAGCGGGATTTCGACCGTATTCTCAAACTGGTGGAGGATATGCAAACGTCCCTGACCGCCGCCGATCGAACCGATGAACTGCGCGAAGCAGTGGAAGACCGGCTGGCCTTTGTCATGCTCGGTGCGAGCAAGCTGCGTTGGGGCCAGGCGGCGCAGGCCGTCATGCTGGGCCGCGAACTTGGCGTTGCCTGGCGAGGCTTGAATATCGGCGATTATACCGCCCAATTCCTGCAGGACACGGTATTCCTCGACACCCTGCGCGATTTGCCGGCCCGCCGCTTGCGGTCTTTTTTCGCTTTTACGCATGAAATCGGCGGTGAGGACGCGTTGACTTTGTTTTTCCGCGTCCTGCCGGAGACGGCCTCCTCGGCTTTGGCGGAAATGATCGACTACCTGCAGACCGCCGGCCGGGTCCCGCAGGTTATCGAAACCATGCGCAAACTGATTGGCGCCGACCGCGCCAGCTGTGAAATCGTTTATTGGTTGTGCCGGCGCCCGGATCTGGCCAAGACCAACGGGATCAGCACGGCGGGCAACCTGGCCATGGAGGCGCTGGCGCTGCTGGAAGCGCGCGACGCAACCGGCGAGCGCCTGAAAGCCAAGCATCAACTGCGCGCCCTGTTCGAACAGCCGGCCTGGCTGAAAACCTCCCTCGACGCCATGGACGCCGGGCAGCGCCACGATTTCATGCGGCGCCTGAAAAATTCAACCGCCTGGGCGGCGATTGACCGGCGCGCGATTCTTGCCCGCATCCTGAAAATATATCCCGATTTGAGCGTGGTTCTGCAGGATGAGGCGGCGTCCGCCCCGGCGCCCGCCGCGCGGCTGACTTCCCTGCGCAGTTATCGCGAACGCCAGGCGCTCTTGCACAAAATCGTCACCCAGGATATTCCCAAAAACAGCCAGGACATCGCTGTGGCCCGCAGTTTCGGCGACCTGCGCGAGAATTTCGAATACAAATCGGCCAAGGAAACGCAGGGCATTCTCCTGCGCCGGCAATCCGAACTGGAAAGCCAGTTGGCCAGCGTCAAGAGCACGGACTTCGAACAGTTCCCAACCGCCGTGGCCGGCCAAGGCACGCGTGTGACCCTGCGCCATGCGGATGGCAAAACGAACACCTATTATGTCCTGGGCGAGTGGGACAGCGACGAAGCCCGCGGCATTCTTTCCTCGCGCTGCAAAGTTGGGGAGGCCATCGCGGGCCATCGGCCCGGCGACACGGTTGTCATCCCATCCGCAACGGGAAACACCGTCTGCACGCTGGTGGAAGTGGGCGGCCTGCCGTCCGACATCAAAGCCTGGATCCGGGGCGAAGCGTAACGATTTTGACAGGAGACAGGAGTCAGGATTCAGGAGTCAGAATAAAGAATGACGGCATAGGCCTTTCTTTCTGTATTCTGACTTCTGATCTCTGACTACTGATCTCTGACTACTGAGTTTTGCAGGCCACCGTATTTTTCCCCGGGGCATCAATGCCGCGACGATCGAGTAACGATCCCTCCAGGCGATAGAGCGTCACAAAAGCTTTCAATTTACATATGCGCGCGCACATGCCGGGCGGCCGCCGCCACCTCGGCCTGGACAACCGCCTCCTGCGGCAGGACTTCCGCCGCCTGTTCCAGCAGGCGGCGTTGCGCAAGCCGTTGGTATGCCGGGCGGAAATTGAGGTCATAAACCCACGAAACCTGGGTCAGGAAAAAATCGGTCAGGGACTTGATGTTCGCATAGGCCACCGGCCGGCGCGCGCGGATATCGGCCAGGACAAGCGGGTTAACGGGGCCCTCCAAGTCGATCCCAAGGATCAATTCCGGATGACACTGGATTTCATCGTTTTTCCAGACCTCGTAGAGCGTCTGCATAATATCCAGCTTGTCGGCGTCACGGATCATGAGCACAAAGCGAAGCACGTCGGCGGCGAGGCCGGGAGGCACTGCGCGACGATTATGATAGCCAACCCCCGCCACGATTATTTCCCGATCGGCCGGCTCGCAAATCGCCAGCGCCTGGGCGCTGTTCAGAACCTGCAAGCCGGCCTGGCCGTGATTGACGGAGCGATCGTCGCGCAGGGTTTGGTAGCGGGCATACTGGGGAAACCGGCCGACGTCGTGCAGCCATCCCAAAACACGCGCCGTATGGATGTCGTCTTCCGCCAGGCCCAGGTCGCGGGCCATGCCGGTCATGTCCTCCGCCACGCGCCGGCAATGCTCCCGCTTGAGACGCAGGACTTCCGTCGCGGCGTTCCCGTCGATGAAGGGAGCGGCGTAATCCAAAAACCACTGTTCCAGACGAATGGCCACGTGCGCGCGCATATGGCCGGAAAGATTAGCAAGCGGCGCCGGAAATGCAAGATTGACAACAAGCGCCCCGCCGATCGGAGTTTTCCGGTCGTCCGGCAGTTCCGGCAGACGCAGATAACGCCGCCTCCATCGTAATTCCAAACTTATTTAACCTGAAAGAAATCTGCGGCGCGCCTTGACAACCATGGGCACGCGCTCTATGATGCCCGCATTCCTTGTATCCTTATGGCGATGTAGCTCAGCTGGTAGAGCGGAGGACTCATAAGCCTTAGGTCCGGGGTTCGACTCCCCGCGTCGCCACCATAAAGACGGATGACGGATAACAGACGACGGACGCCAAGACGCCGGAAAATAATGAGCAATCGAACTGAAACAGGCAGCTCTGACCAATGCGGGCCATCCCGTTTTTGTCGGGGCAAATAGCAATAACCGCAATAGCAGGAGAACGATCGTGACAACAACGCCGCCCGCCGCGCCGACCAATGGTACCAATGGCAACAACGTCCACCCTCTCTTAAACAGTCTCGTTCAACTCCAGGAACTGGTCCTGGTCCGCTCCGAACAGGATGCGGCCATGTCCGACAAGCACCTCTCCTATCTGGACGAATCCATTCAATCGCTGCTGGACGCCATGCCGGAGGACGTGCGCCTGCTGTTCCAGAAGATCCAAAAAAAGGACCTCCTGGCGATCGTGCCGATCTCGAACAATGTCTGTTCCGGCTGCGGGTTGACCCTGCCGGTCAGCTTGGTTTATGCCGTGCGCGCCGCCGAAAAACTTCACCAGTGCACCAACTGCGCGCGCATTCTGTATTACCCCGAAGTCCGGCCCCGCCGTCTGAGCAAAAAAATGGGCGGACGCTTCGAGCCCCGGCGGCCGGGGATCGCGCGCTTCTCGTCGCCCACCCTGATGATGCCCAATCTCAAGGCCACCGAGCGCGACAAGGCGATTGCCGAAATGGCCCGCAAGATGGCGGATGAAGGGTTTGTGGACGACAGCGAGAAGCTGATCAAGGAGGCCCTCAAACGCGAGGCAATCATCAACACGGCCGTGGATTACGGCCTGGCCTTCCCGCACGTCCGGGGCATCGAGGGCGGCGGGCTGACCCTGGCCCTGGGCATCAGCCATAAAGGCATTCGCGCCAACCCGTCCGAACGCACCTTGACGCACATTGTGTTCTTCATCGTCATCCCGACGGCGGCCAGCGTCTTTTATCTGCGCCTGCTTTCCGGAATCGTTCAGACTTTTTCCAAAAAGAACGAGCGCGAGAAACTGCTCGCCGCCAAGACGCCGGAAGAATTATGGGCCGCGCTGGTTAAGACCACGCGGAACACCATCAAGTGATTCTGAATTCTGACTCCTGACCGCTGACTTCTGATTTTCGGCCTTGGTTCAGTCAAAGTAGATCCGTACGTCGTAGTCCGAGCTGTAATTGCCCGGGTTGACTTCAATGATGGTGAGCTTGCCTTCCAGGACGTCCACATCCCCCCGCCAGGCGCGGCTGCCGCGGGACTCGTCCAGCACCACGCGGTGAATGGCGGGCGCCAGATCGAACGCTTCATGGTCGAAATCCGACACCCGGTTGGCATAATATCCGTCCAAGTACACATTTACGCCGTCCGTCGTGCGATTATCCACGATGATACTGCCCATTCCCGCCGGCGGTGTGTGATTCCAATCGTCGCCATTATGGCAGGCGCCCAAGCCCATCATCAGAATCAGACCGCCGATCAGGCGGGCGGCCGGCCCGCCGTGTTGTTCCCGGAACGATCGCATGGCTTGCCTCCCGGTTGCGTTAAATCGAGCCCTCGCTCAACTCTTTTTCAAGCTTGCGCAGTTTTTCATCGGTCCCAAAAATCACCATGGTGTCCCCCAGCTCAATGACATCGTCGGCATTGGGACTGACGATGGTTTCCTGGGAACCGTCCGCCTGCTTGGCGCGCCGCAGGACCAACACCGTGGCGCCGTAGGTCTTGCGGATTTTGGATTCCGCCAAAGTCTTGCTGACCACTTGCAGGGGCGCCTGGATTTCCAGGATGCTGACGCCTTCCGCAACCTCGACATAATCCAACACGGAGGGCGCCACGAGCGTGCGCGCCAGACGCGCGGCCATGTCCTTGTCCGGATACACGATGCGGTCGGCGCCCACGCGGCTGAGCACCTTGCCTTGCATGTCGCTGGCGGCCTTGGCGATGATGAAGGGGATCTTCATTTCCTTGAGCGCCAGGGTCGCCATGATACTGCATTCCATGTCGGAGCTGACCGCCACGACCGCCATGTCGCAATCGCGGAATCCGGCCGCTTCCAGGGTGCCTTCCTCGGTGGCGTCCCCCTCCATGGCCTTGGCCACGATCCCGGCCATGTGATCCACCACGTCGCGGTCGCGGTCCAGCAAAAGCACTTCCACACCGCGCTCCGCCAGCGCCTGCGCCAAGCTGGAACCGAACCGCCCGCCGCCAATAATTCCGATCCTCCGCATGTTTGCCTTCCGTCTTTCCTCTTTCCGCTTTCCTCTTTCCGCTTTCCTATCCGATAGTCACATTCTCTTCCGGGAACCGCACCAATTGCCGGGTATCTTTCAGTCCCACAACCAGCGCCATGGTGAGCGGCCCGACCCGGCCGATAAACATACCCAAAACGATAAGCAGTTTGCCCATGACTGTCAACCCCGGCAGAATACCGGTTGAGAGCCCTACGGTACCAAAAGCGGAAATGGTTTCAAACAATAATGCTTCCGGAGTGAAGCGCGCCGCCACCAGGGCGCTCTCCTCGCTGACCAGCAACAGACCGTAGATTCCGCCAACCACGGCCAGGCCCAGCAGAAACACCGCCAGCGCCTCCTCCACCACGCGGACGGAAATCGTCCGCCGCTGGAAGGTCGCATCGCGTTTCCCGCGAATTATGGCCAGCATGGTTGAGAGGAGCACCACGGCCGTCGTGGTCTTGATGCCGCCGGCGGCGGACCCCGGGGAGCCGCCGATAAACATCAACAACATGGTGAAAAAACGCGTGGCCGCGTGGGTCTGCGCCATGTCCACAACATTGAACCCCGCCGTGCGGGGCGTAATGGACTGGAAGAGCGCGCAATTCAATTTGTCGGCCACGCGCAAGGGCGCCAAGGTATGCTCCCATTCCAGCAGGGCAAATGCCAGTCCGCCGGCCACAATCAGCGCCACGCTGGCCAGCGCCACAACCCGCGCATGCAGCGACAGGCGCCCGCGGGCAAGCCGGTTCTGCCGCCAGAATTTGAAGGCCGCAAATTCGTTGATCACCAGGAATCCCAGCCCCCCCATGATAATCAGAACCGCCATGGTCAATATGAAAATTTTATCGCCACGAACCGCCATGAGGTTGTCGGGGAACAGCGAAAAACCGGCATTACAAAAGGCGTTGACGGCATGAAAGGCCCCCTGGTAAAAGGCGCGCCCGGCCGGAAGGCCATGCCCCAGGATCAGCCGGGTCATAAGCACCAGCGCGCCCACGCCTTCCGCGGCAAACGCGAACACAATCGTACGGTAAAGCAAGCGCCTGAGCTGGTGGGCCTCCTCCCCGCCCAGCGAGGCGGTCAGCGTCAACTCGCTCTGAATACTCAAGCGCCGGCCCAGCAGGACAAGACAAACCGTTGCCAAAGTCATAAAGCCCAGTCCGCCCAATTGAACCAGGCCCAGCAGGACAAGCTGGCCAAACAAGGAAAAATAACTGCCGGGATCCACAACCGTGTGACCGGTGACACACATGGCGCTGGTGGCCATGAACAGCGCCGTCAGGGGGTCGGTCCACTGGCCCGATCGGCTGGCCGGCGGCATCATCAACAGGAGCGTGCCCAGCAAAATCGGCGCCGCGATGGCCTTGGTGAGGAACCATTGCGGCGATTTAGTTTTTGCTTGGCTATCGATGGCCATGACTTATACTATCTTCCCTTGAAACCAGACAGTCAAGCGCAAGAAAACAATCTGGCCCAAGTCCGCATTGTGCTCTGCCGCCCGATCTACGGCGGCAACATTGGCTCCGTCTGCCGGGCCATGGCCAACATGGGGCTTTCCGATCTTGTGATCGCCGGCGGCGGCGATTTCGATCCGCTGGAAGCCCGCAAGATGGCCTGCTGGGCCGCCGATATCCTGGAATCCTGCCGGCGGGTCGCCACCCTGGCGGAAGCGCTTTCCGATTGCGCCCTCGTGTTCGGCGCCACGGCGCGGACGGGACTTTACCGCCAACACACGCGTTCACCCCGCGATTGGGCGCCGGCCATCCTGGCCGGCGCGCAGGCCGGCCGGGTCGCCTTGCTCTTCGGACCGGAGGATGACGGCCTGAACAACGAAGAGTTGGCCCAATGCCACCACTTGATCCGGATACCATCCACGCCGGCATATCCCGCGCTCAACCTGTCCCAGGCAGCCATGATTTGCATGTACGAGCTTTACACGGCCAGCGGCGCATTCGATCCCCTCCCGGAAAAATCGCCTTTGGCCGAAAGCGGCATGAAGGAGCGCATGTTCGCCATGTGGGAACAGGTCCTCCTGGAAATAGGCTTCATGGAAAAAGACAAGGCCCAGCACATGATGCTGGGCGTGCGCCGTATATTTGCGCGCGGCGCCCTGAGCGAAGACGATGTCCGGATCCTCATGGGGATTGCCCGGCAAACCAATTGGTATGCCGGACATTCGCGCGCAACGCCGCGCGAATGATGGCGCTCCCTTTCGATGTTGCGGCAGACCGGCGGGTTTGCTATCCTTCAATTCAAATTCAAGGGGAGTGTATTTCTGAAGACACGTATCGGCATCTTAGGCGGCTCTTTCAATCCGGTCCATCTGGGCCACTTGATCCTGGCACAGGACGCCCTGGAGGCATTCGATCTTGCCACGGTGCTGTTTGTGCCCTGCGATCGTCCTCCCCATAAACCCGCGGCTTCGCTGGCGCCCGTCGAGCACCGCGCGGCCATGCTGGAGGCGGCCCTGGCCGGTTCGCTCGTGTTCGAACTGTGCGATCTGGAAATAACGCGCGGTGGCGCCACCTACTCCATCGACACCGTTCGCGCCCTGATCAAGCGCTACCCGGAGGACGACCTGGTCTTTATTATCGGCTCCGACACTCTGCCGGAACTCCATCTTTGGAAGGATGCAAGGGAATTGTTCCGGCTCTGCCGGTTTGCGACCATGGCGCGGCCGGGATTCGACCTTAAGGCCATGACGGAAAAGGACTTAAACCTGGAGCCGGACCTGGCCCGGACTTTGCTGGCCAATGTGGCCATCGGCCACCAAGTGGATATATCGGCCTCGGATATTCGTTATCGCGTCGCGGAAGGCATGAGCATCCGCTATCTGGTGCCGGATGCCGTGGACATGTACATCACGGAACACGCTCTTTATCGCATGGGATAATTTTATGAATCGTTCGCTGCTCGAATCGAAAGACCTTGCCAAAATCATCGCCAAGGGCCTGGTCGATAAAAAAGGCGCCGACATAACGATCTATGACGTGCGCAACCATTCAACCATGACGGATTTTCACATTTTGGCCACCGGCATGAATCCGCCGCATCTCAAGGCCCTCTTCAACGAAACCCACCTGCGGATGAAGGCCCGCGACCTGACCTGCTACCGCAAATCCGGGACGCCGGACAGCGGCTGGATCGTGGCGGATTATGTCGATGTAGTCTTGCACCTGTTCAATCCCGCCGCGCGCCAATATTACGCTCTCGACGTCTTGTGGAAGGACATGCCGCGGCTGGGAATCGAATGACGGAAGACTCGTCCGAAGAAGCAAACATCGAACATCCAACATCGAACGTCCAACGTCGAATATAAGATCGGACGACGGGAACCCGACTCAGAACACTGCCCCCACGATTTCGCCATCCATCTTCATTGGACGTTGGGCGTTTGCTTCGTCCTTTCCGCTTCCGTCCTCTCCAGTCTGTCGTCCGCCATCTGTCGTCTGTCTTCCGTCCTCCGTCCTCACCGTCCCAGCGCCGCCAACAGACCGCGCACACAAGCACTCCATACGACGGCCTGATCTCCCGCCAGCCGCCGAATCAAATCGGCAAATGTCAGGGGCGCCACCATCAGCAAGACCAGGCAGACCCCCAGCATGTTTATGAGATAGATCATGCCGAACGAAAACACCCGGCCGTAATCGCGCACGTCCTGTTGGTCTTGAGCCAGGGCATAGATCGTGAACACGCCATGAAACCCCAGCGTGAATCCGATCAGCGCGAGCCAGATCGGGGCATAAGGACGCAAGTCGAAAAAGATCAGCAAACTGTAATACGCCAGGATGACGACAAAGGTATAGAGTGAAAAAAAGTAAGGCGCCAGGGCGATGAGCCAGTTGCTTTGCGACAATTTAACGTAGCCGCCGTTCGCGGACACCCGCAGGCCCGAGATTCGCGCGCCCAGGAGCGCGCCCCAGAGCGCATGCGTCAACTCGTGCGCCAGCACGTAAAGCCGCACCGGCGCCGGCAAGGCCCAGAACACGAAAACGGCCGCCGCCACACCCGCGGCAACCATCAGGAAGGGGCGCGCGCCGTCCGTCAAGGACAATGCGGCCGAGGCGCCGATACTCGCAACCACCGTGCGTGTCAAGGCAATGCCGCAGGGGATCGCTAACACGCCGATGCCAAAGCGCAGATACGCGCCCAATTTAAATTTCAACATAATTTCAAATCCGCGCTTGACTTCCCCGGGACAATGTTTCAAATTATCGCCCATTGCGATGCGTTAGGCAGCTAAAGACGGCAATTTTTCTGGAGCCCGCCCGCAACGCTGTAGCATTGCGGGCAGGCTGTCGGACGAAGGCCGACGCTCCGGGAAACGCGTCCCTGCGTGGCGCGGCTACAAAAGACAAAAATCCGTAACGTCAAACAAAATATCCGCACAACCGGATTAGAGCAGGGAGCTTACAACTATGCCCAATATTCACAGTGCCGTTAAGCGGATGCGCGTCTCGGAAAAAGCGCGCCAGAGAAACAAGGCCGCTAAATCCAAAATCAGCACCCTGCGCCGCCAGCTTTTCGAAGTATGCACGGCCAACGATGCGGCTAAAAGCCGCAAAGTGTTCAGCGATTACTGCTCGATCCTCGACAAGGCCGCCATCAAGGGGATTATCAAGAAAAACACCGCCATTCGCCGGAAGCGGCGCGCGTCGGCCAAGATCGCGGGCATAGCCCAACCGAAAGCCTGAAGATAGAGATCGGCGAACTGTTCGCAGTTCCTCGTTCTTGGCTCTTCGTTCTTCGTTGCGCGGAGGCGCTTCTGTCGAAGCGCCACTACACTTGGCATCGAACGGTGCGCGTTCGATGTTTGCTTCTTTCCGTCATCCGTCGTCGGGCGTCTGTTTTCCGCCCCTCACCAGGTTTCCACCACTTTTTCGACAATCCGCTTGGCCAAATCTTCCGATGCGGCGGGAATAGCCGCGCGCTTGGAACTGTTGAGATTGCCTACGAACGGAAACGTGGACTCGCCGATTACGGACGCCTCGGTCATGATCTCGCGGGTCTTGGCGCGTTTCAACACAAACGACACATGCAGGGTCAGGCGATATTCGTTCGGCTTGGTTTTATCCGTCACCTGGTCATAGCGCAAGGGCGTCAATGTCATGGCCGTCAACGTGGTTTCCAGAAGAACGTCGGCGTCTCCCCTGGGCACGATGCGCAGAGTGCCGTCCTTCTGAAACTCGGCGATGGTCGCATTGGTGGTGTCGATTTCCAGCAGAGGCTCGTTGCACTTATTGATAAAGAGACGCACATAAATGGCTTTCACATCCGGCGGCAGGGTGCTGCCCAAGCGGTACCCCACACATCCCGGCAACGTCAGCAGAACGAGCGCCAGCCCAAAAAGCATGGCCATCCATTTGCCGATCATGCTCCGCCTCCTTGCCGCTTGATTTCCGCAATACGGACATGGGCCTGTTCCGCCCAAACCGAATGGGGGAATTCGTCAATCACCCGCTCATAGCAGATCCGGGCGGCAGTCAGACTATTGCGCCGCTCCCGCTTGTCGCCGCTGAACCGGGCGGTCTTTTCATAGAGCGCAGCCTGGCCATACAGACCGCCGGCCAAATCGCGCTGAAGCTCCGCCAGGCAGGCCCGGGCCTCCCCCGCCATGGCGCTGTAGGGATACCAGTCGAGGAATCCCTGTAACACCGCCACGGCATTTTCGCGCAAATCCAGGGCCACGGGATTTTCGCGGGAATAAGCATAACAACAGCGTCCCTGGCCGAACAAAGCCTGCTCAGCCAGGGGACTCATGGGATAACGCTGGTGGTAGGCGCCGTAGGCTTCAATGGCCAGATCGTATTGCTGGGCCTTTTCGTAAATCCGCGCTATGCGAAATTGCAGTTCGGCCGCCCGCTTCCACTGGGTGCCGTTCCGGATCAGTTTTTCGAACAAGGGGATGGCCTCTTCCGGCGTCTTGAATTTGATGACAAACAGGAAATACCGGTCGCGCGTGGCCAGGCCATCCGCAATGGCATACATGCGGTCCATGACCTCGTCATACGGGAAAAAACCGGCGTAGGCCTCCACCAGGAACTGGTATTCCTCAAAAGCCTTGGCGGGCTTGCCGCGCTGTTCCAGCAGGCGGCAGTACATCAATTGCGCCACGGGCGCCTGTGAGGATTCCGGCCAGGAATTCACCAGCGCCAGGCAGGCTTTCGAGGCCCGGATGGTATGCCCGGCATCCTTGAGTTCATTCGCCCAAGTCAACTGCGCTTCAGGAGTTTTTTCGGAGGCCCGGTAATGCTCCCACCAGCCCAGGTCGTGCCGGGCTTGCTTGGGCTCGTCCTTTTTGTCTTCCGCCGCCCAGCCCCCCGCTGTCAGCGCGGCAAGCAATAGCCCGGCGACCCCCACACGCAGGATATGATTCCACGGTTGCATGAAGCGTACATTAGGATGCCACCGCACGTGCCGTCAAGCTGAATCCAGCATATCGTTTTCGTCTTCATTGGGCTTCGGGCGCCTGCTTTCGCCGGCCAACGTCTGTCATCAGGCGTCCGCCGGCCTCTTCCGACTGCCGCTCCCGCTGTCGCCGTAGCGCCATCAACGCGGCATGAACAGCCGTAAGTGTCAGCAACACATATTCCTTGCGCTTGGCGCCCGATTGCTCAAGCTGACACTCGCATTTGACCAACACCGACGCCAGGCGCGGCGGCAGTCGATCGAGGGGTGCGTATCGAATCAGGCGGCCCAAACTCTCGGCGCCGACGTCGAGGTCCTGGGCGGCCAAGGCTTGTTCGGCCGCATCCAGCACTTCGTCGCGCGGGGCTGAGAACGGCCAATCGGCGGCAATCCGCTTGCGCAAAACCGCAAGCGCCTGCGCACAGCCGGTGCCGAAGTCCAAACGCGTGGAACGCCACAAGCGCACAAACTGGTGCTCATCGCCGATGATGCGCACAATGGCCAGAGCCACTTCGCCGCGCATACTGTCGTTCGCCAAACGCTGCAAGAGGGCGATCAGATCATCCAGGGCTTCTTCCGCCCGGAAAACGCCCAAGGCCGAGGCATAGGCGACCCGAATGCCATCGTGCTGTTCGCTTTTCAACAGTTCGCGCAACAGCGGCACGGCATCGGTATCGCCCAAGTTGGCCAGGGAGCGGGCGCTGCGCGAACGCAGGAGCGCATACTCGGAATGCAAGGCCTGCCGTAAAGCCGGCACGGCGCGTTTGTCCCCGATCCGGCCCAAGGCCCAGCCGGCCGCCACGCTCAAATCGGGCTCCTGGCTTTTCAGTACCGCGATCAGGGCATTGGTCAACGTTTCCTGGGGCGGCATGCGCGCCATGGCCACAATGGCCTCGTAACGCACATTGAAACTGGGATCGGCGACCGCCTCCACCAATTCGGACGTGCTGAAGGGATTCTCGGCGTCCCCCATGTGGCGCGTCGTGGAAAGCCGTTCGGCTTCATTATCGGCGAACCGGTAGCGAATCATGGAATTAAAGGCCATGATCGGATTGCCCTGGATGAACATGGACATGAACTCACTCGGCCGCACAAGCCCGTCCTTGCGCATGCGACTGTAGAAAACGACGGCCCCGGCCATTAACAACAGACTGAACCCGAAAAGCGGCGAATACTGATCGATGTGCACAAAGCGCCACGTCACGGCCAGGTTGCGGCAGCGATCCAGGAGCCAGCCCGCGCCCAACGGCGCCATGGCGGCACACAGCCCGGCAAAGGCATAGTGCACCGAATAATAGGTCGAATTACGGCTGTTGGGCGGCACCGCCCCGACAAACAAATAACGCCCGGCGCCGGCGTTGTGACCCTGAGTGACGATTCCCCAATAAACATAAGTCGCCATAGCGGTGGGCAGACTCCAGCCGGAGGCGCGCGGCAATAAAAAGACAATTGCCGGAAACAAAATAGCCAGGATGAGTCCGCTCAAAAGCACCGGTTTACTGCCAAAGCGGTCGCCGCTCCAACCCCACAGGTAACTTGAGGCCAGCACGCCGAACCAGTAAACGACACTCAGCAAGAGCACCTGGTCGGCGCGCAATCCCACCTGGTCCTGCATATAAAGCGGATTGAAGGATAAGCCGTACACGGCCAGACAGAACAAACCGATACCACCCTCATAAAGCAGGAAATTGCGGTCTTTAATGACCGCCAGGAAATTACTGGACCAGCCGGTGGAATCGACCTCCACCTGCACCGGTCGGCCGCCGGGAATCATGCTAAAGGTAAAGAGCGAAATCAGACCGAAAGGGATGCTCAGAAAAACCAGCAGACTGTAACCGTTCAAGCCGTGGACGTATTTCAAAACCAAGGACGCGCCCCACGCGGTCAGCAGGCTGAACACGCCGCAGATAATGGAATTGACGGCATCCGTTTTGCCGCGCAGATGGTTGGGAATGATCTCGCGCGCCCAGGGGAGGAAGCTCGTGTCGCCCACCACGCGGCATAACGAAAACGCCGCCGTCACCCCAAGGACCCAGATGAACGCCGCACTCACACCGTAGCGCACCAGGATCCAGGGCGCCACGCCCAGCAGGGCCGTGATGATCGTGCGCAGTCCGAAACACCGGATAAAGACGCGCTTGACCCCCCGGCGCACGACCCAGGCGGCCACCAGCAACGAGAACAGCGAGAAAAAAAACGGGAGGGACAGGGCCACGCCAATTTGCATCTTGGTGAAACCCAGCGCGTTCAGGAACAAGGGCAGGATCCCGCCGAACCAGGTCAAAATGATAAAAACAACATTGGCTGCCTGCCCGCCATAATACCAGGGAAACGCCCGTATCTTTTCGGCCGTCGTCAATGATTGGTTAGGGGCCATATAAATTGGATGGTGTCAACTTGCGCGGTCTGTGGTAAAACCATTGCGTTTCCAATCGACGACCTAACTTATGAACGAATCGCCCGTCAGTCAAACAAAAAAGGACGCGCTTACGGCGCGGATGCTGGAGCTCGGCATCCGGGAACCGGAACTGGAGGAAAAATTCATCCTGGGCTCGGGCAAGGGCGGGCAGAAGGTGAACAAAACCTCGTCCTGCGTCTATTTGCGCCATCGCCCCACGGGAATCGAGGTTAAATGCGGTCAAACGCGTTTCCGCGAACAAAACCGGTTTCTGGCGCGGCGCGAACTCTGCGACCGTCTGGAAACGCGCCGGCGCGGCGCGCAAAGCGCCCGGCGCCAGGCAATCGAAAAAATCCGCCGCCAGAAACGCCGCCGCTCGCGGCGCCAAAAGGAACGCATGCTGGGAGAAAAGCGCCTCCAGGGCGCAAAAAAAATGCGCCGCCGCGAACCGGAATCGGAAGAATGACGAAAGACAGTTTGGGAGTAGTGGAGTAACGGAGTGTGGGTGTCAGAAAAAAACTCCCATGCACCCATACTCCATCACTCCCATACACAGCAGCCATCGACCGTTCTTAACAATGCGCCCGTAGTTCAACTGGACAGAGCATCTGACTTCGGATCAGAGGGTTGCAGGTTCAAATCCTGCCGGGCGCGCCACCATGTCCATAGTGACAGGAGATGCCACATCGTGACCCTGAGCAATATCCACGGGGGTTTGCTCATGGTAGGCCACAATCTTCTTTGTGACAGCAAATGACTCGTTTTGACCGTCCCGGACTAAACTTTGTGACAGTATGTGTGCAAGTGGTTCGGCATAGGACGGCAACCGGTTAATCGCATCTTCCAACGGCAACTGACTTGCGTCTGTATAAACGCCGGCTGTTAATCGTGCTTCACTGTGGCGCATCATTTCCATAGCCACGCGCAAGGCAACACCGCCTTTGAGCATATTTGTCGCCAAAGTCTTTCGCATGGCATGAAAATCTGCACGGCGGCCCGCCGCATCTACAAACGGAATGCCAGCCAGTTCCAAATCCTTCTTAAATCGGTTCATTTCCGGCATTAACCCCTTGAATACACGAGCATCAGGCTCATAATCCAATGGCCGCAGTCCCTTTAATAAGACAACCAATTCAGGTCTCAGGGGCAAAACAGAATTTTTGTGGTTTTTAGAAGTAGAACTACGCACATTCACGCAAAACGGCATGTTGTCTATTGCCAGATCACTCCAGCGCAACGCAAACATTTCGCCCCGGCGTAATCCAGTTACAACCGCGAATAGATACACGACCTTGCGCGGCCCCGCCACCTGAAACAAACGGATGATTTCGTCATTGGTAAAAGCGCGACGGGTTACCCGCTCTTTGCCCCGCACTTCAACGCGATCGGCATTCTGTAACGGATTGACATTGATTCGCCCCGTTCGTTTCAGCCACTCCATAAAGGAATACATAGTGTCCCGGTACTCATTAAGAGTCTTTGGGGCCATCCCCTGCCCCGCCCGCCAATGAATGAAAGCATCCAGAGTAATATCACGAATTATTTTCCAGCCGCATTCCCGGCTCAATTTATTGATTCGCAATTCAGTCAAATGCACATAGCGCGAGGCTCTTTGCTTGGCCGTTAAATCAGCCAAGTAGTCCATCAGATGCTTGCCCAATTCCCGACCGGCGGCATCCCGCATGATTTTGGGCGGTATAATCCCCTCGGCCTCTTGTTGCCGTTCGCGCACATAGTCATTAAGCCGCTTTTGTGCGACCTGTTTATCCATAGTGCGAAACGGCACAGTCTGGATATGCGTCTGGTCATCCACACGCACCCGGCCGTAATATAAACGTCCCCGCTTGATTAAATGACGAATCATGTTTTGCCTCAAACTTTCAACTCAACTCGACTTGCTTTAATCAGGCTTTGCCTATATTCACAGACAGACAAATAAGAAATCCGTGCGCATCGGCCAACCTTGCAAAAACCCTTTAATACGCCTTCCGCAATACGCCGCCGAACTGTTCGCGGATTAACGCCAAGCATCTTTGCCGCTTCCGGCATTTTAATTAGCCTGTCCTCTCTCTCGTCATTCATTATCGTCACCGCCTCTCGAACCGTCCCCGCCGTTTTTTCCCTTCCATAATTTTGTTCTCGCTCTTCTGAATTTCTTTTTCAGTCAAACGTTCTTCTGCCCGGCCATCCGCTTTTTGTTTTAATTCTTCCGCCCATGCCTTGCATTCCGAAACCGGAATATAGCCATAGGGAGAAGTCCGCATATAAGATTTTCTACCCAGCCATGTCCGGCGCACCTTGACAACATGAAACAAGAACAAAGTCAATTTGCCTTCTTCTATGCGCTTATAAACGGCGGCGCGCGAAGCCGGAACGAATATAGAAACGCCGCCCGGAGACACGAGCTGGTCAAAATGTTCGTGCAACTTATCAAACCACACGACCATCTCTTCATCACTGCCTTCGGCTCTATACATGCGCGTTCCAGAGTCCGGCTTGCCGACAATCGGCTTTAGCGAATTAGGCACGTCCACGAATGGAAATTTATAGTACATGCTTTCCATGGTTATAATCTAACACAAACGGACATATTGTCAACTTATTATTTACAAAAAAAACCGAGAGGTAAAATCCGTTGATTTCACACCTCGAACGCCGATCTTGGCGCACCCGACTGGCGAATAATCGAAGACAAGGTTCCCATACGCACTTCCCGATGCATGGGTACTGGAACAGTCACGGTTGATATCCCATCCCGCTTTTGCATGACTGCATGACTCCCCCGTTGCCGAACCATCTGAAAGCCCTGTTGCTCAAGAATCTTGCAAATCTCGCTCCCGGAGAAATGTCCAATCTTAGGCATACGCCGCCTCAAAGCGGGTTACATAAACCTCACCGTGCAGACGTTCTTTGACTTCATCCGGGCTGGCGCATTCAAGAAAAAGTTCGACTGCCTCCTTCAAATTTGTTCTGGCTTCCTCGACAGTATGGCCTTGGCTGGCGACATCCAACTCCGGGCAAAGGGCGACAAACCCGTCCGCTTCCCGCTCCACAACCGCTGTTAATGAATAGTTTTTCATATCTATCAGTCCTTCCCGGCTTGTCAATAAGTTACAGGTAGCCTGCCGAAGTTGCAAGAAAAACCTTTGTTTAGCCACGATTAAAAGGGTTTAGGTTGCTGATTTCGTTCACGGTCAATTTAGTTACACCCACAATGTCTTGGCGGATTTTCAACAACAGACTTCCGAAAAGAGCAACTTCTTCATCGCTCCCAGACTTTCCGCCAGGGGATGTGCCGTCAATTGTTAAAATTGGATAGTTTCCGATTTACATTTCTCTGTGCTTTTCCTCTCCGATCCGAACTTTTTAATGATCCTTTTGGAGTGTCCCGTCACCCCGATTATGATCGGG
>JBAZEM010000027.1:0-28376 GCA_041653875.1 Kiritimatiellia bacterium
CGCGCATTGCCACCTCGTTGATCACCGCACTCGTCACGACGATCCACGCCATCCGAGTCGCCTCCGCCGCCGGTCGCCCTACCTGCGGCCTCTGGCCTCGCTATCTCCCCACTGTCTGAATCGCAGCGAAATACGGAAAAAGATTGACGCCGGCCCGAAAACCGCTATATAGGAAAACGTCACGGCGCACCATGCGCAATGCGCGGCAAGCGCCGACATGTTCCGAATCTTAATCAAGGAGAGGCAACCATGATTGTCAACACCCGGGAATTGTTCAAGCACGCTTATGGCAAATACGCCGTCGGCGCCTATAACATCAACAACCTGGAACAGACTATGGGCCTGTTCCGGGGCTGCCTGGACAGCCAGGCGCCCTTCATGATCCAGATTTCCAAGGGCGCCCGCTCCTATACCGACAAACGCATGTTGGAAGCCATGATCCGCATGGCGGACCAGATCTTTCCGGAAGCCATCTTCGCCGTGCATCTGGACCATGGCGACGAGGAAGCCTGCATGGACTGCATCCAAAGCGGGTTTTACAGCTCCGTCATGATTGACGCCAGCATGAAACCCTACGAAGAAAACATCGCCATCACCAAGCGCGTGGTCGCCGCCGCCCACAAGAAAAACATCGTGGTCGAGGCCGAACTGGGCCAGTTGGGCGGCGTCGAGGAGCATATCTCCGTCTCCGAAGACCAGGTCCACCTGACCGATCCGGAGCAAGCCGCGGATTTCGTCAAGCGCTCCGAATGCGACAGTTTGGCCTGCGCCATCGGCACGAGCCACGGCGCCTATAAGTTCGCCGGCTCGCAGGGCCTGCATTTCGAAATCATCGCGGCCATCCAGAAACTTCTGCCGGGATTCCCGCTCGTGATGCACGGCTCCAGCTCCGTGCCCAAGGACGAAGTGGACCGGATCAATGCCGCCGGCGGGCAATTGAAAGGCGCCAAGGGCGTCGATGCCGGTCAATTCCTCAAGGCCGCCACGCTGGGCGTGACCAAAGTTAATATCGACACCGATGGCCGTCTGGTCTGGTGCCGCGTGCACCGCGAATATTTCAAGGCCCACCCTGAAAACTTCGACCTGCGGCCTCCCGGCAAAGTGTTCATGGTCGAATTCGCCAAATACATTGCCGAAAAGAATAAATACCTTGGCAGCGCCGGCCAGTTGGAGGCCGTCCGCAAGGTGGTGAAGAAATAGACCTGCGGCGTTCCTGGTTCGTAGTTCGTGAGCTACCTGGAAAATAGCCGACGTAAAGTCGGCTCTACATGATCTATTCCTATGTAGAGCCGGTTTTATACCGGCTACGCCCCCTGTGTAGAGCCGGTTTTACACTGGCTATGCCCCCCCTCCCTGTGTAGAGCCGGTTTTACACCGGCTATGCCCCCTCCCTATGTAGAGCCGGTTTTATACCGGCTATGCGACAGGCGGAAAGGACTAATAGCGAAATCGCCGACTTTAACCGGTTGCACCAGGAATGTCATACCCGTGAATCCCGCCGATTTTCTCGATAAAACCTTCACCTGCGAATGCGGCCGAGGAAATTATCGATCGGTATCTGACAGACTAACAAGTTGGGTCTAATTCACACCTCTCCCCCGACAGCCAAGCAAGACGGCTCAACGTCACATCATGGAAAGCGCGTCCACGTCCACGGCGAGGCGCACGCCGGACGGACAGCGCAACGCTTTCAGGGCCTCCTTGAGGGGCAGGGTCATGGACTTGACCGAAGCCGAACGCATGACGATCTGGAACCGGTAGTGGCCTTTGGCCCGGCTCAGGGGCGCCGGGATGGGACCGGCCAGGATGACCGTTTTGGGCATGGCCGGCGCCAGCCGCGCGGCGAGCGCCTGCGCGGTGCGTTCCACAGCTTCCAGGCGCAAACTTTCCAGCGTGAGGCAAATCAGATGCGCAAAGGGCGGATACAACAGTTCCTTGCGCGACTCCAGTTCCTGGTCGCAAAAGCCCTGGTAGTCCAGCCGGCGCGCGGCCTGGATGGCCGGATTGAACGGCGCAAAGGTCTGCACAATCACTTCGCCGGGCACATCGCCGCGTCCGGCGCGCCCGGCCACCTGGAGCAGTAACTGGAACGTCCGCTCCGCCGCGCGGAAGTCCGGCATGTGCAGGCTTAAATCCGCGCAAATCACACCCACCAGCGTGACCCCCGGAAAATGCAGGCCCTTGGCGATCATTTGCGTGCCGATCAGGACATCGATCTTGCCGGCCTTGAAATCGCCCAGGATGCGGCCGTACGCATGCTTCTGGGTGGCGCTGTCGGCGTCCATGCGCTCGACCCGCGCCTTGGGGAACAGCGCGCGCACGATGGCCTCGACCCGCTGGGTGCCGATGCCGCTGAACTTGAGCGTGGGCGCGCCGCAGGCCGGACAGCGCGCGGGCGTCTGCTGCACCCGCCCGCAAATGTGACAGCGGATTTCGTCACTGCCCTTGTGCCAGGTCATTTTTACGGAACAATGACTGCAGACGGACACGTAGCCGCAGGCCGGACACAAGACCGAGGTGGAAAACCCACGGCGGTTTAAAAAGAGCATGGTCTGCTCGGCCTGGTCGAGCCGCCGGCGGATGGCTTCCACCAGATCGCGGGAAAAAACGTCCATGCGCCCGGACTGTTCCGCTTCCACGCGCATATCCACGACCCGCACGCAGGGCATCTGGCGGTGGTCCACGCGATGCGTGAGCTCGGAAAGCGCGTATTTGCCGTTGCGCACGTTGCAGAAGGATTCCAGCGCCGGCGAGGCCGACCCCAGCAGGACGGCGCAGGGCTCCAGGCGCCCGCGCATGACGGCCACGTCGCGCGCGTTGTAGCGCGGCGCCTCGGTCTGCTTGTAGCTGGGCTCGTGCTCCTCATCCACCACGATCAGGCCCAGGCGCTCCACCGGCGCAAAAAGCGCCGAACGCGCGCCCACCACGATCCGCGCCTTGCCTTCATAAATGCGATACCATTCGTCGTGCCGTTCACCGTCCGACAAATGACTGTGCAACACGGCGATTTTGTCGCCAAACCGGCTGCGGAACCGTTCCACCGTCTGTGGCGTAAGCGATATTTCGGGCACCAGCACGATGGCCCCGCGCCCCTGATCGAGGCCGTAGCGGATGGCCTGCAGATAAACCTCCGTTTTGCCCGAACCGGTCACGCCGTGCAGGAGCACGACGGAGGGCTTGAGCGTATCCATGGATTGCTTGACCAAGCTTAGCGCCGCCGCCTGCTCGGCGAACAGCGCCAGGGGCGCGGTCGGCAAAATCACCTGGTCGGCCAGCGGATCGCGCGCGATGGTCTCGGCGGCGATGGTCGCCAGTCCTTTTTTGGCCAGGGTTTTGATCACACCCGCGCCCGTGCCGGCGGCGCGCGCGAGCGCGCTCAGCGTCATGGTTTCATTGCGCAGGAGCACTTCGAGCGCCGCCGCCTGCTTGGGAAATTTTACGCGCAATTCCTCGATCGCCGCGGCCGCGCGCGCTTGCGCGGTCGGGGTGACGCAAAATTGCTCGCGGAAGGCGGCGCCCTTGCGCCGGACGGCGCAGGGCAGGACCGTGCGAATGGCCTGCTCGATGGTGGCGGCGTAATAGTCCGCAATCCAGCGCGCCAGTTTCAGCATTGTCTCGTTAATCAGCGGCTTGGGACTGATCAACGCCGTGATCGCCTTGAGGTTGTGATCGGAACGATCGGCGAAGCCGACCACGTAGCCGCGCGCCGTGGAATGCCCGAACGGCACGTGCACGCGCGAGCCCAGCTTGACCGTTTGGCCGAGCGCCTCGGGCACCTGGTAATCGAATTCGCGGTCCAGGGCGATTTCAACCACAACTTTGGCGATCTTGGGCATAAGCGGAAAAAATCGAAAAATATTTTGCTCGCCAAACAATGCGAAAGGAACGCGAAACTATTTGCGGGGGACAAGAAAATTCGACCTGTCCCGTTGAGGGCGCCATTTTCCAAGAGCGTCCGGCAACAGAATAGCCGGTTTGCCGTTGTTGTCCACCCCTTGTTGTTCTTCAGAATCGTCGCCTAAGGATGCGCCGTCTTGCCAAGGACCCAGCGCGAACCACGCGCCCGCACGGCGACGGGGCCCGTCGTCCTCCATGAACCATTGTCGAAATTCACGCGATGATCCTTCTGGAAGGGCGGGCGGCCTCGACCGCCGCGCGGGCACAGGGCGAAAAGCGCGGTCGTAAAACAGTCCGCCGGTCTTAGGCGCGGATTTGGGGTTCTTCCGGACGGCCCCGTCCCGTTATGGAGCGAAACACGGAAACAAAATGTTGACATGACCATTTCAGATGACTATGTTGCTCCCAAATGGAGGCGGATCATGACAAGCATGGCTATCAGCGTATTCAAGGCCCACGCGCTGCAAGCGGTGGGAAGGGTTGCCAGTTCGAGGGATCGTATCGTTATCACGAAGCGCGGCAAACCAGTTGCCCAGGTGGTGCCGTACCAGCCATCGGATGTGACGCTTAAACCCGGCAAATTATCCGAAGCCCTGGTATTCGAGAAGGACATTATTTCGCCGCTGGAGGCGGGGATATGGGAAACGACGCGATGAGGTGCTTGCTCGATACGCACGTGTGGATATGGTGGAACATGAATCCCCCGCAGTTATCGGGACGGGTCCGGACTTTGATGTCATCACCGGCCCGATACGACGAACTGTTGATTTCGGCGATTTCCCTGTGGGAATTCGCCAAACTTCTGGAGAAGCGGCGCTTGGCCATATCCTGCGATCCGGAAGAGTGGATTCGCGAAGCATTGCAGATGCCAAAGTTGCGTCTTGTGCCGCTATTGCCTTCTATCGCCTACCGTTCCACAATTCTTCCAAAGCCCTTTCACGACGATCCGGCCGATCGGATCATAGTCGCCACGGCACGCGAGGAAAATGCGGCCATTTTGACAGCGGACGAGAGGATTCGGTCTTACCCGCATTGCAGAAATATTTGGTGAGGCAGGAACGATTCATTGGTGCTTGCGCGGCATTGTTGTTCAGGCGCGCGCCGGCAAACCAATTACCTGACGTTTGGGCATGGACAACGAAAAGAAAACAGATTCGGGAGCGTCATCGCGGCGCTTCCGCAATTCAAGATGAACGAAGTTCGCGCAGCCGCTCGAAACGAACCGTGTTCCGTTTATCCGGAGGGGTATGATGCAATTGACGTTAAAAAATAAAATCGTCTGGCTTGCCGCGCTGGCGGCCGCATTGCCGGTGATAGCGATGTCGCTGCTGATCCTGACCCAGAAGCAGGAACTGATGACAAACATCGTCAACGACATGAACACGATCTCCAGGAACGACACCGGCCAGATCGCGAAATTAGTCCATCGCATGTGCGAAACGGCCAATCGCAGCACTGAGCGGCGTTTGCGCGATCACATGGAAGCCGCGCGGGCCGAACTCGCCGCGCAGGGGGCGGTTGCGTTCGGCACCAACCGGATTGCCTGGGTGGCGCGCAATCAATTCACCCAGCAGGCCGCCAATGTGTCCCTGCCCCTGATGATCCTGGGCGAGACGCAACTGGCGCCGAACACCGATTTCAAGGCGCAAAGTCCGGTTGTCGATGTTGTCACCAAGTTTTCGCGTTGTTACTGCACCATTTTTCAGCGCATCAACGAGGAAGGCGACATGTTGCGCGTGGCCACGACGGTGCCGACGGCCGACGGCAAGCGGGCCATCGGCACGTTCATTGCCCATCGCGACGCCCAAGGCGCGGAAACGCCGGTGCTCTCCGCCGTCTTGAAGGGCGAGACTTATATCGGCCGCGCCATGGTGTTGGACCAATGGCATGCCGCCGCCTACGAGCCAATCTGGGATTCGCCGGCGAAAAAGAGGGTCGTTGGCATGCTGTATGTGGGCTACAATCTGGACGAGGTTAACCAGGAACTGCGCGAGGCGATCCTCTCCATTGTCGTCGGCAAAACCGGCTACGTCTATATTCTCGGCGGCAAGGGCGCCCAACGCGGGCGTTACATCATTTCCCTGAATGGCAAAGCCGACGGCACGGATATCTGGGATTACAAGGCCCCGGACGGCAATTATTGCGTCCGCCAGATCGTCGCCAAAAGCTTGGAAACCACCAATGGTTCGATCGCCTATGTTCGTTATCCTTGGAAGAACCCGGGCGAACCGGCGCCGCGCATGAAGGTGGCCGCGGTAACGTATTTCCCGGCATGGGATTGGGTCATTGCCGCCGGCATGTATGAAGATGACTACCACAGCGTGCTGGTCCAGCTCGATGCCGCCGTGGATCGGCTCCTGCTGATCGGCCCGCTGGGCGGCGTCGTCGTAATGTTGCTGGCCATCGCCCTGGCGCTATGGATCGGCGCGGCCATTGCCAAACCGATCAACAAAATCATTGCCGTGGCCAAAGTCATTGCCGAAGGCAACCTGGCTGAAGCCGGCCAGGTCATCGCGGCCATGCAAACGGCCATGCGCGGCAAAACGAAGGACGAGCCTTCCCAGTTATTTGCCGCCGTTTCCCGCATGACCCAGCGCCTGGCTTCGCTGGTCGGCCAGGTTCAGCGCTCGAGCGTGCAATTGGTGTCCACCGCCACGGAAATTGCCGCGGCCTCCCGCCAGCAGGAGGCCGCCGTGACGGAATTCGGCGCATCCACCACACAAGTGACGGCCGCCGTCAAGGAAATCTCGGCCACCTCGCAGGAACTGGTTCAAACCATGCAGGCGGTCAAGACCGTGTCCGCCGAAACCGAAGGTCTGGCCGATACCGGCCGCGCCGGGTTGACGGGCATGGAAGGCTCCATGCGCCAGCTTGCCGAGGCGACCGCCGCCATTTCGGCGCGTTTGGCGGTGATCAACGAAAAGGCCAACGCCATCAACAGCATGGTGACCACGATCGCCAAGGTGGCCGATCAGACCAACCTGCTGTCGCTCAACGCCGCGATCGAGGCGGAAAAGGCCGGCGAGTATGGACTGGGCTTCGCGGTTGTGGCGCGCGAAATCAGGCGTCTGGCGGACCAGACCGCCGTGGCTTCCCTGGAAATCGACCGCACTGTCCGCGAAATGCAGACCTCCGTGACGTCCGGGGTCATGGAAATGGACAAGTTCAGCGGCGAAGTCCGGCAGGGGGTTAACGCGGTCAGCGCGATTGGCGTGCAGATGGGGCGAATTATCGAACAGGTTAAAGTGTTGACTCCGCGGTTCGAATCGGTCAACGAAGGCATGCAGGCCCAATCGTCCGGAGCGCGGCAAATCAGCGAGGCCATGATTCAACTGAGCGAAGGCGCGCGCCAAACCAGGGAATCGCTCCGCCAGTTTAATGAGGCCACGGAGCAATTGAAAGACGCGGCCCGCGGCCTCCAGCAGGAAGCGGCCCAGTTCAAGGTCTAACCAAGAGTATGGGGGTATGGATGTATCGGAGCACAAATATTTTTTCGGCACTCCCATGCTTCACTACGCCCATGCTCCCATACGAAAACGCAAACGGGGCATGACCATGAAAACCTTCAACATGCGGACCAGGATTGTCGTCCCGACCATCCTGTTGTTCATCCTCAGCCTGGGCGCTTCGACCTGGCTGACCTATCGCGTGTCGCGGGACGCCATGGAGCAGGCCGCCCTGGATTCCATGAATCGGATCGCCGATTCCACGATCAAGAGCATTACGGCCTGGGTCGGCGAGCGGCAGAGCGACATCCTGCTCTGGAGCGACGTGGCCTTGTTCGGAAACATCGTCGGCGCGCAGACGCCTGTTCCCGGCCTGGTTGCCGAGGGCACGGAACTGCTCAAGCGCTTCAACCGCGACGCGCCCTTTTACGAAACCATCGTGCTCGTTGACCGGCAGGGCAACGCCGTCTGCTCCACCGCGCCGGCCGGCGCCCAGACGTTCAACGTCGCCGAGCGCGATTATTTTCAACAGGCCATGGCCGGCGCGACGGCCGTCTCCGAAGTAATTCGCAGCAAAGTTTCCGACAATCCGGTTATTGTGGTGGCCGTGCCCGTGCGGGTTGCGGAGAAACCTTCCGGTGTGCTCCTGGGCGCGTTGGACTTGAAATCGTTCACGGACAAGTTTGTGGATCCGGTTAAAATCGGGTCATCGGGCTATGTCTTTGTGACCGACCGCAAGGGCGTCATCTGCTCGCACCCGGACGCCTCCCTGGTAATGGCGACCAACCTGGCCAGCCTGGCTTTTGGCCCGGGAATCATGGCGGGAAAAAACGGCAGTATGCGCTACATCTATAAGGGCGAGGAGGTCCTGGCGGCCTATCGCACCGATCCGGCCTGCGGGTGGATCGTGGTCGCGCGCGCGCCGGCCGGCGAGGTCATGACCTCCACGCGCGCGATCCGCAACTTGAATTTATGGGTGGGCCTGACGGCCATCCTGCTGACCACGCTGTTACTCCTGATGCTCTCAAAATCCATCACGCGCACCATCACGGATTTGGCAGGCGTGGCGGGTTTGATCACGCGCGGCCGCCTCGCCGAGGCCCGCCAGGCGATTGCGCAAATCAACCTGCGGCGGCGGCCGCCGCGGGATGAGACCGGCCAGCTCTGGCATTCCATGACGGCCATGGCCGACAGTCTGAATTCATTGGTGGGCCAGGTTCAGCAGTCCAGCGTTCAGTTGGTAACGACCGCCATGGAAATCGAGGCCGCGGCGCGGGAGCAGGAGTCGGTCGTCGCCAATTTCGGCGCCTCGACCACGCAAGTGGTCGCGGCGGCCATGCAAATATCGGCCACGTCCCAGGAACTTTCCCAGACCATGGAAACGGTGAAGAACGTGGCGGAAGGCGCCGCCACGCTGGCCGACACCGGCCGCGCGGGCCTGACCGGCATGGAGACCGCCATCCGGCAATTGGCAAAGGCGGCAGTCTCCATTTCGGAAAAGCTGGCGGCCATCAACCTGAAAACCGGCACGATCGGCGGGGTCGTGACCACGATCACCAAGGTGGCCGATCAGACCAATCTGCTGTCGTTGAATGCCGCGATTGAGGCGGAAAAAGCCGGCCAATACGGCCAGGGCTTCGCGGTCGTCGCCCGGGAGATTCGCCGGCTGGCGGACCAGACCGCCGTGGCGACGCTCGATATCGAGCGCATGGTGAAGGAAATGCAGTCGGCCGTGGCCGCCGGGGTCATGGAAATGGACAAGTTCAGCGGCGAAGTCGCCCGCGGCACGGAGGCGATGGCGACCGTCAGCCGCCCGTTATCCGGCATCATCGCGCAGGTTAAAGATCTGGCGCCTAAATTCGAAACGGTCAATGACGGCATGCACGCGCAGTCGCAGGGCGCCCAGCAAATCAGCCAGGCCCTGGCGCAGGCCGGTCAGGGCGCCGTCAGGACGGCGGAGTCCCTGCGGCAGTTCAACGAGGCCACCGCCCAGTTGCGCAATGCCGCCCAGCGTCTGCAAAAGGAAGCGGCGGAGTTTAAAGTGTAGGATGCTGTTTATTGTTTTCCAAGCCGGGAATGCCAAATACGCCCTGGGGGCGCGCCAGGTCATCGCGGTGGTTCCGCTCGTGACATTGCGCGCCTGTCCCGGCGCGCCCGCTTATATAGCCGGCCTGGCTGATTATCGCGGAACCGGCGTGCCGGTCATGGATCTCGGCCGCATGGTTGGCGGCGCGCCCTGCGCCGTGTGCCTGAGCACCCGCATCATCCTGACGCCTTATACCGGAGCGGGCGGCCAACAGCGCGTCATCGGGCTTTTGGCCGAAACGGCAACGAACACTGTGGAACTGAAAGAATCCGATTTCAGCCAGAACAACGTAGTCGTTCCCGGAACTTCCCACCTTGGCAAGTTGGCCGTCAGTGGAACCGAATTTATTCAGCGGGTTGTGACAGACCAATTAGTGCCCAAGGAATTGGAACACATGTTGTTCACGGAACCGGCGAAGTCCGCATCATGGCAACAAACATCATAGAGCAATGGCTGTCCGGGGCAATCGGGCTGGACGCGCACACCCTGGGCCCGCAGACCGTGGCCAATGCCGTGAAACGGCGCATGGCCGCCTGCAACCTGACGAAAGAAAGCGATTACCTGGAGCGCTTGAACACGGCGCCGGATTTGGCCGAACTTCTGGCGCTGATCGAAACGATCGTGGTGCCGGAAACCTGGTTCTTCCGCGATCGCGAGCCGTTCGTTTTCCTGGCCAAATACGTGAGCGCAACATGGCTGGCCGCGCATCCCCATGAGCGCTTGCAGGTGTTGAGTCTGCCCTGCGCCTCCGGGGAGGAACCCTATTCCATTGCCATGACACTTCAGTCGGCGGGCCTCCCGCCGGAACGTTACCGGATTGACGCCGTGGATATCAATCCGGCTTCGTTGCGCAAGGCTGAAAAAGGCGTCTATGGCCCCAATTCTTTCCGGAGCGGCCTGTTGGCGCATTGCGAGCGCTATTTCAAGATCGAAGGCGCTGCCAGAATTGTCAACCCCGAAGTCCGCGCCGGCATCCGGTTCATTCAAGGCAATATTATGGGCGCGCCGGAGTTCGCCGCGGAACAAACCTACGACATCGTTTTTTGCCGCAACCTGCTTATTTACCAGCACATCGCGGCACGCGGACAGATCATCGCCACACTGGATCGCCTGTTGAAGCCAGGCGGTCTGTTGTTTGTGGGACACGCCGAAACGATGGCTCTGCTGATGGACCGCTACGAGCCGGTCCGCCACAGCGGCGTCTTTGCCTATTGCAAATTTCCGGCCAAGCCGTGTAATGCCGGGGCTGAATTCGTGAACTTAATTGGTCCGATAAAGAAGGCAACTGTTTCATGTAGCCGCGGCGGCTTGCTCCGGCGAAGCTCTGAGCGAAGCCTGGGTGACGCCGTGGCCGCCGAAGGAATCCACGCCCTTACGGGCGCGGCTACAAAGATTGCAATCCCAACTGTTTCATGTAGCCGCGGCGGTGACGACGTGGCCGCCGGTCCTACGGCAAGTCCGTTGCCCACCCCGGCATCCCGGCTGGAGCGCGCCCGCGTTCTGGCTGACCAGGGCCGCTTGGACGAGGCCGCCACGATGTGCCAGGACCTGTTGAGGGAAAATCCCCAGTTGGCTGAAGCCCATTTGCTCCTGGGCGTGATCCGGACAGCGGCGGGACAAGCTCAAGCGGCGGAGGAATGTCTGAGCCACGCGCTGTACCTCGACGCCGATTGCCACGAAGCCTTGATTCATCTTTCCCTGCTGAAAGCCCGGCGTGGCGACGAAGCGGGCGCCGAACGCTTGCGTCGGCATGCGGCGCGCATCCGTGATCTGACCAAGGCGGCAACATGAGCGCAACCATTATCCAGGATTGCTGGAACCGGATCGGTGTCCAGGGCGACATGTCCTGTCCCGAATTGCATCGGCATATTCACTGCCGGAACTGCCCGACGTTCGCGCAGGGCGCGCAGACCCTGCTGAATCGCGCGCCGCCCGCCGGCTATATCGAGGAATGGACCCAACTCCTGGCCCGCGCCAAAGAGACCGAAGTCGCGTTCACCGACACCGCCCTGGTTTTCCGAATCGGCCCGGAATGGCTGGCGCTCAGCGCGCGCTTATGCGTGGAAATCGTGTCCATGCGCCCCATGCGACGTGTGCCGCATCGCTCCGACCGGATATTTATGGGGCTGGCCAGCGTGCGCGGCGAACTGCTGTTATGTTTCTCGCTGGCTAATTTACTGGGGCTGGAGCCGACATCTCGGCTGGAGCCCTCGGCCAAGATGCCGGCCAATGCGGTTTCCCAGGTCCCGCCGCGCCTGCTGGTGGCCCGCAAGGATCGGTTTAACCTGGTTTTCCCCGTGGACGAGGTCATGGGGTTGCACCGGTTCAACCGGGACACTGTCCGGGCCATCCCGGCGACCGTGGCCCATGCCGTGCCGCAGTTCAGCCGCGGCATGCTCGCGGACGGTGGACGGCCGATCGGACTGCTCGACGACGAACTGGTATTTCACGCGCTGGCGAAGGTGTTGGCCTGACAATGGCGTATGGACGTATCGGAGTATGGGAGTATCGGAGTAAACGAGCATAATGAAATTTCTTGACGCCCATACACCCACACTCCCATACCCCCCATACTAATCCCGAACACTGATGGTTTAAAGATGACGACCAATGGCGGACAGGATTTAAGCTCGTTTTCCATGCTGGACTTGTTCCGGCAGGAGACCGAGGCCCAGACGGCAATTCTGAACGAGGGTCTGCTGGCCCTCGAGCAGGATCCCGGCAATGCCGAACGGCTGGCGGCCATGATGCGCGCCGCCCATTCGCTGAAAGGCGCGGCGCGCATTGTCAACCTCGATCCCGCCGTGAAAGTCGCCCACGCCCTGGAAGATTGCTTTGTCGCCGCCCAGAAGGGCGCGATCGTCATTCAGCCGGAAGCGGTGGATGGCCTGTTGAGCGGCGTGGATATGTTGAGCCAAATCGCGCGCGTGTCGGAGGCGGAAGCCGCCGCCTGGCAGGCCGGGCATCAAACGGCGATCGACGAACTGACGGCGCGCTTGGCGGCGATCCGCTCCGGCCAGGCGGCGCCGGGCGGGAAGGCGCCCGAACCGGCAGTTGAATTAGGCCGCCAAAAGCGGCAACAAAAATCCTGGATTCCCGATCAAGTCGGGAATGACAAACAATGTCCCGCCCATTCTGTCATTCCCGCGAAGCTTGTCCCCGACTTTGATCGGGGAGCGGGGATCCAGAATGCGCCTTTGCAATTTCTTGGCATCGAAACGCCGGCTCCAGCCGAGTCGCCGGCATCGGTCGTCAGCACACAGGGCAAAGACCGGGCCGTGCGGGTTTCATCCGACAACCTTAACCGCATGCTCGGGATGATGGGCGAATACATGGTGCAGACGCGCTGGTTCGAGCCGTTTGCCGCCGGATTGCAGGCGCTTAAAAACCGTCAGAACGAACTGGCCCGTTTGTTGGAACAAGCCTGCACGGCTCGGAATGGGAGTCGGAAGGACAGCCGTATGGCCGAGTCGTCGGCGCCGGCGGAACAGGTTGCCGACCTGCGCCATAAGCTGGATGCCTGCCGCCAAGCCACCGCCCAGCGCCTGGAAGAATTCGATTTCTTCGCACAGCAGTCTTCGGACCTGGCCGAACGGCTTTACCGGGAAGGCCTGATCAGCCGTATGCGCCCGTTTGCCGACGGCATCCAGGGTTTCCCGCGCATGGTTCGGGACCTGGCGCGCCGGTTGAACAAAAAAGTCAAGTTCGAGATGGTCGGCCAGACCACCGGCGTGGATCGCGAAATTTTGGAGAAACTGGAGGCGCCGCTGACGCACCTTCTGCGCAATGCGCTGGACCATGGTTTGGAACCCCCCGAGGAACGGCGAGCGGCCGGTAAAAATCCGGAAGGATTATTGACGCTGGCGGCGCGCCACCAAGCCGGACAGTTGCATGTTATTGTGGCCGATGACGGGCGCGGCATCGACCTGGAGCGCATCCGCCGCAAAGTGGCGGCCCGCGGACTCAGCACCGCTGAAATGGCCGCCCGCCTGACTGAGACCGAATTGCTGGATTTCCTGTTTTTACCGGGATTTTCGACGAGCGAAGCTGTGACTGAAATTTCCGGGCGGGGCGTGGGCTTGGATGTCGTCCGCAATCTGACCCAGGAAGTAGGCGGTTTAGTACGGGTGGAGAACCATCCCGGAGCCGGCACACAGTTCCATTTACAGCTCCCGATCACGCTTTCCGTCTTGCGCACCCTGCTGGTGGAAATTGCGGGCGATCCTTATGCCATCCCGCTGACGCGGATTGACCGCCTGGTTACAGCCGCGCCGGAGGAAATCCAGACCTTGGAAGGCCGGCGGTATCTGACATTGGACCAGCGGCATATTGGACTGGTGGATGCGCGCGAAGTGTTGGAACTGAGCGGCGCCGGCCGAGTCGGCGCCGCCGGCCGCCCGGCGGCGTGGAGCATCGTGATTATCGGGGAGCGCGCCAACGCTTACGGTTTGGTTGTCGATCGGTTTATCGGGGAAAGCAAGCTGGTGGTGCGCACACTTGATGCGCGCCTGGGCAAGGTCCGGGATGTGAGCGCGGTTTCCCTTCTGGATGACGGCGCGCCCGTGATGATTCTCGACACGGAGGACCTGGTGCGGAGCATCGAGAACCTGCTTTCCGGCGGACGCCTGAAGCAATTTCAGGCGGCGGGCAAGACAGCGGCCGTCAAGACCGGCAAGCATATCCTGGTGGCGGACGACTCGATCACGGTTCGCGAGATGGAGCGCAAACTGCTGGAAAACCGCGGCTACACCGTGGACGTGGCTGTGGACGGCATGGATGCCTGGAACACGGTGCGCATGGGCCGCTACGACCTGGTCGTTAGCGACGTGGACATGCCGCGCATGAACGGCATCGAACTCGTGCGGCGCATCAAGCAGGATGTCCGCCTCCAAGCCCTGCCTGTGATCGTCGTATCTTACAAGGACCGCCCGGAGGATCGCTTGAGCGGACTCGAGGCGGGGGCCGCCCATTACCTCACCAAGAGCAGTTTTCATGACGAAACGTTTTTAAAGACCGTGGCGGATACGATTGGGGACCCGTGAAAATAGCGATCGTCAACGACTTGATGATGGCGGTGGAAGCCCTGCGGCGCGTGGTGCGCAGTCGTCCGGATTACACGATCGCCTGGGTGGCGCGCGACGGCGCCGAAGCCGTCAAGAAATGCGCTTCAGACCGCCCCGACATGATTCTCATGGACCTGATCATGCCGGTCATGAACGGCGTCGAAGCCACCCGGCGCATTATGCGGGATTCGCCCTGTCCCATCCTGGTGGTAACCGCCACTGTGGACGGCAATATAAGCCTGGTGTTCGAGGCCATGGGCCACGGCGCGCTGGATGCCGTCAATACGCCCGTACTGGGCACGGACGGCAAACTGACCGGCGCCCAGGCGCTATTGCGCAAAATCGAGATCATCGGTCACTTGATCGCTCGTCCGGCGCCGTCGAGTCCGGTGGCGATGGAGTTTGGGGCGCCGCCGCCGGCCAAGGGCCACCTGCCGCTCGTCGTTCTGGGCGCCTCGACGGGCGGGCCCGCCGCATTGGCGGATATTTTATCGCGCTTGCCCAAGGTCGTTAACGCGGGCATGGTGGTAATCCAGCACATTGACAAGGAATTTTCCGCCGAGCTGGCCCTCTGGCTGGGCACGCATTGTCCGCTCAAGGTCAAAGTGGCCGCGCCGGGATGCCGTCCGGAGAGCGGCACGATCTGGTTGGCCGGCACCAACGATCACCTGGTGCTGGCCAAACAGGGAACGCTTGAATATCGGGTCGAGCCGGTCCAATGTTTTTACCGCCCGTCCGTGGATGTATTTTTCAAGAGTGTTGCGGCGCATTGGTCGCCGCCGGGCGTGGCGGTGTTATTGACCGGCATGGGGCGGGATGGCGGCGAGGGCTTGCTGGCCCTGCGGCGATGCGGTTGGCGCACCCTGGCGCAGGATGAAGCCACCTCGATCGTGTATGGCATGCCGCGGGCGGCGGCGGAACTGCGCGCCGCGGAAAAAATCCTGCCACTGAACGACATCGCGAACGCCATTATGCAGGGGATTGCGGAACGTAAGAACTAATCAGAACTCAGAATTCAGGAGTCAGAATTCAGAATGAGGAAAGCCATAAACCATAACCGCCTGGACCTTTCATTCTGTATTCTGACTTCTGACTACTGACTTCTGATTTAAGGACACCCATGGAAAAAACCAACGACAGCCTGTTAAAAACCGCGTTGCCCCAGCATGCGATCAAGGTATTGCTGGTGGACGATCAGGCCATGATTGGCGAGGCCGTGCGCCGCATGCTGGCGCCCGAGGCCGATATCCGCTTTCATTACTGCAACGATCCGGCCGGCGCCTTGAAAATGGCCCGCGAGTTGGCGCCCACCGTCATTCTCCAGGACCTGGTCATGCCGGAAATCGACGGCCTGACGCTGGTAAAATTTTACCGCGCCGAACCCGCCCTGCGCGACACCCCGCTGATCGTGCTTTCGACCAAGGAGGAGCCCGCCACCAAGGCGGAGGCGTTTGCGCTGGGCGCCAACGATTATCTGGTCAAGCTTCCGGACCGGATCGAGTTGGTGGCTCGTATTCGGCACCACTCGCAAGGCTACATCAATTTGCTGGAGCGCAACGAAGCCTACCAGGCCTTGCTGGCCAGTCAGAAAGCGCTGGCCGCCGAGCTGGCTGAAGCGGCGGCCTATGTCCAATCGCTTTTGCCCGCGCCGCTGGACGAGGGACCCGTGCGCGCCCGCTGGCAGTTCATTCCCTCCACCTCGCTGGGCGGCGATGCCTTCGGGTATCACTGGCTGGATGACGACCGGTTCTGCATGTTCTTGCTGGATGTCTGCGGACACGGGGTGGGCGCGGCCTTGCTTTCCATTTCGGCCATGAATGTGCTCCGGTCGCAGACCTTGCCGAACACGGATTTCGGGGAACCGGGCGCCATGCTGACGGCGCTCAACGAGGCCTTCCTGATGGAAAAACACAACAACATGTATTTCACGATCTGGTACGGCGTGTATGCGCGTTCCACGCGGACTTTGCGCTATGCCAGCGCCGGGCACCCGCCGGCCCTGTTGATCCAAAAGGACCCGGCGGGCAATACGATCGCGAGCGAATTTGGCGCGCCGGCCATGGTGTTGGGCGGAATGGCGGGCACGACCTATCGCACCGCGACGCGGCCCGTGCCGCCCGGCAGTTCCCTGTTTCTCATGAGCGACGGGGTGTATGAAATTACCCGGCCGGACGGGACCCTGTGGACCTTCAGCGAGTTTACCCGGCTCATGACCGCCGCCGCCGGCGCCGGCAAGCCGGAAATCGAGGAGTTGGCCGCCAAAGCGCACGCCTTGCACGGTCCCGGCCCGTTAGACGACGATTTCTCCATCGTCAAATTGCAATTCCCGGCGTGAAACGGACGACGGACGACAGATGACAGACAACGGACAGGAGCCAGGGTGCGTGGCATTTACCGTCTCTCTTCCAACTTGGGCTAACGCCCGCAACCCGAAGATTTTCCACCACGAAACACACAAAACACACGAAAGTTCAGATTTCTTTTATGTTGAGCTCAACATAACAAGAATTCTTCATTCTGCATTCTGCATTTCTCTATAATGAAACGCCGTGGTCAAGGCATCCACCACCACCAGGGTGGTATGCAGATAAAACGCCTGGTTGACGTAATCCCCATAAAAGCCGCGTTGCCGTTCATAATCGCCCCATTTGCCGTCCGGCCATTGGCTTTTCAGCAGGTACTGGAGCGACTCCTGGTATATGGACAAGTCGGTGAAATGCAGATAGCGCAGACAGGAAGTCAGTTCGGCGGTGATATCGGCATCGTCCAGGCCGATCCCATATGCGGTTAGATCGGCCAATAAAGGACGTAAATAAGCCTTGTCCGGCTCCGCAAAAAAATCGGCATCTAATTTCTCGCCAAATTCATAGGGCACAAAAATTTCATGGGTCAGGTTATAGATTTCCATCTTGTTTTGCTTAAACCAGGCGAGATCGTGGCGGGAAGAAATGACGCCGGTTCGGTAGGCGGCTTGCAGGGGGAAAGGCTCTTCCAATCCAAAATGCTTATAATAAAGATGAAAGGCCATGCGCTGGTCGGACCCGCGATATTTCATGTGGTCGTTGAGTCGCGGCAGGACCTTTAGGATTTCCCGGCGATAAAGTTTGGTATCCAATCCAAAGCGGTCCATCAGGAATGCCACGCGCAGATAGGAAGTGGCGTCTTCCTTGAATTGCCGGTCGGTCACGCGCAGCATATCGTGGTATCCCGGCGAGGTTGTAAGGGCGGTGATGCCTTGGATGCGTTCCAGCAGGGCTTTTTTGTCGTCGGCTGTGGCGATTCCATAAAGCCGCAAATAGACATCCAGCAGTTCCGCCAACTTCTTTTTGCCCTTGATGCCGTGGGCGCGCAGGTCGGTCGGATTGACCTCGAGGGCATCAAGCCATTTCCTTGTCCGGACAAGCGCTTCGCGGTAACGCGCCTGGTTCAAGTTCAGGAACGCGTCGATCGTTTTGCTTGAAGCCGGGAGCGCGCGGACGGAAGCATTAGAGCCAACCGGATTGCCGGCCGAGGGCGTGACGATAAGGCCAGCCTGGTTGGACACAGTCGCGGCTAAAGCCACGCCGGCGAGCGTCAAGGCTGCCGTAATGACAGCGCCCAGCATGATTAACCCTTGAAGGCTCCGATATCCACAGTTTTCACGATATGTCATGACGATCGTGCCCGGAGTGTCTCATCCGGCGTATGGTATGCTGTGGAATCGACATGGTTCAAGCATATAATCGTTTTTACTGCCGATTATTAATATTCTTGCAACCGCCGTATAGCCGCGATACCGTTCACTGCACAGTAGATAAAAGACAACGCCAAGCGATCTAAAGGACACACCATGAAACGCAATTTAATGTTTGGCGCACTGGGCATCTGTTACTGGCTGTTTGGCGCAATCGGGCCGGTGAACGGACAAAACCCCAACGCGTCGCCGGATTTCAGCGACGTGGAGGCGTTCCTCCGGCAAAGCAAATTTGAAAACCGGCAAATCGTCACCAACCAGGCCAAGGCCCTGCTTGGCCAGTTGAACATGCTGTTAGCCAAGGACAGCGCCCTGCTGGAAGGCTACAAGAACGCCTATGCCAGCGTGCATTTTGAAGGCACGGAGAAAGATCGCGCCAAGGCCGGCGCCTGGGAAAACGACAACAAGGCTGTGTTTAAGAGCGACGCCTTTATGTGGGCACTGCGCGCCCACGTTCAATATCTCGCGGCCACCCTGAACAAGGTGCTGGGCAAAGACGAGAGCGCCATCCGTTTGACGCGCCTATGGATCGATAATTTCCCGCGCACGGAAAAAAAATTCGAATCGATCGCAAAATCGCCATTGTTAAAAGGCGGCATTGCCGGCAGTGTATTCCTGAAGGCCGGCCTGCCGACCGACTCCCGGCCTGTGCCCGGCGCCGTCTTCAAAACCAGCGCGCCCATCGATCTCCTGCGCGGATTGTCGAATTGGCATCTGGGCGACCTGACCAATCTGGCGGAACTGCACCGGGTGAACGTCATCGGATATTACCGGAGCCGGCAGGATCCCCGGATTTTCAAGGAATGGCTGGAAAACATCGCCTTGGAACAGGAGGCGGCGGAACGCAGCGGGCTGGTCGTGCAAAAGGATGCGTTCATGCAGAACCGGCGCGCATGGCTTTTGTGGCAAGCGGGCAAGGATTATGCGGCCTTCCATCAACCCCGCAAGGCGGTGGGCATCATGGTTATGGCGCTGAAAGAAAGTCCGCACTGCGCGGATTATGACGCCATCGCGGCGGAGATTTTGCAAATCATCGCCGAGACCCGCAATGCGGTGAACACTAACGTTGCAACATCGGCGCTTGGAACGACGCCGGCCACACCCGCAAACCCCGTAATGGCTCAGTGACGCGGGGGAGATATATGCATGAAAGGACCGGGCGTCGTGTATCAGGTGTAGTGACCGTTCGCCAGGCTTCGCCGGAGCGCTTCGCCCAGGCGAGACAGAACGGAGGTGTAGTGGCCGTTCGACAGAACGGCAATCCGCGGTTCTATCCACCGTAGGCGGACAAGTCGAACCGCATCTACACACCCCATTCACACCATTCCCGAAGCCCAATTTTTTGGCTTGCACCGCCCCGGCAAACCAGTATGGTATGGTTCTCTTTGGCAGGGGGGGAGTAGCGCAATTGGTTAGAGCATCGGCTTGTCACGCCGAAGGTTGCGGGTTCGAGCCCCGTCTCTCCCGCCACGCTTCGCCCTTCGGGCTACGCGTGGCGCAGCCACGACGGAGCCCGAAGGGCGAAGCACGGGCCATACCTCACTATTAAGATGAAGCGCGAGTTATGTATTTCGTCTACATTTTGCGCAGCATCAGTTACCCCGATCAAACCTACGTGGGATTCACGGAAAGCGTGGATGCACGGCTCAGGAAGCACAACGAAGGGGGTAGTGTTTCCACAGCCAGGTATTGTCCATGGAAACTGGTATTCTACTGTGCGTTTCATGGGTGTCCGGTTATAAGTCAAACAACATCAACTGGTTGCGGTTTTCGTCATCTTGAAATCGGGGCATTGTTTGCGTAAGTAGTTCTTGTAGAGCTACTTTCTCGAATGCGTTGACGCTCAGTATTTGTGTTACGTGCCAGCTAATTTCGTGGTCACGGGGGGTGTTCTGTGACACGCTCTTTCGTGCTCCCTGGCCCGTGGGGCACGGTTGACTTTGGCGGTGATCGCCGGGCTGAAATGTCTTTTCCGGTTCTTCTTCTCCCTCCTTCTTTAAAGATCCAGTTGTAGCGTCACGTCCGTCTGCGGACGGGGCGGGCGCCGGCGATAGCCGGCCTCCGGCTTGCCTATTCCGTTGCCGGTTGCTTTACTACCCGGCCATGCAATTCCGACGATCATCCATGCATGGCGGCCGACCGCAACGCTGTCCGCATTGCGGGCACCATTGCCTGTATTGCCATGGCGCATACAAACGGCATTCCAAGGCCGATGGGCGGATGGACGAAGACCTGATCTCAATTCCACGCTACCTCTGCGCGCGTTGCGGACACACGTGCAGTGTGTTACCGGACGATTGGAGTCTGGTCCCACCCGTCCTTTCGAGGCCCCTATGCCAAACGTAAAACGAAAATGTAATCTGCCCTCACGGCCCCGCCAAATCATCCCGTGGGACAAACTGGCAGACGGTCATATCGCAAGGCTGTTTCTGTCCCACGACCGTTTCTGTCCCGTCCCACGCCTCAATCTGTCAATCATCCGTTTTTCCCACGATACAGTTTGGCGCGACCCCCACGGCACAAGTTGGCGTGCCACAATTTTATGTCCGCAAGAAGAAACGGTTAGGCAACAGGGCGCGGCAAAGATGCAGTGGAAAGCCCATCACTATTAGATCAAACGGACTTCCTGCCTAAGCAATGGGCAGGCAACAGGTGGATCAGAAGGCGGGCGAATACGTGTCAGTTCTCTTTGTCTTCGGTCCCGGTGGTTATTATCCAAGGACGGGACAGCTACGGGTTGCCGTTACCATGCCAAACGCATAGTTTCGGAAAGATAATCAATCGTCAGTTTGAAATGGCAAAGGAAATCTTCTACGCCAAGCAAGATCGGCGGCTCGGTTTCCACACAGTCAATTTCAAGTTTCCGTGATTTCCATACCGTGGTCTGATTGTCCGGGGAAAGAAGTTCCATGATAAAAGTATGGGCATAAGCTCGGACAGAAGTTTGCTCTATGCCACCAGTCACATTTTGCCGGACACCATCCGCTTTCAATCCATGTCCAAGACTGATTGCGAGTGACGCAGGGAAAAGAGTGGCGTCGGCCCCGGTGTCCACCAATCCCCAGACAACAACTGACTGCCCATTAACGGGATTGCAAACCTTGATCGGCAGGCGGGTATAAGGGCGACGGTCAGTAGAGCCGTCAGTATATTGGAAGCGGACAAACGGATATAATATCGAAGCCATGACATCAAAAGATGTAACGCTTACGCGGGTCCGGCACCCACATAATAGCCGGTGATGCAACCCCGGCTTTTTTTGCTTTGGCAAGAACGTCGGACAGTTTGTTGCCATGTGCAACAACGGTGTAATCCGTGCCGGGTTTCATAGCAACAAGCCTTGATTTCCGGCTTGGAACATTGATTGTGATAGTGCTCATAAATGTGCTTCCTTTTTCTTTATTAAGACCCTACCACGGCAGGGGGTAATGTTGCAAGCAGGTTATTCTTCACCATCCGCCAGTTTTTTGCGTTCATATTGTCCAAGGCGTGCGCAATAGACAGCGGCGGGTTGCGTTCATCTTCAAGCTGGGCGATTTCGACTTTTCGGCCTTCGATTTTGGCGGCGATATTTTGAAGCGTGGTTGCTTCATCCCCGGCAACGAAAGGCTCCATAATCCGGTGAAGCTCTTTTTCCGCTTCCCGGCGGTCACGCTTGCCGGTGGTCTGCATGAACCGCTTGCCAGAAACCTTCCATGTGGCGTAATAGACCTTGCCCCGGCGAATCAGGTATCCAGTGCGTTTTCTCATGGCTTACCTCCCTTTGGCTTTTACGTTCTTGTGCTGGCGTAAAGGCAGCCATTCGGGGGCAAGACGTCAACTACATAAGGGCAGTAGTCATCATAAAAGACCGATAAATAAAGGACTATAATCGGCTTGTCACGCCGAAGGTTGCGGGTTCGAGCCCCGTCTCTCCCGCCACGCTTCGCCCTTCGGGCTACGCGTGGCGCAGCCACGACGGAGCCCGAAGGGCGAAGCGTGCCCTGCGTAGTTGACTTCGGGTCAACGAAGCACGGGCCATACCTCACTATTAAGATGAAGCGCGAGTTATGTATTTCGTCGACATTTTGCGCAGCATCAGTTACCCCGATCAAACCTACGTGGGATTCACGGAAAGCGTGGATGCACGGCTCAGGAAGCACAACGAAGGGGGTAGTGTTTCCACAGCCAGGTATTGTTCATGGAAACTGGTATTCTACTGTGCGTTTGAAGACAAATTCCGCGCGCTTGCGTTCGAGACTTACCTGAAATCTCATTCGGGAAAAGCATTTTCCGCCAAACGGCTTCTTTGACGCCTCGCCTTTCGGGCGAAGCATGGCTCACGCCTGCTTGCGCAGGTGCGAAGGCGGGATTTTGAGAACCAGGCGGTACTTGGCCACCGTGCGGCGCGCCGCCTGCAACCCCTGGCCCTTTAAGCGATCCATAAGTTCCTGGTCCGAAAGCGGATGTTCCGGATCCTCTGCGGCCACCAGCGAGGCGATTTTGTCCTGGACCGTTTTGTTCGAAATCGTTTTACCGTCGGCCGTCTTCAAGCCCGGGTTGAAAAAATACTTCAGCGCAAACAGGCCGCGCGGCGTTTGCATATACTTGTTGGCCACGCAACGGCATACCGTGGTTTCGTGCAGGCCGACGATGCGCGCCACTTCCGCCATGGCCAGCGGCTTGAGCTGGGCAAGACCGACGTCCAGGAATTCCGCCTGCACCCGGACGATCTCGGCCGCCACCCGGTAGAGCGTGCGTTGGCGCTGGGTAATACTCTTGATTAAAAACAGGCCCGACCGGATCCGCTCCCGGATGTAGGCCTTGACATCCGGCTTGGTGGCGTCGTTCTGCATCATGTCCTTGTACTGCCGGCTGATCCAGAGCCGCGGAATGTGCTCGTCGTTCAGGAACACAACATAACCGTCGGCGGCCTTTTCCACCACGACATCCGGAATGACATAAGCCGGCGTTTCGGCGCTGAAGACCCGCCCCGGTTTCGGCTCCAGCGTGGCGATGACCTTGGCGGCCTGATGCACCTGCTCCAGCGGCACAGTCAGAGCATGGGCAATTTCCTTGAACTGCTTGCCGCCCACCTGGGGCAAATGGTTTTTTACCATGGCGGCGGCCAGCGAATCGCCCTGCCCCAGGCGGTCCAACTGCAGGAGCAAACACTCCTTGACATCGCCGGCGCCCACGCCGATGGGATCGAAATCCTGGATGATGACCAGGACGTCGTGAATCTGCGCCGCCTCAAACCCGGTGGCGGCGGCCATTTCTTCCACGCTCTGCAGGAGGTAGCCGTCGTCGTTGATGCTGCCGACAATGAGTTCCCCGATGCGGTGGTCCTTCTCGCTTAAACCCGCCTCGCGCAACTGCCGATTCAGATGCTCCTGTAGGGACACCGGCTTGACCTGGGAATCGATAAAAAACGAACGCCGCTTTTCCCGTCCGGCGTCGTAAGGTTCGGACGCCAGGTCCTGCATGAAATATTTACAGCCCTCTTCGTCAATCCGGGAGAGGATTTCGAATTCGTTCTTGAAGGCCAGCTCCTTGGCGTCATCCACCTCGCTGACGCCCGGCTCGACCTCGATACTGATGGTTTTGGGCGGCTTCTCCTCCAGGGTCGGATTGCTCTGGAGTTCTTGCTGAACCAAAGCGCGCAATTCCAGCATCGGCGCCTGCAGCAACTCCAGCGACTGCCGCAACTGGGGCGCCAGGATCTGCATCTGGCGCTGTTCCTGGGACATGGCAAGCGATTGATTGGGCATAGGGTATTTCCTTCTTTCGTTCGGTCGCAAATGAGTATACTAATTACGGGCGGAGAAACAAGCGCGGAAGAGGACCGTAGACCGTAGGCTGTGGACCGTGGGCAGAAGCGGACGACGGAGGATGGAGCAGAAGCAAACGCCCAACGTCCAACGCCGAACACCCAATGTCGAATGGGGAGAACGAAGAACGAGGAACCAAGAACCGGGAACGATTGCGATGAAAGTCTGCGTATTGGCCAGCGGCAGTTCGGGCAATTGCATTTTCGCGGAATCCGCAACCACCCGGATTTTAATCGATGCGGGCTTAAGCGGCCGCGAAACGGCCCGCCGCCTGGAGTCGATCGGCACCGCGCTTCCTTCGATCAAGGGCATTTGCCTGACCCATGAGCATGGCGACCACACGACGGGCCTGGCGGCCTTACACACGCGCGCAGGCATCCCCCTCTACGCCAATGCCGGCACGATCGAAGCCATCCGCAAAGACGACAAACTGCGCAACTTGAAATGGCAGGTCTTCACCACCGGCGCGGATTTCTCCATCGGCGACCTGACGATTACCCCGTTTTCCGTCTCGCACGACGCCTACGAGCCGGTGGGCTTTATCGTGGCTGCGGACCAGGTTCGCGTGGGGATTGTCACGGACATCGGGGTTTGCACACATCTCGTCCGCGAGCGTCTGCGCCACTGCCAGGCGTTGATTATCGAATCCAACCACGACGAACGGCTCTTGACCGATGCCCAGCGGCCGTGGCATCTCAAACAACGCATTGCCGGCCGGCAAGGACATCTCTCCAACCAGCACGCGGCGGAACTTATCGCCGAAATCGCGGATAACGATCTGACCCAGGTCTTTCTATTTCACCTCAGCCTGGACTGCAACCGCCCGGAGTTGGCGCTCAAGCCGACTTGCGAAGCCCTGCGCCGCCGTGGTCTGGACCACGTCCAAGTCAGCCTGACCTATGCCGATCAAATCAGCGCAATCTGGGATGCCGGGCAGAAATAATCCCCCCCCCCAGTTTATTCCGCATTGACAGATGCACCCATGGAGAGAGTACAAGCAAGATGTCAAACGGACGGCAGAAATGCGCGTTGATCGTCAAGCGTATGCCGAATGGACCAGGTCATGAATTTTTCGGGAGCGGGCCGATTTTCCGGATTTTTGCCATGACCTTCTCGACAAAGTCGGGTGGGATAACCACTGGCGTCGGGGGCGGCATTGCGGCGACAGGCTGCGGTTCCTTTTCGGCATTGGATCGAACGGTTTTATTGATCATGGCGTATAGTCTTCTTTCACTGGCGTCCCATAAGGACGCCGAGGACTGTAGACTTTAGGCCGTGGGCTGTGGGTTCAAACAGGGGAAATACACATGCATAAAACCGGAACTATTGTTTTGACCGTCATCCTTCTTAGGTATTGTTGCCCGCCTGTTTTCCTACAGCCTACGGTCCTCAGTCTACATTCTGAGCATCCTGTGGGATGCTAATGTTCTTCTTTCAATATTAGTGTCAGGCATAGTTGCGATGGAGCGCGGCCATACCGGCCGTTATAAGCCAGACAGGCATCGGTTACGTTTCTGCGGACGAAAGATCCCGATCTACAGTGCTTGACGGAGCGGCCGGACTGGCCAATGCCGGCGGTTTTTCAGCGACCGCCGCCGGCTTCAGCAAGACACGTAAAGCTTTGCGGGCGCGGCAGGCGCGCACGCGGGCGTTCCCAAGGGTGCATCCCAGCATGACCGCCGTTTCCTGCAAGGAATAATCCTCGAAATATAACAGATGGAGAATGCGCCGGTCGTTCGCTTCCAGGCGATCCATGTCGGCGCGCACCGCTTCGCACTTTGCGGAAGAATCCGTTTCCGCATGAAACGCCGCGCAAGCGGCTTCCTCGCAGACCGCTTCCATCTGCTCCCTGTCCTCGGCGTTCAAATTGCTGATAGCGCACGTGAGATGCCGGTTCGCGGCGCTGTGACAATGACAGCAACGCCGGCTGGCAATCAAGGCCAGCCATTGTTTAAACGAGGTGTTTATAAGGTAGCGGGGCAAAGACCGGTAGGCTTGGACAAACACATCCTCGACCGTCTCGGACACCTGGTTATGCGCCACATGCTTCGATACAATGCCGAAAACCCAGTGCTTGTAACGCCGCATCAAAAGCTCAAACGCGTTCACATCCCCGTTGCGGATGCATTCGATGATGGCGTCATCGCTTAACTCCGTTTCTACGGCGGAGCATGGCGGCTCTGTTTCCGCGGCAACATCATTCTGCTTGCCACCTGCCCTGTCAGCCATCTTCTCCGATCTGTCGTCTGTCGTCCGCCATCCGTCGTCCGTCTTCCCTCGGCGGTCCTGCGCCAATGCCGTATTCATATTCCACCCCCGTTATGCGTTCCGATTGATTAATGACCAGCCAATTTTCAGACAACAATCGGCCCTCCTTTCGTGATGGGTTTTGCGATGCGTAGTTTTGTTCTGAAGAGGCTGGGCGGGGGCACGAAAATAGTCCTTCCGGTTGCTCTTATTTCTTTTTGTCTTTTGAAAGCATGATGCCGTATTTTTTGAGTTCGTAATTAAAAGCCCTTGTGCCTTCATCTAACCAATCCAGTTTTCCTTCCCTAAACTTCAATATAAAACAATGCTGTAGGTTGTTGGTTTTGACGAATTCTTCCGGAGGGTCGTATTTCTCTGTAAAAATCAGATGTATTTTAGTATCCGGTTTTATGTCGAAACCGAAATTTGCCATTATAACGATTTGTTTGTCGGTATTAATATTCGTCGCTACATTATTAAAAACCGAAAATAATTTGCATTCGCCAAAACCAATCATTCGATAGCAAAGATAAGGCGATGTTTTAATTGTTCTTGTTCCGCCACCATGTCCATCGCGTTTATCTTCAATTAATTCAGGGGGAGAACTATGAGGTTGCATGATTCCGCTGACCATTTTAACGTCTTTTATACTCCCAATGACCATATAAAATTGATTGGTATTATCTGGTTCCGGCGAATATTCCGAATAGGCAATGGATGAAAAGATCAACAATGGCGCAAATATCAGCTTTCCGCTTATGCGGCACCGAAAGATCGTTGCCATTACACGTCTCAGTATTATGGTTTTATTCATTGCGAAATTCCTCCGATTCACTTTTGGTAAACATAAAAAGGTTGAATGGCATCAGACACGGCATAAGCGCGATCCTCAAGTGTGCTTAAAACAGAATTCATCTCGATGTCTTCCGCAGTGTGATATAGCGTAAATATTGTGCCAACCATTGTATCTAATCCTCCAAGGGCTGCATTGGTTAAACCGATGATCATAGGAGCGAATTCATCCGCTTGGCAAAAGACATGACCGTCAAAACCATTGTCATAATCATCTTTGTGTTTCTGTTCGTGTGCCTGAACTTTCGGGTAAAATTGAGAATTCGCTGTATATTTATTATGGAGTAGGGCATTAACTTTCGGCCAGACATTAACGCCGGTGACAACATAACAGCCATTAGTCTCGACATAATTGTAGCCTACTATATCTCCTAAGCTGGGAGGATCACACCACCCTCCTTGTGGTCTATAAACGTCAACGCAAAAAGAGGCCGGAACTGAATTGGAATAGACCGCTCCGTTGATTTGGACGGTGCAGTAAATATTGTAAAACGCTGCATCTTTAGTGTGTGGATCATTTGTTGTGGCATACCACCAAGCATTTAAGATGGTCGTAGATTGTTCGGCTGGACATTGAAACGATACTTGAGGATTATTATAGGCCGGCTCAGGCCATTTTGCGGCCCAAGCGTAAGACGAAGGTGTTATAGCATCAGGGTCAATTTTACACATTAGGGAACCTGAGTTTAAACCATCATAAGTAACACCGGTGGAATTGTCTATTACCACTTGAACCACAATGACCCTTCCCGTCACCGTGTTCCCGCATTCGGCCGTGACCAACTTGTAATCCGTGGCATTGGCGGAAAGCGTGCTGAACGTCTGGCTTGCCTGATCACCGGAGCCACTCGCCCCAGTCCACACCGGTTTGTCGGGTGGCCAAGATGCGCCGGATGGTTGTGGGAGCGCCTTAAACTCTACTGTAGTCCCCGTTACCACTCCCAGCGGGTCCGGCAGGTTTGCCCATGAGCCTCCTCCAATTCGGTACTGTAGTGGTGACTGGACCCCCGGCCCAACCACCGTGAACACATTGGAGGCCAGGATCGTGCCGTCAAACACTGCCTTCAACATCATGTTATTCGACACACTGCTGGCTGTCACGCCTTTAATTTTGACCCTGCGATTCAGACAGTGGGGAGATAGCGAGGCCAGAGGCCGCAGGTAGGGCGACCGGCGGCGGAGGCGACTCGGATGGCGTGGATCGTCGTGACGAGTGCGGTGATCAACGAGGTGGCAATGCGC
>JBAZEM010000028.1:0-26309 GCA_041653875.1 Kiritimatiellia bacterium
GTGTCTTTGAAAACGGAGTTTTTGGTGTCTGTTACGTTGATCATGACCAATAAAACCGGTTAGCCGTATAATTTTTCGGGTTCTATCAAGAAAAGGCTACAAATTAAAAGTTGATGAATAGATCAGGTTAGATCAACGCATGGACGCTTTGAAGCAAGGAGTGAAATAGTGGTGAAGCAACCGATTGTCGAATGCCGAGATGGGACCCTTTGTGGGCCCCAAACGTCGCAATATCCCTTCCGTCGAAAAGCAACTGGCGCTCGTTGCATGAATGAGTTTTCAACTAGTTTTTTATCGCAATGAAAAAACAAACAATGCAACCAGACTTTCCTCTGCGAACAATCGATCTATTCGCTGGGTGCGGGGGCCTGACTTTGGGTCTTCACCAAGCCGGACATAAACTCATGTTCGCTGTTGAGAAAGACCCTATGGCCTTCGACACTTTCGAAGCGAATTTCATAGACGCAGAGGCAGCTTATCCGGCAGGGGAGGCGTGGCCATCTTGGCTCAAACGACGCAACCACGACATTCAAGCAGAAGGCATATCGCGTACACACAACCAACTGACATGAACCCCAAATCCAAACGATAGAGGTCGCGGTGTTGGTGTTGACAGACGTTATGCAGGAAGGGACAGACCCCCGTCGCGCGCCCTGAACTATCAAACTCCGTGAGACAAGTACTATGAAAGCTCAAGACCTGCAATTCACCCAACTCCTCGAAGGTTCCAAACAGTTCATTATTCCGATTTTCCAGCGGACCTACAGTTGGGAACGCAGTCATTGCGAGCAACTGTGGAACGACATCGTTCGCGTGGGCGGGAATACCGACTTGAACAGCCATTTTATCGGCTCGGCGGTGTATATCCCGGAGCAGGAGACCAGCGCGGCCATCTCAAGATGGCTCGTGATTGACGGTCAGCAACGTATTACCACCATCACACTGCTATTACTCGCCTTGAAACGTCGCCTGGAAACGGAGCATATTGAAGATCCGGTATCGCCAGCGCTTATTGAAGACTACTATCTCAAAAATCGCTACGGTAAGGATGAACTCGGCTATAAGATGCTCCTGACCCGCACCGACAAAGATACGCTGATCGCCTTGCTTGACGGCAAAGAACCTGCGGAACCGATCTCCCTGCGCATCCGCGACAATTTCCAGTACTTCACCGAGCGCATGGCCGACGCCAACCTGGGTGTGGTCTATCAGGGCATCCAGAAACTAATGATTGTGGACGTTCGCCTCCAACAGGGACTGGACAATCCGCAGATGATTTTCGAGAGCATGAACTCCACCGGCAAGGCGCTTACCCAGGCCGATCTGATTCGGAATTTCGTCCTCATGGGCTTGGAGCATGCACTGCAAACGCGCCTCTACAACGACTTCTGGCGGCCAATGGAGGTCGCCTTTGGCGCGGAGAACTACATCCAGGAATTCGACGAGTTCATGCGCTACTTCCTCGTCATCCAAACCGGCAACCACCGGATCAGGCGCGACGACGTCTATGATGAATTCAAGGACTATTCCCGGAAGCACTCCGTCGAAGATTTGCTGATCTCTCTGGTCGAGTTCGCCCGCTACTACTGCAATATTGCGCTGGGCAAAGAAACAGATCCGATACTTGCCACAGCATTCCAAGACATCCGTGAACTGCGGGCGGATGTCTGCTATCCGCTCCTCATGGAGGTGTATCGGGACTTCCACCGCCATGTGATCACCAAGGACGAATTCGTGGAAATCATCTATTTGGTTGAAAGCTATGTGTTCCGGCGGGCTGTCTGTGACGTTCCAACCAACTCCCTGCGCCAGACCTTCGCAACATTCTCCCGTCAACTCAAGAAGGATCGGTACGTCGAAAGTGTCAGGGCCGCTTTTCTTCTGTTGCCCTCGTATCGTCGCTTCCCCGGCAATGAAGAGTTCGAGCGTCAAATCCAGGTGCGCAACCTCTACGCGTTCAACCGCCGCTCGTATTGGCTGCGACGCTTCGAAAATCATGGACGCAAGGAACGCGTGCAGGTTCAGGACTACACCATCGAGCACATCATGCCGCAAAACGAATCGCTCGGCGAGGCATGGAAGGCCGATCTTGGGGAGAACTGGGAACACATCCACAGCCAATACCTCCACACACTCGGCAACCTGACCCTGACCGGCTACAATTCCGAATACAGCGACAGGCCGTTCAAGGAGAAACGCGACAGGGAGGGTGGCTTTCGCCACAGTCCGTTGAAGCTCAACCAGGGCCTCGCCGAGTGCGAGGTCTGGAATGAATCCAGCATTCAGGCGCGTGCTCAGCGTCTCGCCCGGGAGGCGGCTGTTATCTGGCCAGCGCCGCAATTGACCGAAGACATCCTCGCCGCCTATCGGTCGCAAGAGAAGGTGGCACTCACCTCGGACTACACCATCGCCGACCACCCGTACCTTGGCACTGGAAAGACCAGAGAACTGTTCGATGCATTCCGCGCTGAGGTCCTCGCGTTGGATGCGTGCGTTCGAGAAGAGATTCTCAAACTCTACATCGCGTACAAGGCGGAGACCAACTTCGTTGACGTCGTGCCGCAAGCCAAGCGCCTGCGACTGAGCATCAACCTGGCCTATGCCGAAATTGATGACCCTCGTGGCCTGTGCAAGGATGTCACGAATATGGGTCGTTGGGGCAATGGGGATGTAGAGGTCGGGTTAGACAAGGCAGAGGACTTGCCCTATGTCATCGGCTTGGTTCGCCAATCTCTCGAAAAGCAACTGGGCGAAGAAACTTAGGCTGAAACGCCAAGGACGCTAAGCCAAGGTATCCGGGGGCGGGGAACCGGCTTGTCAAGGATTGGCCCGCGACGGCGGAAAGATGAAATGGGAATAGCATGACCGAACGACATCAAAATCAACCGACGCCCGGTTCCGAGATCATCCTCTACCAGACCGAGGATGGCCGGAACCGGATTGAGGTCCGGCTCGAAAACGAGACGGTTTGGCTGACGCAACAGCTTATGGCCGACCTATTTCAAACGACGAAGCAGAACGTCGGCCAGCACCTCAAGAACGTCTTTGTAGCGGGCGAGTTGCAGCAGGATTCAGTTGTAAAGAAATCCTTTACAACTGCCGCAGACGGCAAGCAGTACGAGACACTCTTCTACAATCTCGACGCCATTATCTCGGTCGGTTACCGGGTCAACAGCATCCGGGGCACGCAGTTCCGCATCTGGGCCACCCAGCGGCTCCGGGAATATATCGTCAAGGGCTTCACCCTGGATGACGAGCGGCTGAAGAATCCCGATCAACCGTTCGACTATTTCGACGAGTTGACCCGTCGGATTCAGGACATCCGCACCTCCGAACGGCGGTTCTACCAGAAGATCGCCGACATCTACGCCACCAGCATTGACTACGACCCCACGTTCCCGATCAGCGTCGAGTTTTTCAAGACCGTGCAGAACAAGATGCATTGGGCCGTCACCGGTCAGGCGGCGGCGGAGATTATTCGCCGGCGCGCCGATGCTTCGCGGGGCAACATGGGCTTGACCAACCGGCGCGGCGCCAAGGTGCGCAAAGACGGCTTTGTCGGATTTCGACAAGACGGTGAAGCGGCTGACCTCCGGCAAGAGAGGCGTCAAATAATGGCCGCCAACAAGGATGCTGATGGTATGAAAACACGGCGTTTGCCGGCGATCATTCCGGGCGTGATGCGGGTGGCGATGCGAGAGAAGGCGGTTTCCCGTGTTGACAGTGCTGCCTGAATGTTGGCGATGCGATTGCGACGTGCGCAACAGAAGCGGATGTGCTCGATCTCTTTGTCTTCAGACGGAGACGACCTTGTCGGAGTCCTTGACGATGTCATACAGGTCCTTCATCGTGGATAAGGGGCAAAGCTCCGTGCCCTGCGAGTGGCGCAGTTTCAAACACGTCCCGCAGGCCAGAATCTCTCCGCCCTCGTCCACAAAGGTTTGCATCATCTGTTTGACGTTGAACGGCTCGGCCGTGTGACTTTCGCACTCCACGCCGCGGGCGAACAAAAAAGCCTTGACCTTGTCGCCCGCCTTGAGCGCGAAAACACCCAGCCGAAATCCGTTCCAAAGCGTTTCGGCATCCGTCGCGTAGATCATCAATCCCAATTTCATGCGTTCCCCTTTCTTGCCAGAATGCCGTAATGATACGGCGGCAAATTAATGTGCTCCATCTCAATCGCAAATCCCGCGGCATTGATCCACCGGCGGCAATCCGCGGGCTTCGGCCGTATCGCCATAGGCGGTCCACGCGGAGTCTTGGGATCGTAATTCCAGTGGATGACAGCGACGCGGCCGCCGGGCGCAAGAATTCGGCTTGCCTCGTGCAACAACCGCAAAGGGTCTTCCGCGTGGAGAATGTTGAACAACATTACGTAATCCACGGACGCAGAGTCCAAGCCCGTCCCCTCCGCCGCGAAATCGCGCAAATACAGCCGAACATTGCGGGCATTATGCTGGTCCGCATAGCGCTCGGTCGCCGCAATCATGGCCGGGTCAACATCGAAACCGTGAAGCGTGCCTTGGATTCGTTTCGCGGCCGGTATTGCAAATGTCCCATAACCGCATCCAAAATCAACGGCATCCCGCACCTTACAGGTCAGATTCATTGCGTCCAGGATGGCGATAGGATCGAAGAACGTGTGCCACATCCCGGCTTCGGGCATGCCGCTTTCCCTTGCTTTCATGGTCTCACTCCCCCACGGCGATTTTAAATCCGCGCGCCCGCCAGTCCGGGACTCCGTCCTCGAGTCTGATTGCCCGAAAGCCCTTCTTCCTGAGCATTTCGACGGCTTTGACCGCCAGCACACAGTAAGGTCCCCGGCAGTAGGCCGCGATTTCCCGATGGCGTGGTAAATCCTCGAGTCGTTTTTGAAGCTCATTTAGCGGGATTGAAACGGCGCCGGGAATGTGGCCGGCCATGTATTCTTCTTTGGGCCGCACGTCCAACATAGTAACAGTTCCCTCCCGCGCCCTCTTGAGCAACTGCTTCCGGTCCACCGCTTCCATGCCTTGCTTCCCTTCGAGGTAACGCCTGGCAATATCCTTGATCTCCGCCAAGCGTTCTTCCCCCAGCAGGCGCAGCGCCCGGAAGAATTGCGTAACAGTCTCCCCGCCGACCTTATACGTTACGAATAGTCCCCGTTTCTCGGCATCCACCAGATGCGCGGCGCGAAGGATTTGAAGATGCTTCGAGGCGTTCGCCAGGTTCAGGCCGGCGCTTCGGGACAGGACCTCGACCGTGCGCGGCCCCTGCGACAGCAGGTCGAGCAACTCCAGACGCTTGGGACTCGACAGAGCTTTCCCGATTCGTCCAAGGTGTTCGTATATCTGGTCTTTGAAATGGCGATCTTCGCAGCTCATGGATATTTCTCAACTAATCAATTGATCGGTAGAATAGCAAACGACCCGCCGGATGCAAGCAATTTTTGTTTTTTTTATTTGACATGGCGGCGCTTGAATCGTAAGTTCATACGAAAGGAGAAATTGTGTTACGATGATCGCCCGTTTTTCAACCGCCCTGGAACAGGATTTACTGGCCGCCTTCGATCTGTTCATTCATCGGCATGGCTACCAGAACCGCTCGGAAGCGGTGCGCGACCTGATCCGCAAAAACATCGTGGATGAGCAATGGCGCAGCGCGCAAGGCGCGGTGGTGGGGGTCATATCGCTGGCCTATGCACATCAACAACATAAATTGCAGGACCATTTGACCGATTTGCAGCACGAGGACCACGACCTGATCCTCAGCACAACCCACATCCATCTGGACCATGACAACTGCCTGGAGGTTATCATGGTCCGCGGACCAGCGGACCGTGTCAAGATTCTGGCAGACCGCCTCATCGCCCTGCGGGGCGTCAAGCACGGCGGACTGACAATCACCGCCTCCGGCCAGGCATTGAAATAAGAAGCCAATCTACGGCATATTTTTTTAGCTTGCAGGTAATACTATTTTACGAGTCGTATTACGGAGCCGTTCGGGGCGGACGAATGACATATCGTCAAAATTAAATTGCCGCTTCAACAATGGGAAAGGAGATCACATCATGCGCGATTAGCGTTGGTTGTATTTTTTAGCCCATCGGTAATACGCGATCACAATCGTGTTACGGCGCCGCCAAAGTCGACCGGACGCCGCAATACCCAAGCCAGTTTTTGTCGACACAACACGAAAGGAGCATGAAACGTGAGCGAACGCAAGATAGCCGGGGTTTTAGTTGCCGCCGTGGTGCTGGCGGCAAGCGGCGCATTTGCCGCCCGTCCGTTGATTATTGACGACGCCGATCCGCTGGAGTTCAAGGATTTCAAAATAGAAGGCGGCGGCTGGTGCGAAAAAGATGCCGGGTGCAAACACTGGGATATCCCCTTCGGTGTGGGATGCGGCATTTTCCCCAGCGTGGAACTCGGCGCCGGTTTCGGGGGTCAATTCGAGGAGCGCACCGAAGTAGATGAAGAAAGCTGTGAAGAAAGCAATCGCTCCGTGGACAGCATCGGCGATTTAGTCGTCAACGCGAAATGGCAGTTCCGGGGCGAATCGAAATGGCTGCCCCGTCAAGCCATCGTCCCGGCGGTCAAGTTCCCCACGTCCGACAAGGATAAAGGACTGGGCAGCGGCAAGACGGATTACGATCTCACCTGGATTGCCTCCAAATCCGTGCGCGAAAAAATCGGCGCTCACATCAATATCGGTTATTCCTGGATCGGCGAAACGGACGATGAAGACGCAGGCGACATTCTGCACTACGGACTGGCGCTCGATTACAAAATCGTCGCTCCGCTGCAGTGGGTGGGTGAAATGTACGCGGAAGACGAGTTGCGCCACGGGATTAATACCGTTGTCATGTTCAACACCGGTTTGCGCTACAGCATCCTCGACAGCCTGGTCGCCGACATCGCGGCGGGCTCGCGTATTGCCGGCGATGCGCCGGAACTCACGGCAACAGCCGGCTTGACATGGACATTCGGGTTTGCGAAAAACGAACAACAAGAAAAGAAATAGAAGGAGTCAATCGAGATGCATATTCCCGACGGTTACTTGGGACCGGCCACATGCGGCGTTTTTTACGCTGTCATGATTCCTATATGGGTGGCCGCGTCAAGAATTGTTAAAAAGACGCTACGAACCAAGCAGGTTCCCTTGCTGGCGATAGGCGCGGCCTTCAGTTTCGTGATCATGATGTTCAATGTCCCGATCCCCGGCGGTTCTACGGGACATGCGGTCGGTGGCGTGTTGGTTGCCATCCTCCTCGGACCATGGGCGGCCGCGATTGCCATTACCGTGGCGCTCGTCGTGCAAGCTCTGTTGTTCGGCGACGGCGGCGTTACCGCCATCGGGGCCAACTGTTTCAATATGGCCGTGGTCATTCCGTTCGTCGGATACTATACTTACATATCGATCAGCGGCAATTCCGCGATAAATGCCCATCGAAGGGTGACCGCCGCATTTATCGCCGGCTATATAGGCATCAATGCCGCCGCCTTACTCGCTGGCATAGAATTCGGCCTACAGCCCCTGTTGTGTCATACCGCAACCGGGCAAGCCTTATATTGTCCCTACGGACTCAAGATCGCCGTGCCCGCCATGCTGGGAGAACACCTGCTGATTTTCGGATGGGTGGAGGCGATAGTCACGGCCTTGGTTATCAAGTATCTTCAGAAACAGACGCCGGAATTGCTTGCGCAGGAGGCAAACTGATGAAAATCGCAACGAAACTTTGGATCGCGCTGGGAGTTCTTATTCTGCTTTCGCCCCTGGGGCTCATCCTGCCGGAACATTTCCAAGCCGGCAGCGCCTGGGGCGAATGGGGCGCGGATGAAATAGGAAAGCTGGTTGGTTACGTCCCAGAGGGATTGAAACGCGTCTCCGAATTGTGGAGCGCGCCGTTGCCCGACTATGCCTTCAAGGGCTGGGAAGAAAAAGGGCTGGGGCGCCTGAGCTTTGCCTATATCATATCGGCCGTCGTCGGCTCAGTTCTGGTGGCGCTTACAATCGGCCTGCTGGGGAAGCTTCTGGTAAAAAGGGCGAATAACGCATGAGTTTTAGAAAAGGATTTATAGAGCGCTCCATGGGGAGCGCTCTCGCTTTTTTCAGGCAAGCGCTCTTTGCCGAGGAGACCGCGTCGCTCCCCGGACTTTTGCAGTCCCTGGATCCGCGCATCAAGGCGGCGACGCTACTGTCCTTCCTTCTGCTGACATTGTTTACACGCAGTCTCGCGATGCTGCTCCTGATCTATCTGCTCTGTCTCTGCCTGGCTGTCTTGTCGAGAATCCACCTGGGTTCATTCCTCCTGCGAACCTGGATATTCATCCCCTTATTCTCGCTGCTGATCGCCATTCCGGCCCTGTTCAGTTTTGTTTCGCCCGGAAAGCCCATCCTGTCGGCCGGTTTTTTGTGCGTCACGGAGCAGGGAATAAGGGCCGCCGGCTTTTTTATCGGTCGTGTCATCACGTCCGTCTCGTTGACTGTTCTGCTGAGCATGACCACACGGCACTTTGAACTGCTCAAAGCCCTGCGCGCCTTTGGCGTGCCCCAGATGTTCGTGATGGTTCTTGGCATCAGTTACCGCTATATTTACCTTTTTGTGGAGATTGTCGAAAACACTTGCCGCGCCGTTAAAAGCCGGGTGGGATCCAACATTCATTATCGAAAAGGACAGCGCCTCGTCACATGGAATATGGCCCACCTCTGGAAACGGTCGTACCATCTCAATGAGCAGGTGTACCACGCCATGCTCTCGCGCGGTTTTCGGGGTGAACCGGCCGCTCTTGACCATTTTCAGACCCGCGTCAGAGACTGGTTGTGGCTGGGCGGGTGCGTCATAATTATTGCTTTGTTGGTGTATGCGGAGGCGACAACCAGGACATAACACAATGACAGCAGACACAATTTTTGAGTGCCGTGATCTTCATTACGCCTATCAAGGAAAATTCCCCGCACTTTGCGGCATTGAGATGACGATAGCCGCCGGGGAAAGAGTGGCCTTGGTGGGCGCCAATGGAAGCGGCAAGTCAACCCTGCTCAACCTGCTGGACGCGCTGATTTTCGCCGACCGGGGAAGCATCTCGTTCCGGGGCGGAGTTCTGGCGGAAGCGGCGTTCAGAAACGAATCTTTCTCCATGGATTTTCGAAAACAGGTTGGGCTGGTTTTCCAAAACCCGGACATTCAACTGTTCTGCCCGACAGTCCGGGAGGACATTGCCTTCGGCCCGCTCCAACTTGGGCTTGACAAACAAACGCTGACGAACCGCATGGAACACTTGACCGCGACCCTGGAAATCAGCCGCCTGCTGGATCGCGCCCCCCATCAACTAAGTGTCGGCGAAAAACGCAAAGTGGCGCTCGCCACGATCCTGGTCATGGACCCCGATGTCCTCCTATTGGACGAACCCACCGCGGGATTGGATCCCCAAACCACAACCCACTTGGTCGGAATATTGGCGCAATTCTCGCGCGCCGGCAAAACGATCGTCACCGCGACCCACGACCTGCACATTATCGAAGACATATCCGACAAGGTCTATGTGTTCGGGCAAGACCGAAGGATCGCCGCCAACGGAAGTCCAGTGGAAATCCTTGGGAACACCGCATTGTTGCAGGCCAACAATCTGATCCACGTTCACACCCACCATGCGAGAGATCACAGGACAATGATGCCCGTGAAAGCGGATAATAACGAGCGTTAACGCGCTCTGCCGCTGGCGGCGTTCCGGATGTGTTTCAGTGTGAGCAGGAGGAGCAATATTAATGGACAGAACATTTTACCTGGACATGGCGGCGCAAGGCTTGGCTTTCCCCATTGGCGCCGATTTGGTGGTACATGAGGCGCCCGATGCCCGGGCGATTATGCTGGACGGCCAAAAGCTGGGCGAGGCCGTCGCGGAGGCCGCCAAGCGTTATCGCGCGCCCGTGGGATTCCCGCTGATGGACCTGGGGCTGGAAAAAAATTTCTTGCTTAAACAGTTCGGCATTCCCGACGATCGGCGCGATGCATATCACTTTGCCGCCTGTCCTTCGGACGAAGAATGTCAAAAAGCGCTGCGCGGCCTGGCCGGAGCGCTTTCACCCCGCATGCAGGCGACCTGCAAGGCGATCGAATACGTGGCCCGGCGCACGACGCTGGCGCCGATGGGAATGTGCATCGGTCCCTTTTCGCTCACAACCAAGTTGCTGAGCGATCCCATCACAGCGGTCTATCTGCTCGGCACGGGAATTAGCGCGCAGGAAGAGCCGTCCATCGAGTTGGCGCGGCGCATGATGAGTTTGGCCTGCGAAACCATCCGCACCTTCATAGACGCGCAGATAGATGCCGGCGCCAAAGCAATGATCGTTTGTGAGCCCGCGGCCAACAAAATCTATCTCTCGCCCCACCAGTTGAAGCCGGGCATGACCTTGTTCGACGAGGTGGTTATGAACAATCTGCGGTCACTCAAGCAGCGCTTGGACGATCGCAACGTTGACCTGATGTTGCACAACTGCGGCGAAATAGAGGCCTCAATGATCGGGCGCTTTGCGGAGTTGGACCCCGCCATATTGAGCTTGGGCAGTTCGCGCAAGTTGTGGGAAGACGCGGCCCTGACGCCCAAGTCCACCGTGCTTTACGGCAATCTGCCCTCCAAGCACTTTTATTCCGACGCGATGATTACCAGAACCCAGGTCGTTGAGCGATCCAGGGACTTGCGCCGGCGCATGAAAGCAATCGGGCATCCGTTTGTGCTCGGATCGGAATGCGATGTCCTGTACGTTCCCGGCTCCGTCGAAACGATCACAGACAAGGTCAATGCCTTCGTGCACGACGCTGCCGGCGGATGCGCATGCGGGGCGGCGCATTGAACCGGACGCTTGTACGTTTTGTCAAAAACGTTCAGGCAGTCTGTCATGCTGAGCGGAGCAAAGCGCCCTCCAGAGGCGGGTCCGCCTGTGGCGGAAAGCCGAAGAATCCACAGCATAACGTGTTACGCATGAATTGAGATCCCTCGACTTCGCTCGGGATGACATATTGACTGACGACAAAACGCCATAATGAGAATTGCTGTTTTAACATTGACAAAGCGACCGATGTTTGCATTAATTCAGTTAAATCGAATTCCCGCCTGCGCGCGGATGTGTTCGAAACGATCGCCTTTCGAAAGGAGGTGACGGAGCGGCCATAGAGGGATAAGTGTCCGGCAAGCGAACGTTAGTTTCGTCTCAATCGCAAATTGCAATGAAGGGAAAAGAAATGAAACGTTATTCCACATTGTTGCGCCTCGTGTGTGCGCTCGGACTGGTCGGCAGCGCGGTCGCGCAGACCCCGACGGCGACAGCCGCAACCGGCTATCCGTTCCAACTCGCGCTTGTCAGCCCGGTCGCAATTCTCAGCGACAGTTCGTCGGTCAACGGACTACGGATCAACTTGATCTACGGGGCCAACGAGAACATGACCGGCGTTGACATAGGCCTTGCGAATCAAGTCAACAAGGACCAAAAAGGACTGCAACTGGGGGTCGTTAACCTGGTGGGCGAGAATGTGACCGGCGGGCAATTGGGCGGCATTAATTTCGTGTCCGGCAATGTCTCCGGCGGAGAGATGGCGGTCATCAACCTGGTCGGCGGCAATCTCTCCGGCACGGAAGCAGGACTGATCAACTTTACCTGCGGGAATCTGTCCGGCTATGATTACGGTATTCTGAACTTGGTGGGCGGAAACGTCGCGGGCTTGGAAATCGGCCTGCTCAACATGGCTGGCGGCAATGTGGCCGGCAGCCAGGCCGGCGGCATCAATGCCGCCGGCGGCGCGGTTGACGCTCAGTTCGGCTTCGTTAACGTCGGCCTGGAAGGCGCCGGCTGGCAGACGGGGGCGATCAACTGGGCCGACAAAGTGGACGGCGCGCAGTGGCTTGGCATCAACATCGCCAGCGAAGTCAAGGGTCTCCAACTCGGCGCGATCAACTACACCGTCAAGCTGGACGGCCTGCAGATCGGCGTCATCAATATCGCCTGGGGCAAGGACAGCATCTGGAAAGTGCTCCCGATCGTGAACGCGAATTGGTAACCGGCGTCCCATAGCGACGCCAAGGCTGTGGCAGTTTAGGCTGTAGGCTGTTGGAGAAAACATGAAAAATGCGCCTTACAAAACCGGAAATGCGGTTTTGCAAATGGAAGATGCAGGGAAACATCGTTTTCCAAGGTTTCCCGTTTTCCTAATAGTCCACAGCCTATAGCCTACAGTCTATGTATCCATGCGGGCTATGATTTCGTCGGCGAACTCCGAGCATTTCAACAAAGTCGCATGGTCCATCTGCCGGTGGAAATCGTAGGTCACTTTCCGGCGCCGGATGGCCTCGCCGAGTCCGCGGATAATCAGATCGGCCGCCTCCCCCCAGCCGATGTAGCGGAACATCATCTCGCCGGAGAGGATTACGGAGCCGGGATTGACCTTGTCCTGGCCGGCATACTTGGGCGCCGTGCCGTGCGTGGCCTCGAAAATGGCGTGCCCGGTTTGGAAGTTGATGTTGCCGCCCGGGGCAATGCCGATGCCGCCGACTTGCGCCGCAAGGGCATCGGACATGTAATCGCCGTTCAAATTCAGCGTGGCGATAACGTCGAATTCCTCCGGGCGGGTCAGGGCCTGCTGGAAAAAGATGTCGGCGATCGTGTCCTTGACCGCGATGCGGCCGCCATATTCCTCGGCCACTTCGTAGCCCCAGACCAGGAAGGCGCCCTCCGTAAATTTCTGGATATTGCCCTTGTGCACGAACGTCACGCTCCGGCGTTTGTTTTGGATGGCATACTCGAGGGCGGCGCGGACCAGGCGTTTACTGCCGGTCTCGCTGATCGGCTTGACGCCGACGCCCGAATCCGGGCGAATGTTCCAGCCGAATTCCGTCTTCAAGAAGCCGATTAGTTTTTTGGCTTGCGGACTGCCGGCCTGCACTTCCAAACCGGCATAGACGTCTTCCGTATTTTCGCGGAACACCACCATATCCACCTTGCCGGGATCCTTGACCGGGCTCGGCACGCCCTCGAACCAGCGCACCGGCCGCAGGCAGACGTAAAGATCGAGCAGTTGGCGCAAGGCGACGTTCAAACTGCGATGTCCTCCGCCAATCGGGGTGGTAAGCGGTCCCTTGATGCCGACCAGGTATTGCTTGAAAGCGGCCACCGTTTCATCCGGCAGCCAGTTGCCGGTCTGCTTGAACGCTTTTTCGCCCGCCAGCAATTCCCGCCAGCAGACTTGGCGTCGCCCGCCATAGGCTTTGGCGACGGCGCCATCCAGGACGCGCACGGCGGCGCGCCAGATATCCGGCCCCGTGCCGTCGCCTTCGATGAACGGAATGATCGGATGCTCCGATACCACGCAGACCTTCCGATCGGTTGAATATGTAATCGCTTGGCCTTGAACGTCATTCTTTGTCATGCAAGCAGTCCTTTTTTATGATTGAGCTCACAGCAATACGCCGGCCGCAAGGGCGGCCTCGTACACGGAATCCCGCCCGGAAAATGTGATTTCATCGATCAGCAATTTGCCCACATCCTGGCAAGGGGCTTTAATCACGTTGTTCCAGATCTGGGCGCCCAACGCAACCCGGGTTTCCAGGGTGCAGTTCGCGGCCCGCGTGACCGCGAAGGTATTGCCGTCCCCCGAGCAGGTCATCACCAGGGATTGGAACGGCAACCCGGCGGGATCACCGGAAATCAGACGAATGCGCTCGCGGGGCAAAAGATGGCCGCTTTTGTCCATCTGCGCTTTAAGCCAGCCGGCCATGAGCCGCGCCGTCGAAGAGTTGCCCTCAACGCGGACCTCCCCGATCGCGCCTAAATGCTCCCGGCATTCGATGGAATCGAAAAATCGGGCGAACACTTGCCGATAGAGCGCGAGTCTGCCCCAGTTCAGATCGCTGACGGCAATGCCCAGCCGGCGCGCCTGCTCCACAAAACGGGCCAAGGCGCGCAAATCGTTGTCGGAATAACCGCCCGAATCCACGATCACGCGTCCGGCCTGTTTCGCAAACAGCCCAAAATCGTTGCGGTCGAAGGGCGGTTTCGTCCACCAGAGCACCACCGGCAGGTCGGGCACAAACAGCGAAGCCGCCAGGCTCGGCAGATTATCCGCCATGATGCCGCGGGCAATCAGGCGGATCCGGCCGCAACAAACGCAACGCGGGCACGTCTCGGAATCCTGGCAGATTATGGCGACTTCCGCGACGAGTTCCGGGGGATCGATGTCCGGTTCGGACGTCACCAGAATGACGCGGCAAGGATTACAGCCGATGACGTTCCCGATCGCCTCCATCGCCGCGCCGGTTTCCCGTTCCGAGCCGCCGACGGCAATCAGGTTTGTCATGACCGCCCGCATGGTCGTGGCCGCGCATGACTCCAGCCCCCCGGTCCGCGGCATGGCGATCCATAATTTTTCCAATTCGCTCTCGATCGACGCCGGCGCAACCCGGCGCGGTCCGGCCGCTATGCGACTGCTCATAAGCGCCTCCAATTCCGCCCGTCGCGGGCCATAAAATCATCGGCGCTCGCGGGACCCCATGTCCCCGCCTCGTAATTGGGAAAATCTTTGGATGGATACGCTTTCCAGCCTTCCAAAATCGGCATAATGCGCGACCAGGCTGTTTCGACTTCATCGGCGCGCGTGAACAGCGTGGCATCGCCCAGCATGCCGTCCAGCAGAAGCCGTTCGTAGGCTTCGGGCGGTTCCATGCCGAAGGCCGTGCCATAGTCGAATTCCATCTTCACCGGCCGGATATTAATGGCCTGGCCCGGCGCCTTGGAGCTGAATTTGATTGAAATGCTCTCGTCGGGCTGGATGCGCAGGACAAGCAGGTTGGGATCCAAGCCCTGCATGACGCTGCCAAACAACGCAAGCGGCGCCTGCCGGAACTGGATCGCGATTTCCGTGAGACGCTTGGGCAGGCGCTTGCCCGAACGCAGATAAAACGGCACGCCGGCCCAGCGCCAGTTATCGACGAACAATTTGACGGCGGCATAGGTTTCGGTGGTCGAGTCGTTGGCCACATTTTTTTCATTGCGATAGGCCGGCACGAATTTGCCGTTGAGGGCGCCGATTCCATACTGACCGCGCACGGTCATGGCATTTACGTCATCCGGCCGGATCGCGCGGAGCGCGCCGAGCACTTTGACTTTTTCATCGCGCACGGCATCGGCATCCATGGCCGAAGGCGGCTCCATGGCCACCAGGCTCACTAATTGCAGCATGTGATTTTGGATCATGTCCCGGATGACCCCGGCGGTTTCGTAATATCCGCCCCGCCCCTCCACGCCGACCGATTCCGCCACCGTAATCTGGACATGATCGACAAAATTACGGTTCCATAACGGCTCAAAAATGCCGTTGGCAAAACGAAACACCAGGATATTTTGGACCGTTTCCTTGCCCAGATAGTGGTCGATGCGGTAAATTTGATCCTCTTCGAAGACGGCATGGACCATGCGGTTAAGTTCCTGGGCCGTGCTCAAATCATGCCCGAACGGCTTCTCGATCACGGCGCGAACCCAGCCGCCGGACGAGCTGTGATTGAGTTTGGCCGCGCCCAGTTGTTCGAGAATGACGGAAAAATAATCGGGCGCGGTGGCCAGGTAGAACAGCCGGTTGCCCGCCGTGCCGCGCTCGGCATCCAGGCGCTCCAATAATTCGCCCAAGCGCCGATAGGCGGCCGGATCGTCGAAATCGCCCTGGAAATACTCGATGTGCCCGGCAAAGTTATCCCAGGCCGCCGGATCCACCGGCCGTTTGCGGGAAAACGCATTGACACCTTCCCGCATCCGGCTGCGAAATTCATCGGTGGCAATGGGCCGCCGCGCCATGCCCACGATCGAGATGCTGTTCGGCAACAACTGTTCAAGGTCCAGATTGTAAAGCGCCGGAACCAGTTTGCGCTTGGTCAGGTCGCCCGAGGCGCCGAAAATGACCATAGCGCAGGGTTCCGGCGCGCGTTGCAGGCGCAAACCTTCGCGCAGCGGGTTTTGAAGGTGTTTCATCATTCGGAGTACAAACCGCTCCTTGTTATTGGTTTGCATTCTAATGGCAGGCAAAGTCCGATTCAATCATATAGTGATCGACAACTGGTAAAATTCGTTTTATCGTTGAAATTCATGAAAACAATCTTGATCGTCCTGGATTCCGTCGGGATCGGCGCGGCGCCGGATGCGGCCAAGTATGGCGACACCGGCGCCAACACCCTCGCGCACCTGGCGGAAGCGGCGGGCGGAATCCGGTTGCCCACCCTCCAGCGCCTGGGGCTCGGCAACATTCCGGCATTGATTCCGGATGGGACGCCGATTCGCGGAGTTCCTGCGGCGGAAAAACCGCTGGCCGGCTATGGCGCCCTGCGGGAAGTATCGCAGGGCAAAGACACGACCACCGGCCACTGGGAAATCGCGGGGCTTGAACTGGCGCGCGGGTTTCACCTGTTTCCCAAAGGCCCGCCGTCCTTCCCGCCGGAACTGGTGGCGGCTTTCGAGGCCGGCACCGGGCGGCGCCTCATCGGCAACCGGGCCGCCAGCGGCACCGCGATCATCCAGGAACTGGGCGCGCGCCAGATGCGCGAAGGCGCCTGGATCGTTTATACCAGCGCCGATTCGGTTTTTCAGATCGCGGCCCATGAGGAAATAATCCCCTTGAGCGAATTGTACCGCGCTTGCGAAACCGCCCGCGCGCTCTGCGATCCTTACCAGGTCGGGCGGGTGATTGCCCGTCCGTTTATGGGCCGGCCCGGCGCCTTCCAACGCACCGAAAACCGCCGCGACTATTCCTATCCCCTGCCCGAGCCGACCGTGCTCGACCGCCTGAAGACGGCGGGCGTGCCGGTCGCCGGCGTTGGTAAAATCGAAGATATTTTTGCCCATCGCGGCCTGACACGCTCGTTTCACACCAACACCACCAACGCATCGCAACAGCAGATTATGGAACTGGCGCAGGCCGGCGCGGGCGGCCTGATCTTCGCCAATTTGATCGATTTCGACATGCTCTACGGCCACCGGCGCGATGCCGCAGGCTATGCGAGGGCTCTGGAACAGACCGACCTGTTTTTCAAAAACCTCCTGGCCGTGTTGCATTCAGACGACTGGCTCATTGTCACCGCCGACCATGGCAACGATCCGACTTTCCGCGGCACGGATCACACGCGCGAATACGCGCCGCTGTTGGTTTATCGGCCGGGACGGCCCGGGCGTTCGCTGGGCATCCGGCATGGATTTTACGACGTGGCGCAAAGCATAGCGACGATCTTCGGTCTGCCGCCCATGCCGCGCGGGGAATCGTTCGTCACTCGCCATTTTGAACTTACTGACTTTGGAGACGGCGGGCGCGCTCTTCAGGGAAATACAGCGAGCGGGTTTCCTCCGTCACGAGACGGAACGGGTACTCGATGACGCCGGCGGATACTTTGACCCTAATGCCCTCGGCGGTCGTCTGTTCGAGCACACCTTCGACCGGCGCGTGCCCATTTTTAAAATGGAGCGTAATCCGGTCGCCGGCTTTGGGCTGTTGTTGTTTGCATGTTTGCAAAATACGCTCGTATTCCACTTCCTGAGGCGGCTTGACGTGGGCCGCGGCCGGCGCCGGCTTGGGCGGCTCGGAAGCCGCCGGCGGCGTTTCCGATTGCGCCGACGCCTCGGGCATTGCGGAGGCGGGCGCGGCGGTTTCTTCCTGCGAGACCGCCGGCGCCGAATCCGACGATTCCGCCGGCGCGGGTATCCCATCCGGCGCCGGTCTTGATTTTGGCGCGGCCGCCTGCGGATCGAGCGCAGGCGCCGAATTGGTCGCAAAGCGCGCCCAGATCAATCTGTAACTCAATTGCGATCCCGCCCGGAAACCTTGCTCGGCATATTGCAGGCTTTTCTTGAACACAGGCTGAATATTTCGAATGATGGCAATTTTGATCGGGATGCTCACATCGCGTTTATATTTAAGTTTCTGGTATGCGTAATATCCTATGCAAGCCAACAAACACAGCGATATCACTACACGGACATTCCCGCTCCAGGATCTATACCAGCGCCCGGGTGCACGCCGCAGTCGTGGAGCCGGCGCCGGCGCCGGCGGCGGCGGTGCCACGGCCGATTTGCCGTTCGCCGAGGACTTCGGACGTATCGGCTTCAATCGAATCGTCATTTGTTTCCGGTTCTCGACCGGCTGTTGCGCCGGGACGGAGACCGGCTTGCCGCAGAATCCGCAATATAAGGCCTGCGGTTGAACAGGCTTGCCGCAAGACCGACATTTCAGGCCGTTCTCCGGCGGCACATTGGGCGCGGATATATTGCTGACTTCCGAGCGCTGTGCGCTGATTTCGGGCCTCTGACCGGAGGCGCCGGCAGGCGGCGCCGGCTGAGTGGCGGCGGCCGCCTGTTTGCGCATTTGCCGTTCCAGCCGCACGACCTCCGTCAGCACTTCATCCCAGGTCTGAAAGCGGGCGGCGGGATCTTTGGCCGTCATTTGCACAATTAACCGCGTGACGCCCGTGGACAAATCGGGGTTGATTTGTTGCGGGTACTCGAAGGTCTCATTGATTTGGCGCTCCATGACGACATCGGGCGGACTGTCGCCAAAAGGCAGTTGACCGGTCACCATGTGATACAGCGAGGCGCCCAGCGCATAAATATCCGCGCGGCAATCGATCGGGTCCAAGCCCCGGACCTGTTCGGGGGCCATGTAATTCGGCGTCCCCGTGATGATGACTTCATTCGCGTCAGCGCCGGGCTGATTGGACATGGTCTTGACGGTGTGGGCCAGCCCCAAATCCGCAACTTTGATGGAACCGTCGCCATCCACCATAATGTTGTCCGGCTTGATATCGCAATGCACGATCCTCGAAAAATCCCAGGCATATTTAAGGGCGTCCGCCACCGCTTGGGCGATAACCAAAGCCTCCGGTTCCGCAATCCTGCCCTTGCGGCGGATCCAATCGCCGACCGAATAGCCGGAGATGTATTCCATCACGAAGTAGTAGCGCCGGCCGATTTTGGATTGGCCGAAATCATAGACTTGCACGATGCCCGCGTGCTTGAAATTGGCGGCCATGCGCGCCTCGGCCTTGAACAACGTAACGTCCTCCGGCTCGTGGGTCAGCCGCTCGGAAAGCACCTTGATGACCACCAGGCGGTTAAGCGAGATCTGCTCGGCCTTCCAAACCGAGGACGTTGCGCCACGGCCCAGTTTCTCAAGGACGCGAAAGCCCTCGATCACCGGAGCCGCTTCGTCGGAGGAACTATTGTCTGGCATTTGATCGCTCATGACCCCTGTCGCGCGCGGCGCCTTAACCATTGAATGAAACGCGTTTTTCCTATAATTAAATAATCGACTGGGCAAATCAAGACTAATCCGGCATTGTAACGCTCGCCATGAATATCGAACATTTTACCGTCGGACCGTTTCAGTCCAGTTGTTATATCGCATGGGGAGCGGAACAGCGCGCGCTGGTGATCGATCCGGGCGCGGACGCCGCGGCCATCCTGGCGTTTCTCGATGCGCGCGGACTGGGCGTGGCCGCGTACCTGTTGACGCACGGCCATATGGATCACATCGGCGCTTTGGCGGAAATGGCCGCCAAGCATCCGGTCCCATATGGCATGCACGCGCTTGATTTCAAATGGGCCTTCGGGGCCTTGAACCAGTCGCCCCCGTATTATTCCGTTCCACGACGTCCGGCCGGCGCGGTCCGGACGCTGGAGGACGGCCAGACCTGGACGGATGGCGGCCTGGGCTACACGGTGATCGGCACACCCGGCCATTCGCCGGGCAGTGTGTGCTTTTATTTTCCGTCCGATCGCGTTCTTTTCTCCGGCGACACGCTCTTCCAAGGCACGGTGGGAAGGACGGATTTGCCGGGCGGCGACGGGCGCGTCTTGGCGCAATCCCTGCATAAGCTGGCGCAATTGCCGCCCGAGACGCGCATCCTTCCCGGGCACGGACCGGCAACGCGCTTGGCCGAAGAGTTGCGGATCAATCCGTTCCTGAAGCGGCCGCAGGCTGGCGGCGGTGGACTGTAGCGGAACCAATTCCAATCCACAGTCGACAGTCCACGGGCTACAGTCGTTTTTTCGGACTCAGGGCGCGCCCAGCAGGAGGCGAAACAGAAAGACGGCCGCCGGATTGATGACCCGGTCCAGAACGCCCAGATAGAGCAGACCAATAATAATGATAAACCCGAACCGCTCCAGCCGCATGTAAGGGCCGGCCCACTCCTCCGGTAAAAGCCCCGTCACAACCCGCGACCCATCCAGAGGCGGAATGGGAATCAGGTTGAAGACCCCAAGGACGATATTGATGACGCAAAAGTAAGCCAGAAACTGCGTAACCAATCCGCCGGCCGTCCCCAACACGCGAACCAGCAAGGCGCTCAGAATGGCCATCGCAAAATTGACGATCGGCCCGGCGATGCCCACCAGCATGATGCCCCGGCGCGGATCGCGGAAATACCACGGATTAAAAGGCACCGGCTTGGCCCAGCCGAACAGGACCGGACTGTGCATGATCATCAACATGCCGGGCAGGATGATCGAGCCCACGAGGTCAATGTGGGCCAGCGGATTGAGCGTCAAGCGGTTCGCGCGGCGGGCGGTGGGATCGCCCAGCTTCCAGGCCACGTAACCGTGGGCGACTTCGTGCGGCACGATCGCCATAAACAAGGCCAGCAGTTGAATCAATATTTCCATAAAAAACTCTCCGACTCAGTGGGCGTTACTATACATAAGCGGCCAAGCCTTGCAAACCCAAACGACAGCCGCGGCGTTCCCATGAACACATGCTGTTTTAGGCTTGTCACGCGCGATTTGTCTGGGCATGATCATGCGCACAGATCGCGTTAGGCTCCGCAAAGCGGGGCGACTTTTTCATGTAGAGCCGACTTTACGTCGGCTATCTTCGGCATAGGATAGCCGGTCTTCCGCCGGAGGCGGATTCGCCTATGGCGAAAAAAACGGCTCCACATCGGATTGTCCGCCGTTGGCGGATGGCGAAAAATTCCTTAACATCAAGTAGTCCAGGAGACGGCAACCATGCTTGGGATCTTCATGCGCTGGCTGATTCTAACATTGGCAGTCTGGGTGGCCGCCCATGTGGCGCCGGGCATCGCTTACGATAACTGGCCGAGCCTCTTGATCGCGGCCCTGGTGCTCGGCATCCTCAACGCATTCGTCAAACCGATCCTGATGCTGATTTCCCTGCCGCTGATTTTCGTCTCGTTCGGCCTGTTCCTGGTGTTGATCAACGCCCTGCTGTTGAAGGCCACGGCCTGGCTCGCGCCGGGACTGCACGTCGCCTCCTTCTGGTCGGCATTGGGCGGCAGCCTGGTTATCAGCATCGTCAGCCTGTTTTTCGGCTATCGCCGGTTGCGTTCTGAAGAATGAGGTCCCGGGATCGGGATTCGATATATTAGCGATTCGAGGCTTGACTTTTTAGCGCCATTGGGAATGATACGCGGCATTTGAACGCCTCCCATTGAGAACGAACCGGGCCAAAGCCGGGCGGAATGGGATCGCATGCGACTGTGGGGGATTAGCTCAGTTGGCTAGAGCGCCTGAATGGCATTCAGGAGGTCGAGGGTTCAACTCCCTTATCCTCCACCCACTTTGAAACATTCTGAAACGCATTTAAGCCCTGTAAATAAAGGCTTGAATGCGTTTTTTGAGAATTGGGACGCTTGGCGGGAAAGTTCGTTCGGATAAAAAACGCAAAGCGTGTGCTGAAAACGCTAAGAAACGTTGGACGAAGGTTCGGGAGCAGGTGCGCCAGGTGGAGCTGGGTAAATAGGCAAGGGTGCGCCGGTGGGCTTAAAGGGGCACGGTCAAGCAACGGTTTTGCTCTACGCTGTGCCGCCAGCGTTATGCCGGGATCAACGACGATTGACAATCAGCCGGCGGCACGCGGGAAGAGAGAGGGTTACGGTTTGAGAAGACCGAGCTTAATAAGAATCCAAGTGCCGACAATGCTTGTCAGGATTCCGCCAACAAACGCAGACGCCACCCATATCTTGACGGCCTCCCAACGATTCTTATGCTTCCAATCCACCAGTGCCGGAATGCTATACTCGATCTGTTCGTAGATGCCGAGTAATTCGTCAATTGCCGCTCGATACTTAGCGACTTCCGCCAGAAGGTCTTTGTCTTTGGCAATGTCCTTGGCCCCACGAATTGACGCGATTTCACGGCATGTCTGATCTATGCGCGGGCGTAGTTTTGGGTAGTATTCTGGCAGAACCGCCGTTATGCATTCGTGCGAGTAGTGTTTAAGCGTCTTTGTGATCCGATCCCGAATGCATACACTGAACCAATCGGCAGCGTCAAAGAACGCCCGGTACTCGTGGCCAATGGCCTTGTCAAAAGATTGCGGGATATAGCCTGGTAGCTTGGCGTCCCTTTCGCCGTTCAGCCCTAATTCAGCCGCCTTCGCCCGAATGATATGCTCAAACCCGTTCCGCAATTCCATAACCGGCTGAACGAATTCCAAGAACTCGGGATCAAACTCCTCCGCGCAAAGGAAAACGCTCTTGGCGTGATTGTGGATTTCAACAAGCCGGGCCCACTGGTCGGCGTCCGGAGAGGTATCACTATGCGCATGGTTCGATGCCATGCCCAGACCTCACGGAAGCGGTGTGTTTAGGACCTTTGCCCGGAACCGTTCAAAAGCCCGGTCGGTCCAAATCCGCCCCGTGGATACACGCATGCTGCCCCGGAAGCGTCGTCCTTCTTTCAGCGCAAGATCAACGGTCTTCTGCGTGACCGTCGCCGCTTTAGGGAAATCAATCGTCAGAACATCCCGCCAGCTTTTGAGTTTCATAACGCCCCCCGCAGTGTGGAATACACGTGTTTAACACGCGTGATGCTCACAAATATAGCCGCCATGGTTACCGTAGCAAGCATTATTTTACAGTTTTTTGCCCCCCCTATTCCCCTGTCTCGGAGCCGGGTAAATAGACCGCAGGCTGGGCAATTGGCGGCCAAGGTTCTGCTAATGCGCATACAACACGCTCACATGGATTTTTGGATTTTGGCTGATCTGCTCAATGAGCCACTGGCCGGTTGAAGCGTCAATTACACGAAAGTCGCCGTTGTCAGACCGGTGCGCATCCACCAAGGCGGGGAACCCGCCTTTCGCGTGGACATACCACCAGTCCTCGATGGTGCGACATGCGAAGTAATTGCCGGATTCGTCCGGCCAAGGGCGTGCGGAAGCCTCGCGGAGGGCTTGCGCCAGGCAAATGCCTTCGCGTTGACGGTCGGCAACGTAGTTTACGACCCTGAAACGCAGCAGAGCCACCTCATGACGGCGATCGGATGGTTTTGTTTTCATGCCGCGACCATGCCACAGTCCGGCGGCGGCAATCGACAACATCGGTTTGTGGGATTGCCTTTTGCCGTGCTTTGCCTATGCAAGGCCACAGTCATTTACAGGTCTTTCTGCCAGAGGCAGATCAGCCTCCGGCGGACAGGCAACGATAATCGCCCAACAAAGAGGTCTTGAAGTTCTGCGATAGAAGTTGCAGAATCTTCGCGAGGTTGCCGAGGGAGCGCAATGCCTGCCACAGCTTTTGAGCGGTCGGTCGAATGACGCGAATCATCTGACCAAGGATGGCCGTTAACGGGGCCACCCGTTCCGCAAATCGCTTGCAGGCGCGCTTTAAGCAACCTCCTTCTTTTTCAGTGACAGGTGGCGCCGGGCCACCGTTAAATGCGGCGTCAAAGTGTTTGTTTACAAGATCGACGCTGATCGGAGAGTACGGCAACATATCGTCCGGTAACACACTGCACGTGTGTCCGCAACGCGCGCAGAGGTAGCGTGGAATTGAGATCAGGTCTTCGTCCATCCGCCCATCGGCCTTGGAATGCCGTTTGTATGCGCCATGGCAATACAGGCAATGGTGCCCGCAATGCGGACAGCGTTGCGGTCGGCCGCCATGCATGGATGATCGTCGGAATTGCATGGCCGGGTAGTAAAGCAACCGGCAACGGAATAGGCAAGCCGGAGGCCGGCTATCGCCGGCGCCCGCCCCGTCCGCAGACGGACGTGACGCTACAACTGGATCTTTAAAGAAGGAGGGAGAAGAAGAACCGGAAAAGACATTTCAGCCCGGCGATCACCGCCAAAGTCAACCGTGCCCCACGGGCCAGGGAGCACGAAAGAGCGTGTCACAGAACACCCCCCGTGACCACGAAATTAGCTGGCACGTAACACATTTGACACCAAAACAAAAAGGTCAGTATCCGGTAAACTTGAAATACTATTTCGCCTTCTTTGGCCTCATGAGAAAGAATATTGTCCAAGAACTTGCGAGGGGGGCGGCCAAGAAGGCGATCAATATGCGAAACTTCCGGGCATTGCGTGTTCCTTACTGTCCGATTGAGAGGCAGAACAAGATCGTTGAGGAGATCACGCGGCGGAACAGGGTCATTCAGAGCGAGCAGGACATCATAGAGAAACACCGCAAAGCCATTGAACGGGAAGAGGTGGCAATTCGGTCAATGATATTAAAATCGTGTGATGAATAGGAATGGATCGTGGCGGAGCGGAATCTGGTAGTGGCGAACCAAGACTTGATCGCGCGGATGGAAAAGAAGATAAAGGACAAGTTGGCGGAGGTATGGGGAGAGGAGCAGACAATATGACACCTGTTCAATATCACTATGGTAAGTTTCCGCCGGTGGAGCTGGATTGGAAGCAACTCATCCCACTCATCGGCCCGGCCAATGCCGCTTTGGCGCGATATGACGGCACACTGAACGCGGTGCCGAATCCTAATGTCCTGCTGACGCCATTGGCCACGCAAGAAGCGGTGTTGTCGTCCAAGATCGAGGGCACGGTAACCACAATCACTGAAGTGTTGAAGTTTGAAGCTAAAGGTGCTTCGGCGGAGAAATCGCCTGAGAAATTCGCCGATATCCAAGAGGTGTTAAATTACCGCCGCGCAATGTATCATGCGGCGGATCAACTCAATAAACTGCCGCTTTGCCAAAGGATCATCAAAGAAGCTCACCGTCTTTTATTAGAGGATGTGCGCGGTAAAACCAAGGCGCCAGGCGAATACAGACGCATCCCAAATTGGATCGGGCCAGCAGGATGCAAAGTTGAGGAAGCCAGTTTCGTTCCGATCTCCGCCGATAAACTGCTTGACGGCATGAGCGATTGGGAAAAATTTATACATGAAAAGGCCCCAGATATTCTTGTAAAACTAGCGGTTCTTCACGCGGAATTCGAGGCGTTGCATCCTTTTTTGGACGGCAACGGCCGAATGGGGCGCATGTTCGTGCCGTTGTTCCTGTTCAAAACCGGCATCTTAACCCGTCCAACTTTCTATATCAGCGAGTTTTTTGAGAAGCGTAGGGATGAATATTACGAACGCCTGCGGGCGGTCTCGCGCGACGGAGCATGGACGGAGTGGTGTGTTTTCTTTTTGATGGCCATCCAATCACAAGCCGAGGTAAATCAAACAAAGGCTCAAGCTATTCTTAAGCTTTACCAGGACAAGAAGGAATGGATCACAAGCGCGACACGTTCTTTGTTCGCCATTCACGCGTTGGATTTTTTGTTTCGTCAACCAGTATTCGCATCTTCGGACTTTACTTCTCACAAGAGCATTCCAACTCCCAGCGCTCATCGCATTCTAAAATTACTGCGAGACAAGGGAATGTTTAAAATTCTCCAAGAATCCAAAGGCCGAAGACCAGCGCTTCTTGCCTTTCGCGAATTACTCAACATCGTTGAGGGGCATAATGCGTTTTGATTATCACTTATGAGATGCAAAGCATTTTGCATGTCACATTGTGGTGCAAAGTGATTTGCAAATTAACTTGTATCTAACAAGTGATCTGCAAATAATTTGGTAATGTCCCGTCGGTTGTTAAAATAAAGTGACGGTTTCCAGTCTGATCCGATACAATCGGATTGGGCAAAAACAAAGAAAGGAAACCGTCATGAGGCCAGATCTTATCAAAGCGGTATTGGGTGGGCAAGCGGGACTTGATGATTGCAAAGAAGCCATGAGCGAGGCGCTGCGCGGCATTATGGTGAAAGCGCTGGCGGATCAGATGCAATTTGGAAGTGGCGATGCTTTGCGGGCGATATTATCGTCCGGAGCCAGGGGCAGTGCATCGACGGGCGGGTAGCTTGCGTTATCTTGCCATGTTGCGGGATCGCGATCTACATGCGGAGCCAGTGGCCGTCTTGATGCTGGACGGGATTGTGTTAAGTGAGGCCGTGGTAGTGATCGTTGCATTGGGCGTTCTGAGGGACGGACGCAAGCGCATGCTGGATTTCGAGGTGGGTAGCACGGAGAGTTATGAAGTCAGCCGGGCGTTATTGGAGC
>JBAZEM010000029.1:0-25580 GCA_041653875.1 Kiritimatiellia bacterium
AGGACTGAGGCGGAAAGAGAGACTGTAGGCTGTAGACTGTGGGCTGAAGGACTGAGGCGGAAAGAGAGACTGTAGGCTGTAGACTGTGGGCTGAAGGACTGAGGCGGAAAGAGAGACTGTAGGCTGTAGACTGTGGGCTGAAGGACTGAGGCGGAAAGAGAGACTGTAGGCTGTGGGCTGAAGGAAGAGGGTTGCCAGTCTGAATATTGTAGCCGCGAGACGTTTAGGCTCGCGTCCTGGATTGGGAGAAGACGTCGGCCTAAACGTCCGACGGCCTGCCCGCAGTGCTACGGCGTTGCAGGCGGGCCACAGGAACCCGTCATCCCGATGAGCTACGCGATTCGCGGGCAAATTCACGTTTTTTTCTTTGACAACGGACGGCTTCCATTTATAATTCCCCTGCATTAATGGATGTCTGCATTCGCATTGTTTTACAATCATAAATCGCAAATCGCAAATCCGAAATTCTTCAGGGGGGGGGCTTCCTTTATGAAAATGACGGCAGGCTTGAGCATATTATCGGCAGTCGCGCTCGCATTCATGTTCAGCGCCCCCCAGGCCTCCGCCCAGGCGCGGCGGGCCTCTTCGCCCGCTACAGCCGCTGTCCAGCCGGCGGCCGGCAAGGAAGGCGTGGTAATCCGGAAGATGGAAATCGCCGGACAGAACGCCAAGGTCAAAACCCCGGAATTCAGGAACGACGCGCCCTCCAACGAATCGCAAGTCCAGGGCCGCGAGTGGGCGCGCATCGCGGTCCAGTACGACACCGATGCCGAGTGGATCGACGACCTGGAGTTCCGCTACCTGGTTCTGGTAAAAAATTTAAAGACCGGCGCTTTTACCACGTTTCCCGCCAGCGTGACCTATATGGATGTTCCCAAGGGCAAGCGCCATACGAGCACGGTTTTTTTGAGGCCCAACACGCTGGAACGCTATGGGGCCGTCGAATGGGCGGGCGTGAAAATTTATCTCAAGGGCAAGGACACCCCCGTGGCCGTGGCGCAGATGCCGGACGATCCGCGCCCCTGGAGCATCGAATATAAAACCAGGGAAGGCGTGCTCCTGAACCGCGCTCAAACCCCGTTCGCCCTGGTGGCGATCGATAATTACGAGACGATCAAGCCGAAATAGCGCGTAGCGCTATTTCGGCTTAGAGGTCAGAGGTCAGAGGTCAGAAAGAGAGAAACGGAAAGAAGATGGAATGCAACTTCAATCTGCAAAGGATCTGACCGTATATGGGAAGGCCTATACGTTGGCTATGCGGATTTTTGTGATCAGCAAATCATTTCCGCCGGAAGAACGTTTTGCCTTGATCAGTCAGATTCGCCGTTCCTCGCGGTCTGTCTGCATGAATTTGAGAGAAGCTTGGGCTAAGCGTCGTTACGAACTTCATTTTGTGAGTAAATTGACGGATTGTGATGGAGAAAACAGCGAAACGGATACATCCTTGGACTTTGCCAGAGATTGTGACTATATTACGGTCGATCAGCATAAGGAATTGACGTGTTGTTGCAGGGAGATAGGAAAAATGTTGGGCGCCATGATTTGCAAGCCGAGCAAGTTTATAACAGTGAACCGCTGACCGCTGGTTCCGGCTTCTGATCTCTGACTTCTGACATCTGACCTCTGTTTTATGCCTTTCTTCAAATCCAACCGCGTAATCGCCATGGATATCGGGGCCGCCCAGTTCAAGCTGGCGGAATTCACGGTCGGCAAGGCGGGCATTGAGCTCGCCAATCTGGCCGTGTGCCCGTTGGGCATCGAGCCGGGCAATGAAGCCGATCCCACCATGGCGATCATCGAGGCCATCCAGGGGGTCCTGAAAGAAAAAGCCATCCGGCCCGGCCCGGTCGTGCTTTCCGTGACGGGGCAATCGGCCTTCCTGCGCTTAGTCAAGCTCCCGCCGGTCAAGCGCAATAAAATTTACCAGACCATCCTCTACGAGGCCCAGCAAAACGTGCCTTTCCCAATGGAGGAAGTGGTCTGGGATTATCAGTTGATGGGCTCCTCGGAAAACGAGCTGAACGTGATGCTCGTGGTCATCAAGAAGGACATCGTGCAAAACCTGACCGACTGCGTCGAGGCCGTGGGCCTGGATATCGAGATCGTGGACGTGGCGCCCATGGCGCTTTACAATGCCGTGCGTTATAACTACGGCGAACTTAAAGGCTGCACCCTCGTGGTGGATATCGGCGCGCGCTCGACCAACCTGGTTTTCATGGAGGAAGGCCAGTTTTTCAGCCGCAACCTCCCGATTGTGGGCACGGGCAATGTCATTACCCAGCAATTGATGAAGGAATTCGGCATGTCCTTCAAGGACGCCGAGGAGCTTAAATTCGCCCACGCCTCGGTGGCCTTCGGGGGCTCCTATGAGGACTACTCCGACAAGGTGCTCTCGAAAGTGTCCAAGACCGTGCGCGGCGTCATGACCCGCCTGCATATCGAGGTGGAACGCTCCATCAATTTCTACCGCACCCAGCAGGGCGGCGCCAATCCCAACCGCGTGCTCCTGGCCGGCGGCACCTCCGTCATCGCCCGCACGGACGAGTTCTTCAAGGAAAAGTTGAAGATGGACGTGGAGTACCTGAATCCCTTCCGGAACATCATTGTCAACGAGAGCATTTCGGAGGATGCCATCGGGGCTTGCGCGCATGTCATGGGCGAAGTCGTCGGGGTTGGCCTGCGGTACGCGTTGCCTTGTCCGCTGGAGATCAATCTCCTGCCGCCCAACATCATGGCGGACAAAGTTTTCAAGCGCAAAGAGCCGTTTCTCGTGGCCGCCGGAATCGCAAGCGTGTTGATCGTGCTCTGCTGGTGGTTTTTCTTCCACACCATGATTCAGCGGATCGCCTTGCGCCAGAGCGCGGTTAGCGCGCAGGTGGCCAAGTTGGAAGCGGTCGAAGCCCAATTGATGCCGATTGAAGCCCGCCAGGCGGAATTGAAAGCCAAGGCCGAGACGCTTGCCGACATGACCTTCCTGCGAACACAGTGGCTCGATGTATTGAACGGTATTCACGATTGTATGTTGGACGGCATGTGGCTGGTCGCCTTCGCGCCGGCGACCAAGGCGGGGACTGAGAACGGACGACAGACGACGGACGACAGACAACGGGGGGGGCGGAGCCGGCGGGCGGCGGCCACCCTGGCATCGGGAGGCGACAGTCCGAAATGGACGCACATTCAGATCAAGGGCCTGATCTTTTCCGACAAGGCCACCGACCGTTCCATCGCCCAGTTCCGGGATCGCCTGCGGCAGTCGCCGCTGTTCACCGAGAGCACCGAAATCTTGCTGGCACCTCTGCCGAACTTGGACGATTATGCCCGGCAGTTCACGATGGAAATCGGGCTGAAACAGCCGCTCTGAAGCCCGTTGAGCGTAGAGCGTGACCAAGAACAAAGGTAACTGCTCAGCAACAGAAAGAACTAACTACGAAACACGCAAAAAGCGCGAAAATCAGAGAAGAAAACAAGTATTTTGATGCTTAAATCCTGAAGTTTTTAATTAATTTCGTGTGTTTCGCGTGTTTCGTAGTTAAATTTTTTTTACTGAGTAGTTACGAACGAAGAACGAAGAACCAAGAACGTATTGTTTTCCCATGAATCTGGCCTTCATTAAAAAACATCCGGTGTTCACGCTGTGCTTGGGCGTCTCGGTGCTTTCGCTGATCGGCGCGGGCGCGGGCTTGTTCGTTTCGGCCCGGATCTATGCCCGGCAGGTGCGGGCGCTGGATGCGGCGACGACCCGCCTGCAGCAACTATACCGGCGCGATCCTTTCCCGTCGGAGGTCAACGTGCGCAAGGAGGCCGAGAACCTGAAGGACGTCGTTGACTGTTATAACGAATTGAACGAGCTTTTGCGCGTCGGCCAGGTGAACCTCCAGCCCATGGAAGCGGCCGATTTTATGCAGTTCCTGGAAAAATCCCTGCGTAAACTGCGGGACCGCCTGCAAAATGCCCGCATCAAGTTTCCGGAAAAATACGCCTTCGGTTTCGATAAATATGCCGGCGGGCAATTGCCGGCCTCGGGCGATATTCCCCGCCTGGTCCAACAATTGAAAATTATCGAGGCGCTTTGCGATATCCTCCGGGAGGCGGGCGTCGTTGAACTGACGGCCATTGAACGCGATAACTTCGAACAGGCGGCGCGGGGGGCGGATGTTTCTTCCGGCGGCCGCCGCGGTGCGCCGAGTGCGCCCGGCGCGCCGTCGCCGGAAGCCGCGGGCTTGATGCCCGGCGGGGATAAACTGATGTCCAGCCAGCATGTTAAAATATCGGTCAAAGCCAGGGAAATTGCGGTGGTCAAGATGTTGAACCTCCTGGCCAGCCAGCCGATGTTCATGGTCGTGACGCAGGTTGAAATGACCAACCCGCGCCAGGAATCCAGCGCCGGCGGATCGGTCGCGGCCCCGGCGGCGACCGGTGCGCCGGGTGCGGCCGAGCCGGCCGCTCGCGAGCGCCAGGTCATACTGGGCCGCGAAGAACTCGATATCAAGTTGGGCTTGGATGTGTATCGGTTCGCCCCGTCACTGGCCTTTAAGGAGGGATCCAAGAAGTAAGCAAGAGTTCTTTGTTCTTTGTTCTTCGTTCTTGGTTCTTGGTTCTTCGTTAAATATAGCAGGGGATTAAAACACGTTCATCGGTCTTGGTTCTTGGTAAAAATTCGGAAAACAAAAATCATTCATGGTCAGGTTGATTTGTATAACGAAGAACGAAGAACCAAGCACTAAGAACGCAAAAAACATGAAAATTGAGCGATTTGAAGATATCGAGGCGTGGCAACTGGCGCGCGGGTTAACGGGTAAAGTGTATGCCCTTACAAGCAAGCCAGGGTTTGTACGAGATTATGGCCTGAAAGACCAGATTCAGCGGGCATCGGGTTCGGTTATGCACAACATTGCGGAAGGATTCGATGGCGGGAGTAACGCGGAATTTGTGAAGTTTCTGCGTTATGCCCAGCGGTCCTGTTCCGAGGTTAAGAGCGAACTCTATGTTGCCCTTGATCAAAAATATTTATCGGCTTCCGAATTTAATGTCGCCTATGAGATGACCGGCAAAACGAGAGCCAAAATCGGCACCTTTATCAAATACCTGCTTTCGTGTAATCATGATTAACCAGGAACGAAGAACCAGGAACGAAGAACGCTTTAAGGTCTACCACCCGTGAATATCAGCGAAATCAAGACTTGGCTCAAGACGGCGTACGACAAGGTCGTGTTGTTCGTCGCCCTCTTCGGTCTGTTGCTGTCGTTGATCCTCCTGATCGTGATGGTGGGACGCGAACGCGAGAAGATGGCGGAGTTGAGCCGGAAACAGGAGCAGACCCGCAATCTCGCCCCGGCGGCCGGCCTGCTGGACATGACGTTCCTGGACGAAGGCGTTGAAGCCCTGTTGGCGCCGGAACAAATTCCCGCCTGGAGCAATCGCTTGATGACAGCGGAACTGCGCGTCAGTTGCGTAAAGTGCGGCCGCCCCATTCCCCTCGACGCGAATGTATGCCCGTTTCGGAATTGCGGCGCCCAACAGCCGGCGGTGCTCGTCAATCCGAGTATTAAGGATAGCGATCTTGACGCCATGCCCGACGAATGGGAGGCCAAGCACGGGTTGAACCCGAATGTGGACGATGCCAATCAGGATACCGATGCCGACGGGTTCGCCAATTTGGAAGAATACTCGGCCGGCGCCGATCCGCGCGATCCGAATTCGCACCCGGATTACGCGGCCAAATTGCGGGTTCTAAAAATAGGACGCATGTCCATGCCGCTGAGTTTCCAGGGCGTCCAGCGCCTGAGCACAAACGATGTGCGTTTCCTGCTGCAAAACAAACAGCTCCGGCGCGACACCTATGCCAAGCTGGGCGACACGGTGGATGGCTATAAATTAGTCAAATACGACGAGAAAAAGGTCAAGGTCAAAAAAGGGGGCGGGGGAACTTTCGAGGTGGAAGAAGACGTCTCGGTGCTGACGGTCAGCCGGGACAACAAGCTGATCCCCTTGACAATTCACGGCGTTAACCAGGGCGAGATCGGCGCAAACCTGATTTTCTTGGTGGATCAGACGAAGATGGTGGTTAAAATAGGCGACGTTATTAAGCTTAAAAATAATTCGTATAAAATTATTGACATTAAAAAGGATGGCGTTATTCTTACAGGCATAAATACCGGTAGGGAGCTGTCTGTGCCGCCGTTTTCCGAGGCGGATAAACAACTGTATCCCGGGATCGGCGTGTCCAAATCCGATGGTCCTCTTAATATAAAACCGTAAAGCAGGCAATGCCACGATGAAATCGCCGGTCATCTTTTTTATTGTTTTTGGGCTGCTATTGACAGGCATCGCTTTCCCCGTTTGTGCCCAGGACGAAAACCCCGCGACGACAGAGGTCGCCGCGGCTGTGCCTGGAAACCCCGCGGATACGAATGCCGCGCCGGAAAAGGCGCCGGCTCCCATCCCCGTAGCCGAGCCGGAAGAGCCGGCGGAGGAACAGACGGAAGAGGCGGCCGCTGTCGAGAAGCCGGTGGCGGTCGAATCGGCCGTTCCCGCAGTTGAAAAGACGGAATCGACGACCACCATCGTGACAACTATTGCCGCGAAGCCGATAGTCGCCGAATCGAACGCTCCCGCCGCAGGCAAAGGCCCGGATTTCGAATTGGATCGCAGTTTGTCGAATACGGCGGCGGAGTCCGGCGCCAAAGCCGAAGCCGGCCCCCAACCGAAGGCATCGTTCTGGCGCCGTCTGTTCGGCCGTGAAAAAGACGCGCCCGTGGCGGACGGGCGGCCAACCGATACCGGTGCGGAGACCAAGCCCGCCGCGCTTGCCACCAACACGGCGGCGGCCAACAAGTTGCTCACCCCGGAAGAAATTGTCGCAGCCCAGGAAGAAATCCGTCGGCAGGCGAAAGAAGTGGAGGCCTTGAAGGCCTTGGATGTGGCCTATAGGGCGATGGAGCGGAATGACTTTGAAGGCGCTTTGAAGTCTTTCAACCAGGCCATGAACGCAATGCCCGTCCGTCCGCATACGGTGGAAACGCGCCAGAAAGCCATGCAAAGCCAGGCCGAATGCGAATACCGCATCGCCCTGAATTATTATAAGGACGGCAAGTATCAGGAAGCCAAGGACGCCATCCGGCGCGCGTTAGGTTACTATTCGGCGCATCCTAAGGCCAACCGTTTGAGCGCGCAGATCAAAAAAGACGAAGCCCGGAAAATCGAAGTGGAAAGCAGGCCCGTGCCCGTGCGTCATTCCGCGGAACACTTGGATCGCGCAAAGCAAATCCGCGCATCGATCGACCTCGGCCGGCAGTATTATGCCATTGGCGAGTATGAGAAAGCCCGGCGCGAATTCAAAAATGTGCTGGTGCTTGACGAAAAGAACGAAGATGCCGCCGCCTGGCTGAAAAAAGTGCACGAAAAAATGTATAATGTCGAAACCGACCAGATGAACCGTCAGCAAGCCGACATGATTGCCCAGGTGCGCGATACCTGGACCCCGCCGGTGAAGCGGGAAATCGCCGGGCCGGAGACGCGTGTTTTAGAAACCACGACCATCGACAAAGGCGGCAAGCGCGCATTACTGGCGAAGTTGAACGGCATCGTGATTCCGCAATTGGAGTTCCGGATGGCCAATATCGTGGACGTCATTAAATACATGGATACGGCCAGCATCGCTTGCGACAAGGATTCGGCCCCGGGCGACAAAGGCGTGAACTTCATTCTTCAGCTTAAGCGTCCCGGCGCCGCCGCCGAGACGGCGCCGGCCGCGGCGGTCCCTCCCGCGGAAGGCGAATTTGGCGGCGAAGGCGGGACGACGGTCGCGCAAGGCAATGTGCCCTCCGTGACCTTGAGTTTGCGCAATATAACCTTGATCGACGCCATTAAATACATTACGGAAGTGACGGGGTTGAAATACCGGATCGAAGAAAATGTGGTGGTCATTACCCCGAGCGATTACCTGGTGGGCGAGCTGATTACGCGCACGTACAAAGTCCAGCCCAACATTGCGGAAACGATCATGGGCGCCGCCGGCGGCGCCGCCGGCGTCGCCAAGATGGAGTTTGGCGGCGCGGCGCCGGTCGCGGAACGGGGCGACGTTAAAAAGTTTTTTGTGGATGCCGGCGTGCCGTTCCCGGAAGGCACCTCCATAGTTTATAAACCGAGTCTCAACCTGCTGATTGCGAAGAATACGGCCGATAATCTGGAAAACTTCGAGCGCATCCTGGCTTCCTTGAACATCGTGCCGGTGCAAGTGGAAATCGAGGCCCGTTTCGTCGAAGTCGCCCAGGGCGATTTGGAGGAATTGGGCGTCGAATGGCTCTTGAAAGACAACTGGGAACTGGCCGAAAATGCCGGCGCCGGCACCGCGATCCCGCTGGCGAGCCGGGAACGCATCCAGATGGATCAGAACACCATCAGCAAGGGACTGCGCAATTTTGCCCAGGGCGCCAGCGGCATTACGCCGACGCCCGGCGGCAACATGGCCGGTATTTTGTCGTTTTCCAGCGTTCTGACCAATCCGGAAGTGACCATGGTTTTGCACGCCCTGGAACAGAAGAGCGGCGCGAACCTGCTCTCGGCGCCCAAGGTTACCACCAAGAGCGGGGCCAATGCCGAAATCAAAGTGGTCTCGGAATTGATTTATCCCACCGAGTTCACGCTGGTAACGCCCGCCGCCGCCGGCAGCACCCAGGGGTCGCAGACTCCCATGTCGTTTGTCCAGCCGGGCGCCTTCCAAACCCGCGACACGGGCGTGATCCTGAACGTGACGCCGACGGTGGGGCCGGACGGATTTTCCATCGATTTGGTTATGCTCCCCCAAGTATGCGAGTTGACGGATTGGCTCAACTATGGAACCAAATATCCTAACCCGAACGGCACGGGAACCTACGACTTGAATATGCCCCAGCCGATTTTCAAAAGCCGTAATATTACCACCAGCATCACCATTTGGGACGGGCAGACCGTGGTCATGGGCGGTCTGATTACGGAAAAACAGAGCACGACGCTGGACAAGATTCCCTTCCTGGGCGACATTCCGCTGCTGGGCTTTCTCTTCCAGAGCAAGACCAGCAACAGCCAGAAATTTAATTTATTGATCTTTGTCACCGCCAACCTGGTGGATCCGGCCGGCAACAAGATCAACAAGGATCTTATTGCGACCGCCACGGGCGCCGCCAATACATCCGCCGCCTTTCCGGCAAGCCCCTGAGCGGTAATGCTTCTATCGGAATTGCTGATTTATGATTTCGGATTTCTGATTGCCGTGTTGCCACATCGCCTCAGGCAGTGCAAGAAGCCAAATGGCAGGAACTTTCCCAGGTTGAAAATGCACGGGCTTGATTTTATCAATTCCGTAATCCGAAAATCGGAAATCAGAAATCCGCAATCAGAAATTCCTCATGTCCTCCTCCCTCTTGCTCGTGGATGCGCTGGGCATTGCCTATCGCGCGTTTTATGCCATTACCGGCCTGGCCACCGCCGACGGACGGCCAACCAATGCGGTGTATGGGTTCATTAAAACATTAACGCAATTGGAAAGAATCTGGCGGCCGTCGCATAAACTGGTGGTGTTTGACGGCGGCACGCCCGCCGAGCGCTTGAAACTGCTGGCCACGTACAAGGCCCAGCGGCCGGTCATGCCCCCCGCGCTGCGCGCCCAGTTGCCGGCCATCGAAGCCTGGCTGGATGCCGCGGCGATCGCCCATGTGCGCTTGGATGGCCGGGAAGCGGATGATGTCATCGCCTCGGCGGCGGTCCGGGCGGCGTCCGCGGGCTTGGATGTCCTGGTGGCGTCCAGCGACAAGGATTTACTCCAATTGGTGACTCCGCCTACAGCCTGCGGTCTACAGTCCGCTTCGCCTCGGTTGGCGGCCCCCTCCATTGCCGCCGTAACGCCCGGCAAGGCCGCGGAAAAAATCGGGGCAGCCGAAGTGTTCGCCAAACTGGGCGTCCGGCCGGACCAGGTGGTTGACTGGCTGGCGTTGACGGGCGACAGCGCCGATAATATTCCCGGTGTGCCGGGCATCGGCGCCAAGACGGCGGCGAAACTGCTCCAGCAATGGCAGTCTCTGGCCAATGCGCTTGACCATGTGGATGCGGTCGAGCCGGAAAAGACGCGCCGCACGCTCCGGGAACAGCGCGAAACGATTGCGCGCAACGTGGGGTTGCTTCGTCTGCGGACGGATATCGATTGCGGCGTATCGTTGGCTGACATGCAAACACGGCCGCCCGATGCGCCGCGTCTGCTGGCGTTCTATGACGAAATGGAGTTCCATACGCTGGCCCAAGCCCTGCGCGAACCGACGCTGTTCTGAAAAGATAGGCTGTGGACTGTTGACTGTAGACGATGTCCGGACCCGGTTTGAGCCGCACCCGCTAATATCGTGACGAATCGAATAAACAATATCCAACAAGGAATGTCCAATATCCAAGTGCATGCCGCCGTATTTCACTGGACATTGGGTGTTGAGTGTTGGTTATTGGATATTCAAATTCTCTTTTTCAGGTTTAACCGTTGATAGCCAGGCAGCTCCTGCCCATGATCAAGTGTCACATCAAAATCCTGCTGGCCGTGCTGGGACTGGTCGCGCTGTTTACCGCGGGGCTGGGCCTCCGGCGCGCTGTGCTTTCCGCCCAGTTCGAGCAATATGGCCGGCCCTTGCCGTTCAATCTGGAAAGCGCGTTGGAATTCCGGTATGTCCGCATGCTCTTCGAAACCGGGCATATTCCCCGCGTGGATAAAGCCGTCCAGGCGCCGGAAGGCATCGTGGCCCGCGAGACCTATACCCTGGGCGCGGAATATGTTTATGCCGCGGCCGCCCGCTTGTTCCCCCGGTTTCTGCCGCTGGATGAGCGCGTGCGCTGGATTGCCGCCGCCTGGTTCTGCCTGGGCATTCCATTGATGAGCCTGTGGTTGTGGGCGTGGACGCGCTCCGTCTGGGCGGCGGGAATTGCCGGCGCGTATTATGCCGTGGCGCTGGCCGCCGTCATGCGCTCCACCGGTCAGGAGCTCCAGCATGAGAATTTTGCGCTGCCGTTCCTTGTCGCTCACTGGGCCCTGGCCGCATGGGCGAAAAGAATAAGCGAAGCAAACGCCGAACACCGAACACCGAACATCGAACATCGAACATCGAACATCGAACATCGAACGAAGAACGAAGAACGAAGAACGAAGAACGCCTTTTTCGTTCTGTCCCTGCTTTCCGCCTTAATGCTGGCGTGCGCCGTGTCAACCTGGGACCTGGTGCAGTATTATGTCATTCTCTGGGCCGTTGGGTCTTACGCGCGTTTCGTGGCCGGCGATTATTTCCGGGACGTCCGGGCGCGCCAGGCGTGGTGGCTGATTCTGCTGGCGCTGGCCGGCGCCGGAGTTCTGAACCCCTACCTGCGCGCGCACGTTTTTGCAGGTTCGTTTGCCATGTTGCTGGCGTATGGCGTGGCATTGGGTTTGAGTGTCGAGCGGTTGCTCCGCGGGAGCAAACGGGAAACGGAGAGTGGGGGAAACGGTGAAACGGCGAATTGGCGAATCGGCGAATTAAAGGTTTGTTCAGTCGCCGGTTCTCCGGTTCTCCGGTTCTCCGGTTCGTGGCATACTCTCGTGCTGGCGCTGGTGGCCCTATTGCCGCTCGGCGTGGGCCTGCTCTGCCTGCATTCCTACAGTGAAACATACGGCCATTTTATCGAACTGTTTTGGGCCAAACTCCGCTTCCTTAACCATAAGCCCGCCGATCCCGCGTTGTTGACTTTTGACCAGCGCATACTCTGGACCGCGCCCTTAAATTCCGCAACTTTGCTGTTGACGGCCGCCTTGTTTCCTGTAACACTCTGCCTGTCAGGTTTGGCGGGTGTCATTGCCTTTTTGCATACACGCGCGCATCCGGACCCCGAAATCGATCGACTGCTGAATTACACGGTCATCTCACTTCTGGCCTTTGTATTTTTCGTGAAATTCCATGTGTTCCTGATCCTGGGGTTTGCCGCCCTGCTCGGATGGTTGGGTTACTGGGCGTCCATCAAGCGTAGTTTTACCCGCTGGCTGATCCTGGTGCTTTTACTGGCCGGAGTGGGCGTGGAAGCCGCGCATGTTCTGGATAACCCCGCGCGCTGGGGCAGTGTGCCGGCCTATTTGAGCGAGAAGCAGGAACTCTGCCGATGGTTGCGCTCCAATGCGCCCGGCGAACCGGTGTTGGCCAATTTTGGATTGAGCTCTTTTTTGCTGACCTATGCAAATTGCCCCATCGTTCTGCACCCCAAATTCGAAGCGCCCGGAATCCGCGAACGGGTGCGCGCCTACGGGGAGGCGCTGTTCAAATCCAACGAGGAGGGGTTCCGCGCGTGGATGGAGCCGTTTGGCGTCTCGTATTATGTGTATGCCCTGGGCGAGTTTGCCGATATCCAGCCGGAATCCCAAATGCGTTATTGCGTGAACGCGCTGGATCCGCCGCCGGCGGCGGCCGCGCGGCTGTTCGAAAAACGCCCCGAGCAGGGCCGTTATTTCAGGTTTTTATGGGGCAATGCCAAGTATCGCGTGTTTCGCGTAATCACCCGCGCGGATGAGCGTTCCGCCGGGCGCCTGGCGGCGGAGGCCGCGCAGGCCTTGCGCCAGGGCCGCAGGCCGGATGCGGAAAACAAAGCGACACAGGCCCTGATGTACGACCCGCAGAATACGAATGCCATGGATGTCCTCCTGCGGATGCGTTAGGCTCAGATGCAAAGCGTGTGGGTGTATGGGAGTGTGGGTGTATGGGAGTTAAGCGTTTACTCCATGCGTCCACACTCCCATACGCCGATACGCCCATACTCCCATACTTATTTAGATTATGACTGCCAACGCCTCAACCATGCCAGCCGCCGCCCCCTGGTTGCGAATTTGCGTCACGGGCGGCATTGCCTGCGGTAAAAGCCTGGTGGGCGCTTGCCTGGAAACGCTGGGCGTTGCGGTCATCGATGCCGATACGGTGTGCCATGACCTTATGCGCGTTGGCATGCCGCTGTTTGCGCCGATCGTGTCCGCCTTTGGCGGCGGAATTCTTGCGCCGGATGGCGAGATCGATCGTCGGTCATTGGGCCGGCGCGTGTTTGGCGATGCGGCGGCGCTGGACCGGCTGAACGCCCTCCTGCATCCGGCGGCACGCGACGCCATTGAGGACTGGGTCCGCGCGCGCCGGGAAGAGGCCCGCCTGCAACCAGTTGCGGCGGTCGGCAATCGGCAATCGGAAATCAAAAATCAGAAATCAAAAATCATAAATTCCGCTCATGGGTGGCGCGGCGGCGCGGCGGCCATTATTCCCCTGCTTTATGAGGCGGCCTGGGAGGCGGCCTGGGACCGGGTGATTTGCGTCAGCGCCCCGCTGGCTTTGCAACTGGAACGCTTGCGTTCCAAAGGATTTACGGAAAAGGAGGCGCACGATCGGATCGCGGCCCAGTGGCCGGTGGAGGAAAAAGTGGAGCGCGCGGATTATGTGGTTTTTAATGCGGGCACGCCGGCGTGTGCGCAAATGCAAACCGTCCAAATCATGCAGTGCATCAGAACACATGTGGAGAAAAGCGATGGAAGATAAACGGAACATGAACGAAAATAAAGCCAGGAACGCGGGCCATTCCCCGCGCCATCCGCGCGGGCGCGCGGCAATGTCCAAAATTTACATGGCCAATGGCGCCGTGCCGCCAAGCCGGCATAGTTACGATAGTTCTTTGGGCAATGCGCCGGCGGCGAACGCGGAAATCGGGAATCGGCGCTCGGAGGTCGGAGATCAAAGGCCGGAGATCGGCGCCGCGCCGACGCCCGGCGCCGGATCGGCGCCTGTCGGCGCGCCGCCGGCGAATGCCGGCGCGCCGAATGGGAACATCGCGAACGGCAATATGCCGAATCATGCCGAAGCGCGCCCGCTGTCCGCGCCGGTCGAAGCCGTTGGGCAAGGCCGGGAAAAGCCCCTGCATCTCTCGGAGCTCCAGCAGAAATCCGTGCCGGAGCTCAACGAACTGGCGGCCCGCTACCATCTGGTGGATCTGGGCGCCCTGCGCAAGCACGAATTGATCTTCGAAATCCTCAAGGCCAATGCCCACTTCCGCGGCACGATTTTCGGCAAAGGCGTCATCGAGATCCTGCCGGACGGATTCGGCTTCCTGCGCTCGCCGAATTACAACTACTTGCCGTGCCCGGAGGATATTTACGTTTCGCCCTCGCAAATCCGGCGCTTTGCCCTGCGGACCGGCGACACGGTGGAAGGCGAAATCCGCTCGCCAAAGGACAAGGAACGCTTTTTCGCGCTGTTGCGCGTGGACAAGGTGAACGACGAGGATCCCGAAAAGAGCGGGCGCAAAATTCCATTCGAAAACCTGACGCCGCTCTTCCCCGACCGGCGTTTCATCCTGGAGCGCGAACAGGAGGAAGTGTCCATGCGCGTCATGGATATCTTCACGCCCATCGGCATGGGCCAGCGTGGCGTGATCGTGGCGCCGCCGCGCACCGGCAAAACGGTGCTCCTGCAAAAAATCGCCAACAGCATTTCCAGGAACCATCCCGATGTGTACCTGATCGTCATGCTGATCGACGAGCGCCCGGAGGAAGTGACCGACATGGAGCGGCATACGAGCGCCCATGTGTTGAGTTCCACCTTCGACGAGCCGCCCGAGCGGCACATCCAGGTGGCCGAGATGGTCATCGAGATGGCCAAGCGCATGGTGGAATGCGGGCGGGATGTCGTCATCCTGCTGGACAGCATCACGCGTCTGGCGCGGGCCTACAACACGATGGAGCCGCACAGCGGCAAAATCCTGTCCGGCGGCGTGGATTCCAATGCCCTGCATAAACCCAAGCGCTTTTTCGGCGCCGCCCGTAATATCGAGGAAGGCGGCAGCCTGACCATCATCGCCACGGCCCTGGTGGACACCGGCAGTCGTATGGACGAGGTGATCTTCGAGGAATTCAAGGGCACGGGCAACATGGAGTTGTGCCTGGACCGGCATCTTGTGGACAAGCGCGTCTTCCCGGCCATCAATATCGAAAAATCCGGGACACGCAAAGAGGAGTTGCTGTTGCATCCGGACGAATTGAACAAGACCTGGATTCTGCGCAAGGCCTTGAACGGGGTTCCTCCGGTCGAGACCATGGAACTGGTGGTCAGCAAGCTTAAAAAGACCAAGAGTAATGCCGAGTTCCTGATGACCATGAAAGAATAACAAGAAATTGAGCGATTGAGCGATTTAGTGATTGAGTGATTTAGTGGTTGAGTGATTTAGTGGTTTAATGATTTAATGCCTGCTTTGTTTCGCAAACCAATTTAATCGCTCAATCACTGAATCGTTAAATCGCTCAATTTCTTAAGGGGGTGGCGTGAAGGTAAAAGTCGAAAAATCGGGGGCTTGCCGTAAAATACTGCACGTGGATGTGCCGGCGGACATCGTGGCGGCGGAATATAAAACCGCGATTGCCGCGTTCGTTAAAATGGCGCGTGTGCCGGGCTTCCGGCCGGGCCGGGCGCCTCAGGCGCTGGTTGAGCGCCGGTTTGCCAGGGAAATTGACGAGGACGTGCGCGATGCCCTGGTCGGGCGAACATATCCGGAGGCCCTGAAGCAGGCGGCGCTGGATCCCCTGGCCGTCTTGGATTTGAGCGTCACGTTGAAACGCAATGAACCCATGACCTACAGGGTCACGCTGGATGTGCCGCCAGAGTTCAAATTGCCGAAATACAAGGGCATCGGAATCAAGGAGAACCCGATTGACGTGTCCGAGGACGCCGTCCAAAAAACATTGGATGCGTGGCTCGAGCGCCTGTCGCAATTTGTGGCGGTGGAAGGGCGCGCCGTCCGCAAGGGCGACCTGGTCCAGGTCGATTACGAAGGCCGCTTCGATGGGAAACCCCTGGCGGCGCTGGGCAAGCATGTCACCGGCCTGGGACAGGGCAATGATTTCTGGGTCATGGCGGATGAAAATGCCTTTCTGCCCGGGTTCGACACGGGGTTGCTGGATCTTGCCGTCGGCGCCCGGAAAGAGATTGTCGTCGCCTTCCCGGCCGATTTCAAGGTTAAAGAGTTGACCGGCAAGACGGTCGTTTACCAGGTGCAGGTCAAGGCGATCCGCGAGAAGCGGCGCCCGGCGTTGGATGCGGAACTTCTGAAAAAAGCCGGCGTTGAATCCGAGGCCGACCTGCGTGGCAAACTGAAAGAATCGTTGCAGGACGAGGCCAAACGCTCCGAAAAGGAACGGCTCAAAGGGGAAATAATTCGGCACCTGCTGGCCAAAACCGCGTTGGATCTGCCTGAAACGCTGGTGCAGGAAGAGGCCCGCAACCTGTTCGCCTCACTGGTCCGCCAGAATTTGATGCGGGGTGTCTCTCAGGAGCAGGTGGCGGAAAAGAAGGCGGAACTATTGACGACGGCAACGAGCACGGCCACGGAAAAAGTCAAGGTCGGCTACATCCTGCATCGTATCGCCGAGGAAGAGAAGATCGCGGCGGAAGATGCGGAGGTGGAGCAGGCCATTGCGGTTCTGGCGGAGCGTTATCACATGCCGGACGCCGAATTGCGCAAGGAATTGGAGGAAAAGAAGGAGATGGATTCCATTCGGCATCAGGTGCGCATGGATAAGACCCTCGACTTCCTCTTGGCCAACGCCAAGCTGAACGAGGAGGGTTTTTTCAGCCGGCTCGTGGGACGCTGAAAGAATTTCCGATTTCCGATTGCGGATTGAAGGCCGGAAACGTATGTGGTGGCGTTGTTTGTCATTCCCGACCTGATCGGGAATCCGGTTTTTTCTGTCGCGGCCTTCGTCCGCCTAATTTGATGTACAGGAAATTTCCGCCATAGGCGGATCTGCCTATGGCATGACAAAACACAGCGGTTCTATCGAACCGCAGCTATACCCTTGGCCGAGTTCAGACAGGCCGTCCGGTGTAGAGGACGTTCGATAGAACGGCAAAGTTGCCGAAGGCCTAATTCGATCTGCAATCCGAAATCAGAAATCCGCAATCATAAATTATAAAGGGGAGCATAATCATGGGCAGTCACAACCAAATGTTGGTGCCGATGGTGGTGGAGCAAACTGGGCGCGGCGAACGCGCCTACGATATTTATTCGCGGCTGTTGAAGGACCGCATTATCTTCCTGGGCAGCGCGATCGGCGACGAAGCCAGCAGTCTCATCGTGGCTCAACTGCTGTTCCTGCAGGCGGAAGACGCCAACAAGGAAATAAGCTTTTACATCAACTCGCCTGGCGGCTCGGTGACGGCGGGGATGGCCATTTACGACACCATTCAGTTTCTAAAGTGCGATGTGGCCACTTATTGCGTGGGTCAGGCGGCCAGCATGGGATCCGTTCTGTTGGCGGCCGGGACGCCCGGCAAGCGTTTTTCCCTGCCGAATGCGCGGATCATGATGCATCAGCCCTGGGGCGGGGTGCAGGGGGCGGCCTCCGATATCAGTATCCAGGCTCAGGAAATCCTGCGGATCCGCGATATTCTTAACGGCATCCTGGCCAAACATACCGGCAAATCGATCGAGGTGGTTGCCAAGGATACGGACCGCGATTTTTTCATGTCGCCCGAGGAAGCCAAAGCCTACGGCCTGGTGGACGAGGTGCTCGCCGGGCGGAAAGAAATGAAAAATGAAAAATGAAAAATGTAGAATGCGGAAATAATACGGCTTTTATAATTTTGCATTTCTAATTTTTCATTTCTAATTTTTCATTTTGCATTTGTTTTATCGGAGATAACCATGGCCAAGCGCACAACGCCCACTTGTTCTTTCTGCGGTCGCACCCGGAATCAGGTCGCCCAGTTGGTCATGGGGCCGGGATGCAACATCTGCGATGCCTGCGTCGAATTGAGCCGCAAGGTTCTGAGCGAAGGGCCGTCGGGTCCGGACGCCGGTGCGCCTGCCGGCGCGGGTGTGTCTGCGGCCGCTGCCGTTGGTGCGTCCGCCATGCCGGCCCTCAAGGTGCCCAAGCCGCACGAAATCAAGGCCTTCCTGGATGAATATGTGATTGGCCAGGAATATGCCAAAAAAGCGCTCGCCGTGGCGGTGCATAACCATTACAAACGCCTGAATCAAGGCGCCCATTTTCCCAAGAGCGATCCGCTCTCCGGCGTCGAAATTCAAAAAAGCAACATCCTGCTGATCGGGCCGACGGGCAGCGGCAAGACGCTCCTGGCGCGGACCCTGGCGCGCCTGCTCGATGTGCCTTTCAGTATTTCGGATGCCACCCCGCTTACGGAGGCCGGCTATGTCGGCGAGGATGTCGAAAATGTGCTCCTGCGCCTGATTCAGGCCGCCAATATGGACGTGGCCCGCGCGGAGCGGGGCATCGTGTATATTGACGAGATCGACAAGGTCGGGCGCAAGGCTGACAATGTTTCCATCACGCGCGACGTCTCCGGGGAAGGCGTTCAACAGGCCCTTTTGAAAATCCTGGAAGGCGCCGTGGTCAATGTGCCGATGCACGGGGGGCGCAAACATCCCCAGGCCGAATTCATCAAGATCAATACCGAGGGCATTCTCTTCATTTGCGGGGGCGCCTTTGTCGGGCTGGAGGATATCGTCCGCCGCCGGGCGGGGTCGCGCGCGATCGGGTTCATTCAGCCGCCGGCCGGCGAGGGGCCGGGCGCGGCCGGCCGTCGCCGGCCGGAATTCCACAATCTTTTGCACGCCGTGGAGCCCGAAGACCTGATTCGCTACGGCCTGATCCCGGAATTTGTGGGCCGCCTTCCGGCGGTCGTGGCGCTGAACGAATTATCGGAAGGCGACCTGGTGCGGGTGCTGACGGAACCGAAAAACAGCATGGTCCGGCAGTACGAAAAACTGATGGCCATGGAAAACATCAAGCTTTCGTTTGCGCCCGCGGCCCTGCGGGAACTGGCGCGTCTGGCCGTGCATAAACATACGGGCGCCCGCGGTCTGCGTTCCATCCTGGAACGGGTCATGCTGGATATCATGTACGAAGCGCCCATGCAATCGCAGGCGCGCGTCTGCCAGATTACCAAGGCGGTCATTGACGAGCATTATGCGCCGGAGGACGCGGAGCGCAAAACCGCCTGATCGGCGAGAGGTCAGAAGTCAGTGGTCAGAGATCAACAAGAGGGCAACCTGAGCGGCAAAGGCGTGTCTATGAAGTCTGACTTCTGATCGCTGACCTCTGGTTTCAGGTTTCACGCAGCGGACCGGTGGGTTTGTTGCGGTCATCCAGCACCAGCACCAGCGGACGATGACGGCGGGCTTCATCGGTCGGGACCGCGCCGAAGGCCAGAATCACCAGCCGGTCGCCCACGGCGCCAAGCCGCGCGGCCGGGCCGTTCAAGCAGATCATGCCGTCCCCGGCCTTGCTTGGGATGGCATACGTTTCGAACCGGTTGGTATTGGCCATGTTCGAGACCAGCACCTTTTCGTAAGGCAACAGCTTGACCGCGTCCATCAGGTCGCGGTCGATCGTCAGACTGCCTTCATATTCCGGCATGACATGTGTGACGCGCGCCATGTGCAATTTTGATTTTAACATGATGGAAAACATTGGGACTCCTTTGTCGGAAAGTATGGGTGTATGGGAGTTTGGGTGTATGGGAGTAGAAGATTTTTTTTAAACTCCCATACTTGCGCCTATTTCTGAACACCAAGAAACCGTTACAGAGAATTACCATAATGGCTGCGGACCTTAAAAGCAAGCGCCGGATTGCGCCGGGACCAGCCCGGATTTTTTCAAAGCATGGAAATTTTCCGCCATTGGCGGATCTGCCTATGGCATGACAATCCGATGTAGAGCCGGTTTTTCCGCCATAGGCGGATCCGCCTCCGGTGGAATACCGGCTATCCTATGCCGAAGATAGCCGACGTAAAGTCGGCTCTACATGTAAAAGTCGCCCCGCTTTGCGGGGCCTAATTCGATGTTAAGGAAATTTCCGCCAGAGGCGGATCCGCCTACGGCGGACAATCCACACGGCGGCAAGCGGTTCTATCGAACCGCAACTACACCGGCTCGTTGTAGCGCCGTTCGAGAGAACGGCAAAGTCGCGGCCTTTGGCCGCCTAACTCGATGTTAAGGAAATTCAACCCAGGTAGAGCCGGTTTTTCCTCCATAGGCGGATCCGCCTCCGGCGGAACACCGGCTATAATAGCCGACATAAAGTCGGCTCTACATGGAACAGTCGCGGCCTTTGGCCGCCTAACTCGATGCATAGGAATTTCAATCTTGTAGCCGCGCCGATGACGGCGTGGATTCTTCGGCCTGCCCGCCATCCTGTCCGCCATAGCCTTGGCGACGGCGGAAGCCCCGGGGCGACGGCGGGCGGCCACGGCGTCGCCCTGGCTTCGCTAAGAGCCGCCGCCGCGGCTGCAAGAGTCCGCCCCGCTCTGGGGGCGTTAAGCGCCGCCAGGCGCGAAATATCCGGATTAAGGGGCGTTGGTCTGTCTTTCATCGCCATCCTTCTGCTGACGCCGGCGCTCACAGCCCGCGAGGTGGCCATCACGCTCCTGCACACCGCCGACGTGCACGGCCATGTGGCGGCTGTTGCCAACGTAGGTTCACGCATAGGAATTGCGATCCAAAGCGGTTCTGTCGAACCGCAGCTACACCAAGTCGGTGTAGAGGCCGTTCGTGAGAACGGCAAAGTTGCCAAAGGCTTAACCTCGGAGCGCGCAAAAGAACCGGGCGCACCCGATGGTCCGGGCGGAGGGCTTCTGCGCTGTGCCACGCGCATCGCTGAAATCCGGCGTCAGGAACCGAATGTGATCCTGCTGGATTGCGGCGACCTGATCCAGGGTTCGCCGGAAAGTTTTTTGACCCATGGCCGGATTGTCGTGGAGGCTGTGCGGCAGTTGCGCTACGACGCGCTGGTGCCGGGTAACCATGAGTTCGACGGCGGGGTGGATGCGCTCCGCAGGTTCTACACCCAGGCCAAAATCCCCGTGCTGGCCGCCAATATCGGCGGTGTGCAGGACCCGGCCTTGCCGGGCATGCGCCCCTTCCTGTGCAAGGACGTGGATGGCGTCCGCGTGGCGATCGTTGGACTTTCCAATCCGCTGATTCCAAAGTGGTCGCGCCCGCGTCTGCTGGGGGATGTGACCGTGGAAGCTTCGTTGGTCGCCCTGCGTCGTCTTCTGCCGCTGGTGCGCGCGCAGAAGCCGGATATCCTGGTGCTGGCTGTGCATCAGGGTTGGCGGGAGTGGGGCGACGATCCGGCCAATGAAATTCGCGCAATCGCCCAAGCCTTTCCTGAATTCGATGTCATCTTGGGCGCGCATACGCACCAGTCCGTGGAATGGAAGACCGTGAACGGCGTGGCTTATTCCCAGGCCGGCTGTTACGGGCTATGGTTGGGTGTCGCGCGGCTGGTTTTCGATACCCAGGCGAAGCGGATCAAGTCGAAACAAATGCAACTGCTGGCGGTGGATTCCGGCGTGGCGCCGGACAAGACCCTGGCGGATCTGACGGCCAAGTCTTTGGAGGAAACGAAAATATATCTGAACCAGGAGGTCGGCGTTGCGGCGGTCGAACTGAAGCCGAAGTCGCGCGCGCGTGGCCAGTCCGCCATCCAGACTTTGATCGCCCTGGCCATCGCCGAGCGGGTTCAGGCCGACGTGGTGATCCATCGGGCGCTGTCCGAGGAATCGTTGCGCGCGGGGCGTATTACCATGCGGGATGTCTGGCGGATTGTGCCCTACGATAATTATATCGGCGTGGCGCACCTGACGCCGGATGAACTCCGGCAGATTCTGGAAGAAAACAGCGCTTATTTCGCATCCCGGGAATTTAGAGGGGTTTATGGTTTGACCTATGACCTGAAACCCAAGGCGGCGGCGGGTGAGCGGGTTTCCAATATCAGGCTTGCAAGCGAATGCAGAATGAAGAATGCAGAATGCGGAATTAGCGGAGGCGGAACGACGGAAAACAGACGCCGGACGCCGGATGCCGGCCGGAAGGCGGACGACGGAGAGTGTGGCGGCCGTTCGTTAGAACGGCAAAGCGGACGGGCACCGGACAAGCGCGTGCGCGTGGCGTTCAACAGTTACGACATGGCCTCGGCCGGCGGCCGGTTCCCGCGTCTGCGAGCCATCCTGGAACAAAGCGCGTCACGCCTGGAAGAATACCCGGACGCCGATACCCGCGCCGCCGTTCTCGCTTATCTGCGCGCGCATCAGCCCCTGGATATCCAGGCGGCGCCCGGCGCGCATGTTGTCCGCGCGCCAAAATAGCAGGTATGGTTCAACGGTTGGGAGGTTCATGGTTATGGAATTTGCCGAACAATCGTAACAACTCAGGTAGTCAGGAGTCAGAATTCAGGATACAGAATAAAATACGTAAGAATCGGAAGAACGCGACAGACATTCCGCCAAGGCCTTGTGTTTAGCGCCGATTCTCTTCGTATTCGCTTGGCCTATACGGGTTCCTTATTCTGACTACTGACTCCTGAATTCTGACTCCTGAGCAGTTGCGAACAATCTACAATTGTTGTTGGATTATTTATGAGCAAGGAATGGATTGTCATCGCGGGCGCCCGCGAGCATAACCTCAAAAACATCACCGTGCGCATTCCGCGCAACCAGGTGACGGTTATCACGGGGCTGAGCGGCTCCGGGAAGTCTTCGCTGGCGTTCGACACGCTGTATGCCGAGGGTCAGCGCAAATACGTGGAAAGCCTTTCGGCCTATGCCCGCCAGTTCCTGGAGCAGATGCAAAAGCCGGACGTGGACTATATCGAGGGGCTTTCCCCCGCCATTTCCATCGAACAGCGCACGGCCGGGTCGAATCCCCGCTCCATTGTCGCCACCAGCACGGAAATCCACGACTATTTGCGCCTGCTGTTTGCCACCATCGGTCATGCGCATTGTCCCCGCTGTGGGCGGCCGGTGGCGCGGCAAAGCGCCGAGGAAATTGTGGAACGCCTCCTGCAGTTGCCGGTCCGGACCAAGCTTTCCCTGCTGGCGCCCCTGGTGCGCGACCGCAAGGGCCAGCACGAGGAAATCTTGGAGACGGCCCGGCGCCAGGGGTTCGTGCGCGTGCGCGTGGATGGAGAGCTCCTGGAATTGGACCAGGTCAAAGCGCTGGACAAGAAGAAAAAACATAGCATCGACCTGGTGGTGGACCGCCTGATCGTCACCAACCTGATCCGCGCGCGCCTGACGGATTCCACCGAACTGGCCTTGCGCCAGGGTAGCGGCATGATGATTGTCCTGCACCAGGATCCCAGCGGTCAATGGCGCGAAACGCTTTATTCCGAGAAACATGCCTGCCCGGATTGCGGCATCGGCTTCGAGCCGCCAACCCCCCGCCATTTTTCCTTCAACAGCCCGTATGGCGCGTGCCCCGCCTGCTCCGGACTGGGTATGCGTCTGCTCTTTGACGAAGACTTGGTCGTGCCCAACCGCGAGCTGTCCATCGAGAAGGGGGCCATTCACGCCTGGCGGCGCGGGGGGCACCGCCTGATCATCTATTATAACGGGCTCCTGCGCGCCTTGGCGGAGCATTACGATTTCAGCCTGGGCGCCCCCTTCCGCGAATTGCCCGCCGCCGTTCAAAAAATTCTGTTGAACGGTTCGGGCGATGAAACGATCGCTTTCGGTTACTGGCGGCGCGGCGCCTGGCGCAAGGTGTCCAAACCGTTCGAGGGCATCCTGCCCAACTTGGCGCGCCGCTATGCGGAGACGGACAGTGAGTTCACTAAAAACAGGCTCCAACAGTACATGAGCCGCCGGCCTTGCGCGGACTGCAAGGGCGCGCGCCTGAAGCCGGAAGCGCTGGCCTGCACGATCGCGGAAAAATCGATTGCGGATGTCTGCCGGATGTCGGTGCGCGGTGCCCGGGATTATTTCGAGCGCCTGGCGCTCGACACACAGGAGGAGAAAATTGCGCGGGAGGTGCTCAAGGAAATTCGCCAGCGCCTGCAGTTCCTGGCCAACGTGGGCTTGGATTACCTGACGCTCGATCGCGAGAGCGGCACGCTTTCGGGCGGCGAGGCCCAGCGCATCCGGCTGGCGACCCAGATCGGTTCCGGCCTGGTCGGCGTGCTCTATGTGCTCGACGAGCCCAGCATCGGTCTGCATCACCGCGACAACGAGCGCCTGATCGGCACGCTGAAAAACCTGCGCGACCTGGGCAATACGGTGGTGGTCGTCGAGCACGATGAGGACACCATTCGCCAGGCGGATTATGTCCTTGATCTCGGGCCCGGCGCGGGCCGGCATGGCGGCGAAATTGTGTTTGCCGGCGCCGTGCCGGAGCTTTTGGCCGACACGCGCTCGCTCACGGCGCGCTATCTGAACAAGCTTTTGGCCATCGCAATCCCCGCGCGGCGCAAAACGCCCGTGGGCGGGCGCCTGACCATCACCGGCGCCCGCGAAAATAATCTTAAAAACATCACGGTCAGCATTCCCCTGGGCCTCTTCGTCTGCGTGACCGGCGTTTCCGGCAGCGGCAAGAGCACGCTGGTGGACGATATCTTGCGGCGGGCCCTCGCCCGCGAGTTCTACGGCTCCAAGGAGCGCCCGGGCCGGTTCAAGGAGATCAAGGGCATGGACCGCCTGGACAAGGTGGTGGTGATCGATCAGTCGCCCATCGGGCGCACGCCGCGCAGTAACCCGGCGACCTACACGGGCGCCTTCACGCTGATGCGCTCCTTGTTCGCCGGTCTGCCCGCCTCCAAGGTGCGGGGTTATGGCCCGGGGCGCTACAGTTTTAACGTCAAAGGCGGGCGTTGCGAAACGTGCCGCGGGGACGGCATCCTGAAGATCGAGATGCATTTCCTGCCGGACGTCTATGTCACCTGCGAGCAGTGCCGCGGCCGGCGCTATAACAGCGAAACGCTGGAAGTTCGTTATGGCGGCAAGTCCATCGCCGATGTGCTGGCCATGACCATCGATGAGGCCCTGGATTTTTTCAGCCGCGTGCCGGCCCTCAAGCAAAAGTTCAAGACGCTTTCGGAAGTCGGGCTGGGGTATGTCCAATTGGGGCAGTCGGCCACCACGCTTTCGGGCGGCGAGGCCCAGCGCCTGAAACTATCCGCGGAGCTCAGCCGCAAGGCCACCGGCCGAACCATGTATCTGCTGGATGAGCCCACCACCGGACTGCATTTCGCCGATATCCAGAAATTGCTCGACGTGCTCCACCGTCTGCGCGATGCCGGCAACACGATTATCGTCATCGAGCACAACACGGAGGTGATCAAGACCGCCGATTATATCATCGACCTGGGCCCGGAAGGCGGCGACAGCGGCGGCGAGATCGTCGCCGCGGGCACGCCCGAGGAAGTCGCCGCCTGCGACCGCTCCTATACCGGCCGGCTTTTGCGGAAAGTGCTGGCGCAGGATCTGACCTTATCGCGCCGTGAAAAGTCCGTAGTCGAAGGAGGTGTCGGCATGCCGGAGGCATATCCGCCTTCGGCGGAAAAGACAACGAAATCGACTGAATGAACCCTGTCATCAGAAAGGGTGAACCGGCCAAGGGTAGCCGCCGGCCGGAAGCGAGTGTTGCGTAGTCGGCGGTGACGTCGGCACGAAGCGTACACAGCAAGCGTCGGGGCCGTGCTATTGAATCCCGAAATGACCGTATTGCAGAAGCCCTCTCCGTTAAGGGAAGGGAGGGCAACACCGAAACGCTGGAACGGCTTGGC
>JBAZEM010000030.1:0-23787 GCA_041653875.1 Kiritimatiellia bacterium
GCGCATTGCCACCTCGTTGATCACCGCACTCGTCACGACGATCCACGCCATCCGAGTCGCCTCCGCCGCCGGTCGCCCTACCTGCGGCCTCTGGCCTCGCTATCTCCCCACTGTCTGAATCGCAGATTCCATTAAATTACAGTGGACATTTCCGGAATTTGGCTTATACTGCCGTTCATACAGAATTAAGTATAAATGACCTTGTATCCGCCAGCGTCTTGTTCTATCATCACCGGGATGTTTATGAAATTCATAGCGCCTTTGCATGTCCGGAATCCACTCTCAGCGACGCGGCCCATCATCCGTCGCGGCTTGTTACTATCGGCCCTCGGCGCGTTCCTGCTGGCCGGCACAGTCGGCTTGGCCGCTCAGCCGCAGGCCAACATGGCGGCCACAGTTTTGTCGGCGGCGCCACAGCCGGTTCGCGCTGCAACGGCTGTCCAGCGCAAGCTGGCCGCGGCGGCCGTTGCCGAAAACGTTCGAATCGAGTGGAACGTCGGCCTCGGCACTCCTTCTTCAATCCGCGGCAAAGACCTCGGCGCGCGTCAAACCTTCTCCGCCGGCAAGGGCCTCCAAACCGCTCAGTCCGCCCAACCGGAAGTCAAAGCCATTGCGGTGCTGGATAATCTCTCCGGCATCATGGGCATCCGGGAAGCGCAAAAAGAATTTGCCGCAAAGAAAGCCCAAGGCGACAACCTGGGCTTCCGGCATGTCCGCGCCGACCAGATTTACCAGGGCCTGAAAGTATTCGGGGGCGAAGTCATTGTCCACTTCAACCAGGCCGGCGCCGCCTATCAAGTCAACGGGCGTTACGTGCCGGATATTGCCGTGGATGCGATCCCGGCATTGGCTCCGGCCGAAGCCCTGACCCTGGCCGTGGAAGACCTGACGGAACTCGGCCATAACGGCGCGGCCACTCTGTCCGCGCCGGAACTCGTGGTCTTCGCTTACCAGAGCGTGCCTCGTCTGGCTTATGCCCTGACTCTGACGGCGAACCCGCAGGAGGCCAATGCCTGGCGTTACTGGATCGATGCGCAGGACGGCACGGTGCTGATGCGTTATAACGACGTGAAATTGGCGGATATTTCCGGCGCCATCCTGACCGGCGAAGGCGGCGCGACCAAGACGGTGACCAACTGCTTTTCGATGGGTATCACCAACTATCTCGAGAGCATGAGTTGGCCCTGGCTTATTTACAACATTTCCACGAATAGCGCGCTCTACACGGATGCCGGTTATATCGCCTTCCGCACCAATACTAATTGGGGAACATCCGACCGCACCGAAATGTCGGCGGCCTACAATTTCGACCTCATCCAGAAATATTATTGGAACGTGCATGGCCGTCAAAGTTATGACGATGAAAATGATACGATTTTTGCCTTTGTGCATTACGAAGACCCATATTGGGCCAACAATGCCGCTTGGATGGGATGGGGCTTGATCTTAATCGGTGAAGGGGACGGCTTCACGGCAAGCTCACTGGCCGTGTTGGACATCTGCGGCCACGAGTTCACCCATGGTGTGACCGAATACAGCGCCAACCTGGTTTACGCGTACGAATCCGGCGCATTAAACGAATCGTTTTCGGATATCTTCGGCGCCAGTATCGAATTCAACAGTCAGCCGGATGGCCGCGCCAATTATCCGAATAGAGTTGCCGGTGCCGCAGATTGGCTGATAGGTGAAGACTGCTGGCTTGTCCACACCGCTCTGCGGGACATGCGCTGTCCTTCCAACACGACCACCGTTGGCATCGGTAATGAACAGCCCAGCCGCTATAAAGGCACTTATTGGTATAAGGGCACCGGGGACAACGGCGGAGTCCATCAGAACGACAGCGTTCAGAACTTTTTCTTTTATCTCCTCAGCGAGGGCGGAAGCGGCATCAATGAAGGCCATGCGTACAACGTCACCGGCATCGGCGTCACGAACGCCGCCCAAATTGCTTATCGAACACTGACCGTTTACTGTTACCCCTATACCGATTACACGGATATCCGCGACGCATGGATATCCGCCGCACAGGATCTAAATCCAACCTGGGTTGCTTCTGTTGTTCAGGCCAGCGAGGCTGTCGGCATCGGCTACGGCACCCCCGATACCGTGGCTAACCTCGGCGCCGCCCTGAACGCCCCTTATCTGACCTGGCACACAGATAGTAACGCAAGTTGGTACGGACAAAGTTTAATTACGAACACGATCCCTGTGGCCGCGCAAAGCGGCTTGATTAGCAGCAACAGTTATTCCCAGCTGAGCACAACCGTCACAGGACCCGGCACATTTTCTTTCTGGTGGAAAGTATGGTCCGAGCAGAATTACGATTACCTCCGGTTTTATACTAACGATATAAAGCAAATGCAGATCAGCGGCGATCCCGGTTGGGCAAAAATTTCTTTCACTGTCGGCGCCGGAACGTATACCCTGAAATGGATTTACACCAAAGACGAATCCGTGTCCATCGGCCTTGACGCCGGTTGGGTTGCAGAAGTCGCGTGGGCGCCCGTTTGGACCCCGGTCGTGCCGGCGATCGCCGCCACCAGCGGCAGTTTTGCGGATCGCATCCGCATCACCTGGCCGGCCATGAGCGGCGCCACCAGCTATCGCATTTATCGCAGTGTTACGGCCAATTCCGGCGACGCAAGCCTGCTCGCCGAACCATCCGGCGCATTGTACGACGACACTACGGCCATGCCGGGGACGGTCTATTATTACTGGATGCAGGGCGTGAATTGCGCCACCCTCGCCCCCTGGAGCGGCAGCGCCTCCGGCTATCGCGCACTCGCGCCGCCCGCGGGATTTTCCGTCAGCAAAGGGGATTATACCGGGAGTGTGCGCCTGCGCTGGACGGCGGCGGCCGGCGCCATCAGTTACCAGATTATGCGCAACACCGTCAACACGATCCCTGCGACGGCCCTCGTCGAAACCGGCGCCACCAGTTATAACGACACCACCGCCGTGCCCGGCGTCACCTATTATTATTGGCTGAGATCGCGAAAATGGCAAGGCGCCGGCGATCCTTTGCAGAGCGCATTCAGCGCCGGCGACTACGGCTGGCGGCGCAGTATGGCATCCACGGACAGCGCATTCTGCGATTTCGACGGCGACGGCAAGGCCGACCCGGCGGTCTATCAAAGCGCCAGTGGCCGCTGGACGGTCATGATGTCCGGCAACCGCTATCGGACCGCGACTTTTGAATTGGGTGGCGCGGGTTTCCGCCCGGTCCCACAGGACTTTGACGGCGATGGCAAGACCGATATCGCGGTTTATTCGCAGGCCGCCGGCCAATGGCTTATTTTGCTGTCGGCCAGCGGGCACAGCCTCGCCATGGCCTCCATAGGCGGACCTGGTTTCATCCCGCTTCCGCGCGATTACGATGGCGACGGCAAGGCGGACCCGGCCGTGTTCGAACAGTATTCCGGTTTGTGGAAAATGCCATTTTCCAGCCGGGGTTACGCCTTGGTCGAGGGCTATTTCGGCGATTCCGCCTACAGCCCCTGCCCGGCCGATTACGACGATGACGGCAAGACCGATCCCGCAATTTTCCAAGTCCGGGCGGCGCTCCTGGGAAAAACGGGATACTTGTTGGCAACCGAATCCGCCGGCAGCTATGCCATCCATAGTTGGACAATCGGCTCATCCGGCCGGACCGTGCCGCAGGATTACGATGGCGATGCCAAAGCCGATCCGGCATTGTTCGACGCCAATACCGGCCTCTGGAGTTATTGGCCCTCCTCCATGATCTCGACCATACCGGTTTCGGGCTTCATTGGCGGCGCCGGATTTGTTCCGGTCGCCGGCGATTACGATGGCGATAGAAAGGCCGATCCCGCCGTATATCAGGAATCCACGGGGACCTGGATTATTTCGCTTTCCGGAAGCAATTATGCGCCGGCCACAGCGGTATTCGGCGGCGCCGGCTACGAAGCGCCCGCGGCTTTCCCATAACAGCAAAAAACTTTTTTTCTGCCTTAAGCAGACCCGCCTCTGGCGGGAACTACGAAACACGCGAAACACACGAAATTAATTAAAAGTGTCAAGATTTAAGCATCAAAATCTTGTTTTCTTCTCTGACTTTCGCGCTTTTTGCGTGTTTCGTAGTTAGCATCTTTCCCGTAAAGACACACGTTTTTGCGTGTGTTTTTGGGAGGGACAGCGTGTCGCTGTCCGTAGCGGGCAACATGCCCGCCCTCCCTTGGGTTGCGGGCCTCTGCCCGCCTTAGTTTTTTCTGTTGCTGAGCAGTTACCTGTAATCAGTGGTTTTCCTGCACTCTTCATTCTTCATTCTGCATTCTGCATTCTGCATTTCTTAATAGTCCCTCCGCATCAAACTCCTGCGTCCGGCCGCCAAGGGCAGGAGCACAGCCGTCAGGGTGATGACGATCAGCCAGGCCCACGCCGCCGCTGTCCCGGCGTTCAGGATGCCGCTCCCGATCCGGCCCTGCGTATAATAATGGCAGAGCGCGCCGAACGGCAGGATCGTCGCAGTCATATAGGCCAGGCTCAGCGCCAGATTGAGCGTGCCGCCAAAGCCGGAAATAATCGCCATCGGATTGCGCTGTTTCAGGTCGAGGAACACGGCGCCCAGCCCGGTGGCCAAACCGCACAGGCCCAATGATATCGCCACAGCCAACCCCAGGGCCGTCACCCAAACCCGCCCGCCGACATCCAACATGGCGGCGGACACGGCCATTAAGGCGACGCTGATGACCAGCATGCCGGCCAGGGACACCAGAAACTTGATTCTCAACACCCGCCCCATCGTGGTCGGCGCAAGCCCAATCAGCCAGAACGCCTGGCCTTCCAAACTCAACTGCGGATAAATGAAACGCGCGCAAAACGAACACATGACCGCCGCAAGACTGAACATGTTGAGGAACACGATCAGGTTCCGCCACACGGCCGACAACAGGTGGTAGTGCAGATTACGGAGGTTGAAAAAATACAGGGCCAGCAGGCCGAAAAAAAGAAGACCTTGAATCCATTGCGCCGGATCGCGCAGGAGGGTGCGCAGGTCCTTGACAATTATGGCGCGGGTATCGGGCGCCAGAAAGGACAGAAGCCTTTCCAACGCCGGCATCCCCCCGTCCTGTCCACCATAGCCTTGGCGACGGTGGAAGCGGTTGCGCGCAGGGTGAGGCGCCCGGAGCGAAGCGCGGCTCCGCTGCCAGGCTTGGACGAACCGGGCATTGCCGAGGACCTCGACCAGGAGGCCGATTAACAGGACATTGGCCAGCAGGACCCCAAACAGTAAACCGCCCCTCAGCCATTGGCCGCGGGATAACGCCATAATCCCTTCGACCATCCAGGCGCTTGGCCACAACGGGAAAGCCGCCAGCTTCAGCCCGGGAACGAACCGCTCCAGAATAAAGGCCGCATCGTCGATCTGCGGTTTGCCGGCGCCAAACAGCGCCCAGCCCCCCCAGCCGATCGATGCCAGCGCGGCGGCCCCCACCCAGACCCGCGGACGCCAGCGCGGCGCCCAGCACAGGACCAGAAGCGTGATAAGCGTGCCGCCCCCGGCATACAACAGAACGAACGGGACCGAAAAAAGAAACGTCCAAAGTATAAAAAACAGGGAAAGATGCTCATACCAGGCAAAGGCGCCGATGAACGGAATGATGATGAAAAAGAAGGCCCAGGACGAAATCAGCGTCGTTTCCATCCATTTGTGCAGTAGAATTTCACCGGGCGTTATTGGCCGGCAAAGCAAAAAGGGAATTTCATCCGAATTAAAGACCGTTGTATAGGTCGTGATTATGTTGGAAAAAATCAGCATCAGGCCCAGGCCGAAAAAAAACAGCGCGAAGAGATGGCGGATCAGCATCACTCCGATTCCGCCCAGGGCGCCGAGGAACCGAAAACCTTCCAGAAACATAACCCCGAGTCCGGCCAGCAGCCCCGCGGCAAATATCAGGATGAAAACGATTTTAAAGACCGATTGCGCGCGCGCGGCCTGCCGCAAGTTGCGCAAAACACGTCCGTCTTTGCGTAATAATGACATCAAAGCATGCATGGGCAGATGGATGATAAAAATGGTTAATGGTTGATGGTTAATGGTTAATGGAAATACAGTTCCTCGTTCTTCGTTTTCCGTCTTCTCCGGTTCCGTCCTTTCGTTCTCTCCGGTCCGTCGTCCGCTATCCGTCTTCTCCGGTCCGTCGTCCGTCGTCTGCCGTCCGTCGTCCGCTATCCGTCTTCTCCGTTCCGTCGTCCGTCGTCTGCCGTCCGTCGTCTGTCGTCCGTCGTCCGTCGTCTGTCGTCTGCTATCCGTCTTCTCCGATCCGTCGTCCGTCGTCCGTCGTCTGCCGTCCGTCGTCTGTCGTCCGTCGTCCGTCGTCCGTCGTCCGTCGTCTGTCGTCTGTCGTCCGTCGTCCGTCGTCCGCTATCCGTCTTCTCCGGTCCGTCGTCCGTCGTCCGTCGTCCGTCGTCCGCTATCCGTCTTCTCCGGTCCGTCGTCCGTCGTCTGCCGTCCGTCGTCCGCTATCCGTCTTCTCCGGTCCGTCGTCCGTCGTCCGTCTTCTCCGGTCCGTCGTCCGTCGTCCGTCTTCTCCGGTCCGTCGTCCGTCGTCCGTCTTCTCCGGTCCGTCGTCCGTCGTCCGTCGTCTGCCATCCGTCTTCTCCGGGCGGGTGAGCCGCAAAAAGATGTCTTCCAGCGGACCCTGCACGGAACTGCGCTCCTTCAACTCGGCCAACGTGCCCAAGCCCACCAGCCGGCCGCCGGCAATGATCCCAATCCGGTCCGCCAATTGCTCGGCAAACGCCAGGATATGCGTGGTCAGGAAAACGGTCGTGCCCGCCCTGGCCGCCTGCCGCAGCAGGTCGTGAATCAAGCGGATGCTGAAGGGATCCAGGCCGACAAACGGCTCATCGATAAACAACACCTCGGGTTGGTGCAGAAACGTGGCCGCGTAAATCAACCGCTGACGATAGCCATGCGACAAGTCTTTAATCGGCATCCGCGCATACTCATCTATATCGAAAAGCGTAAATAACCGTTCGCGCGCCGCCTGGACCTGCGGAACGGGAATCCGGTACAAATCGCCGATAAATCGGAAAAATTCGACCGGTGTCAGGCGCTCGTAGAGAAAAGGGGTGTCGGGAATGTAGCCGATCGATCGCCGCGCCGCCGCCGGATCGGCCTGAATATCGCCCCCCTTGATACGGACCGTTCCGCCGCTCGGCTTCAGCAGGCCGCACAGGATTTTAACGGTCGTTGTTTTGCCGGCGCCATTGGGCCCCAGAAAGCAGAACAGTTCGCCTCGCGGGATGGTCAGCGACAGGTCGGCGACCGCCGGCAAGGTCCCGAAATTTTTGGTCAAGTGCTCGATTTCAATCATTGCTCCTCCAAGATTTCAGCGCCGACCTTGCCCATAAGGTCCAACAATTTCAACTGATCGGCAAGCTCGCCCTGGGCCGCCGAAATATGCGTGGCATCCACGGTCTTTTGCCCCAACACGTCTTTGGCTGAACACAAGGTCATGGTCCAGCCCAAGGGCGTCTCCTGCCGCAGGATACGCCCGGCGGGATCCATCCAGGAGAGCGTTTCCAGTCCCTGGTAAACCATTTTCAGCACGGTGGTTTCCTGTTCGCGCCCGGCCAAGGTTAGCTTTTCCCTGCGCAGAGCTTCCACGCGCACATCGGATATGGCCAGGGTCACGGGATCCAGCACCCGCAGGCTTAAAGATTCGCCCGGCTTCAAACCCGCCAGGGCCATTTCGGTCGCGGGGGAATACAGGACGACGTCATCCGGAACAGTCAGCGTCACGGTTTGCTCGCCGCTATCCGCGCGGATGCGGACGGTAAAAACGCGATCCCCGGTCCTGCGCCCGTCGATACGCGCGGCATAAACGCCGGACGAAACGACGGCATAAAACTTCTGAAGCTCGCACCCCGCATCCAGCGTGGCGCCGCACATGACATTCACCCCATGCGTCTCCCCCATCAGCTCGATGTTGAGCACGGTCTGGTTATGGAGCGTATAGGCGGCGCCGGGCGACGCCACGTCGCTATCCACCCAGGTATGGCTGTAGCCTACGGGATTGGTCCGGAATTCAATCTGCATCCACGTGTCGAGGATGAGCGGACCGTTTTTGAAAAGCGCGCGATAGCCCGGCGCCGCGGCCATAAACCAGTGGGGAAAAGCTTCATACCGGATCAGCCACCCGGTCATGAGGAGCCAGAAGATGACGATCAGACCGCGGACGACGTTCGCATGCCTTGATTTTTTCAGGATGGGCATTGCTCGTCGAAGAGCCGGTTCAGGAAGACGATGTGCTTTTTTTCTTCCTCGATAATGAGGTCCAGTTTGTCCCGGCCCGTGGCGGGCGAAACCATTTCCTGCATGCCGGTGTAAAAGATGATCGAATTCTTTTCCATGCCGAGGGCGATTCCCAGAATATCGGCGAACGATTCGTCGCCTTTTAAAACGCTCTTGGGCCCGCCTTGGACGTCTATCACACGGCGATCGGCCATGGCCCTCAAGTAGTCCTCGCCTTCCTGGTCGGGATCGGACACGGCGGCTTCCTTGTCTTTGCTTGTGAGTTGCCGCCGTAAGGCCGAAAAAGTCGCGCAATGCCCGTCTTCCTGTTCGGCGATCATCGTCAACAGGCGCTGCTGGGCCGGAAACTGTTTGGCGGCCAGCCGGTAAAAGGCGGCGCCGTTGCGCTCGATTTGCTCGGCCATTGCGAAAATTTCATCCGCGTTAAAGATAAATGCCATTGCACACCTCCATTTAAAAAAGGCCAAAGGATAGAGGTCAGAGGTCAGAGGTCAGAAGTCAGAGGTCAGTTTAAGCCGATGTTCTTCGGATTTTGGATTTTTATTTCCTCAGTCCTCCTACGGCCCACAGCCCACAGTCTGCTTAGAAACTATACGCCACTTTGAGCGTGCCGTGGCCGTTTTCATCGGCATTGGCGCTCGCGCCGCCATAGAGGTTGATGCTGAGATTCTCAAGCGGCTTATAGCACATGCCGCCGTTGAAATAGACCGGTACGTCCTTGGGGCTCCCTTTTTCTTTTTCGGTCACCTTCGCTTCCGCCAACACCGAGAATTGCGGGCTAAGCTCCCAGATGAACGACGCCGCGCCTTCGAAACGGCCATTGTCGCCGACGTTGGCATCGTAACGCCCATCGAGAATCCAGGTGTACTTGTCGAATGTCGTCGTGCCGACGGCCGCGCCAAAAATGGCATCCGTCTCGCCGTTGCCCATGTGCTCTTTGTCGTCACCGCTCGGGAACGTGACTTCGATATAGGGGATGACCCAAGGATATTTGTAGGTGTATTCGTAGGCCAGCAGTTCGGCGCCGACGGCGATGTCGTTGAACCCGTTGTTGTTCTTTTGCTTGGCATCCGATTTGTCGAAGCTGTAGGGCACCTTCGCATAAACCGCCAGGTTGTCGAGCAAGCCATACTTGGCATAGGGCTCGACGGTCGTGGATTTTAACTTGGGATTGGCGTTTTTATCCACAAAAACACCCTGATAGGACTTGGGGTCAACCTTGGAAACGAAATATTCGTCGTATTGCGCGTAGTTGACGAAGGTGCCGACCTCCGCCTTGCCCGTTTCGGGGAAGCGGTTCTCGCGCGTGAACAACGGACGCATGGATTCGCTTTGCGCCCACCCGGAAGTCGCGATTGTCACGGCCGCCGTTACGACCAAACCCAATCTTTTCATATTCATTTGCCTCTCCTATAGGATGGTGACGAACGATTGTTTAAAACCATACACACAGGCAATTTTCAACGCAAGCATAAAAATCGGACTTCACGTAATGAGTCAGTGGACAAGGGGGAGGTGTAGATGCGGTTCGACTTGTCCGCCTACGGTGGATAGAACCGCGGATTGCCGTTCTGTCGAACGGCCACCACACCTGATACGCGACGCCTGGTCCTGTCATGTATATGTCTGCCCCCCACGTTCCGACCCATTACGGCTTAACAAATCCTGGGCAAATCTTCGCCCAAGGGAGTCTCTACAATCCGCTCCCCGCCCAAGGCGGTTTCCATGAGCACCATCCCGACCGGCGCCGCGACTACCTCGCCAATCACTGCCGCCTCCCGGCCCAGCGGATGCGCGCGCAGGATACGCAGGGCGCGCTCGGCCTGCGCGGACGCGCAGATTACCAGGGCTTTGCCCTCGTTGGCCACGTTGAGCACATCCAACCCCAACAGCTTGCAGGCGCCTTGCACGCCCGGATGGATTGGCAAGGCGCGCTCGCAAACATGGATGCCGACTTGCGCCGCCGCGGCAATGTCGCCCAGGGCCGCCGCCACACCCCCGCGCGTCGGGTCGCGCAGGCTGTGGATTTCCGGAATTTCCCGCAAGAGCGGCTCGATCAGGCCCCAGAGCGGGGCGGCGTCGCTGATCACGTCCGTTTCCAGGTTAAGCCCCTCGCGCCGGCTCATGACGGCGATGCCATGGTCGCCGAGCGCGCCGGTGATAATAACGGCATCCCCATTGCGCGCGTTGGCCACGTGGGTGTCCACGCCGGGCCGGCGCACGCCGATCCCGGCGGTGTTGATAAAGACGCCGTTGCCCTTGCCGTGTTCCACCACCTTGGTGTCGCCGGTCACCACCAGCACGCCGGTCTCCCGCGCCATTTGCGCCGCCGATCGAACCACGCGTTCAAGGTCGGCCAGGGCCAGTCCCTCTTCCAGGATCAGGGCCAGGCTTAAGTAACGCGGCGCGGCGCCCTGCATGGCCAGGTCGTTGATCGTGCCGCAGACCGCCAGTTTGCCGATGTCCCCGCCGGGAAAGAAAATCGGGCTGACCACATAGGAATCCGTCGTGAAGACGATCTCGCGCTCGGGCATGTCCAGGCAGGCGCCGTCATCCAGCCGGTCCAGGATCGGATTGCCCAGGTGCTTGAGAATCAGGTCCCGGATCAATTGCTGACTGCGCCGCCCGCCCCCGCCATGCGAGAGCAGGACCAGGTCCATTGCGGATTGCGGATTGCGGATTTCTGATTGCGAATTTATTACGTTTGATTTATTCATTCGACGTTGAGCATTGGATTTGCTTTTATTTATCCGTCTTCCGTCTTCCGTCTTCCGTCTTCCGTCTTCCGTCTTCCGTCGTCTGTCATCTGTCGTCCGTCGTCCGTCATCCGTCATCCGTCCTCTGTCGTCCGTCTTCCGTCCTCTGTCGTCCGTCATCTGTCGTCCGTCGTCCGTCATCCGTCATCCGTCCTCCGTCCTCCGCCCCCACTTTCCCATACTTATAATAGGCCGCACAGGCGCCTTCGCTGGATACCATGCAGGCGCCCACGGGCGTCTCCGGGGTGCAGGTCGTCCGGAAGAGCGCGCAGGCTGTGGGCAGTTTGGCGCCACGCAGGACGTCGCCGCATAGACACGCGGAGCGCTTTGCCGGCTTGGCGCACGGTTGAGGCGCCAGCGCCGCCTGGGCGTCGTGGGCGCGATACTCGGCGCGAATACTCAACCCGCTCGAAGGAATCGTGCCCAGCCCGCGCCATTCGGCGTCGCAGGGCTCGAACACTTCCGCCATAATGGCCCGGGCCTCCGGATTGCCTTCGGCGCTCACTCCGCGCACATACTGATTTTCAACCTGGGCCCGATGTTCGGCCGTCTGCTTCAAAAGCATCGCGATTGCCGCCAGCATGTCATCCGCCTCAAACCCGGCCGCCACGCAAGGCAGGGAATAGTCGCGGCAGATGAATTCATAAGGACGCAGGCCGATAATGGCGCTGACATGGCCCGGACACAGGAAGCCGTCGATCGCCACTTCGCCTCCCTGCAGGAGCGCCGCCATGGCCGGCGGCATGGTCCGATGCGCCGAGAGCACCAGAAAATTGCCGAGGCCATCCCGCCCCGCCTGGCGAATGGACCAGGCCACGGTCGGCGCGGTGGTCTCGAAGCCGACCCCCAGAAAAACAACTTTGCGGTTCGGCTGTTTTTTCGCCAGCGCCAAGGCGTCCAGGGCGGAATAGACCACCCGGATATCCGCGCCCGTGGCCCGTTCGCGCTCCAGCGAGCTTTCGGTTCCAGGCACCCGCAGGAGATCGCCAAAAGTCGTTATGATCGCATCCGAGCGACGCGCAATGGCAATGGCCCGATCCACATAATCGTCCGGTGTGACGCAGACCGGACAGCCCGGCCCGGAAAGCAGGGCCACATTCGCGGGCAGGAGCGAGCGCAGACCAGACCGAAAAGCCGTCATGGTATGGGTCCCGCAGACCTCCATCAACCGGATGGGGCGGCCAATCTGTTGCGCCAGACGCCGGATGGATTCAAGATGAAGATTCATTGGTGGAAACCGCGCTAATTAGGCCCTCGGTATTTGTTTCATGTAGCCGCGGCGGCGTGCCTCGGCGAAGATCTTAGCGAAGCATGGGTGACGCCGTGGCCTGCCCGCAGTCGCTACCCCGCCTGCAACGCTGTAGCACTGCGGGCAGGGCTCCAGCGTTGCGGGCGTGGCCGCCGAAAGAGTCCACGCCGTCAACGGCGCGGCTTCGAAAGAGCAATTGGATGAACTTATCCGGAGTCAGGATTCTGAATTCTGTCTCCTGTCTCCTGACTACCTATTTGCATAATTTCATTATATTCCCGCACGTCTTCCTCGGACCATTTGCGGATGGCAAATCCGGCATGCAGGAGGACATAATCGCCGATCTGCGGGTCCTTGACAAGCGACACCACCGCCGTCCGGCGCACGCCGTCCATCTCGACAACCGCCTCCTCGCCGTTAAGGGCGACAATTTTTGCTGGAATCGCTAAACACATTGCTGAATTTTCGATTTTCAATTTCTGATTGCGGCTTTTCGATTTGTCCGATGGAGCGGCACAACACGTAAATGTTTCTTGCTTTCTTACAAATTACCCTTTCGTCCTTTTCATTCCGTCGTCCGTCGTCCGTCGTCCGTCGTCCGTCGTCCGTCGTCCGTCGTCCGTCGTCCGTCGTCCGTCGTCCGTCGTCCGTCGTCTGTCGTCTTCTGCATTCTGCATTCTGCATTTTGCATTCTGCATTTTCATAAGCGCCACCGCCGCCTGGCCAAGGGCAATCCCGCCGTCGTTGGGCGGCACTAATTGATGACTATAGACCTGGAACCCGCGCCGGCGCAAATCATTTGTGGTGAGTGTCAGCAAAAGATCGTTCTGGAACACGCCGCCGGAAAGCGCCACCCGCTCCAGCCGGGATTCCGGCTCCAGCCGAGATGTCGGCTCCAGACGGGATGCCGTCTCCAGACGGGATGCCGTCTCCAGCCGGGATTCCGGCGCCAGCCGCTCGCGGTCCCGGATCCGAACGCACATCTCGCCAACCGCTTCCGCCACCGTTTGATGGAACCTGCCCGCGATGCGACCGCTATCCACATTGGCGCGCCGGTCGGAGACAATCGCCCGGATGGTTGGTCCGAACGAAAGCTGGAAACCGTCATCCTGAATTTCAATCTCGTAGGGATATGGCAAAACGCCATCCGGCCGGGCCAAAGTTTGCAAGCGAATAGCCGCCTGGGCTTCGTAGGTAATGTCCTCCCCCAGCCCAAGCAGCGCGGCCACGGCATCGAACAAGCGCCCCGCACTGGAGGTCCAGGGCGCATTCACGCCCTGCGCGATCATGCCGGCCAAGACCCGGCATTCGTTTTCAGCAAGACTTGGCAACAAGGCCGGCAGATCGCGACGGTCCGCCTCCGCCAGTTCCGCCAGCCCGTAACTGAACGCCATGCGCGCGGGCTGACGAATCGCCTCCGCCCCGCCCGGCATCCGATAGGGTTTGAAATGGCCAACCCTTCTAAAATCGGCCAGATCGGCCACCAGGAATTCGCCGCCCCAGATCGTGCCGTCCGGCCCGTAGCCGGTTCCATCCAGCGCCACGCCAATGACTTTCTCCGTGAGTCCATGCTCCGCCATACAGGCGGCGATATGCGCGTGATGGTGCTGGACGCCAATCCGGCGGACGCCCTCCTGGACCAGCGCATAATGGGTTGACAGGTAATCCGGGTGCAGATCGTGGGCCACGATCGCCGGCTTCACCTTCAACAGGGCCGCAAAGTCCTCCACGGTTTCCCGAAAAAACCGGTAAGCGCGGTAATCGTCCAGGTCGCCGATGTGCTGGGATAGAAAAGCCTGCGCGCCGCGCGTAACGCACACCGTATTTTTCAATTCCGCGCCACAAGCCAAGACCGCCGGCCCTTCCAGGGGCAAACCGATCGCATCGGGCACAATTCCGCGCGACCGCCGCAGAAGCAAGCGCTGACCCGCGACAATCTTCAGCACCGAATCGTCGCAACGGCGCACAATGGCGCGGTTGTGAATGAGCGCGGCATCGGCCACGCTCCCCAGAATAGCGCCTAATTCCTGCTCGTCCTTGGCAATCGGCTCCTCCGCCAGATTGCCGCTGGTCATGATCAGCGGACCGATCTCCGCCAGCAGAAGATGATGAAGCGGCGCATACGGCAAAAAGACACCCAGATCATCCGTGTCCGGCGAAAGCAAACGGGACAAATTAGGCCCCGATGCGGGGCAACAGTTGCATGTAGCCGCGGCGGTGACGCCGTGGCCGCCCGCCGCCGCCCGGGGAGCTATGGTGGGCAGGCCGGAGGAATCCACGCCCTCACGGGCGCGGCTACTCGGATTGTCCGCCGGAGGCGGATCCTCCAATGGCGGAAAATTCCCATGCATTAAACTGCTTTCCGGCCTCCGGCGCACAACGACAATCGGCGCCGCGGGACTGGTCAGTTCCCGTTCCTCGATGGCGTCAACCTCACAATGCCGGCGGATTTCGTCCAACCCGGCGAACATCACGGCCAAGGACTTGGCCGGCCGGTGTTTGCGTCCGCGCAAACGCCCAACCGCCTCATCGTTCATGGCATCGCAACATAGATGATATCCCCCCACCCCCTTGACCGCGAGAATCCTCCCCGCCTTGAGCAGTTTGACTGCTTCCTGTATTGTTTCCTTTTCATTCGGCGTTCGATGTTCGATGTTGGATGTTGGATGTTCGCTTCCGCTTCCGTTCCCTTTTCCGTCCTCCGTCTCTTCATTCGACATTCGATGTTCGATGTTCGATGTTCGAAGTTTGCTTCCGCTTCCTCCTCCCGTCTTTACCAAGGCTCCCGTCTTCGCAAAGGCTTCGCCGGACAAGTCGCCGGGCAGGCCGTCCTCCGTCGTCCCTGCTTCGCCAAGGCTTCGCATGGCAGGCTGTCGTCCGTCGTCTGTCGTCTGTCCTCCGTCTTCCGTCTTCCGTCTTCCGTCTTCCGCCGTCTGTCGCCCTCCGTCTCCTTCTTCATTCAACATTGGGCGTTGAGCGTTGGACGTTGGGCGTTTGCTTCCGCTTCCGTTCCTTTTCCCGTCCTCTGTCTCTTCATTCGACGTTCGATGTTCGATGTTGGATGTTGGATGTTCGCTTCCGCTTCCGTTCCCTTCTCTGTCCTCCGTCTCTTCATTCGACGTTCGATGTTCGATGTTGGATGTTGGATGTTCGCTTCCGCTTCCGTTCCCTTCTCTGTCCTCCGTCTCTTCATTCAATGTTCGATGTTCGATGTTGGATGTTGGATGTTCGCTTCCGCTTCCGTTCCCTTTTCCGTCCTCCGTCTCTTCATTCAACATTGGGCGTTGAGCGTTGGACGTTGGGCGTTCGATTTTCCCGTCGTCCGTCGTCCGTCGTCCGTCGTCTGTCGTCTGTCCTCCGCTTATCAACGCCACCCTCGGCCCGCACACCGCACAGGCATTCGGCTGGGCATCGAACCGGCGATCAGCCGGCTCCTCAAATTCTTTTCTACAATCCGGACACATTCTGAATTCCGCCATGCTGGTCCGCTCGCGGTCATAGGGTAACTCGCGGATAATGGTAAAGCGCGGCCCGCAATTCGTGCAATTGATGAACGGATACCCAAACCGGCGGTCTTTGGGATCGAACAGTTCCGCGCGGCAGTCCGGACAGGTGGCCATGTCCGGCGGCATCCCGGCCCGCAAATCGCCGGACCGGCAATCGCCGGGTTGGCCGCTGGCCTTGATCTCGAAAGGCGCGTGTTCGCCGAGCACAGGCATACCATTGACCTGGAGCGTTGCGATCCGCGCCTGCCGGGGCGGTTCCGCTTGCAGTTGGACCACAAACCGATCCACCGCCGCAACCTCCCCTTCCACTTCGATCGCCACGCCCGACGGAGTATTGCGGACAAAACCGGCGAGCCCCAGGGCCACGGCCTGCCGATAAACCGTCGGCCGGAACCCAACCCCCTGGACCCGGCCTGTGACTTGTATGCGTATGCGTTTGGTATTCACCGGTATTTTTTGAGACGCCACACCCCGGCGGTCGGGCCGACCGCCCTCCATGACCAATTCACCGTCGTCACATTTCATCACCACCGAATCACATTCAAAACGCCTTTATACGGCCATTCCTCCCAATGGTGCACCAAGCCTTTTCTGACCGGATTCTGCCGCATGTAGGAGTGCTTCTCTGTGTAATGGTCCGCATCTCGTATCTGGGTATCCCATACGTCCATTTGCCACTTACCCTTCAACGCAGGAAGATGTTGACTGGCCAAGCGCTTCCAATAACGACACCACCGCTTAACGCTCTCCGGGTGTGGCACACCAGGCACGCAGAAAAGATGCAGGTGGTCAGGCATGCACAGAAACTCGCCCACCCGCCATTGTTCGGCCTCTTGCCACGCCAGCCGAACAGCCTGTACAGCGGCGACGTTGTCAAGCAATGCGTCCCGATCCGTAATGCACACCGTACAGAATATGACAACGGGCTCGTTGAAACGATCGACAGGCGTAGGATGTGCCGGATAGCGCCTTTTAGGCAATGGGCCTGTGTCTTTGTCATTGTTCATCATGCAATGCCCCAATTTCTGGAGGGCGACGGGCCACCGTCGCCGCATTACCCGGCGGTCGGGCCGACCGCCCTCTATGACCCACCGGCCACCGTCGCCGAATCCCCGGCGGTCGGGCCGACCGCCCTCCATAAAAGGAAATCATCAATCGGAAATCATTGGAGGGAAAATAACGCCGTGGATATCCTTTGTTGCGAGCACATTAAATCCGTGAAACGTCTGCACACGACAACCGGCTCGCAAAGACAAACACCGGCCTACGACAGCAGAAACATAATCGCCCGACGCCGGGATAATGTCAAATGGGCCTCGTCAAGACATTCCAGCAGCCATTCCGCGGGAAACCGGCGCAGAATGGGCCAGGATGCTTTCCGAAGCGCCTCCATCGTGTACTTGCGCGCGACATCGGGATTGCGTAACAGCATCGGAAGCGCATCGGGCGTCGGGTGTTTCAAAAGCCCCGGAATGACGGGCACGTCAATGGTGGCGCCTGACGGCGCCACACACGGCACGGTTCCCATGGCGGACGCAAAATAGTACGTCTTTTTCATCCGCCCGCGCCCGCCTTTCCAGCGGCGGCTTTCACCCACGCCAGGAGCCGATCCCTGGCTATGGCCGCATCGGCGAACCTGACGTCCGCATAGGCCGCAAGGTCCTTCTCCAGCGCATTATCCGTCCACGCCAGAAGTCGTTCCGCCAGAGTTACGGCATCCTGCTCTGCAAGCAGGGCTTTTGCCTTTTCTTCCATGTCCGGATGTTTTTTCAGCAACGCGAAAATGTCCACGAGATCGCGCGCCTCGGCCCGCTCAACCACGCATTGTATTTTGTCGGCCAGGTACTTCGACACCGACACCCGGCGCATACGCGCCGCCGCACGGGAGAAAACAAGATCGCTATCCGGCACGTCCTCATAGTTGGCCCGAACCTCGATGGTAATGCGTTCGCCGCCGGGGAGTCTCAAAACGCCCTGAAATGCCGAACCGTATTCATCGGGCACTTGAACGATTTCGAAGTTTTTCGCAAAAGTCTTTTGGATTTCCGCCAGGATTGGACGCACGTCTTGAAGCGCCTTGCAGGTGTGGAAATCCAGATCGAACGACTGACGATGGCGCAGGTCTTCCCCGGCAATGGCGGACGTGCCGGCCCAGTAGCACAACGATACAAGCCGCGGACACCGTTCCGCCAGAAGCCTGACTGCGTCCCGAATGATGTCTTCTTGTGCGGCCATTGGATGGATCATCCTCCGCGCTGTCCCGGGGCGGGGTGCGCCCACCCGTACAGTTTTCTTATTTTTGAGGGTTATTATGCTCCTTTCGGCGCACAATTTCAAGACTTCTCATCCTCAGGCGACCTGTCCAATCCGGTGTCAATCCGTTATTTTTGTCCTCCGCTCCCGAAAATCGGGAATCAGCAATCGGCAATTCCTCTATCCCCCATTTATCACAACACACCTGACCCGTTTCCCGGTTTATCCCCCGTTATCCCCCGTTTATCGCTCATTTATCCCCCATATCCCCCAGTTATCGCTCACGGCAGAATATAATAGGTGGCCTTGCGCTCCCCCATGCGCCGGATCAGGCCTTTGGCCGTCATATCGGCCAGCAATCGGTTTGCCGACGTATCGGATACCTGGAACCGGGCCGCCACATCCCGATTTGTTACTTTCCCTGCCGCCTTGATCATCTCCAGGATTTCCGTCTGCCGCCCTCCGTCGTCTGGCGTCTGGCATCCGTCGTCAGTCTGTCGCTTAGCGTAGATATATTTCGAGGCGCGCGACCCAAAAAATATACCCAACACCTGGAGCACAACCTTGCTGAGTTCGCCCGGCATCGTAAAGTCAACCCGGAAACTGTGCAACAGGAAGGCCGCCAGAAAAAAGATCATCCAGAGATAGACAAACAAGGCGCCCTTGCGCGAAGGCTGATCGCCAACCGCCCAACGCCGGATTTCCTTGTCGGCCGCATAGGCCCCCACCAGAGCGATATAGACCGGCATCATCCCCGCCGGAACCACAAACGCCCCGCGCAGGACAAACTCCGCCGCCATCAGCCCCAGATAGGCCACGGTGTAAAGCGCCAGGAGCGGAAACAGGATCGAGACTTCATTGAACGGCGGCCTGCCCTGCGAAGTGCCTTGACGTAGAAGGGGACGCGGCTCCGATGGCGATATATCCAGGTTCACGTCGGATGATTGTGGTTCCAAGGATTACCCTCCTTAATTTTAGTTTCCGATCTGTTTCTTTGTGACTGCCTCCGGAATCGCTTCGATCTTCATTGTAGCCGCGGACGAAAGATCATCCCAATCGGTCAAAGGGGCTTTTGACCGATACCCCGGGTTTGTTGAGCACGTGCGTATAGATCATCGTCGTCTCCACGTTCATATGCCCCAGCAGTTCCTGCACGGTGCGGATATCGTGCCCCGCCGCCAGCAAATGCGTGGCAAAGGAATGCCTGAGCACATGGGGCGTGACGCGCTTGGATAACCCCGCGTCTTGCGCGGCCCGGCGCACGGCCGTTTGGTAAGCGCCCTCCAACACATGATGCCGCCGGCGCAGTCCACTGCGGGGATCGGTCGAAAGTTCCCGCGATGGAAATATCCACTGCCATTCCCAACGCTCGCCCGCTTTCGGAATCTTGTGCTCCACCGGCGGCGGCAGCCACACTCCCGCCACCCCCGCGGCGCGATCCCGCTCGAACCCTTCGCGCAAAGACAGCAGGTTCGTCGCCAGCGCGGCCTTCAAACCATCCGGCAGGACCGTTACGCGATCCTTGCCGCCCTTGCCGGAGCGTACGGTGACGATGCCGCGTTCCAAGTCCAAATCCTGGACCCGCAGCCGAATCAACTCCATAATGCGCAGACCGGCGCCGTATTGCAGTTGAGCCATCAAGCGCGCCATGCCGCGCAGATGCTCGAACAGCCGCCGCAACTCATCGGGCGCAAGCACTTCCGGCACGCGTTGGGCGCGGCGGGAGGGCGTATAGTCGCTCACATTGCCGGGTTCGCGCCCCAACACCTCCCGGAAAAGAAAGATCAACGCATTGAGCGCCTGGCGTTGCGTGGAAGCCGCCACCGCCCGATCAACAGCCAGGTGACTGAGAAAATCCTTCAAATCCTCGTCCGTGGCGCCATCCATGGGTCGCGCTCCCAGCCAAGCGGCAAACCGCCACGCCCAATCCCGATAGGTGACCTCCGTCCGCCACTGATATTGCCCCACCCGCAATCGCTCGACCAGCCGGCGCTCCCAAGGCGTCGTGCCCGTATCCGCCTTTTCCGGATGAATCGGCGAAGCCTGCTCCTCAATGCCGTCCTCCGTCGTCTGCCGTCCGTCGTCCGTCATTAGACATTGGACGTTGGGCGTCCCGCGAAACGCGGGATAAATTGAGCGCTTGCCACGCGCTGCGCGTGGTTGGACGTTTGCGTTGTCTTCCGCCTTTAGTCTTCCTCCGTCCTCCGTCCTCCTCCGTGCCGCCAGAAAGAACCACCGCAAAGCATCCCGGTCAAGATGATCCGTCACCCCTTTTACCTCGCCGGACTCGACATAGGCCTTGGCTGAGGCGACCGAGGCGCGCTCGCGCCGTTCCTTGAGGTGGTGGAGATACGCCACAATACAGCGCCGATACCGTTCGCGTGTCGCAGGATCGAAAGATTCACCCGCCAGCACCGTGCTCCACTCCGCAAAAGAAACCGGACTATGATCAATGTCAGCCATCGTCATCCACCTCGCCAATTGTTGATTAACTATTAAAGCATAACATCAATACACGCCAAGTCAATACATCAACCCAATTTATAGATAAGAAAATAACAAACCGACACATCCGGCCTGACAATGCATTTAATGTTGTCGGCTAATGAGATGCAACTCCAGAAATAACTTTTATTTTATTCTTTACAATGGCATTCATGCGAACTACGTTAATGCCACAGTTATCGAAACGCGTGAAGAACTAAAGGTCAACCAACTGTTGGAGGAAACGATAACTAAATTCACGACAAAACCAAACATAAGGAGCCAAATGGAAACGAACGAACGGATCGCCAGTCTCCAGGCAGCAAATGCGAAACTCCAGGTACAAGGTGCTCAACTTCAGACGCATGTTGCTCAACTTCAAGCAGAGAAACTGAAACTTAAGGAAGAAAATCTGAAACTTAAGGAAAAAAACCTGAAACTTCAGCAACGTATTGCTGATCTTGAGGCCCCAAAAAATCTGCATCCTTTTGATCTCAAGCAAAACCTTTTCGCTAATCGGGATTGATAATTTCATAATTTAAGACCTCCAACCAGCGCATTCAGCATATCGCTATCGCTCGTGCTGATGCTCATCGTTGGCTAAAAACAAAAAAGAACAAAAACAACCCCGGAAAAATTCCTATAATTGCCCCCAAAAGGATATTACCTATGCAAGGGTGCCTTTCTGTAATTGATTTTTTGGACAAACACGCCTCACTTTGCGTGGCTCTGGTGTCTGTAATATCAATGTTTGTGTCAGCCGGAATTGCTATTGTTGTCGCCTTGGTTTTGCGTAAATCAGAAGAATTAAGATCACGGTCGCAAATTGCGGTACAAATAGGAATTGAGGCTGCCAAACGAAGTTTTGAATTAGGAAAAATAGCAATGGATCGAGGAGCGAAGGCAACATTCATACCGACCGAGGTATGGATATTGTCGGCCATTAAATTAGCCGAATTGCTGATGATAAAAAAGATCGATACAAAAACAGCCAAAATAAAATTAGAGGAAAACATAAAATTCTCCAAAGAAATGTTAAAGACCATCGAACAAAACCAATAAGCCAACCATCGGTTGCACGCTATCGCTTACGCTCAGCGTGAACCGTCACGTTCGATTAAGAAAAATAGGGAGGCGCGTGCCTCTCCGTAACAGAATAACCTTCCAAAGCCGCAAGGCAGAAAGGAGATTATCATGCGTAAGATCATTTCTTACGTTCTGATACGGCGGCGCGTCCCGAAGTTCAGTACCTTCTGTTGCCACAGGAGACCATTCCTGTCGTAATAAAGGAAGACTACTGCACCAAGGGGGCAAGCGAATACCGGCGAAAAGTGATGGTAACACGTCGCCGGAACACTATTCGGCGCGCCTCCCGTTATTCAAAATAGATCAAAGAACTATCGAACCAGCGCATTCAGCATATCGCTATCGCTCATGCTGATGCTATCGTTGGAGGAAACGATAGCTAAATTCACGACAAAACCAAACATAAGGAGCCAAATGGAAACGAATGAACGGATCGCCAGTCTCCAAGCAGATAATGCGAAACTCCAGGTACAAGTTGCTCAACTTCAGACGCATGTTGCTCAACTTCAAGCAGAGAAACTCAAACTTAAGGAAGAAAATCTGAAACTTAAGGAAAAAAATCTGAAACTTCAGCAACGTATTGCTGATCTTGAGGCCCCAAAAAATCTGCATCCTTTTGATCTCAAGCAAAACCTTTTCGCTAATCGGGATTGATAATTTCATAATTTAAGACCTCCAACCAGCGCATTCAGCATATCGCTATCGCTCGTGCTGATGCTCATCGTTCGATTAAGAAAAATAGGGAGGCGCGTGCCTCTCCGTAACAGAATAACCTTCCAAAGCCGCAAGGCAGAAAGGAGATTATCATGCGTAAGATCATTTCTTACGTTCTGATACGGCGGCGCGTCCCGAAGTTCAGTACCTTCTGTTGCCACAGGAGACCATTCCTGTCGTAATAAAGGAAGACTACTGCACCAAGGGGGCAAGCGAATACCGGCGAAAAGTGATGGTAACACGTCGCCGGAACACTATTCGGCGCGCCTCCCGTTATTCAAAATAGATCAAAGAACTATCGAACCAGCGCATTCAGCATATCGCTATCGCTCATGCTGATGCTATCGTTCGATTAAGAAAAATAGGGAGGCGCGTGCCTCTCCGTAACAGAATAACCTTCCAAAGCCGCAAGGCAGAAAGGAGATTATCATGCGTAAGATCATTTCTTACGTTCTGATACGGCGGCGCGTCCCGAAGTTCAGTACCTTCTGTTGCCACAGGAGACCATTCCTGTCGTAATAAAGGAAGACTACTGCACCAAGGGGGCAAGCGAATACCGGCGAAAAGTGATGGTAACACGTCGCCGGAACACTATTCGGCGCGCCTCCCGTTATTCAAAATAGATCAAAGAACTATCGAACCAGCGCATTCAGCATATCGCTATCGCTCATGCTGATGCTATCGTTGGCAATGAGATGATGACCAGGAAACGAAAGACCCTCATGTGTGTGGCGGCATTAGTCGCGGTGACCGGCGCGTTCATCGCCTATGCCGCGATGCAGGTTGAGTGTCCCTACTGCCACAACGCAGACGGAAACGTAAAAGACAACTGCGTTCTGCGGCAACGGACGGGTGGGTGTGCGGAGGATTATTACGGGCAACACCACAACAAGTCGAATTGCCCTTGGTGCGGCTCACGCGGGCGCATGAGCCGAGTTGAAGCATGGATGGACTGAATTGCCAACACGGCGTCCCAGCCTATCGCCGCTAGCGCGGCTCAGGCTGAACGCCAACGTTCGACACATGGAGGAGATATGGAAAACGAAAAGAAGATATGGTTTCCGGCAAAGCGGTACGGATGGGGATGGGGCCCGCCGTGTGCCTGGCAAGGGTGGCTGGTGATGCTACTGTGGTTGGCACTCCTGTGTGCAGGCGCGTGTTTCATGGCAACACGAGTTGTTTTGTTCGTGGCGTATGCCGTCGTTCTTTCTCTGGGCTTGATTGCCGTTTGCCTCATCAAAGGGGAGAAGCCTCGTTGGCGATGGGGTAAAAATTAGATTGTCGAACCAGCGGGTTCAGGCTATCGCGCTACGCGCTCAGCCTGACCCGTACCGTTCGACACAAACGAAAGGAGAAAGAAACATGACAAAGACGAAACAAATAGCAAGTGCGGTGATGGGACTGGCATGCGTGTGTCTGGTATTGTCGGCATCTGCCAGCATGGCGGCAAATTCTGAT
>JBAZEM010000031.1:0-23222 GCA_041653875.1 Kiritimatiellia bacterium
AAAATTTCGCTATAAAGCTGCCAGCGGGGAACAGCTCCGCCGCCGCCGCGAAGTGGCGTTCATCCCAGTGCTCCAAACCCGGGAGCTGGCTTTTGGCGAACCGGAGGGCACCATTCAGGATTCGGTAATACTCGCTGTGTAGCGCCTCCTCTTGGACCCTCAGCAGCCGTACCTTGCGGATCAGGCTTTCGGCCGACGCTCGGGGCCAGCGGGAGATGAAGCCGTCGGGCTCGATCCGTAGATTGCCCGCCAGGCTACAGGTTTCGCTACCCGGCGTTTGGCACCACACCTGACCCGTTATGGCGCCGTCCGGCTGCTCGCGGCCACGGTCCAAGAAATACCTCACCCCCGCGACCTGCCAGCCATTCGTGACCTCGCCGCCGTAACCACCGGCCGCCAGGCTTTCGGCCGCGCCATAGAGATCACCCGCTGCGCGCGACGTAAAGATTGCCCCTTCGGCGGCGGCGGCCTTACCCGTACAGCTATAACCCATGTCAGCACCTCACCTCAGGATTGCGATACACGATAATGTAATCATACCAGCGCCGGGCCCGGAAGTCAAGGCCTGCGGCTAATATTCGCCGTATTCCGGCTGTATCGTGTCTTCACCCGTTTCCTCACCCATTTCCTTTAGCGTTATCTCGCAGTATTGCGCGATGCGGCTCAAGGTGAGGGAACCCGGCGCGCCCGGCTCAAGGTAAACCTGCGAGTCGTGCGCGCTGTTGCCGGCCGTGTAGACCGGCTCACCATTCAGCACGACAGCATAGCCGCGCTCATTGTAGATACCCGTAAGCATTACAGCACCTCACACTATAGGCTATACGCCGCGCCGTTGCCGGCGCGCCGGCCGGGACCTCACCCCGGCCGGCGCCGCACACCTAGGCCCGAATACTCTCCCAGCCCGCGCGGTACTGAACGGCCTCCGCCAGGTGTGGCACCTCGATGTGCTCAGCGCCCGCCAGATCCGCAATTGTGCGCGATACCCGCAGTATGCCCAGATAGGCCGCCATGCTGAGCCCGAGCCGTTCCACTGCGCGCGTCATGAGCGCGCGGCACGAGTCATTGAGCGCGAAGGCAGAATCCGTCAGCACCGCGGTACCCGATGCCTGGCCATTCAGCGCGCCGCGTCCTTCCTGGATTGCCCGAGCCGCATCAACGCGCGCCCGAACTTTCGCGGTTGACTCGTTCGCGTTGCCCGCAAGCCCGCGCATCAGCTTTTCGACCGGGAGCCGCGCAATCTCCAACACGATATCGGCAGGTTCACCCGCGAAGTGCTGATTGCGATAATCCACAATCTCGCGTTCCTCACAGGTGCAGTGATGCACCACGTCACCCCGGTACCCGCAGGGACACGGCCGCGCCGCGCGCCAGGAGCCGGGACAGCCGAGCCCGGCAGTCAGGGGCTCGTATGCCCGCCGGAAGGTCGCGCCGCCATTGCCCGGCGCGCTAAACGCTATCGCGCTATGCCCGCCGGCCGCGCAGACTTCCATAACACGCCGCGCATGCTCCTGGCCAACAATATAGGCTAAATCCATTACAGCACCTCATTGTGTGTTACCCGCCAGGTGAACCCTCACCCGACACAGCGCCGGGCCCAGGACTTGAACCCGGGCCCCGGCGGGTAACTCTACAGTGGAATGTACTTGAACGGTGCACCCGGCGCCAGGCCCAGGCCCGGCACTTGAGCAGCATGCAGCACCTCACCCGGCAGCAGACCCGACACCTCACTGTATGCCTGTACCCCTTCAGCGCGTAGCATACGGCCGTCGAGCCAGCCCAGGATAAAGTAATAGTCGAGCCCGCTCCGGCGCGCCATGTCGCGCGTCTCGGTGAAGGGCAGAAGAACGGGGGAGACGGGCTTCAACCCCGGGATACAGCCCGAGTCTAGGCCATAGGCGCGACCCGCCTCATAGTTCAACTGGTCACGGTCTCTACTCATAGCAGCACCTCACAAACAGACATCCAAAGCTGATGTAATCATACCACACCCGGCGCCGGATGTCAAGCCCCGCGCAGAAATTCAACCCGTATTTTCTTACCCCACCACAGGGGCAGCCAACCCTCGAACCCGTAACCCGTTAGAGCCAACTCACCCGCCCAGGCAGCGCCGCACAACCCATGGCGCCACGCCGGTAGCCTGGCCCCTACCCGCCCCGCAGGCTCAACCCAGCCACCCGCTCTATCCACCCAACCCGGCAGCGTGCCCCAACCCGGCAGACCCGGCACAGCTGAGCACGCCGCTGATTGACTGATCCCATAGACGGGTTGGAGGAGACAGAGCCAGGTAAGCCGGGCCGTGCGCCGCGCCACGGCGGTACGATTACACTGATAACCAATCAGCAGGCCCAGAGCGGGCCCGCAGGCCGTCGGGGGAAGCCCCCCGTTCCCCTTTCGCCCGGCGCAGGGGTCATAAGTACCCCTCCTTCCCACCACTACCGCCTGTCGTCAGCGGTCGTCAAATGCGCTTTCGTCGTCGGTCTGCTGTCGTCAGCTGCATTATCCCTTGACATTCACCCATTTCCGCGCTACAATACCTCCATGAGCCCTAAGATCGAACTCCCTGAACCCGAACCCGAGGTGCTGGAAGGCTCCCCCGACGACATCCTCAACGAAGCCGCTGTCGCATACCTCTTGGGCTGCAAACCTCGCCGCGTCCGGGATCTGATGCGCGAGGGGGCGCTCCTGGGGCGCCTCACGGGCCACGGGGGATGGCGTACCACGCGCCGCGCGGTGGCGCAGTATTTGGAGAATATGGCACAGGAGGCCAAACATGAATAAGGTGATGAACAAGAGCGAGGAGTTGTCTCGGCAGCTCGCGTGCGCCGTCAACCGTTGCGGCATCGACAACGACCTCCAGACCCCGGACTACGCCATCGCCGATTACCTGATCGGCTGCCTGGCGGCCTTCGAGGTCTTGGCCCAGCGGCGTGAGGCATCCAAACACTACTTCGACGTGGAGCTTCCGAAGGAACTGCAGGCCAGGAGGCCCGCCTGCGCCTGCTGCGGTACCCGCACAGAGAACACCTACTGGCACGAGGAGCCACAGGCGCTTGTGTGTGACACATGCTGGAAGTTCTGGGAGCAGATGCTTCCCGCCAAGGAGAGGAAATGAGGGATCCGTGCGATACCTGTTCCGAAACAGGCACAGAGGATGACCTGCCCTGCCGTGGGCTGACCCCCCTGCGGACAGCGGGCCCTCGGGCTGCTCTCGGATCGGCGGTTGAAGGTTCATGGTATCTTTAATTGTCATCAGCTCAAGGAGGCTGAAATGGGTGAGTATGTAACTTCGGTAAATGGCACACCGGTCCCGGTGGCCACGCAAGTAGTAGATCAGTTGGAGCAGCGCGTCTTAGCCCAAGAGGCTAACATCGCGCGACTGGCAGAGCGCTTGAAGCCTATCTATCTTGAGGGGCCACCAACGCAGATCACGCAGGGGACATTTGACAACACATTCGGGCCTCTTGCCCCGATGCTGGCTCGGCTGCTGAGCATCAGCGACCGACTCGCAGATTCCGCCGTCACACTTTCCTCGGTCACTGACCGGTTGCAGATATAAGGGGGTCCGGCCCGTTACCGCAACACACAGGAGGAGATCTACAATGCAAGTTCTTGAAGGTTGGCAATTCGCGTGGTGCCCATGGGTCTGCCTTGGGGTAGGATTCCGCTCGCTGGGGTCCTGCGAATGGGAACTGGGGTTCTACCTGCCGTTTGTACACATCGCCTACATCAGGAGGAGTAAATGAACGCCTACATCATCAAGTGCGGGGACACCACCATAGCGATTGACGACGCAGGGAACATCTGCGGTAACGGCGGAAGTGTCGCCGGGTCCATCGCGGAGGCTGCTGATTTTGCGGATTACTACCATCAGCAAAAGGTCTCACTTGAACTGGTGCACGAATCAGGCGGCAGCAAAAAGGCCAGACGCGCGGTGGCGCAGTATTTGGAGAATATGGCACAGGAGGCCAAACAATGAATGAAGTAACTGGCGAGACTATCGAACTTGAGGCCCGGGGCGAACTTTCCTTCCTGGAGGTCGGGAAGCGCTACCACATCGAGTTCGTGCCGGATGTCGTCGATACCCCCGACCACCGCTTCCCGCCCTACATCCGCGGCGCCATCAAGGCCGCCGCCGGCCAGTGGGTGCTTGTTGACGGCGTTGCATGGTACAACCTCCGGTATGCGCTCTCCATCCGGTATGCGCTCTCCATCGGGGAGATTCCGCCCGAGGCGGCACCGGAGCCGGCGCTTCGTGCACGCCGCGGCCGTTACGCTGATCGGCGAGACCGCGGCCGGTACCGAGCGCAAAGGAGCATAAATGACGTATCTTGAACTAGTGAAAGAGGCCGCTACGATGCTAACTGACTCAATGCAGGGCGACCCGCGCCGCATGACAAGAGCAGAAATCCAAGCGGGCTGCAAGCGGTTTACCGACAGATGGACGGCCATTGCCACTGACGCGATACAAGAGGCGCTCGATAGATTATACGCAAAGGAGCAGACGACGTGAACCTTCTGAATGACAATGACAGCTCGTTTCTGTTACAACACGCCATGCAGCTACTCGGAGAGCAATGGCGGCCGTTTATCCAGCTTGCGGCGCATATAAGGATCAGCCTTGATGGTGGTGAGTGGTGTGCGCTGTACGGTGAGAATCTACAGGACGGCGTGGCGGGCTTCGGCGATTCGCCAGAGAATGCGGCCCGTGCCTTTGACAAGGCGTGGCATGAGAAACTACCGAAGGGAGTGCAGAAGTGAAACGCAGAATAGAACACGGCCTAGAGGCCGCGAAGCAGTATGCCAGCGTAGCCAAGCTGCGGGCGCTGCCGGATGGTACAGAGGCTATATGCATTACAGGCGATAATGACGGCGAACTAGACGGGTATACGTGGTGGCGCGGCCTTGATGACCCATTTACCAGTCAGCTAGCGCGCGACCTGCGTTCGCCCCGGCTGGTGGCGTTCGCAATCTCGATCCCGGAGGCGCAGGGTGCGTAGTTTCAGTGAGCTGCCAGAGGATCAACAGGACGCAGTAGCCGCGTTTGCGGGTAGTGGGTCATTTTGCGGAGCCGGATTTTCGGGGAGGGAGCAATGAGGATAGATAAGCATCTCCCCAGCGCAGACGTGATGCGGGCCGAATCCTACTTGATCGCGCGCGGAGTAAGGCCGTTGGCGCTTCTCGGGTGTATCGAGGCAAGCGAAGTCGAGCGCATCCGTATCCGCACCAAGCTCCAAGAGCATGGCGACCCTGGCGCGATTCCCTTTGTATTGGCGAGAGCTAACGGGTTGGCAGAGTATGGATACGCAGGGGCAGCCTGGGCGGTTGATCTGCTCCGCTGGGTTAGAACATCGGACACCATGCCCGCCAAACAAGCCGTGCGCATTGACGGCCTGCTCTTGGGTTACTCACCATTCGCTATACGCGACTTTGAAGATCACATCACAGGCAGCACCCTAGCGCCGCCTAGTTATAGGTCGGCTGGATGAGTACCCATGTGACAGCGACCTTACAGTCTCGGCAAGGCGGGAACGTATCTCCCTTGCTCAATGCAATCTGGATGCGGTGTGCGCACGTGGACTGATAAATGCCGGACTGCTCGCTAGATGGATTCATCGACGAGGGCGGCTGCGGAATTTTAACGATGTCATTCGTGGCGGTATTCGTGGATGAATACTGCCGCCAATGGGGCGATGCGTATGCAAAGGAGGCGCAAGGTGCATAATGTACATGACGCAATCGCGGCGTGCAAGGCGCGGGCGGAGAAGTGCCGCGCGGCGGCGGTGTTTTGCGACCCGCCAGACGTATCTATACAACTCGGCTCCGCGCTTGACGCCCTAGCGCTGCTGCTGGAAAACGGCGGCGGGTGTGCTGGGTGCCGGAAAGGCGCGTACCTGACGAACGCCGACACTCGCGCGAAGTGCCACATCTGCGCAGGCACCGGCCTATCGCCCGCGGTGCGCGAAGCGCTGCATAACGCGGGGGTGCTGTGATGCTACAGTGGAATCAATTGCAAAGGAGTTTATAATGATGAGTTCATGTTGTAGCGGCGTCGTAAAAGACGTTAGCGAAGTTGAGGAAGGCCGTCTACTCGCTACCTGCTGTACATGCGGAGAGCGTTGCAGCGTGGTCACTGAGGAAGATTTAGATTTATCGGTTGACACCGTACCGATGAAAGATCGACTCGATGCCGCAAGGAACGCAGTTATCTACTGGCGCGGTGCGTTTAAACGGAAGTGCGATGAAGCCGCCAAATATCGCAAGTGCCTTGAGCATGTTCAATCCATGCGTTGTTTGAACGACGAATGTGCTGACGTGACATACCGCGAAATACAGGACATCATCACTCGCCTTACTGACCTACCAGTAACAGGCGAAATAGGGGTGTTCCCAAATGTCTACAGATAACCCGCTACCGTGGGATAAATACCTCGTGCGCGTCAACGGCCAGCTTGCCGTTGCTGATACGCCGCCTGTGTGCGAGTGCTGCAACGGCAACGGCATCTGCCCGATATGCGACAGCACCGGCCTAGGCTGGCACTGGCACATCACGCCGACGGCCGGGATGCTGTGCGAAGTTACGAGCGCTGATATCAATGGCGATTCGTGTAATGAGCAGGTAGACGCTGTTGGCGACTGGATTGTGCATCCCGGGGGATGGTTAGCAGGGCACGATGCTCGCACGGTTATTGCGCCCCTACTGCCGCCTGCCGACATGCTGCCGGTGCCGGAACTGCTGGGGCTGATAGGTGCAACCGGCCCGTGCTGTATGTTGAATCACTACGCGGACCAGCGCGCCGTTGCCACGAGCTTCTTCGACTATGAAACTGGCGAGCCAACCATCCAAATACACGCCAACTGCTACACGGACACCGCCCCGCTGAAGCAGGCAATCCAGCATCACGAGGCGCTACAGGAGTGGCTTGCCGCCGCAAAGGAGGCCGTATGAGCTACGGGATGCTACTGTACATTTTCGGCCTGCTGTGCATAGCAATCGTGCTTGGCTGGCACCTAGGGCGCGAGAGCAGGCGCGACGACTACCAGCGCGGGATGGACGATGCAAACGCAACGTGGCGCAGGATGCGCGACATACGCGCAAAGGAGCGAGATGATGCTTGACCACTGGCACACTGAGGATAACCCGTGCCTGCTGTTCGGCGTGCCGGTGACGCCGGAAGCGTGGGTTGGCGGGCTGATCGAATGGGATGGACGCTGGTTCGAGGCGTTGGAAGCTTGGGAATCGGGCAGCAAATGGTGGATTACCACTGACGTAAATCCAGACGATGAGCAGAAAACATGCGTCCCCTTAGATGAATCCGCCCCCATCTTCCCCCCGCCCGGTTTCGCAGGCAAGACTGACGCGGGGCTGTGGGCAGAGATAGCGGGCGGAGATAAATTATACGCTGGCGAGTGCGGGCGCTACTCGATATTTCTACAACCCGATGGTGCGATCTGGGAGATGGGACAATTCGGCGGTATCCGTATCACTGAATACGCCGCCCTGATTCTCGCACTTCAAAACGCGCTGGTGCTACAGCGCAGACTCGCGGCAGGAGGGCCGCAGACACGATGAACCTACAAGAGCTACACGCCGCCGCCCTGGCGGCTATCACGCAGGCGCGTACCGCAGAGCAGGCGGCAACGCCGGGGCCGTGGGAGTGGCAGCAGGATGAATACTGTGCGTGGCTCGGACCTGTGGGCTGTCGTTATACTGATCGCGTTATTGATGACGGATCGGCTGGCGGGGAATATGGCGGTCTAGGCAATGGAGCGCCCATCCCGCCCAATGAATCTTTACTCGCCGCCGCGCGCAACGGCTGGCCTGCCGTGCTGGACAGCTACGAGAGGCAGGTGCGGCATCACTACAAGCGCTGGATACGTCCATGGGATGAGACGCAGGGACACCGGCACGAGTACCACGAAACCCAGCTCCGCGCCCTGTGCGCCGACATCGCCCGCGTGCTGGGCGTCGAGTTGGAGGCGCATGATGCATAGCGAACCACACGGCGACTGCCCGGTGTGTCCATTAATCACCGCCGAATGGCGATCCGATTGTCCGCACTGTCACGGCACAGGCCGCGTATGCCCGGGCGGCGAAGTGCGCGAGGCGGTGTACGTGGTCAAGGCACGGCATAGAAGCGGCACCATTGAGGTGCGGATTGATGCCAGACATCCATCGTTCTTCATCTGCCGGGCATGCGGCTGCGTGGTAGACGCGGGGAGCGTGCATGATTAGCCTACCCTTCTCTCTCCGGTAGCGCATAACCCAGCACCCGCTCGACGTAGCGCAACTGCTCGCCCGTGAGCGCAATCTCCAGGCAGTTGTCGCCATCGAAGAAGATCACGCTGTAGAGCCCATCCTCCCGGGTCTCGACCCGCACATTGAGGGTGCAGCGTGGGTAAAAGACATGCTTCAGCATCCCCTACCCCGCAGCAGCAGGTACATGACCCCCCACGCGACGGCGGTTCCGACACATAACCCACAGAAGAGCTTCATCATCTCAGACATCACTCACCCTCCAGGTCGCGTGCTGCATCATACTCACGGTCGCAGTCAGCCAGGTACTGCTGCTCCGGCTCCTGGTCGAGGGCCTCGTCAACCAGGGCCTGAAACTTTGGGTCGAGCAGTAACCCGTCTATCTCGTCCTTGAGTCCGCAGGGGAGGAGTTTAATACTCATCACCTCCCCGTCGTCCCCCACCTCAACGTCCAACCTCACATCCAGCGTGAGCGTGTAGTCAATCAGCATCGCGCACCGCCTCGATGTCGGACTCGGCCCACCATGGGTGCACGCTCTGGCCCTTGATCTTGACCCGGTAGTACCAGCCCTCGGGGCTATCCAGCAGTGCGGTGGGTGATACGGAGTTCCAGCCCCGCCAATGCCGGTCCTGCACATGACCCAGGCACGCCCCCTTCGAGACCGCCTGTTTCATGTGAAACTTGGCCGGCGGCCGCTGTACGTTGGTGAGGGCGGCCTTCGTCATGTCGAGGTAGAGGTCGCTGAAGTTCACGACACGGCCTACGATCATCTCCGGATCCCGCACCTCCCCGGCAAAATCAACCGCGTAGGTTAGGAGCGGCTGGACCCGCACATCGAATCTCAGCACCGGCTCCTGGGCCGCCGGCTGGTGCAGCGCCTCGCCCAGCTTCCGGTGCAGGTCCTCGGCCTGTCTCTTGTCGAGCGGGAGGATGAAGCGGATGACATCATCACCCTGCTCGTGTACTATGCGCAGTATGAAGCCATCGCCTCCGATGCAACGGCGAACATCAAACTTCAGATTCCATGCCATATCATCACCTCGGGAGCATTATACCTCAATCAGGATTCGTCGTCGGACACCGGGTATAGTTCCGGAAGAAACTCCCTCAACCTGCGGATGAGTTCCTGGGCCTCTTCGGGGGTAACGGGCGTATTCAACCATCCGGCGGGTATGGGGTCCATGGAGCATTATACCATACTGGAAACAGAACACCCCCCGGGAGGTGCGAATTACCGGGGGGCGCTCTAGGGAGGTAACGGGGGACATCAGGCTTGTGCGGGTCGGCGAGGCATCGCGCTGCTACCACTGTCCCGACCCGCATCTGAAGTATACCACCTTCTGCGGTATTGTCAAGCCTATGCCACCCGAGATGGTCATTGTCCAGCAGTACATGATCCGCAGCTACCGGGTCCAGTGCGCGCTCTTCTGCTCACTACCCGACCGCTACCGGAGCCGGCGCTTCGTGCACGCCGCGGCCGTTACGCTGATCGGCGAGACCGCGGCCGGCACCGAGCGCAGCAGCGAACGCTGGCGGGTCTGGGGCGCGGTGGTGGATGGCGCACCCTGGGCCGCCCGCCCGTGGCGCGACATCGCGCTCGATCTCAAATCCGGCAAGCTGACGCTTGAGACCATGCTGGAAGGCACCGAGGTGGCGGCCTCCGACCTGCGGCGCATGATCGAGAACCCGGCCGCCTACGAGTCTGCCACCGACGAACTGAAGGCCATCCTGACACTACCGCCGCAGACCATCGACGAGTGGCAACGCTGGCTTGAGGTCGGGTTGGCGCCCGCCACCGACGGCGGCGTGATCCTGATGCCCACCGGCGCGCTCACGGAGGGCAACACCTGCCCCCTTCGGTGGACGTGGGAGCTCTGGTGTTACGCCAACGCCAAGAGCGACGACGGCGAGTGGCGTGATCTCTCGGACGAGGAGTTGTCGCGCCTCAATGGCCGCGCGTTGCTGCATGGTTCGCGGGGTGGCATGAAGACCATGGGTCTGGCGGCCCTGGTGTTCAGCCTCTGCTGGTTCATCCCAAAGTACAGTGCCTGCCATGCGGCCTCCACGGTCGATCAGGCCCTGACCTGCATCGACTACATCCGGCGCTGGCAGGAACACGCGCACTTCAACCATGCCATCGAGAAGGCCAACCAGCACAGGGTTGACTTCACGAACGGCAGCGTGCTGTTCATCATCACGGCCTCCCAGAAGGGGTTGAACCACGAGCACACCATCTGGTTCAGTTGCGACGAGGTTGAGCTCATGCAGTACAAGGTGCTGCTCGAAGGGCTCCGGATACCGATGGCGCGGCCGGGCCGCAAGCTGCCGGCCGTCCTGGTGCTGGCCTCCACCCAGAAGGAACCCGGCCTCACCATGACCATCCTGATCGAGAAGGCGCAGGCCGGCCAGTACCGCTACTTCCGCTGGAACGTCATCGACGTGATGGAGCGCTGCGACGATTGGCGCACCCGCGACCTGCCGGCCGGCATCTCGTGTGCCGATTACCCCGAGCTGCTGCGGCAGGCCAACACGAGCGCCAAGGGGGAGGCCATTTCGGCCCTCAGCGATAGGGCGCTCTTCTACCTCGACGCCCTGAGGCGCAACTGCCCGCTGGTCGAGTATTGCCAGGGGCACGCCAAGCAGGGTTGCGGCCACTACGAGATCGACGCCGCCATCGAGGCCCTGCAGGACAGCGTCGAGCAGTTCGAGAGCCAGATGATGTGCCTGCGCCCCAGCCCCACGGGGGCGGTCTACCCCAAGTTCGACTACCGCAACGTCAGCCAGGAGGCCGAGTACCGCGAGAACTGCCGCATCTTCGGCACCGCCGACTACGGGTTTGCGACCGACCCAGCGGCCGGCAACCTCTTTTGCCTGAACGGACCATACTACGACTGCTTCGAGGAGTACAGCGCCTACGGCCAGCAGGCCTACGAACAGGCCGAGGTCTACGCCGAGTTGACCAAGAAGTACGGAGTCGAGTTCTGGTGCGTGGACGGTAGCGCGCGGGAACTCATCACCGAAATGCGGAAGCGCGGCCTCCTGGTGGTGGCGGTCAAGAGCCATGACATCAGCCGCGGCATCGAGTACGTGAGCCGCTGGATTTGTGATGGCACCGGCCACCGCGCGCTGAGGATTCATCCACGGTGCAAAAACACCATCCGGCAAATGCAGGGCTACATGCTGAGTGATAGAACCAATAGGCCCAAGACGCACCAGGATGACCACCACCCGGACGGTATCCGCTACCTGGCCGAGACCATTGGACGCAAGCGGCAGGGGCAGGACAACACCACCATCCGGCGAGCCTCGCCACCCGCGGTCTCGACCGGCCCCAAGTATTTGCGGCAACTGCCGCCGCCCGGACAGGACGTTAAGAGGAGTTGAGGATGCCATACATCGACAACCTGACCTACTATCAGCGCCGCCGTTTGCAGCAGGACTTCGTCCAGTTGCTGCGCAACTACTACGAGGGCCACCCCTACAACGACCTCTACCAGGACACCCAGACCCAGAACCAGGTGGCGCTCTCGCTGTGGCGCAACGTGATGGTGCCCGACCCGTCGGACGAGGAGCCGGTCTATCTCGAAAACTGCATCCGGAACAAGATCGACGATATCGTGATGGATGTCTTCCCCATCGGGACCCGCATCGTGTGGGAGGGGTTGGGCGAGGGTGAGACCCTTGAGGCCCGGCAGCGCCTGCTGGCCGAGCGGTTGCTGAACTTCACCAACGACTACCCGAGCGGCGACAAGGGACTCCGGGAATGGATCTACAACGTGTTGGCCGATTGCGCCCTCACGGGCGACGGCCTCGCGCAGGTGGAGTCCGAGGGCGTGGGCCAGGACGCCATCGCGCGCCTCAAGTTCTTCCCCTCCGAGGCGTGGGACATGGAGATGACGGACCGCCATCTGCCGCTCTTCTACCGCATCGAGTACGGCATCAAGGATGACGCCGGCGAGGAGCACATCAGGCGTTGGGACATCTACCGGGACCGCATCATCCAGTACAGCGGCGACAGCGAGGTGGTGATGGGGGATGACGGCGCGCCGCCCCCGAACCCCCGAAGCCTGAACCAGAACGCGCTCCTGACGGCCCCGGTGTTGCGCCAACTGCCGGAGGACGCGCAACAGAGTGCCCTGATGCGTACCCTCGACCGCTGGATTGTCGAACCCCTGAGATGGCAGCGGCTGGCGGCCGACGACGAACGCGGGGCCAGCGAGGTGATGCTCAACGACCTCTCGACCACGGACGACATCAACCGCCTGTTGCGCTACTGGAAGGAGGGGGCCATCAACGCCGGTAGTCCGCCGCTGGTGGCGCTCGACATCGATCTCCCGAACGAACCCGGCGCCGAGAGCAAGGAACTCAACAAGAGCGACCTCGGGGCCGGGGCTGTCCTGAAGGCCGCCAGTGCGGACTTCGACCGCCAGGGGAAGCTGACCTACCCCGAGAACGTGCCAACCCAGAGCCTGCACGAGGCGGTGCTGGACCGCTACCGGGTCGCCATCGCGGGCAGCAGTCCGCTGTCGAACCTCGACCCCAGCAAGATCAGCCGCTTCGGGGAACTGAGCGGCTTCAGCAAGAGCATCCTGGAGAAGATTCACGTTCAGCGCGTGGGCCGTATCCGGGACAACATGCTCCAAACCCGGATCGCGTCCCTGTTGCAGACCGGCCTCATCATGTTGGCTATGCGGGACGCCATACCGGACTTCAGCGTTGAGGATGCCCGCAAGGTGAGGGTCCGGTTCGAGTTCGGGGGTGAGGTGATGTCCCCCGACGAGAAGTTGAAGATCACCACCATGGTGGCGATGTGTCAAAAGTTGGGTCTGCCACCGACGGAACTTATTGCCATCATGCAGCAGGTGGTGGACCTTCAGGACCGCGAAGGCACCATCAAGGCGATGGAAGAGGCCGAACAGCAGGCGCAGGAGATGGAGCAAATGTTGGCAGCCGCCAAGAGTAACCCGCCGCAGGGGAAGACCAATGGAACCGACAAACGAGGCCTCTAGCCTCGCGGCTGAGCACAAGCGGTTGGTGGACCGCTCGGTGGGCAGCTTCGATGTGCTGGTCCTGATGCTGGGCCTTGAGTTGGGGCGGGCCCGCACGGAGCGCGAATCACACGCCGCCATCGAGGCTTTCCTGGCGGCGCTGGCGCTTTTGCTGCGTGAAGCCGAGCAGGACCTGGGCCGCACCCTGCCGGAGCTGATGTTCCAGCTCTGGCCCCTCGAATCCGCCACAGTTGGGGAATATCCCCAGATCAGGTCCTACGGCGAATCCCTGACCCGTCTGGCGCGTAGCCGGTTGGAGGATATCTTCACCGTGGCGTCGATGGGGAGCCTGCAAACTGGCGGGAACGTCCCGGATGTGGTGGCCTCCCTGGCGGCGGCCCCGATGTTGCGCCTTCAGCTCCACCGCGCGGCGGACGCGGCCCTCAGCTCCACGGGGCAGGCCTCCCTCTATCTGGCGGGTCGGGGTCACTACCCGGGCAAGCAGGCCATACCCCTCATCGACGAACGCACGACCCCGCTGTGTCGCAGTAGGATGGCGTACCAGATCAGGCCATGGGACGAACCCTTTCGGGACCCCGCCACGGGCGCGAGCTGGCAATTCCCGCCCTTTGTCTACGGCGGTCTGCCCTCCGGCGAGGCTTTTCACGATTGCCGTACCAGTATCGCCCCTGTATCTATTCTGTGAGTGGCCGTTGGGCCACCCGCAAGGAGTAAAACATGAGATGGCTCTTTAGCCCAAACTTTTCGCCTGATGAGCCCTCGGGGGCACCGGCTGAGCCGGCGGCCCCCATGAGCGCTACCCCGTCCGTCACCGACAAGTTCGTGGCCGCTTTCATGGAGGGCACGCCAGGGGAACCGGCGTTGACCGAACCCGCCCACCAGGAGGCGCCAGCCGCGGATGCAGTCGTGCGTGACGACGGAGTCAAACTCCCGGAGGCCACCATCAAGGCGATGCAGTCCGCCGGTCTCGACCCCAAGACGGCCTCACCCCAGGAGGTGATTGACTTCCTGAGCGTGGGGAACCGGAAGTTCTGGGAAGAGCGCCAGCGGGAACGAAAACTACGTCAGACCATTGAGGGCGAGAAGGCGGAGCTAGAGCGTCAGTTGTCGGGTCTCTCGTTGGAGAAGATTCTGGCCGGTGACGCCGCCAGCAACGCCAAGGTCGCGGAGGTACTGGCAACCATCCAGACGAAGGTAGGTCGTCTGGGGGACCTGGAGACCAACCTGCTGGCCGCGAGCGAGAACGGGCTGATTGGCCCGGAGGTACTGGATGCGGTCAGAAGCGCGACCCCCGAGTCTCGTGACACGATCTTCAACCTACTGGCTCAGGTGCAGAGCAAGCGGACGGCCGATACAGCCGCCCGGGGCGCCGGTGTCGGGACATCCGTCACCGAGCCGCCACGCGATGCCCCCGAGCAGGACGATTTCTTCGCCCCGTCGCGCGACGCCGATTTCCAGCGCACCAGCAGCTTCGTCGAAGCTCTGCGGGGCACCGGCAAGGCTCGCCGCACTGGGTTCTAACAAGGAGCACTACATGGCCTTCAAGTATAAGAGCAACCTCTGCAACCTGTTTCAGACGATGACCCCCATCCCCGACATGGCAATCGCCAACGGGCAGGCCATCCAGGACGGCTCTCTCGTCATCCTGGTCAACGGTCGCGTAGCCCTCGCGGTTGGCGGCCGAGAGGTGGCGGGCATCGCGCGCATCTACGACGGCACAACCCACACCGGCAACGCAGCCGGCACCGTGTTGTGTGACGTGGAGTTTCTCCGTCCGGGCGACATCCTGGAGGTCGAGCAGGGCACCATCGCGGATGCCGCCTGCCAGGCGGGCGACCCGCTGGACTTCGCGGCCAACGCCTTCGATCTCGCGGCTGCCGCCAACAACGACTTCGCGGTTCTGCATCACGACCCGGGGCGCAACATGGTTCATGTGTCGGTCATCCGGCACCAGTTCCCGTAGAGCGCGGGAGCGCGGAACATCACTCTAAAGGAGAAACAACATGGCACCAATGACACTTGCCGCCTTCGCCAGCCGTGTGGCGCCGAAGCTGAACCCCCTCATCTGGGAAAGCCTGCGCGACTACATGAGCCCCGGCAACCGCGACTTCGGGTGGATCGGCCAGATATTCAACATCCAGGCCACCAACCGCCTCATCCACGAGTTCAGCAACCAGGAATCGGCCGAGGCGTGGCAGCCCGGCACTGAGCTGAGCCCCTACCCGGTCCAGGAATGGGACCTGCCGACTGACCAGACCTTCGGGCAGATCATCTACAAGTCGAGCTTCATCGTCAGCGAGATGCAGTTGAAGTACGGCGACCCGCAACTGCATGTCTTCCCGAAGCTGGCCGACTACCTGCAGGACTTCAGCCTGGGGGCCATGAAGGCCTACAACCGGCGCGCGGGCGCAATCCTGCTCGATATGTTCACGGGTGCGCTCCTGACCTGCCCGGATGGGCAGCCGCTCATCAGCAACACCCACACGAAGGGCACGAACCCCACGGTCTACGACAACGCCCTCGATCTGGCGCTGAGCGCCGCGGCCATCGACGCCGCCTATGCGCTCAACACGGCCGAGGACATGCAGGACGCGACGGGCGACCCACTGACCACCAACTTCGACACGCTGGTGATCGGGATGCGGAACCGCCGGATCGCCAACGAACTCATCAAGAACCAGTACAAGCATGGCGCCACGAACGAGGAGAACAACTACGACCGGTGGAGTATCACCAAGATCGTGGAGTGCCCGTGGTTCAACGGAAGCCTCGGCACCCAGAACTGGTGGATGCTGATTGACAGCGGCTCCCACTGGCTGAGGGGTCTCGTGACCGAGAGCCCCAACGTGAGGATCGCCAACGCCGCCGGCGGACCGGACCAGCTCCAGTTCTACGGACGTTCGATCTTCAACTTCTTATACAACGACTTCCCGGGCGTCATCGCCTCGACGGGCGCCACGGCCACCACCTAAGGAGCACTTTCAATGGCACTTACCGAGAAGGCCTTGAACATCATCAAGGCGCAGCCCAAGATGGAGGCAACCCGTGGCACCCGCAACGCCAACGGGCTCTACACAGCCTGGAAGCCCGTCACCACCCACCCCCTGCCGGCACCGGCCCCCCCTCGCGGGGGGGCCGCCCCGGCGGGGACGGCGGTTGAGATCCCGAAGGACGGGCCCAACGACGTGGGACTCACCATGAAGGCCGCCAAGGATTACGCCAAGGCAAAGCATGGCATCGACGAGAAGCGCACCGCGGTCGCCATCCAGGCGAGTGAGATTGAGGGTGCGCATCGCCACAGCAACGGCTTTGCGTGGGTGGTGCCGGAAGAGGGCCTTGAGGCCTGGTGTCTCCGGATCGTGGCGGCCGACGAACTGAAGGAGGTCTAGAATGGAGTATGTCCGTTTCAAGGGCATCAGGGGCCGGCGTCGGCCGCTGGTGATCTACGACATGGAGTTCCCGTGCGCAAGCGGCTGCCTGGAGTTCCCGTCGGCACTCTACGACACCATTCGCTGCATCGGCTTCATTCGCCGCGGCCTCGAATCCGGCGATATCACGGAGGAGCGCTTCCAGCGCTACATGCCGTGTGATGGGCCGCCGACGGCCATTCAGGATGTGGCGACCATGGTGCCGCCCCTCGACCCCGAGACCACTTACGGGCTGCCGCTGCCCCACGAGGACAGCCCCACCGAAGCGCTGGGCGGCCCTGAGCCGGAGGCTGAACCCGCCAGCGCCACCCCTGACGCCGCCACCCCCGACAGCAAGACGCGCAAGCACAAGAAGGACGACTAGATGGCCGTCGATACGTTGGTGCACATGGTTCAGGACGAGTGGAACTTCCACCCCACGGATGTCACCAAGCACATCGTCCAACCGGATGTCATCACCGAGATTCTGCGTAAGTGCCGCCTCCTGGGGCAACGCTGCTTGGCGGGCCTCAATCAGGGCGACCGCGACCACTACGGGAGCGACATCAACCTTGACTTCACGAACGGCGTGGTGGGGATGAGCCTCAACGCCCTGGACGCCACCCGGCGACTCTATGGGCGAGACTACACCTACCAGTGGTGGCCCGACCCGCCGCGCATCTATGTTGGCACCACCCTTCAGGTGGCGGGCTTCACATGGAGGCCCTACAGCATGAGCCTTGAGTTCGTGGTGCCGCAACCCGCCACCAGCAGGGTGTGGGTCGAGGGGCATCTGCTGGACATCAACCAAGCCTACTGTGAGGTAGGGCGCAAGCTGGTGACAGCCTACAGCCAACTCAGCAACGTCAAGGGGGACGAGTTCGACAAGCTGGCGTCCCGGACCCAGAAGCGGGTCAACCACTACTCGTCTCGCATCATAAGGGGAATGAATCGATGAACGGCGACACGGCCCAGAAGGTTCGGACCAACACCTACCGGATGCACCCGCAGAAGAGTGCCCGTGTATGGTACATCTGTGTTCGCACCCTGGTGCCCGCCACCAATAGCTACACCCAGCCCAGCTACATCGAGACCCTGACCCGCATCTACCCGGTGGAGGAAGAGGTCGGGGAACGCGAGGCGCAGTACGTTGGTGGCAACGTGCTGGCGGGCGACATCAAGCTGAAGCTGGACGGCAGCATCACCATCACCGAACAGACCACGCTGCGCTGCGACGACAAGGTGGCGAACATCAAGAAGCTGGACCGATTCTTCAATGGCGGTCTGGTGCAGGAGTACCGCATCTATGTGGATCGGAGCTTTGCATGAGCGGCGAAGTCAAGTTGACCATCCGGTATGGCCCCGTCGGCAACTGGGCCGAAGAGCTTAACCGTCTGGGCAAAATGATTCAGGCTCTTCAGGAGATGCCCGAGCAAGTGGCGGCCGCCGCGCACGCTGTTGTGCAGGCGCAGGTCCCGGTCTACACAGGGGCCTACAAGGGCGGCATCAAGCTAGAGCACGAACGAACCCCGGATGCACGTTCCGCCATGGTGGGCATCAGCGAGGAGTCGTTGGGCGCCTCCATTGTTGCGCACCCCGAGGACGAGACCACCGCCGCCCAGTACCCGGAGATCAAACCCTTCGACTACGAGTACGGACTCGCCAACGCCATCGGCGACAAGGAGACGTTCGACCTCTATGACGACGAGGGGCAACTCATCACCGGGGCGCGCCGCGAGGCCTACCCGAAGCGCATTGAGCGTGAGGGATCGCCCGTGCAGCACGAGGGAAAAGATATGTGGACCGAGGCGGCGGCAGCGGCGCTTGATGCCTTCTCGACGGCCCTCAGCCGGCTGGGGGCCGTCAAGTGAACCACTACCACGCCGACGTGCTGCGTCATCACCTGGATGGGGTCCTGAGTTTCTCCACCACGGTGGCGGTAGTCACCAATCAGAGCAAGTTCACCCTGACGGACATCAGTGGGTTTCTGATAGGGGACCTGATTGACGTTACAGTAGGGGGTGTGGCGGTGGAACGCCGCATCCTTGAAATCAACGGCACGCAGATCATCGTGAGCCACGCTATCCCGGGGGTTGCCCCGGGTGACGCCGTGAGCTTTTCGCTGAGCCCGGCGTACAACATTTACAACTATAAGGACATTGCCTCTGGTGAGCAGCCGACCTTTGTGCGGCCTTGCCTGGTCGTCACGTTGCCGAAGCAGCAGGCCACCCGCGGGATTCCGCAGGGGTGGCACCCCGAGACCGCAATCGTGGACCAGACGAGGGTGACGCTTTACCTTGAGACGCCGACGACCATCCGTTCTGGCACGGATATCGAGGGCGGTTTCGACAAGCTGCATCACCCAGCGATTCGGCACCTGCGGGCCTTCCTGCGGGGGCGGCAGGGGCTCGACATCCCGGCTCCGCTGGCCGACCTGTGGCGCAGCGGCACGGTGGGAATGAGACCCGACACCCCGGACGAGACCTACGGCAGGTTGCCGGAGGCAGAGCAGCACCTCTTTCATGTGGTGCTGTATGACTTCGTAACCCTCACTGGAGGATAGACATGGCAAACGATATCTATGATGTGATGTCTGGATCGATGTTGGTTGCGCAGATCGACAAGCGATTCATCACCAACGGAACCCCGTATGTCTTCATCGACGGCGACCACATCCCGGGGGCCAAGAACCCGCGCTACACGGCGGGTCAGCCAACGCTGAACCCCCTGACGCTGGATGCCCGCGTGCCGCCGGAGTGTGAACTCCGGAGCTTCGGGGGCTACGGCGAGATTCTGTTCTCGCTGACCAGCGAACAGGCCAACGCCATCGAGAAGTGCATCGGCATGGGGGCCTTGAGCCGCACCCAGGCGCAGATCAACGCTGACCGTACGGTGGGCGACCCGACGCTGCTGGTTCCGGTCAACAAGGAAGACATGATGTTCTGCCTCCTGAAGGTCACGGGCGCGGCCCCGAACGCCAGCATGGAGATCGACCGCCTGCCCTTCACGGACATCGACACCACGGCGGCCTCGACGCGGGCCTGGGTCTACGACACGGCGGGTGTTACGGACCTTCAGCGCTGGCACAACCTCGTCACCGGAACCGCCGTCACGGGCGTCATCACCATCACGGACCCCTTCATCGGCAACATCGACATCACGAGTTGCGCCGTCATCGACCTCGCGCCCTTCGGCTTCACCTATGACCCCTCGACGGCCTACACGGCGGTCATCAACGGCGACACCGTCGGGATGGACTACATCGACCCGACGCTGGTGTCGGCCGACACGGCCTGCATCGTGGGCCTCGCCTTCAAGTGGGGCCAACTCGTCAACACTGGCGACTACAGCATCGTGAACCCCTACGTCGGGGTGCAGCGCGTGGCAATCGACTTCATCGAGTGTCTGGGCGATGCCCCGACGGGCAACGTCTGGAGCTGGCGGCGTTTCTTCTGGTGTGAGCAGGTAAATCTGCCTGACTATGCCGCCAACGCCGAAAGCGGTGCCGCCCGCGAGACGGAGTTCCGCTTCAGGGTCAAGCCCTACACGGGCCGATTCCTGGCGGCAGCCACCGGCGGCGGCGCCAGCTACTTCCACGAGTACGACACCATCATCATTCCGTAATGTAAGGAGCGAAGGGTAATGTCCAGCCTGAATGAGACAGCGCAATACAGCTTCACGGTACCGCCCAAGTACGATGAGGCCGGCACCGAGATCGCGCCAGCGACGAACTACAAGCTGCGCCGGCTGAGCTTGCGGGAACGCGAGGACAGCTTCGGCGGCTTGTTTGAGTCGTTGCAGATCACGGCGGGCCAGTACATCAACGAGGGCAGCTACTATCGCCTTGAGATTCTGCACCGGGATCTCGTGAAGCTGCTGCAATCCATCGCGCATCGCAACTTCGTGCAGGAAGTCTCGACGTGGCTTGGCCGTCGTGGGGCGGGGGTCCTGATTGTGGCCCTCGCGGCCCACATCATGACGGAAGAGGGCTTGATCTCACCCGAGGCCGAACCCGACGACGAGAACACGCTCCCTTCTGATGGGGAGCTTGAGGCGATGGACAAGGAGAGCCTTGAGACACTGGGGGAAGACTTGCCCGGGAAGTCCCAGACGACTTCTATGTCGCCATGCGGCTCTCGGGCGGAGACCTCCTCAAGTGGTGTCAGCGCTACGGGGAACATCCAGCCCGCGACCTAAAGGATGTTCCCCTGCGGCTGCTCAGCGCATGGTTCAGCAGGCTGGACGCCCTTCGGCAGCTCGATCTGCTGGAGGTGGCGATGTATAGCGGAATGACTGGTGGGTTTATGACCAGCGAGGGCATCGCGGAGTTCGACAAACTGCACAAGCAGCGGCTCCGCGATGCCGGATTTCTGGCCCCGCTGGTACCCGAGATGCGCCGCTACATGGACCAATACCGCCGCACCCAGGTGCGGCACGCAGGCCGTATGCATCTCTCGGTCGCGGGCGCGGGTCCCGACGGCAACCCCATGACGCTGGCCGAAATCCGGCTCTGGAGTCTGCGGAACAAGATTCGTGAAGCTATCTCGACTTTATCGAAGGGGGTGAAACTTGCCTGAGCAACTGAGTTGGCTCTTCAAGATAGACGCCCAAGTCACCGGCCTGGCGGAGCTTAAGGAGCTTCAGCTCGCGCTCGACAGGTTCAAGGCCACCTTCGGACGAGACGGCGTGATGACCGGCCGGGTGAGGATCGACACCTCGGAACTCGACCGTGCGATGGGGAGCATCAAGGGCACCACCGCGGCCGGCAGGCGCCAGCGGACCATGATGTTCCACATGGACCCCACCATCACGCCCGAGGCCCAGCGGGCACTGGCGACCCAACTGGGGGCTATGTCGCAGCGCATGCAGGCCAAGGGCCTGTTCGCGCTACCCATCACGGCCCCGAGCGCCGGCCAAATGGAGAAGGTGGTCCAACAGGCGCAACAGACCTACGGTAAGGCCCTGCGCGCCACCTACAGGGTCACCAACCCCGCCACCGACATGCGGCGCCTGGATCAGGCCTTCATTGCAGCGCAACTCCTGGGCCAGCGGGCGGAGCGCCAGTTCGCGGCCGGTGCGCGCGGCATGGGGGTCATCTCCCGCCAGATCAATGAGGCCCCCGTTACCCGTAGTCGTGGTGGCCGTGGCGCGATGCTGGACCCGACGGCGCTGCAACGCGACTTCAGCGGAGCCTTCAACTCCATGCGGCGCGTGGCGCTGGATTTCACGTACACGATGCAGACGATGGCCTTTGTGTCGGGCGGAGCCCTCTACGCCATCGGGTCAGCCATCAAGGGTGTCGGCAGCCAGATGACGGACGCCAGCGCCAGGATGGAACTGTACCGCAAGCAGTTTCAGGCCCTGGAGGGTAGCGCTGGTGCTGGCGAGGCCGCGCTCCGCAAGGTGCGGGACTTCGCGGTGAAGTCACCCCTGACCTTCGACGAGACGGTGCAGGGCGTCGTGCGGCTGCGGGCCGCCTTCGTGGGCATGGGGGAAATCTTCGCCGAAGACGGCCGCCTGCTCAAGACCCTCACCAATATGGCGGTCTACAGCAAGAAGCCCCTCGAACAGGTCATCAATACCATGCTGCAACTGCGGCGTGGCGGATGGCGCAGCCGCGACATGGGGGCCATCGGCATCAGCAAGGAGTTCCTGCAAAGCATCGGTGTCGGCTGGGATAGCAGCAAGGGCATCGGTCGCCCCGAGGGTCTGACGGCCGCGACCGGGCCCGAGATGTTCCGCAAGATTCTCCAGAACCCGCCTGAGTTCCTGCAAAACTTCGACCCGGCGGAACTTCTGAAGACCAAGCTCACCAACGTCGAGGACGTGATGTTCGTCTTCATGGCCTCGCTAGGGGACCGTATGGCACCAGCCCAGAAGGCGTTCCTGACCCAGTTGCAGGAGTTCCTGCTCGACTTGGTGCATGTCTTCGATGACCCGGGGGTCATGCGGCAGCTTGAGGGCGCGATGACGCAGTTGTTCGATGCCGTGGGCGGGAAGTTCATCGGCTTCCTGGAGGGGCTGCGCGATGCCATCACCAACGATCCGGGCGTCATCGTCGATTTCCTCAACAACCTGGCGGGGGCCGTCAAGACGCTGGCGGCCGCCTTCGCGGCCTTCATGGTTGGCACCGGTGCCTCGATGGCGCTCCGCGCTATCGCGGCCCTGGGCGGCCTTGGCGGTGCCATCGGGGGTGCCCCCGGGGCAGCCATTGGTGGCGGCATCGCCGCAATAGGCATCCTGGGTTCCACGATTGCCACCTTCGTGAGGTCCAAGCAGGCGCTGGACGACCTGATCCCGACCCTCAACACCGTGCAGTCCGAGTTGGGCGACACCAAGGGGGCCTTCGAAGCGCTGACCGGGATGGACCTGTCGTTCCTGGGCGCCAGTGGCACCATGTTCGAGGAATGGGCCAATCGCATCGCGGCGTCGGTCAAGGATGCCATCAACGCCATCCAGACCCTGCTCAACCTTCAGAGCCTTCACGTCTATGAGGGCATGCCAGGTGGCGGAAATGCAATGCAGGCCTTCTCACCATTCTCGGACCCCGC
>JBAZEM010000032.1:0-22868 GCA_041653875.1 Kiritimatiellia bacterium
ACTGATACAGATTGCAACACAAAAAAACGCCCGCGAGCAAAATACTCACGGGCGTCATTATGGCCCGCCGCCGGTCGCCCTACCTGCGGCCGCTGGCCTCGCTATCTCCCCACTGTCTGAATCGCAGCGAGCCTTGTTTTCCGAGCCTGAAATTACGACAACCTGCAACTTGCCGGAACGGGGCGCCAAGGGGTATGCAGAAAGTGCTTGCATCGCAGGCCGCGCGGGGGCATAGTGCCCCACTTTTCCGGGTTAATAGGCTTTCGGCAACTTTGCCGTTCTATCCACCATAGGCGGACAAGTCGAACGGCCTCTACACCGAACAAATAAGGAGTACTTTACGTGAGTCGTCGCATAGCATTAGAGCGTATTCGTAACGTCGGCATCATGGCGCATATTGACGCCGGTAAAACGACGGTCAGCGAACGGTTGTTGTTTTATTCCGGCAAGACCCACAAGGTGGGCGAAGTGCACGATGGCGCGGCCACCATGGACTGGATGGTCCAGGAACGCGAGCGCGGCATCACCATCACCTCCGCCGCCACGACGCTCCCCTGGAAGGACCATGAGATCACCCTGATCGACACCCCCGGGCACGTGGACTTTACCGCCGAAGTCGAGCGCAGTCTGCGTGTGCTGGACGGCGCCGTGGCGCTTTTCTGCGCGGTGGGCGGCGTTCAGCCCCAGTCGGAAAAGGTCTGGAAGCAGAGCGAGAAATACGGCGTGCCCAAAATCGCATTCATCAACAAGATGGACCGCACCGGGGCCGACTTTTTCGGCGTCGTCAAAAAAATCCAGGATATCCTGGGCGCAAACGCCGTGCCGGTCGTGGTGCCGATCGGCAAGGAAGAAAAGTTTCAGGGAATCATCGACTTGCTGACGATGAAGGCGCTGACCTATCCCGAAGACGATAAAGGCCAGACCTGCCTGGAAATCGAGATCCCGCCGGAATTTCGCGCCAAGGCCAAAAAATGGCGCGCCAACCTGGTGGAAAAATGCGCGGAGCAGGACGACGGCCTGCTGGAAAAATTCCTGAACACCGGGGATCTAACCGAAAGCGAGATGCTCGGCATTATCCGCAAGGCCACGATCGCGCACAAGGTCATTCCGGTTTATTGCGGCTCGGCCTTCAAGAACAAGGGCGTCCAAAGTCTGCTGGACGGCATCGTGCATTTCTTGCCTTCCCCGAAAGACTTGCCGCCGGTGGTCAGCGCCGCCGTGGAGGGCGAAACCCCCGTCCAACGCGCGCCGTCCGACGACGAACCGATGGCGGCCATCGCCTTCAAGGTCATGTCCGACAAGCACATGGGCAAGTTGACGTATCTGCGTATTTATTCCGGCCGGCTCAAGACCGGCGACGCCGTGTATAACAGCACCCAAAAGGCCGATGCGCGGATCGGCCGTCTGATGCGCATGCACGCCAATCGCCAGGAAGGCATCGAGGAAGCCGCCACCGGCGACATTGTGGCCGTGGTGGGCCTGGCCAAAACCCGCACGGGCGACACGCTCTGCAACCTGGAAAAGCCGATTCTTTTGGAGGCCATCGAATTCCCGACCCCGGTAATGTCCATCAGCGTTAAACCGGAAAGCCGCATGGATGGCGAAAAGGCCCTGGCTTCCCTGCACCGGCTGGCCGAGGAAGATCCGACTTTTTTCGTCAAGCTGGATCCGGAAACCAAGGAAACCATTATTTCGGGCATGGGCGAATTGCATCTGGAAATTCTGGTGGACCGGCTCCTGCGCGAATTCGACGTCAAGGTCGCCGTGGGGCGGCCGGAAGTCGCTTTCCGCGAAACCGCCACCGTGACCGTCGAGGGACAGTACAAACATGTCAAGCAATCCGGCGGGCGCGGCCAATATGCGCACGTTTGGCTGCGGCTGGAACCGATGGAGACCGGCACGGGCTTCGAGTTTGTCAGCGAAGTCAAGGGCGGGCGTATTCCGACGGAATTCATCCCCTCCGTGGAAAAGGGCATTATCCGCTGCATGGATAAAGGCCCCTTCGCCGGCTACCCGGTGGTGGATGTGCGCGTGGTGGTTTTCGACGGGTCGTACCATGAAGTGGACTCGAGCGACATGGCGTTCCAGGAGGCGGGCCGCGCCTGCTTCCGCGAGCTGTTTCTCAAGGCGCATCCGGAGATCACGGAGCCGGTCATGTCGCTGGAAGTGACCACGCCCGAGGATTTTGTGGGGGGCATTACCGGTTCGATCTGCCAGCGGCGGGGCCGGATCGAGGCCATGGAAACCCAGGGCACTTCCCGGGTCATCCGCGCGATGGCGCCCCTGAGCGAGATGTTCGGTTATTCCAATGTGATCCGCACCGTCAGCCAGGGTCGCGCTTCCTATATCATGCACTTCGAGCGTTACGAGGCCGTTCCCTTCGCGCTGGCCGAAGAACTCGTCAAGAAGCGCCGCGAAGCCGGCAAGGTGCACTGAGAGTCACGCTCCGCGTGACTCTCATTTCCGATTGTTGATTTTCGATTTCTGATTGCTAATCCCCGCCTGTGCCCAAGCGCTTCCCCCTACATGAAGCCGCTTAGACAAGACAGTTCGGAGGGCGGGCTGACCTCTGACTTCTGACATTTGATCTCTGTTATGAGCGGCTCTGCCGCTCTTCCATCCATTGCACGTCAATCCAGCGGCGGACGGAATTGATCAAACGAATCGCGCGTGCCCGGCGCAGGTCGTCGCGGTGCAACACTCTTTCTTGCAATGCGCCGGTCTCCAATAAATGCCGGCGGAAAGTTCCGGCCAGCAAGCCGCAGGCCACCGGCGGCGTCCAAAGTTTTCCGTCGAGCTCCAATACCACGTTGGCCATGGTGCTTTCCGTTAGCTCGCCCCGTTGGTTCCACAGGATGACGTCCTCGCAATCCGGCCGGGACAGCAGGGCCTGCCGATAAATTTCCCGACAGGTGGTTTTATGATAGAGCCATACCTGGTCGGTATCCACCGGCGCGGTCGCCAGGCCGACCCGCAACGGCGCGCAGGGCTTCAGGGGTTCGCCTTCCACGCGGCACACGCCATTGCGATCGAGGAGCAACCTGATTTTGAATGTAGCCGCGGCGGTCAAAACGTATCGGTTCAAGGCGGTTTCGACGGCCGGTCGATCGAACGCAAAATCGAAATAGGCGGCGCTTTCCGCCAGGCGCTCCAGATGCTCGCACAACAGGAAATAGCCGCCGTCCCAGCGCAGCGATTCCAGGAGTTCGAAGACCGGCAGGGGCCGTGTCAGGACTTCGGCTTTGGCCAGGCATTCCGCATATTCCTTTTCCGGCGAGGAGCCGAGGGTGATGCCCCCGCCCACGTGATAGCGCGCGGTCCCGGTTTCCGTGTCCACGGTCACGGTGCGAATGGCCACATTGAATTCCGCCTGTCCGTCGGGCGCCCACCAGCCGATTGCGCCGCAGTAAATGCCCCGCGGATAAGGCTCGAGGGCGCGGATGATTTCCGTGGCGCGGATTTTTGGCGCGCCGGTCACGGAGCCGGATGGAAACAGGGCCGCCATGATTTCCGGGACGGAGGCCTCGGATTGCGCAACGATCGTGGAGGTCATTTGCCAGACGGTGGGATAACGCTCCAATTCGCACAGGCGCGCGACCTTGACCGAACCGATCCGGCTGACCCGGCCCATGTCGTTCCGGAGCACATCCACGATCATGACGTTTTCGGCCCGCTCCTTGGCGCTGGCGGCCAGCGTCTGGGCGGCCTGGCGGTCTTCCGCCGGCCAGCGCCCGCGCCGGGCAGTGCCTTTCATGGGGCGCGTGGCAAGCTCCTGCGCGGTTTTTTTAAAAAACAACTCGGGCGAGGCGGAGAGCAGGTGAAACCGGCCGGCCTGGATGAACGCGCAATGGTCCGCCTGTTGGGAAGCGCATAACTGCCGGAACCAGGCCAGGGTGTCGCCCTGGAAAGGCGCCTGCAGGGGAAAGGTATAATTGATTTGATACGTGTCGCCGGCCACAATCAGGCCGCGAATTTGGCGAACCTGCCGGCGGTAGGCCGCGGCGCTCACCAGCGCTTGCCAGGGACCGACCTGGAAGGAATCTGCGCCGGGCAATGCCGCATTTACAGGGGGAATGCGGGGCAGCCGGGTTGAGCGGAAGGTTGACGGTGTAGCGGCCGTTCGATAGAACGGCAATCCGCGGTTCTGTCGAACTGCATCCACACCCTCCTGTGACCGAGGAGTTGCCTCGCCGGAAGACGGCGGCAGGGGCCTGCCGCCCTCCATATTCACGCCCCGGTTTGGCGGCGGCCATGCCGTGTTATGAGGCGCGCGATACAGGCCGAACCAGGCCAACGGCAGATCGCCGGCCGGATGGGCGCGGAGCGCGGCATCGAATGCGGGCGCCGCCTCATATGTCAGGAACCCGGCGGCATAAAACCCCTGGGCGACTTTTTCGGCCACGCGCTGGAGACAGGACTGCACCTCGTCCGGGCGGGTGGCGGCAAGGATGAGCGTTGGATCCGAAAAGGCGAGTTCACCGGCCCGCGAGATAAATACGATATCGCCCAGCGCGGACATATTCACCGCCTTTTTACAGTTGACGACAATTGGGGCATATGATACACAAACACCCATGCAATGCAAATCCATAGGCTTGTGGCTGGTCGGTGTTGCGGCGCCGTTGGCCTTCCTGCTGGCCGGCTGTGAAGTGAGTTCCGCCAGCCGTAAGATCGAAGTCAATCCCAATTCGGCGACCATCAAATACGGCCAAGCCCTGACGCTCAGCGCCATCAACGGATACGTTTATACTTGGTCGTTATCGGATAACACCCTGGGCACACTCAATACCCGCCAGGGTCAGCAAGTGATTTACACCAGCCTGACGGATCCGGCCACCCCGGTGGTGCAGATCGTTACGGTAAGCTCCAAGTTTTCCGATACCGACGCATCCGGCTCCGGCTCCAACGCCCCGGTGGTGCATACGGCGGAGGCTTATATTACGCACATTAACTCCTCGAACAGTCCCCCGGCTTCGTAATGCGCATGAGGATCGGCGCCCGGCCGTCGGTAAGCGCCTTATTTTCCGTTCTTCCGGATGACAGGTTGACCATGATCCTCAATAGGTTCTGTATTGGCTTGGCCGCCGTCGCCGCGTGCATGACGGCATGGGCCGGTGCGGCGACCAACCGATTCCCGATGCCCGCGCTCACGCTCTCCACCAATGACCGCGTCTTGGTCATGGCCCCGCATCCGGATGACGAGTCTTTGGGCTGCGGCGGAGTCATCCAGGCCGCCGTGGAACGGCGCATACCCGCGCGCGTCGTGTTCTTTACCTACGGCGACAACAACCAATGGTCCTTTGTGCTCTATCGGAAACACCCGGTCTTAGAGCCCAAGGCGGTCGAGGGCATGGGCTTGATGCGCCGCGACGAGGCGATCCAGGCCGCGCACCTGCTGGGCCTGGAAACGAACCAACTGACGTTTCTGGGTTATCCCGACTTCGGCGCCCTGCATATCTGGAACGACTGCTGGGGCGCGCACCCGCCCTATAAAAGCATGCTGACCAGGACCACGACGGTGCCTTATCCGAACGCGTTGCGCCCGGGCGCGCGCTACACCGGCGAGGACATCCTGCAGGACCTGACGACGATTTTACGCGACTTCCGGCCGACCAAAATTTTTATCTCGCATCCGGCCGATCTTAACCCCGACCATCGCGCGCTGTACCTGTTCATGCGCGTGGCGTTGTGGAACTTGGAATCTGAACTGCGCCCGGAATTACTGCCTTATCTGACGCACTTCCAGCATTGGCCACTGCCGCAAGGCTTGCACACCGCGGAACCTCTGGAGCCGCCGGAAATCATGCGCCCAGCGGCGGCCTGGTCTTCGTTCCCGCTCAGCAGCAACCAGGTCGGCCTTAAACTTGCCGCGCTCAAGGCGCATGCCTCCCAGTTCCGTTATTCGGGAAAATACCTGTCGTCGTTCGCGCGGCAAAACGAATTATTCGGCGATCTCCCCGCCGTCAATCTGTGCGCGCCGCACGGTCTCGCGCCGACGGCCCCGGCGCCGATGGAACCGACGCCCGATATGTCCGACGAACTGAGCACGGAAGAGCGCGACGTTTACACGGACGTCGAATGGAATTTTGCCCGCCGCGAAGGCGACGCCATTGTGCTGGCCATCAATGTCTCGCGGCCCCTTGCAAAAACGGTGGAGGCCGAGGTTTACCTCTTCGGCTATCGCTCCGATCGCCCCTTTCCTGCAATGCCGAAACTGCGGGTCTCATTGGGCGAGCTGAATTACAAGGTTATGGACGGCCAGCGGCGGTTGGATGACAAAACGGCGGAAGTGACCTATCGGAACAAATCCATCAGCCTGCGTGTGCCCCTCTCCGTCCTGGGCAATCCGGACCGTATCATGATCGCGGCCCGAACTTCCCGGGCGGAAGTCATCTTCGATTGGGTTGCCTGGCGGGTTTTGATTGTCGAACAGGACCGATGAAAATATTTTTCTGTCCGGCTTTGATGGATGCCCTGGTCTTTCTCGTCATGTTCGCGGTCATGTATCGCGCCGGCGCACAGGGCCTGAGCATCACGCAGTGCGCCTGGCTGGCAAGCCTGTTTCAATTGACCTACATGTTTGCCAGTCTGGCCGTCGGTTTCCTGCTGACCCGCCGCAATACCCGGGCGATCCTGCTGGCCAGCACCGTGCTTTGCACGCTCTGCGGCGTTGCCTGCCTGCTGGCCGAAAAATTTACGCCGGTCCTGGCGGCCTTCGGTTGCATTGGAATTTTTATGGCCTTTTTCTTCAACGCCTTCCAGGGCTTCCTGCGCACGGAAGCGGTGCCCGGCGATCTGAAACGCGCCATCGGCCTCTATACCATGGCGTGGAGCCTGGGCAGTGCGGCCGGCATTTTGTCATCCGGTTTTTTTTATCGGCTCGGTTTTACCGTCTTGTCCGCCCTGATCCTGCTGGGCGGCGGCGCAATCCTGGCCGTGTTGCTGATGCACAAGCCCCGCCCGGCGAATGCGCCCTCGGCCGATGAAAACGTGGAAGGCGGATCGGCCAAGGCCCCGCCGGTGGACCCGATTTACGTCTGGATCGGCTGGCTGACGATTTTCATGGCCATGTTCGTCCAACGCCCGATTCATAGCTTCTTTCCAGCCATCAGCGCCAAGGCCGGGGTCAGCGCCTTCGTGACCGGCCTGCCGCTTTTCCTGCAAATGGCATTGCAGGCCGTGGTCGGGTTGGCCATGATCCGCTGGCGTCATCTGCTCTATCGCCGCACCCCCCTCGCGCTGGTCCATGGCGGGGCGGCCGCGCTGCTCTTGGCCATGTGGCGCTGGCCGGCTTTGCCGGTCTGTTTCCTGGGCATCGGTTTGCTTGGCGCTTATGCGGGGTTCGTTTATTTCTGCAGTGTTTATTACGCCTCCAATTCCGGCCGGAGATCGCTCAATATCGGCGTCAACGAATTTTTGGTCGGCCTGGGATCGGTCGCCGGCCTGTTGATCAGCGAGTGGGTCATGAAACGCACGGCCAGCGACGCCAACTTGTACCTGGTGATTGCCGTGGCCCTGCTGATTACACTGGCGGCCCAACTGGCAATTGCCGGTGGCGGAAGTCGGCGGCACGATGCGCGGGAAAGGCAATTTTGGGGTTGACAGAACCGCGCGCTTGGCTATCATGCTTGGGTTTTGGGGGTTAAAAAGCAAAGCGTACTCAGGCGGTTGACGTTAACGGGAGATGCGATGAAAGCTTACGCGGTTATTCAAACGGGCGGTAAACAATACCGCGTGGAAGCGGGCGAGATCCTGTCCGTCGAACGGCTGGAAGTCAAGGAAGGCGACAAGCTGGATAACTTTCCGGTGTTGGCCGTATCGGACGGCGCCGCGCTGACGCTGGGTAAACCGCACGTGGCCGGCGCCAAGGTGGCCGCCGTCGTGCTGCGGAACAAGCGGGGCGTCAAGGTCGTGTCCTTTAAGAAAAAACGGCGCAAAGGCTACGAGCGCAAACAGGGGCATCGCCAGGAGTTGACCGTCCTGAAAATCGAAAGCGTGGCCTAACGCTTACCGGTTTTATCCGCAATCAACAATCAGAAATCAAAAATCCGCAATTCTTTCGAGGTTTCGCATGGCAACCAATAAAAGTTCTGGCAGCGCAAAGAACGGCCGCGACAGTCACGCCAAGCGGCTGGGCATCAAGCGGTTCGACGGCCAGATGGTGACGGCCGGCAGCATCATTATCCGCCAGCGCGGCACCCGCATGCATCCCGGTGTGAACGTCAAACGCGGCCGGGACGATACGCTCTTCGCCCTGAAATCCGGCGTGGTTAAATTCGAAAAGGAAGGCAAGCGCGTTCGTGTGGACGAACTTGCGCCCGCGATTTGAAAGGCTTCAAATTCGTCGAAACGGCCGGGGCCGATATCCTCGCCGGCCACGGTGGGAACGGATGCGCCAGCTTCCGGCGCGAGAAATGCGTTCCCTTCGGCGGGCCCGACGGCGGCGACGGCGGCCGGGGCGGCCATGTTATCCTCCAGGCGGACCCCAACGTCGATTCGCTCATCACGCTCTATTACCAACCGCGCCAACATGCCGAGGACGGCGGCAAAGGACGGGGCCAAAAACGGCACGGCCGCAACGGGCAAGACCTTGTCGTAAAAGTGCCGTGCGGCACCGTTGTGCGGGATGAAACCAGCGGTGAAATCCTGGGCGACCTGATAACGTCCGGCGAACAGCTCGTGGCGGCGCGCGGCGGCAAAGGCGGACTGGGTAACTGCCATTGGAAAACCAGCGTTCATCAGGCGCCGCTCGAATATACCAAGGGCGAACCGGGCGAACAACGCCGCCTGCGGCTGGACGTTAAAATCGTGGCGGACATTGGATTGATCGGGTTCCCGAATGCCGGCAAGTCCACCCTGCTCGCCGCCATCAGCCATGCCCATCCTAAAATCGCCGCCTACCCGTTCACCACTCTCCAGCCGGTGATCGGCACGATTCAGTACGATACGTTCACCCGGCTTAAACTGGTGGACATTCCCGGATTGATCCAAGGCGCCCATACCGGCGCGGGGCTGGGCCACACCTTTCTCCGGCACGTGGAACGCACCCGCGCGCTGGTTTACGTGATCGACATGGCCGGCTCGGATGGGCGGCATCCGGCGGACGATTATGCCACCCTGCGCGACGAGTTGGAGCGTTATAATTCGGCGCTCCTCCGGCGGCCGGCGCTGGTCGTGGCCAATAAAATGGATTTGGACCCGGCCCTGGAAAATCTGCCGGAATTTATCGCGCGGACGGGGCAAAAGCCTCTGCACGTTTCCGGCCTGACCCGCCAAGGCACGGATGAACTGAAGAATGCGCTGCACAAACTAGTCGAAACATAGCGGTTCTACCGAACCGCGGCCACACCAGGTTGTCGCAACATCGTGGTTCTACCGAACCGCGGCCACACCAGGTTGTCGCAACATCGCGGTTCCACCGAACCGCGGCCACACCGGATCAGTGTAGAGGCCGTTCGACAGAACGGCATGGTTTACGACGTGGCGAAGCCCTTGCCGAACAGGTCTTCCTCCACGAGGGCGCAGAAGATATGGGCGATCAGGATATGCGCTTCCTGGATGCGGGGCGTCTCGCGCGACGGCACGGCGACGCAATGATCGCAATACGGGGCCATTTCCCCGCCGCCCTGGCCGGTAAAACCGATCCGGATAATTTTTTTCTTTTCGCAGGTTTGGAGCGCGCGAATAATGTTCGGCGATTTGCCGGAAGTCGAAATGCCGATAAACACGTCGCCGGACGCGCCCAGCGCCTCGATCTGGCGCGCAAACACCTGCTCGAAACTGCTGTCATTGCCGATGGCCGTCAACACGGAGGTGTCGGCGGCCAACGAAACGGCGGGGAGGGCCGTCCGGTCGAACCGGAAGCGGTTGACCATTTCGCCGGCGATGTGCTGGGCGTCGCCGGCGCTGCCGCCGTTGCCGGCCAGCAAAAGCTTGTGCCCGTTGCGATAGGCCTTGATGGCCGCCGCCGCCGCCTGCTGAATGGTCGCGAGCACGGCCGCATCGGCCAGGATCGCCTGCTTGACCTCGATGGAGGCCTTGATTTGATGGGTAATGAATTGATTCATGGTTTGCCTCGGTTCAGTTGATTTTTTTTGCCTTCAGTGAGCCAAAGCTGTCCTTCCCCCGCGCCGCCAGGACCAGGAATGAGTTGGCGAACTGGGGGAATTTGCCGTCGCGGATGATCGTGGAGAAAGCCCTCTGTTCGTCGAACAGCTTGAGCCGTTCCTGGTCGTAATTCGGCGCGTCGGTCAGGATGTGGTTGGCCGTCGGCAGGCAAGCGTCGCTGAAGATTTCGGCCGGCAATTTATAATCCGGATGCGGATAATAAAATGTCTGTTCGGCAAAACCGCCGTCGCGCAACAACCGGCTGAGTTCATCGCGTGAAAAAGTTTCGGCGCCGCCGGCGGGATACCCTTCGAGCCCGTCGAACGGGCGCCCGGTATGGTCGTCGCGGGCGCCCGCAAAATATTTCAGGCCCAGCCTGTTTTCCACGGCCACGATCAGCGCGCCGCCCGGCTTCAGCACCGCCGCAATCCGGCTCAACAAGTTCCCGTACGGATCCGGCGCCCGCGTGAAGGCGCGGGCATATTCCAGCACGCCGATCAGGGTGACGTAATCGAACGAATGCTCGAAAACCATGTCGGTGAAATTGCCGGCCATGATCGCCAGGTTCGGCCTGTCGGCATGACGCCGCGCGACAATTCGGCTGCGCCTGGCCGACAGTTCCACCGCCGTCACCTGCGCCACGCGCTCGGCGAACAAGCCGGTCAGCGCGCCGCAGCCCGCGCCGATTTCCAGGAGCGTCGCGTCGCGCCGGAAGGGATACCACTCCAGCAAATTGCGGCGCTCCGGGGAGAGATGATATAAGAGCGGCCAGCGATCGTCGCGCGCCAGGACCGCCATGAATTCCCCCGGTTTTTCGACCAAGTGCAGGAGTTCATCCTCAATGGCGCCGTCGGAGTAGGCATCCGGCCCTTTATAGTATTGGAGACTGAGCGTTGGCATATTCCAATTTTAAGCTTTCGGTGATCGGCCAGGGAACGGGTGGTGTAGATGCGGTTCGCCCGCCTGCATCGCTATGCCCTGCCCGCAGTGCTACGCACAGCGTTGCAGGCAGGGCAGTATTGCGGGCAGGGCAGAACCGCGGATTGCCGTTCTATCGAACGGCCGCTACACCCTCAGCCCTCGGCCCAATTCCATTGCGCAACATTCCACCCATTCGCCACCCCATTACAATTTTATTATCCCCGCCGGACCAGGATTTCGCTGTCCAGATCATAACAGCCGACCATCGGCATGGCCGACGCGGTTTCGAACAGCAGGATATCATAGAGCCGGTGATAAACAACCATCGTATCGCCTTCGTACCCGGCGCATCCCAGCGACAATGCGTACCGGCCGGACTGGGCGTTCAACTTCTGGTTAAATTCCACACTCACGCTATCGCCCTGGGCATAGGATCCGGTTGCTACTTGCTTGAATTGCGTGTTGGTGCCGGTCAGCTCCATGCCTTTCAGGTCCTTGATCGTGAAGGCAAAGATCGGTTCGCGCACCGCCGCGTGGAATTTGACTTGCATGCGGATCGAAAAACGCCGGCCGTGCTGGAGCATCCGGGTGGATTGGTTGTGCTCATCGAACAAGCCGTATTCCACAATTTCGGCTTGCCCGGCGCCATAGACCAGGGCGCCCGGGTTGGCCGTCAAGGGCGCTTCGCCGCTCGGCGCCGGCCCGGCGGCGGGCGCGGCATCGTAACAATTTGCCATCAATTGCTTGTAGATATCCACGGCTTTCTTGGAATCGGCGGTGACGACCATGCGGCCTTTGTCCAGGACCATTGTCCGGGAACAATACCGCAGGACGCTATCCAGCGCGTGTGTGACGAGCAAGACGGTTTTACCGGCGGAGCGGAACTCGTCCAGCTTGCGAAAACAGCGCGCCTGGAAATTCAGGTCGCCCACCGCCAGGGCTTCGTCCACGATCAGAATATCGGGGTCCACCTGAATGGCCGCGGCAAACGCCAGGCGCACGAACATGCCGCTGGAATAGTGTTTGACCGGTTGATCCATGTAATCGCCGATATCCGCGAAAGCGATGACGGCCTCGCGCCACGCTTCCATTTCCCGGCGGGTGTGGCCCAGCAGGATTCCGTTGAAATAAAAATTTTCCAGGCCGGTCAATTCCGGGTTGAACCCGGCGCCCAGCTCCAGCAAGGCGGCAACCTTGCCCCGCGCCCGCACTGTCCCGGTTGTCGGCGTCAGGATGCCCGCAATCAATTTCAACAAGGTGGATTTGCCGGAACCGTTGCGGCCGACGATGCCGATGGTTTCGCCCGGCTGGACGGCGATGCTGACATCCCGCAGGGCGCAGAAATCCTGATGATATTTTTTACGGCCGGGATGCAACACTTCCTTCAGCCGATCGCCCGGATGATGGTAAAGTTTGTAGGCCTTGGTGACGTGTTCCAGTTGAATGGCATTCATAATGCGCCCAAGGAATTTCCCGCCCGCCAGCCCGCCATAGCTTTAGCGACGGCGGAAGGCGGATATGCCTACGGCATGACAAAGTTATTCCCTCTCCCTGGGGCGAGGGGAATAAGCCACCTCGCCGCGGCTACACGAAACTTCAACCGGCCGGCGGCTTGTAATTCGGAACTATTTCCTTCAAAATTCGCCGGATTTCCTGCGGACGGCCTTGTTCCGCCATTTGCAGGAGTTGATCGACTGATCGATTGAGATCGGCTTCCTCGAGATTGACGCCTTGCGCCGGTGAACCGGCGCCGGAGGGTTCGCCGCCGGCCACGAATATTTTCGCATGGCGCGTCCGCCGGTAATTTTCACCATCCCGGAAAAGCTCTTCGAACAGTTTTTCGCCCGGGCGCAGGCCGGTGAACACGATTTCGATGTCCCGCCCAACCTCTTTGCCGGAGAGCTCGATCAAGTCCCGGGCCAAGTCCACAATTTTAATCGGCGCGCCCATATCCAGCACAAAGACGCCGGTTTGGCATTCCGCACCCGCCAGAGTCGCCGCCTGGAGCACCAGTTGGACCGCCTCGGGAATGGTCATGAAATAACGGCGCACCTCCGGATGCGTCACGGTCACCGGCCCGCCCCGCGCAATCTGCTCCCGAAAGAAAGGCACCACGCTGCCGCGGCTGCCCAGCACATTGCCGAACCGCACGGCCACATATGGACGGCCTGTTCGTTGCGCCACAGCCTGCACGATTTTTTCCGACACGCGCTTGGTCGCACCCATCACATTGGTCGGGTTCACGGCCTTATCGGAGGAGATCAGCACCAGCCGCTCGACGCCGAAGCGCTCCGCCAATTGAACCAGCGTCCGCGTGCCGCCGACATTATTGCTGATGGCGTCTTCACAGTTCGCCTCCATCATGGGCACGTGTTTGTGCGCGGCGGCATGGAAGACGACCTGGGGCTTGGTCTGCTCGAAAATGGCGGTCAGCCGCGGCAAATCGCGGATATCGGCCACCACGACGTCCAGGGAAAGTTTCGGCCAACGGCGCCGCAGTTCCTGCTCGATCTGGAAGACGCTGTTTTCGCCATGCCCCAGAAGAATAAGATGGCCCGGCGACCAGCGCGCCATTTGGCGGCACAGTTCCGACCCGATCGACCCGCCGGCGCCGGTGACCAGCACACGTTTGCCGGAAAGCATTTTGGCGACATCCTGGGCATTGATGTCGATCGGCTCCCGGCGCAGAAGGTCTTCGATATCCACGTTGCGCAACTGGCTGACGCTGATCTGGCCCGACAGGATCTCATACATGCCCGGCATGGTGCGTGACGGCACACCGGCGGCCTCGCACAAGATCCGGATTTCACGAATCACAATGCCGGGCGCCGTGGGGATGGCAATCACCACTTCCTCGACGTCATATTGCTTGACCAGCCGGGGGATATCCTTGCGTGTGCCCAGGACCGGAATCCCGTGAATGGATTTCTTCTGTTTGTTCGGGTCGTCATCCACGAAGCCGACCGGCTCGATGTTAATATGCCGGCTGGAGAGCATTTCGCGGGCCATCACGGCGCCGGCATCGCCGGCGCCCATGATCAGGACGGCCTTGCTGTCGTTCTTTTGCTCATTACGGCGGCGTTTGTGGGCCGCAATTCGCACGCTGAATCGGGCGCCGCCGACCACGACCAGCGTCAACAGTCCGTCGATAAACGGCACCGAGCGCGGCAGGCTGTGCGCGTTGTCCAGCCCCAGAATGCCGGCGCCGAAAAATACGCCGGCGATAATCATGGTGGCGCTGCCGACAGCCAAAACGATGCTGATTAGCTCATCCACGCTGGCATAGCGCCAGTAGCGGCGATAAAGGCCAAATATATAAAAAGTCGCCAGCTTGACGATAAGCGCCAGGATTGTGAATTGCATCAAAGCCGGCGCGTAACTGGCGACCCAGGCGGCGCTGTCCAATCGCATGACCAGCGCAAGCGTGGGAGCCACCGATAACAGCACCACGTCCAAAAGGAATAAATGACGGTTACGCATGGGATATGACCGCGATATTTTATTGGGGGGTTACACAAAATTCATGACCGAAATTACCAGATCCAATTGGCAGTAAGAAAGCTAAAAATACAGGCTAAAAATACATATTTTCGATCCGAATAGGGGCGGGTTCCCGCGTCCCCGCGACCTTGCGTCACGGAGCGCGTAAATTTACGGCGCCCGCCGGACAAGCCGGCGGGAAGCCCCCAATAACTGACGCATCGCAAAGCGGCGGGAAAGGTGTTGACAGCAAATATAAAAGATATGAGACTTCTTTTGAAAAGGCGCGCAATACTTGCGTGTTCGGTCAACAGCATATGAAAAACCGGGATTATAATCCAACATGAATAATATTTCCGTCGTTCTTATCGGCCTGAGCAGTTACGGCGCCGGTTACGCCCGCTCGTTGATCGAACAAGGCGCGGCGCATAACGCGCGGCTGGTGGGCATTGCCGATCCTTATGCCGCGAAAAATCCCTATTGGCCGACGGTTCAACGGCAAAAAATTCCGCAATACGCTAATTTTGCGGAATTCATCGCCGATCAACGGGCCGATCTGGCGGTCATTGCTTCGCCCACCTATCTGCATTGTCCCCAGACTTGCGCCGCCCTGCGCGCCGGCCTGGCCGTGCTGTGCGAAAAACCGGTGGCCGGCACCGTTCAGGAAGCTCGGCAGATGATCGCGGCGCGCGACAAGGCCGGAAATTTTGTGGCCATCGGTTACAATTGGTCGTTCAGCCGGGAAATCCAGGCTCTCAAACACGATGTCATGGCCGGCCTGTTCGGCCGGGCGGTGCGTTTGAAAACACTGGTGCTATGGCCGCGCGCGCAGGCCTATTATACCCGCAATAATTGGGCCGGCAAACTGCGGATGCCGGGCGGCGAATGGGTGCTGGATAGCCCGGTCAACAATGCCGCCGCCCATTACCTGCATAATATGTTCTATGTTTTGGGCGCCGCTGTCGACCAAAGCGCCCTGCCGGCCGAAATCGTGGCGGAGCTTTATCGCGCCAACGATATTGAAAATTACGATACGGCCTGTTTGCGCGCCAAAACCCGCGATGGCGCCGAGATTTTCTTTGTCACTTCCCATGCCGTGAATCCTATCGCGCCCATCCGCTTCGAATTCGTTTTCGAGCGGGCCAAAGTCGAATATGAAGGCGATTCCCATTTCCGGGCGGTGTTCAATGATGGACGGGTCAAGGAATACGTCCGTGCCGCTTCCGAGCAGGATTCTGACAAGCTCTGGCAGTGTCTTGACGCTATCCGCAACGGCGGCCGACCGGTATGTGGATTGGAGGCCGCCATGGCCCAGACCCTCTGCACGAACGGCGCCCAGGAGTCTGTAACGGGGATTACACCCTTCCCCTCCGCAATGATCCAACGCCAAAAACAATTAGTTGACGCCAATAAAACCGACGAATATACTGTGGTAACCGGCCTGGCCGAAACTCTGCGAACGTGTTACGACTTGGGTAAATTGCCGTCCGAGCAAGGCCTGCCCTGGGCCAAAGCCGGCCGCCGCGTTGACCTGCGCGCTTACGAGTGGTATCCGGGCGGGAAGAAACCATAAAAGGAAAATAGCGCCGAACGAGTGCTTGTCGAGGATTTGGAATTGACAACGGGAATTGACATGTCCTTTTTACATGATATTGTTCCGCATATTCGATCCGTTTCATTCCTCGGTAGCTCAATGGTAGAGCGGGTGGCTGTTAACCACTAGGTCGCAGGTTCGAGCCCTGCCCGAGGAGCCCCGCAAATCGGTGTCAAACACGAACTTTGCGTTCCATCTTCGCTTCACCTTGATTTTCAAGTAGTTCCGGGGTAGTTCTCCATCCAGCACTCATGCAAAGTTCGTATGTTGCATTTGAGGGTGCAAACGTAATACGAACTCTGCCGGTATCATCGTGCATTCATATTTTAGAAATCACATATGAGTACCAATCGCTTGCGGAGAAATTCAATAAAAACAGCACCCTCCAGTTTGTCTTGATAAGCCTTTTGATCCTCAGTTCCAGAGAAATCTTTCTTTGTTGCAAACGGTGGATCAATATAAATTAGACGAACGCCGTCTGTTCCGTCAGCGTTTCGAAGTTTTCCTTCGCGTTTCATCTCCAAGAGAGTTTTCATCGCCTGGAGATTGTCGCCGAAAATCAGCATATTGCGCCAATCCGCGCCATTGCGCCCGAAAGTGCGGACCGGTTGAAGCGGCACGGCTAACGTGTCGGCAATAATATCTTCCTCGCGATCCTTGCCTTGATAAACGAGTTCGTATTCCCGCTTCTCTGGCGGGAATAGAATTCGCGCCCACTCGGGGGACAATTCTTCGCCCTTTTCGAGCAGTCGCACCAGTTCTTGTCTTTGCTCCGGGGATAGACTCATTTCCGGCTCCGTTTGACTGAGTATTTCGCGTGTGATTCCTGGGGCGGGTCAGGGTCAGCCCTCGAAATAGAACTTAGCGTCGTTCCGAGTGTGCTTTCCGCTTTGCGGCTTACGCATGGTTTGACACAATTCTTTCAGCGATAGCTTGATATCTTCATCTTCTTCGGCCAAGCCTGTCTCCACAAATTCCCGATACCGCTTCGGCCAGTCGCGCCGTTTTCCGCTCATCCCCGCCGGAATCGGAGCGGATTCGACAAAGTCGAAGGCTTGGCGCTCGTCGGTCATCCGGCAAGGGACGCGATAGATTGCACCCGGATATTCTACTCTCAGATTTCTCGCCATGATCAGCACTCTGCCGTCATCGCTCGCGCTTGTAAAGTTCTATTTCGAGGGCTGACCCTGATTCGCTCACAAGGGTCCGCATCAACTATCTCGCCATTCACAAGGGTGCTTAGGCGATGATTTGGGAACAAGATTGCCTGTTGTCCGGTCCCGTGGTATTATTCAAACATGCCTGTCAAATCAAAATACCGGCTGACGGTGACAAAGGCCGCGCCTGCTACCGCACAAGAAACGATAACGCCATGCATAAGGAGCATACAATCATGAAAAAACAAAGCGAGATCGGTCTCGGGGCGATCGGAGCTGTCGCCGTTTTGTCGGTCCTGGTTGCCGTGGAAAGTCCGGCCTGCACGGGGATTCGGCTCAAGACCAAGGATGGCGACACCATCTCCGCCCGCACCATGGAGTTCAGCGCGGAGCAGGTATCGTTCAATCTGATCGTCGTGCCACGGGCCTACGCCTATCAAGGCCGCACTCCGTCCCAAACCTCGGGCATGGCCTGGAAGGTTCAATATGCTCATGCCGGCTTCGGCCCGTTCGGCATGCCGATGGTCGCGGATGGCCTCAACGAGAAAGGCTTGGCATGCAGTGCGTTCTTTTTCCCGGGCTATGCCAAATATGAAACCGTGGCCGAAGTCGATTATCCCCAAACGATCTCGTGTCTCGATTTGACCTCCTGGATTTTGGGCGCGTGCGCGACGGTCGCGGAGGTTCGCGAGCGCCTGCCGAAGATTCATGTCTGCGGCGCCGTGCTGGACGCCTGGGGCATCGTCCCTCCCTTGCATTACGTGGTCACCGACGACACCGGCGCTTCGATCGTCATCGAGTATGTGGACGGCAAACTGTCGATCTACGACAACATGATCGGCGTGATTACGAACGCCCCCGCGTATGGCTGGCATCTGACCAATCTCCGGAATTACATCGGCTTAAAGGCCGTCAACGATCCGGCCATTAGCATCAACGGCATGAAATTGGAGCAATTCGGCCAGGGCTCGGGCGCCATCGGCCTGCCCGGAGATTTCACGCCCCCGTCGCGATTCGTTCGCGCGGCCTTCCTGGTGCAGGAAACTTATCCCGCCAAGGACGCGGACGAAGGCATCGCCACGGCGTTCCGTATTTTGAATCAATTCGACATTCCGCAAGGCGCCATTCGCAATGTCCAGGGCAACAAAGTCGTCAGTGACACCACGCAGTGGACCAGCGCGGCCGATCTAAAGAACCGGCGATATTATTTCCACACCTATAACAACCGCGCGGTGCGGATGGTGGACCTGAACAAACTGGATTTGAACGCCCCCGCCGTCAAGAGCCTGAACGTTCAAGCCCCCGGCAAGATCGAAGATATCTCGGCGGAATTGAAATAGACCCCGAGGAACAGGGCGGTTTTTCGTGTAGAACCGGCTTTACAGCGGCTATCTTCGGCATGGAATAGCCGGTGTTCCGCCAAAGGCGGATCCGCCTCTGGCGGAAAAATCCTGCGCATTGAAATTGAGCGTGCAACGCAACGCCGCTTTCTCATCCAGAAACATCAGCCTCCGGCTGATGCCGAAAAATTTCAGATTTCCCGGTCCCGGCGGAGAAGGAACATCCTATGATGTCCTCCAATGCGCCATGAAGCTCTCCGGGTAAATTTTGCGCAACATTGTCTATTTCAAAGCATTACATTATGTTTGCCCAAGTCTTTCCTGGCGCTATTTGGAGGCTTACACGTCAAATCCCGGACTGAAGGCAGCCGTGGTTTCCGTAAAATGAGTTGGCACTTTCTTATGGAGTGCGGGCGGCCTCGATCGCCGAAACTGCGGCAACGGAGGCCCGTCGCCCTCCATGAAATCGGTGAAAATGTGCCAAACTATTTTCCGTCCGAATCAGCAAATCTGAACTTAGAGCATTTTGCAAGGAAAAGAAACTCGCAGCTCGCGTGTGCAGAAACGGTGCAATTCGTTTTACCGGCAAAATTTACACCTCGCCCTCTGTCGCCGGCGCCGCTGCCGTCAAACGTCGCACCGGCAACGGCTGGACCCTTTGGAAATACGAACGCGTCCGGGGATTGGATGAAACTCGATGCTCTGAGAAAATGAAATCTATCAGGATGATGTACAATGGAAATTGCTTTATCTAAATAATCTCGACGGCAAGCAGGCCTCGACTCGCAAGTTTTTAATCCAAATTCCAGATCATTTCGCCGAAACCAAATTACATTTTTGACACAATAATCCTTCAAGCACCCCCCCCCCGATGGAGACCCCTTTCGTTTGGTCAAATGTAATGACCGCGCCCAGATTCCTTGACTTTTTGATGTATCCATCGTATTTTGGCCATAGTTTGTTGTTGGAAAAGCGCAGGAAACAAAACGAACAATAGCATTGGTAATTCTTTGCAATGGCTTGATTATCGCTTTGGAGGGATGGCAGAGCCTGGTTTAATGCGCATGACTCGAAAGCCTACCGGCGACATTTGCACATCAGTGCAGGCAGTTGCAACGTGTTGCAATCCAATTTATTCCGCTTTACTCACTCTTGCACCAAGAAGCACCCTCAAGCACATAATCGCCTGTTTTTCTGTAGGAAAAGTGTAGGAAAAAATGTATTTCAATTTTCTTGTTTGAAATGTATGTCGCGGCCGGTCAAAAACGGACGATTTTCGCCGGTTTGAAAATGGATCAAAAATATGATTATGTTGCCGTCAAAGGCGATAACATTTTCACAGGTAGGGCGAACCCTCCGGGTGAGCCGTTCTTCATCAAACGGCTCGGCAGGGACGCCTCGCCCTACCATTTCGGCAATCCTATAAGAAAGCCATACCGAGCAAACCAGATAAGAATATCTTTTAAAAAAGGTTCCGAACTATATCCATTTTCAAACCGGCCATTTCAGGTAGAATTAGAACGGCGTTTGCAATGTACGCCTCACTTCAGGGCTAATACGTCAGCATAGAGCGTCCTCAAGTGCTGGTCGGACATATCCATGATCGGCTCATACATGAACGAATTCAGGTGAATGTTCTCCGGTGTCATTAGAATCACCCGCTGAATAGTCTCAATGGCGCCTACATCACTGCTGAATAGTTCCTTAAACTTAGCCTGTAGTCTCGGCGTTTGATGCGAGTCGATACTGGCCCAGAACTTTGCGTCGTTAATTTTCTCTACCATGATTTGCTCGGCAGCAATTCGTATGGCAATCGAGAGAACAATTTTGTTCTCGAAATTGATGCCATCCTTAGCCTTGAGGCATTCTGTAGCTTCTTGGCGGATAATATCAATCATCAGTCTCTTGCCATCTGCCGACGACTCACTTGTGCCAAACACCGAGCAGTAAATGGCATTGAGATCATCTTGGGTGATTACAGCGGAGTCGCCTTTCCAATGTAGTAGCGATGTGAGCTTAATAAACGCAGGGTCCTTGTCTCCTTTGGTGTATTCGATTAGGTTCCGAATAAAGGGGATGGAAGCAATCCTTTTTTTTGGGTCCTTGAAAAAATTGGGCTTCCAATCATTTATGAAAACGTTCGTTATGCCGATTGCCGGCTCCAGTGTAATCCCCGTACTGCTCTTGAAAGTCATGAGGCAGTGGTCATAGCGTACAAACCTGCTTTGTATGGTGCGGAAGAAATCGAAGTTGTGCGTCATGATGATCTGCTTGAATTGCGGTTCCTCCGCAATATCCTTCAGGTACTGAATGATGGCGTATTTATTTTTGTAATCGAATGAGTCGGCGATGTCATCGACAACGAATATGGTTTCCTGTTGCGCCTTCTTTCGAGCTTCAATCTCAAAAATAATGTTCAGGACATAGAGGGCTTTTTTCTCGCCCGTGCTTAGGGCCTTCATCAACTCCACCTTCTCTACCGTTGCAGTGTCTGCACCATCCTCAAAGGTAAACCCGAGAACAAGCATCGATTCCTCACCTAGAATGACAGAGACCCTGTTCTTGGCCGTCAGCTTGAAGGGAACAACAAAGCGCTTATTGAAAATCTCGATTACCGATTCCCACTGCGTCCGCTGTTTGCCTGCTTCCTCCTCGATTTCCTTCTTTCTCTTCTCGACGTCCTGATATTTCGCGATCAAATCTTGGTAAAGCTCAATGTGTACCTTTAAGTACGACTTCCAAATCTCTTCCTTGAAGCTCTCGATGTTTGCCAGCTTTGGAAGAAGCTCCTCGTGTTTTGCGAGGTAAGCTTCAAAGTCTCGGGCAGTCGCATTCTTTATGAGCAGCTTTTCGATTTCAGAGAACTTCTTCCTGAGGTCCTTATCTTTCGAGATGCCCTCCTTCTCCTTCGCAATCAATTCCTCAAGCTGCTTCTGGCTAGTGATTTCCAGATTAATGTCGGCATTCAAGCTCACCGTGTGCTTGGCATCGAAAAAACCGTTGTCGGCAAGGCTCTTCGCAATAGTGGCTGCGTTGTAATAGTTGAATGTGCCCTTCCTGAAGTATGTAGAGGCAGCTAAAAGCTCGTTATATTTCTTGATATAGTCCTCAATCGCCGTCCTAAAGTCCTTGGTTCCAAGGATGCTTAAAACCTTCTCGTCAAAAATAGTGTCGTAGTGGATGTCGGCGAAAGGAGCATCTTTCTGGGCCAGCAGTTCTTCCTTGACGCGGGACAGGGCACGGTAGAATTCATCGTCGCTTTTTGTGAATGTGGAGGAAATTTCTTTCTCTAAGTCCTTCTTCGAACCGGATTGTTGCTTTAGCGCTTTCAGGAACAACTCCTTGGATTTGTCAATTTCGACGTGAAGTTGCTCGTACTCTTTTCGCAGTTTGGCGTCCACGAGTAGGGTCGATGTCTTTTCTGTGTGGCCAACGACCTCGTCATAGGGAGGAACGACGAGAACGCTTTCTTTGGGCAAATCAGAACCGTTCTCATCGGTGATTTTTCTATTACACTCTCGTGCTGGGAATATCCGATCCTTGGACACAGCCGCGTCAGCTACATCCTTGAAGGCCTGTGCCAGAGAAGACTTCATCGCGCCATTGGGGGCATAGATAGCGTAAACATTTTGCTTGGAGAAATCGAACTGCGTCCGAAGCTTCTTGATTCCGTAGCAATTTTCTAGGTCAACATTTAACTTGTTCATTCCACCCCGCATCCCTTTGTTATGTGGTCCTTATTCTGAAAAGCAATCGTGTCAAATCACATTATGAAGGAAAGACGGTATGTGACAAAGCCCTCAGGATTCGATTTGCGCAGTATTGCTCGCGCCGAAGGTCATGTTCCCATATTCGCAGAACACTCCATCCCTGTGAACGCAGTATCCGGGCGACCTTGCGGTCGCGAGTTTTGTTTACATCAAGTTTCCTTTTCCAAAAAGCTCTGTTCTTTGCTGGCGGGCTACTATGCATTAAACAACCATGCCAGAAACACCCATCCACAAATACAGCCAGCCGCTCCTTCCTAAAAATAAAATCTGGGGTGCCTGACAAAGGCTGGTGCCGTCGCCACCCCGTCAGTTTGTACTTCCGCAGAAGATCCACCAGCGCAAGCTCAGTCTTCTTGTTCCCTCGTGAGCGGATGGGGATGTGCCGTCAATTGTTAAAATTGGATAGTTTCCGATTTACATTTCTCTGTGCTTTTCCTCTCCGATCCGAACTTTTTAATGATCCTTTTGGAGTGTCCCGTCACCCCGATTATGATCGGGG
>JBAZEM010000033.1:0-21529 GCA_041653875.1 Kiritimatiellia bacterium
CTGATACAGATTGCAACACAAAAAAACGCCCGCGAGCAAAATACTCACGGGCGTCATTATGGCCCGCCGCCGGTCGCCCTACCTGCGGCCTCTGGCCTCGCTATCTCCCCACTGTCTGAATCGCAGAAGAGTACAATAACAAATCCGCACTTTATCAAGACTACCAATTATTTGCGATCGTGTTATAATGCGCGCCATGGAATTGTTGTATGCCAAATATAACCGCCATCGCCTGGCGCCGTTCCAGATCGAAACCTCGATTTGGCGGGACGGCGACCAAAAATTTGTCCTGAAAAAGGCGCTGGCTTCCGACGCGGTCCCGCATCTCCGATGCCTGTATGAACAGGCCGAGTCGATTCGTCACAGCCTGCGTGACAACCGCCTGCGGTTGCCGGAAGTTACCGTCGTTGACGAACAAACCCTGCGGTTCGATTTCGTGCAAGGCCGCAGTCTGGATGCCCTGCTGGCCGGCGCCTTCCGGGATCGGGATCAGGCGCGGTTCCTGCGTATCGTTGACGACTACCGGGCGTTGCTGAACAGCGCGTTCACCACGCTCCCGGCGCCGGTGTTTACGGAGTCCATGCGCCAGGTGTTCGGGCTGGCCTCGCCGGCGGAGCTTGAAGGCCTGGGACCGTTTTTAACGCCGGCCCTGGTGGACCTCGTGTTCGAAAATATTCTCGTGGATGGCGACCGCTATTATCTCATTGACCATGAATGGGTGTTTGAGGGATGTCTGCCGGTTTCGTTCGTCCTGTTCCGGAGTCTGTTTTACTTTTACGAGAAGAATAAAGCCTTTGATATCGAGGCCTGGATGCCACTGGCCGCCGTGCTGGAACGGCTGGCGCTGGCGCCAGAGACCGTGCGCCGCTACCGGGCGATGGACGAGGCTTTCCAGGCGCATGTTTTCGGCCGCGAGCGCTGTTATCGCTACAAGGACCGTTATGTGAAATACGCCCATTCCGTGCCGTCGCTCATGGAGACCATCGAACACCAGCGGCGGGTTGTGCGGGACTATCACGCCGAGATCGAGGCCATGCGGCAGATGCTGCAGAACAGCGTCGGCTGGCAGTTTGTTCAAAAGACCGGACGCCTGATGGACCGGCGCTTTCCTCCTGGCACCCGCCGCCGCCGCGTCCTGGAACGCATCCTGCGGCGGCTCAAATACGTATAGGTGTATGGGAGTTTGGGCGTATGGGTGTAAAGAGTTTTTGGCACTCCCACGCGCCCATACACCCATACGCCCGCACACCCATACGTCCTGGTGTTCACGACAGCCGGTAATGCCGGTCAATCATCGGCGACGGGCCCGCGTGGCGGCTGAACAGCGCCCATTTTTCGTAGCTCTCTTCCTGCTCCGTACGCGAGGCCGACTGATGGTGAATCAGTTCGGCGAAGGGCGTGTACATGATCTTGTAGCCGGCGCGGATAATTTTAAGGCAAAGGTCGGCGTCGTTGAACGCGATCGGGAACCGGATTTCATCGAAACCGCCCACGGCCTGAAACACCGATTTGCGGATCAGCATGCAGGCGGCCGTCACGCCGCTGACATCGCGCTGGACCCGCGTGTAATAGCTTTCGTCCAGATGGAGATTCATGGCGCAATAATACACGTCGGGCCGAAACACCATGCCGCCATGCTGCAGTTCGCCGTTCGGGTACTTGAGCCGACAGCCCACCGCGCCGACCCGCTCGCGGTAGATATGCTCCAGCATCGCTTCCAGCCAGTCGCCCCGTTGGATTTCCACGTCGTTATTCAGGAACAACAGGAGTTCGTTGGGAATTTGAGCGACGGCCCAGTTGTGCAAACGGGCATAATTGAACGGCTCGTCGAACGTCAAGAGGCGCAGGCGGCCGGTCGGACTCGGGCGCAGGGAAGCTATGTAAGCCTTGGTTTCGGCCTGGTCGGAGCGGTTGTCCACCAGGTACACGACGGTATTTGTGAAGGTCGTTTTCTTTAAACTTTCCAACAGACGCCGCAAGTAATCCACATGATCCTTGAATGGGATAAGGATCGCCACTTCGTCGCGCGTATCCGGCAGGGCGTATTTTACCCGGTACCAGCAAAACGCATCGTCGGTAATGGCGGCCCGGATCGCGTGGCGGTCGAGATAGGCTTGGATGGCTTTCTTCCCGTTGAGGTAGGACTTGGGCCATTCCGGCGTGGAATGCCGGTCGAACGAGCGGATGTCGTTGGAGGTGGCGGCATGGTGGGAGCGCCAGGCGTAGAGCAGGAGCGGCAGGTGATAAAACCGGAGGCCCTGCTCCAGGGCCCGCAACATGAGGTCGTGATCCTGCGCGCCATCGTAGTCCGGATTCAGCGGGCCGATCTGCCGGAGCGCCGCGCGCTTCATGACGACGAAATGCAGGACGGCGTTGCACGAGAGCAGAAGGTCGAGCGAGATCGGGCATTTGCGCATCTGCCCGATAATGGTGTTCTGACTGTTGATTATGACCTCGTCGGTAAAAAACACGTCCTCGTCATGGCCGTCGTTCACGGAGCGCGCGAAGCAGGCCAGCGCATCCGGATGCAAGAGGTCGTCGTGGTCCATGAAGGCTACATAATCGCCCTGGACAGCTTCGATCCCGGCGTTGGTGGCGCCGCTGATGCCCAGGTTGCGCGCGTTGCGGATCAGCTTCACGCGCCGGTCGCCTTCGGCCTCCGCAAGCGCGGCGAGCGTGTGCGGCTGGGTGGAGCGGTCATCCACCAGGATCAGTTCGAAGCGGTCGTAGCTCTGCGCCAAAACGCTTGCCACGGCTTCCTTCAGCCAGGCCGAATTATAAACCGGCATGACGATCGAAACGAGCGGCCGGATCTTCAGCAAAGGCAAGTACGCCGCCGCGTTGGATGAATTCGCCGGCGGGAATTTTTCCATGAGCCCGAGGCCGGTTTTCGGGAACCCGCACTGACGCGCAAATTTATGGAACGTCATCAGAACGGCCTTGTGAATACCATGTTGCCAACTGATGCGCCAGAACTGCCGCGGCAATTGAAAAAGGCTGGGCAATTAACACTCCCTTCTGTCGTTCGGAAACGCTTCCCTGAAAAACGATTTCCAGTGCGATGGTTGTTGGCGCAAGCATATTATTCCTCCTTGCCGTTGTCAATCCGGCTCGTTGCGGTCTTTTACATGTTATTAACAGGCGGTTATCAGTCTGTTGACGATAACCGAAGCAACAAGCCATCGGATGGTTGTTGGCGCACCCCTTCTGGGCTATGCTTCGGCCCGAGTTTACCCCAAAAAAAATTAAAAATAATTGTTGACAATTGGTGGGTTAAAGTGTCAAATAGTGTCAAACAAGGGGGATCAAGTGGAGCAACATGACATAGAGCGACCGGAACCGGTGCTGGGCAGTGGGGGATTTGCCAGCAGTTTCCTGCATGCGCTGGATCCCAAGAAACGCCTTACCATACCCTCTCTCTGGCGCGCGGAAGTGGGTGCGCCGAAAAGCCTTTATGTTTTGCCCGGACTCAACAACGAAAAATGCCTGTACGTCTATCCGGCCCGTGAGATGGCGAAGCGCCTGGATAAATTCCGCAAGATCGGCATCGGCGACAAAAAGGCGCGGCTCTTTGCGCGCATTTTGGCTTCCAGTTCCGACCTGGTGGCCTGGGATTCCCAGGGGCGCATCCGTATCAAGGACGAATTGCTGGACGGCGCAAAAATTGCAGACCAGGTGAAACTCGTGGGCGCCTGGGACCGGTTTGAATTATGGAACCCGGAATTATGGAAGCAGTCCGCCGAATCTGTTGACGCGGCAACCATGGACGAAGCTGTGCGGTATTTGGATTTTTAAATTAATTTTTCGCCAGGCAAAAAATTAATAAACGAACGGAGAGAACGATCATGAGCATAACGAGTTTTCTGGAAGTGAATGGGTCCCTGCGGGGCAGTCGCAAGGAAAAATGGTTCCAGTTGCCGGCCACCGGCCTGGCGGCGCGTTCGCTGCGCTTCGGCAACCATGCCCTGGTGGTGAACGCCTGCCCCGCGTTGTGCGGGGACACCATGCAAATCCTGCCCTTGGGCGATTCGCGCCGGCTTCGTCCGGAGCCGCGCGCCCGCCTGGAAACGGAGTCTTCGACGGCCAGCCGCATGGCTTCGCTGATTTCGAAGAGCAAATTGTTTTCGTTGCTCATGTAGCTGTGCCGCATTCGAAAAGGGGCATGATTCACGGTTCGCCGGTTCACGGTTGCAGGGTTGGCTGATTTCGGGAAAGACCAAACCGTGAACCTCTCAACCGTGAACCGTTGAACCATGCCTTTTAAGGGAGGTTGCCCTACCATGAACGGAGGCAAATTCGTCACGAAATGTTGCGTTTGCGGCCGCGAAAAGACCGACCAAGGCTGGCAATACGCGTTTCAGGACAACGAACAGAAAGTTGTGTATTCGCACGGCTTTTGCTCCGCCTGTTATGACGTGGAGGTCATGAAAGTCAAAATGCGGTTCGCAATGCCGGAAATGGCCATGGCGCGGTGAAGACGCTTGGGCCGGCGACCCGACGAGATAAGGTTTTAATCCATAGCGGTTCTATCGAACCGCCACTACACCATCATCCGGTGTAGCGGCCGTTCGATAGAACGGCAAGATCCGGCGTCCGGTGTGGCGGCCGTTCGATAGAACGGCAAATTTTCCGAATCTAATTCCGTTGGTGCCTTGAGAAAGGGCTTGCATGCATACGCCGGTCATGGCGCCGGAAATCCTGGACTTGCTGGCGATTCGGCCGGATGGCATGTACGTGGATGGCACCGTGGGGGGCGGAGGGCATGCGCGCGCGATTTTGGGACAATTGAGCCCGCGCGGTTTTTTGCTGGCGTTGGATCGCGATGCGAGCGCCATCGCGACGGCGCGGGAAGTTTTGAAAGCTTGGTCGGCCCAGTGCCGTTTCGAACAGGGGAACTTTGCCGATTTAAAAGTTTTGGCGGAACGGCATGGTATCCAGGCGGTGGACGGGGTGCTTCTCGATTTGGGGATGTCGTCGATGCAGGTGGATCAGGCCGGGCGTGGTTTCAGTTTCATGCAGGACGGGCCGCTGGACATGCGCATGGATCTGCGCCAGCCGACGACGGCCGCCCATTTGGTGAATTCGTTGGACGAGGAGGCCTTGGCCGGGATCATGCGCTCCCTGGGCGATGAGCCGGCGGCGCGCCGTATTGCGCGGGCGATTGTGCGGGAACGCCGGCAGGGCGCGATCCAAACCACCGGACGCCTCGCGGACCTGGTGGTTCGCGTCCTGGGGGCGCGGCACGGGCGGATTCATCCGGCCACGCGCACGTTCCAAGCCTTGCGGATGGCCGTTAACCGCGAGTTGGACGCGCTGGCCGAGGGGTTGGAGGCGGCCATTGGTTTGCTTAAGCCAGGGGGGCGCCTGGCGGTCCTGAGTTACCACAGCCTGGAAGATGGCTGTGTCAAACGGATAGGGAAGGCGCACATTGGGCGGTGGGTGTCGTTGCCGGCCGGAGGCGAGCGCTGGGAAGGAACGCAGCCGCTTGTCCGGTGGATCACGCGGAAGCCGTTAACGGCTTCCGTGGAAGAAATTTCAAGAAACCCGCGATCGCGATCGGCAAAATTACGTGTAATCGAAAGGATGGATTCCGTTCATGGCCAAGCATAATCGGCGCAAAAAAACCGAAGGTTTTGTAATCGCACTGCCCTGGGCGGCGGTTTTGATGGGCGTCGTGGTCCTGATGCTCATGTACGTCTGGCTGGATGCGCGCGGCCAGGCCCTGGGTAACCGGATTAAATTTTCGGAGCGCCAACGCGCGGAAATTCAAAAGCGCTACGATTACGAATTGTGGAAATGGGAAACCCTGAAGTCGCCGGCCAGTATCGAAAAGGCGCTTGCCCAGAACCGGATCGCCATGATTTGGCCGGAAGAAAGCCGGCTGGTTCGGCTGTCGGAGCCGGAACTGACCGCCGAAAAAGAGCTTCCCCACAGCCGGCAGATGGTCCAGCTTGCGCAGGTCCCAAGGTCCGTCGTTAATGATTGAACGGAGATACAAGAATCGCCTGGTCGGTTTGGCCGTATTTATGATGCTGGCGTTGGTCGGCGTCGATGCCCGCCTGGTCTATTTGCATTTTCACCTTGGGCCCGGCGTGGATCGCGAAGCCCGGATCACCGCCATGCGCCAGTTCCAGGAAAGGCTGGCGGTGGGCCGCGGCAAGATCCTGGATCGTAATGGCAACGTGCTGGCCATGGATTTGGTGAAGCAGGAACTGTGCGCCAGCCCCGCCGAAATCGCCGGCAACAGCAATGTCCAGACCGTGGCCGAAACCATCGGCCGGATCCTGAACGTGGAGCCGCGCGTGCTCATGGACCGGATCAACCGGCCGGAGCGTCAGTTTGTCTATGTGGCCGGGTTCGGCCATATGCTCGAGGACGATCAAGCCGAGGCCCTGGCGCGCGCGAAACTGCCCGGCGTGTTCCTGAAGGACGCCATGACGCGGCTGTATCCGCGCGGCGCCAGCCTCTGTCATGTGCTCGGGTATGTCAATCTCGGTCCGGAACGCAACGGCTGTGCCGGGATCGAGCAGCGCTGGGACCGTTATCTGCGGGGCGTGCCGGGGTTGCTGGTCAGCGAGCGGGACGGTCACCGCCGCGAACTGTATGACCGCCGCCTGTTGGAAATCAAGCCGCGCCCGGGCGCCAGTGTCACGCTGACGATCGACCAGTATGTGCAATACATCGTCGAGCGCGCGCTGGAAAACGCCGTGCGCGAACAGCGCGCCAAGGCCGCCTGGGCGATCGTCGAGAATGTGCGCACGGGTGAAATCCTGGCGATGGCCAATGTGCCGGTTTTCGATCCGCGCGCTTTTCGGGAGACGGCGCCGGACAGCATGCGCAATCGCTGTATTGCCAATAATTACGAGCCGGGCTCCACCTTCAAGGTAACCGTCGTGGCGGCGGCCCTGAATGAAAAAATAGTGGCGCCCGCCCAGATATTCGATTGTGAAAACGGCGCCTGGTTTTATCAGCGGCGGCCCTTGCATGATTTTCATCCCTATGGCAATCTGTCGGTGGCCGATATCATCAAAAAATCCAGCAATATCGGCGCGGCCAAAATCGCCGTGCTCCTGGGCAATGAGCGCCTATATGCCTATTTGAAGCAATTTGGCATTGGCGAATGCACCGGCATCGAATTGCCGGGCGAGGAGGGCGGTTTGTTGTGGCCGGTCTCGAAATGGACCTCCATTTCGCCGACGCGGATTGCCATCGGCCATGAAGTGGCTGTCACCGCCTTGCAGATGCTGGGGGTGCTCTGTGCCATTGCCAACGACGGGGTGCGTATGAAACCGTACATTGTGCAGCAGGTTGTGGACGCGGATGGAAGCGTGCTTTATCAGCAGGCGCCGGTGATCGTCAATCAGCCCATTCGTCCGGACACGGCCCGGCTCATGAAAAGCCTGCTGGTGCGTGTCACCGAAGAGGGGGGGACCGGCGCCCGCGCCCGGGTCGAAGGCTATAACGTGGGCGGCAAAACCGGCACCGCCCAAAAGCCCGTCGCGGGGGGATATTCCGATAAACTGAACATGTCGTCCTTCATGGGATTTATTCCGGCCGAGGATCCGCAGCTTGCGATCATTGTGGTCCTGGATGAACCCAACAGCGATGTGCGCACGGGCGGTTACGTGGCCGGTCCGGTGTTCAAGGAAATTGCCGAACAATCCGTGCGGTACCTGGATATTGCGCCCCGAGGCGAGGCCGCCGTGGCCGGCCGGGTAGGACCGGGCGCGATCTAATGGGAAATTGTTCTTAGGTAAGGCCGGACTGCCAGTCCGGCCGCAGTCACGGAAGAACGGCGGGACAAGGCTGTCCCGCCCTACCTTGCGGATTAAAGTATGCAGAGCGCGGTTTTACGCGCTCTGCGATAAGTGTATGTTAAAGAATTTCAATCTGATGTAGAGCCGGTTTTATACCGGCTATCCTATGCCGAAGATAGCCGACGTAAAGTCGGCTCTACATGAAAAAGTCGCCCCGCTTTGCGGGGCCTAATTTGATGTATAGGAAATCCAAACCCGCCGGGTCAGGGGACCCGGCCTACAATACTGTAGGCCCGGTGCCCTCACCGGGCGTTATGAAAAAGCCGCCCCGCTGCGGGGCCTAACTTGATGCATAGGAATTTCAAAGTTTGTAGCCGCGAGACGACCCGCCTGTAACGCTTCGCGTAGCGATGCGGGCAGGTAGGCTCGCGCGGTTGACCGAAAACGCCAGGCTTCGCCGGAGCGCTTCGCCCAGACGAGTCGGCCTAAACGTCCGACGGCCTGCCCGCAGTGCTACAGCGTTGCAGGCGGGCTACAGCAAAATAAAAGTTGCCCCGCTGCGGGGCCTAACTTGAACCGGGAAGTTGCATCATGAAACTAAACACATTGCTCGCCGTCATCAAACCGCTGGCGCTTGGCGGGTCGGGGGATCCTGACATCAAGGGCCTGGCGTATGACTCCCGCAAGGTCAAACCGGGATTCGTTTTCTTCGCCTTGCATGGCCAGAACCAGGATGGCAACCAGTTTGTCCGGGATGCGCTGACGCGCGGCGCCGCGGCGGTGGTCTCGGACCAGGCCGCCCCGGCCGGCCACGGACCCGCGATCTTCGTCCGCGTCGGCGACCCGCGTCAGGCCATGGCGGAAATGGCTGCCGCGTTTTATAATGACCCCTCGGCCAGTCTGCAGGTGGTTGGCGTAACGGGCACCAACGGCAAAACCACAACGGCTTTCATGTTGCGGGATATTTTTGCCGATGCCGGCCGCCGTCCGGGCCTGATCGGCACGGTGTCCTACGAAATCGGCGACCGCATAATTCCGGCCAGCCGCACAACGCCGGAATCCGTTGACCTGCAGGATATGCTTGCCCAGATGGTGCATGTCGGTTGCCGGAGCGCCATCATGGAGGTGTCGTCGCATGCGCTGATCCAGAAGCGTGTGGGGGGCATCGATTTCGATGTCGCCGTATTTACCAATCTGACGCATGACCATCTCGACTACCATGCGACGAGGGAAAATTATTTTCAGGCCAAGACGCTGTTGTTCCGGGGTTTGAACCGCTGTCGCAAAAAACCGGTGGCGGTTGTCAATCTGGATGATCCCAGCGGCCGCGAATTGGTCCGGAACGTGCCGATCGAGGCGGAATTGATTACCTATGCCGCCGGCCAGGAAGCCGCCGTGCGCGCAGTCAATCTGCGGATCACGTCGGCCGGCAGTGTCTTTGACGTGCAGAGCCCCTGGGGCGAAGCCCAAGTCAGGCTGAAACTTCTGGGGCAATACAATGTCAGTAACGCCCTGGCGGCCTTGGCCACGGCGGGGGGCGTCGGGATGCCGTTGGCGCATGCGGCCCGGGTGGTGTCCCAAATGATGGCCGTGCCCGGCCGCTTGGAGGAAATTTCCATCGAGGGCGGGTTCCAAGTGTTCGTGGATTATGCGCATACGGAGGACGCCTTGCAGAATGTGCTCTCCACCTTGCGCGCAATCACGCCCGGCAAGCTCATGGTGGTCTTCGGCTGCGGCGGCAACCGCGACCGTAAAAAGCGTCCGCTCATGGGCGCCGTGGCCACGCGTCTGGCCGATTATGTCCTGCTGACGTCCGATAATCCCCGCAAGGAAGATCCGATCGAGATCATCGCCGAGATCCGCGCGGGATGCAAGCAAAGCGACAACGTCGAGGTTGTCGAGGACCGCCACGAGGCCATCGTCCGCGCGCTTTCCATGGCGGAGAAGGGCGACGTGGTGCTGATCGCCGGCAAGGGCCATGAGAACTATCAGGAGTTCGCCAATACCGTTATCCCCTTCGACGACCGGCAGGTCGTGCGGGAATGCCTGGGAATCAGTCATGCCTAATTTCGATGCCCGCGAAGTGGCGCAATGGACCGGAGGCAAGTGGTGCTCTGGCCGGCCCGGCGCCATTACGGGAGTCTCCACCGATAGCCGCAAGTTGTGCCGCGGGGCCCTGTTCGTGGCTTTGCGCGGGCCGTTATTCGACGGGCACGCCTTTATCGGCGAGGCCTTCGCGCGCGGCGCGGCCGGCGCCGTGGTCGCTGAAAATGCGCCCGTTCCGCCGCAGGCGGGCCGTCCTTTCCTGCGCGTGCCGGATACCGCGCAAGCTCTGCGCGATATGGCCGCCAATTATCGCCGCCGCATCCGGATCGCAATTGTGGCCGTCACGGGCAGTGTCGGCAAGACCACGGTCAAGGAAATGGTGGCCGATGTCCTGGCGCGGCGCCGGAAAGTCGCCCGCACGCTCGGCAATTGGAACAATGACATAGGCTTGCCGTTGAGTTTGCTGGCGATGGAACCGGAAACCAGCCTCGGCGTCTTCGAGATCGGTATGAACCATCCGGGGGAACTGGCCGCCCTCTGTCGCGTGCTTCAGCCCGATTGGGGCCTGATAACGACTATTGGTCCGGTGCACTTGGAATTTTTCAAGTCCGTGGAGGCGATTGCCGCCGAAAAGAGCGCCTTGCTTAAAAGCCTGCCGGCCGGCGGCGTGGCGGTTCTGCGTTGCGATGAGCCCTATTTCGAACTATTGCGCGCCGCCGCCCCGGGCCGGGTCATTACCCTGGCATTGAGCGGCGCCGGCCGAGTTGTCGGCGCGGCGGATTATCGATGTTCCCAGCCGGACGCGCTCGGCCAAATTGAAATCCGTGAATGTGCGACGGGCGAAGTCTGCCGCCTGCAGGCGCCTCTCCCGGGCGCGCACCACGCGGCCAATACCCTGTATGCCGCGGCCGTGGGCCGCGCGCACGGCCTGGCCTGGGAGGAAATCCGCTCCGCGCTGGAAAGCTATCGTTCCCCGCCCTTGCGCTGGGAGCGGCAGATCGTGGCCGGCGTGACTGTCATTAACGATGCCTATAACGCCAACCCCGTGAGCATGGCCGCCGCCTTGCGGACTTTTGCGGAATTGCCGGTTGCGGGCGGGCGCTGGCTGGTATTGGCGGGTATGCTGGAATTGGGGCCTTTGCAAGAGCAGTGGCACCGGGACTTGGGGAAGTCGCTTGCGCCGGGGCCGTGGGCTGGTATTATAACGGTCGGGCCGCTGGGGGCGGTTATCGCCCGCGAAGCCGTGAACGCCGGCGTGAGCGCGGCGCGCGTGTTTCCATGCGTTGATCATGCCGCGGCGGCCGCAGTCCTTGTTTCACGCCTGCAACCCGGCGACGCCGTGCTGGTGAAAGCCTCCCGCGGCCAGCGTCTGGAACAGGTCCTGGCGTTATGGAAGGAACGGGTGCTTTGAAGCGGAATAACTGTTCAGGCAGCCAGAAGTCAGAAGTCAGAATCCAGGAGTCAGAATGAGAATACCGGCGACGAGATTTGAGGACTTGGTAGTGTGGCAAAAGGCCCATCAGTTTGTGCTTGCGGCCTACCGTTTATCTCAAACATTCCCCCGATCTGAAATCTATGGTCTGTCGTCTCAATTTCGGCGCGCTGCCGTCTCCATTGCCGCGAACATTGCGGAAGGATTCAGGAAACGTGGGAAAGCGGACAAACTCCGCTTTTTCAACATCGCACAAGGTTCCATCGCGGAATCCCGATACTATCTGATTCTTTCCAGGGACCTCGATTACTGCACTGTTGACGAGTTGAACCAGTTGCTTGAAGAGGTCAGCAAGCTGCTGGAGGCCTATTCGCATGCCATTCTGAATTCTGACTCCTGAATTCTGACTTCTGAGTAATTACGATGCTTTATTACCTCCATTTGCTCTCGAATGATATTTCCTATTTCCGCGTGTTCCAATACATCACCGTCCGGATTGTGGCCGGCGCCGGCACGGCGTTCCTGATCAGCCTGGTGCTGGGCCCCTGGGTCATCCGCCGGTTGACGCGCCTGTGCGGCGGCGATGCGGCGCGCTACAAGGAGGACTTGCCGGCGCTCGACACTCTGCGCGGCGACAAGAAAAAAAACACTCCCACCATGGGCGGTCTGCTCATTATCCTGTCGATTGTCGGCGCCTGCCTGCTCTGGGGCGTTCTCACCAGTCCCATTCTCTGGCTGGTCCTGTTGACCTTGTGCGCGATGGGCGCCATCGGGTTCGCCGACGACTATATCAAGACCGTTAAACGAAATCCGAAAGGATTGCGCGCGCGGACTAAGTTGCTGTTGCAGGTAATTTGGGTGGCGCTATTTACAGGGGTTGTGCTGGTTCTGCCTGCCACTCGCGATCATGCGCGCCAGTTGATGATTCCGTTTTTCAAAGCGCCTCTGATTCCGGAAATGTGTCTGATATGCGTTTTTCTGTTTGTGGCCCTGGTGGTGATCGGCGCCAGCAATGCCGTCAACCTGACCGACGGCCTCGATGGGCTGGCCATCGGCTGTGCCGGTTCCGTGGCGCTGGCGTACACGGTCATGGCGTATGTGGCCGGACATGCCGTGCTGGCGGCCTACCTGCAGGTGCCGAACGTGCCGGAAGCGGGCGAACTGGCTGTCTTTTGCGGCTGCATGCTGGGCGCCTGTCTCGGCTTCCTCTGGTTTAACTGCCATCCGGCCATGGTATTCATGGGCGATACCGGCAGTCTGGCGCTGGGCGGCGCCATCGGTTGCGTTGCGGTGCTGATCAAGCAGGAGTTGACGCTGGTGGTTGTCGGCGGGGTGTTTGTGCTGGAAGCCATAAGCGTTATTTTGCAGGTGGGGTTCTTTAAATGGAAGCGCCGCCGTATTTTTGTGTGCTCCCCGATCCATCATCACTTCGAGTTGAAGAAAGCCCCCTGGAGCGAAACGCAGGTGACGGTCCGGTTTTGGATTATTTCCATCATTTTCGCGCTCATCGGCGTCCTCCTGCTGAAAATCCGTTGATGCAACATGGTCCGGGAAGAACCACGCCTTCACAGGCGCGGCTACGTAGCCGCCGGTGTAAACCGGTGGTAATCAGTTGTTCAGGGCCTATCGCTCGTTATGGACGTACCCAAAATTCCCGGTTATATTGCAGTCTGTGAGCGTGGCCGGTGTGGGAAGCCGGTTTGGATTCGATCATTCCACTCCTGAGCGACTGGTATCATGGAGTCACGGCGGAGGTGCGCCGGAACGGTATGAGTATGACGCCATCGGCGGCTTGGCCCAAGTGATCCGTCCGGATGGGCGTAAAGAGAAGTTTCATACAGTTTTTCTGTTCAAGGAAGGCAAGGAAAAGAAGGCGGGCGATGTTCCGGCCTTGAAAGATTATTCCTTACAGGCCGATGCGGATTACACGTATAATTATCCGGCCTTTGACTCGGTAACTGCCAAGGACAAATTAGGGCGGAAATGGTCAATCGATTTCGATCATTATCGCGGAGTGATGAAATCCACGGATCCACTGGGGCGAAAAACTGTGGCTAAGTATTATCGTCAGTTTGGGGCACTCCATGCTTTCAAGCTGCGTCAGGTCGAGGATGCCGAGGGGCGTGTGGTGGTGAAAAACGCGTATGACGAGAAAGGTAATTTATTACGGACGCGCGATCTGATCGGCACAGTGACCGAGTTTGAAATGAATCCACAAGGGAAAGTCGGCAAAGTCATTCGCACCTATAAAGGGGGCGCGCCGGAAACGGTGGCCGTGATGGAATACAATAAAGAAGGTCGCTTGATCGTATTGACGGACGCTCTGAATCAGCGGCAGGAATGGCGTTACAATCAGTCTGGCGACTTGGCGGAGGCCGTGGATCAGGAAGGTCGCCGGTATCAGTTCGATTACGATAGCCGTGGATTGTTGCTATCCTACACGGATGCGGAAGGCAATTTATGGAAAATTGATTATGATGCCCAGGGGCGGCTGGCACGGATGACCTCGCCTATCGGTGTGAAGACAGAATATAAAACGGATCAGGCTGGACGGGTAACAGCCGTGGAACGACTTCTGCCCGGAGGAAACGAGCAGGCGACGGCATTGATGAAACGGGCTTATGACGCAGCCGGACGCCCGGCGAGCGTCACCGATGCGCTGGGCCGGACAGCGAAGTATGAATATGACAGTCAAGGCCGACCGGCGAGCACAGTGAATCCGCTGGGGGTGGCCACGCGGTGCGAATATGACGAGGCGAATCGGTTGCGGAGTTTCTGGATGGCTGGGAATGACGGAAGCGTTCGCGGGAAGACGACTCTGGGTTACACGGCGCTGGATCAGCCGGAAAAGCAGGTTGACGCGCTGGGGAATGAGTTGACCTGGCAATACGATTCCCATGGTCTGATGGTCGGTAAAAACATGGGCGACCAGAAGATTGGTTATACCTATGACAAATATGGCCGGCCGGCAACTGTGGATTACGGTGCAAAGAACGTGGTGAAATATACCTACGATAACGCGGGGCGTCCGGCCACAATCAGCACACCAATGACCTCTGTCGATTACCGCTATGACAAGCTGGGGCGGCTGATCGAAACGGTCCGGCGCCGCGGAACGGAATCCGACACGCTACAGGCGGGCGAGACCAATGTTCTGCATTACAGTTATACGCCCACGGGCCGGAAAGCGGCCGTGGAATGGCAACGGATGACGTCCGAAGGTATGACCAAGGGCCGGACGGAGTACCTGTACAATAAAGCCGGCGCCGTGGCGGAAATCCGAACGGACGGCAAGACCGTGGCGACGTACTCGTATGACAAACTTGGGAACCTGCTTGGAAAACAGTTGGCGGACGGCACACGGGAGTTGTATCGGCATGACACCTTGGGACGGATAACGGAACTGACGGTGAAATCGGCGTCAGGGAAGACACTGACGCAGGTTGCATATACGTGGGATAATGCAGATCAGTTGGTGAGCCGGACGTGGGACGGCAAGGCGCAAAATTATGTATATGACGAGGCTGGGCAATTGACGGGCGTGAAGTCGGTAAGCTTGCCGGAAGAACACTATGCCTACGACCCGGCAGGAAATATGATTGAAAAGGCGATTGGCGGCGAGAAGACGGCCATGACGTATGACCTGGCAAACCGGTTGCTGACGGCAACGGGCAAGCAGGAGGCGCGCTACGCTTATGACTCGGCCGGACGGATCAAGGAAGAAATCCTGGGTGGTCAAAAGACGCAATACGAATATGGGTTGTTGGGGAAGGTGAGTCGGGTGAAGGAGGGGGAGTCAAAACACGTGGATTATCAATACTGGCCCGACGGTCAGACAGCGTGGAAGGAAAGCAGTCTACCTGCCGCCAAAACTCCGGACTCCCCTACGCCCATACCTCATAACACCACCACGTCTTATTTGTGGGACGGCCTGGCCTTGCTAGCGCGTGGGGAGGAGAAATTCACGATTGAGCCGCACATCTCCGGCGGTGTGCCGGTGATGGCATCCGGCAAGGAAGGCCAGACCGTGGTGATCTCCGACTTTCTGGGAACGACCTTGGGCGTGGTCAAGGGCGAAGAGTTTATTCCTACCTCTATGACCGCGTTTGGGGAGACTCCCAACCGTGAACCCGGAACGGTGAACCGTGAACCAGATTTTGAAGGGTTCTTCACCGGCAAGCCCTACGATTCGGACCTCAAAGCCTACACGTTCCTGTTTCGGAATTATCGTCCGGAACTGGGCCGATGGACGGCTAAGGATCCGGCTGGCTTTCCGGATGGGGCCAATAACTGGCTGTATGTGAATAATTCGGTCGTAGTCAATGTGGATCCCATTGGCGTATGGCTATCTCATGTCCACGCGACACTGACCATACAATGGGCATTAGAAGTGGGTTTCTCTCAAGCTGAAGCGAATATTATTGGCAATGCCGATGATGGAATAGATAGTGGCGCAACAGCTCCAGGTACAGATAATAGTTGGCACTTTGGGGCTACGCGCGCAACTCACTTTCGTGAGGAGCTTGACAATGCGTATAATTTAAGGGGCACGGACCGAAATGCAGCCCTTGCGGCGCTCGGCCGCGCTCTTCATCCTCTTCAAGACATGGATGCACATGAGCAATTAACGTGGCAGCAACATGTGATGCTTAACTTAATTGGACAAAGTCCAGACAGAGAAGACTATAGGCCGGAACGCCTTGCAAACACGCGTGTACGAACGCTTGCCGTGCTGAGGGCGTTTGCTGAATAAACGTTATTTATTAACCTTCTCATAATAATATGGACTCATGCTGCGTATTTTGTATAAGGCGCTTGAAAGAAAGAAGCCACATGTTTGGGTTGAACTTTCATCCATTTCAGACGCCCGACCACCGCCCGCTTCATTTGTTGGGGGCAGGTGAGTTTCATGCGTCCGAGCAAGTGCGTCTTCAGGTCATTCCATACAAACTCGTCCGGATTCAACTCTGGCGAATACGGCGGAAGCAGAAACAGCCGCAAGCGTTCTTTGACCGTTTCGACATACCGTTTAACCATGGCCGCCTTATGGAAAGGATGGCCGTCGACAATCAGAAACACCGGTCGGCGCCGCCCATGCAGCAGACGTTTCAGAAATTCGATGAAGACTTCGGCATTGACCCGTCCATTGACCACGTTGAAATGCATTTGTCCCGTACGACTAATTGCGGAGATCAGATTCATCCCGAAACGGGCGCCGGTTGTCGAAACGACTGGCGTGCGGCCGCGTGCCGCCCAGGTCGTTCCCGCATGCGCATCCGAACGCACGCCAGCCTCATCACCGAAAAAGATAGTGGCGCCGCAGTCTTTAGCCTCTTTACAGATACGCGGATATTCCTCGCGCAGCCACTGCGCGACGGCGGACGGGCTCTGCTGGTACGCTCGCCAAAGAGGACGTTGCGCGCTCAAACCCAGTTGTTCCATCAACCGGCCAACCAACGCACGACTCAAGGCAACCCCAATATGCTTATGAATTACCAGGCGCACCATGTCCAGCGTCCACAAGGCAAAAGCGAAATTCATTTGCAGAGGATTTTTTCCTGTCACGGTTTTGTATATCCATTGCATTTGTTTTCCGGTCAGCAAGCGAGGACGGCCCCCACGCTTGCGCGCATTCAGGGCGCTCCAGCCTCCCCCGCGATATATGGCCAGCCAGCCATAAACGGCGGCTCTACTAATGCCCAGCGTGTCAGCGACATCTTCTGGGCTGTTGCCATCTTGCACACTGGCAACCGCTCGCTTGCGCAAGTCAGTAAGCGATTCACAATTCAACTTCCTGGCATCTTGTTTCATGCCGCATAATGTAACATGTCCTAAGTTTTATGTCCATATTATTTTGAGAAGGTTAATAACTTAACAAAGAAAGGTGAATATATGAACAAATCATTATGCGCTTCTGTAAATATTTTGCCACTTGATGTCTTAGGGGAATTGAGCAGGAAAGGGGTGCCAATAGCCGGATGGGTGGGGAGAATATCAATCTATATCGCGTTGATGGTATTTGCCGGATGCGCGTTTGGTCGCCGTGGCAGTGATGAATATTTGGGGAAGTGGCATTTTCATGCAACCGAAGAGGAGGTAAGTTTTAATTTTGAATTCAGCCAAGACAAAAAAATTTTTATAATAATGACAAATAAAACAGAAGTGATCAAGCTTGTTGGAAATATTACAGGGACTTCGTATTTAAACCATGAATACTTGCTGGATTACAAACTGATTTCCGCAACTACAAATGGAGTCGAGATTGAAAACATTCCCAGATATTATTGCTGTGTTTGTAAAATAGAAAACGGGAAGATGATTGCTAAGGTCGACGGAGCCCGTACGCCCGATGATAAGATAAGACCAAAATTGGATGGGGCTATACCTCCCCTTATATTGGTTAGGGATGAAGAATGATACGACAAAATTATCGCGGACATCTCCATAATTCGCTTCCGGGGTATGCCTGTGACCCGGCGAGAAGATGGCCATGACGTATGACCTGGCAAACCGGTTGCTGACGGCAACGGGCAAGCAGGAAGCGCGCTACGCTTATGACCCGGCCGGACGGATCAAGGAGGAAATTCTGGGAGGGAGGGCAACGCAATACGAGTATGGGCTGTTGGGGAAAGTGAGCCGGGTGAAGGAAGGCGACACGAGGCAGGTAAATTACCAGTACTGGCCGGATGGTCAGACGGCATGGAAGGAAAAACGTCAGCCGGACGCCCATACATCCAAACCTTATAACACCACAACATCTTATTTGTGGGACGGCTTGGCCTTGTTGGCGCGCGGGGAAGAGAATTTTACGATTGAGCCGCACATCTCCGGCGGTGTGCCGGTGATGGCATCCGGCAAGGAAGGCCAGACCGTGGTGATCTCCGACTTTCTGGGAACGACCTTGGGCGTGGTCAAAGGCGAAGAGTTTGTTCCCACCTCTATGACCGCGTTTGGGGAGACTCCCAGCCGTGAACCCGGAACGGTGAACCGTGAACCAGATTTTGAAGGGTTCTTCACCGGCAAACCCTACGACTCGGATCTGAAAGCCTATACGTTCCTGTTTCGGAACTATCGTCCGGAACTGGGCCGATGGACGGCCAAGGACCCGGCCGGATTTCCGGATGGGGCGAATAATCAACTGCTGTGCAATAATTCCCCTGTAAATTCCCTTGATCCTATAGGATTGGTCGTACAGCAAATTCATATGCATTCACCAGATTGTGTGTTTTGGACAAACCATCGAGGAGACGGGCAAGATTGGTACTTATGGTATAAATCGTGGATTAACAATACTGTAGGAAATGGCGCATACCAAACGGATGTTAATCAGATAGCCTTGGGTTTTGTAGGTTCGGATTTGCTATTGCAATTTAATTCAGATCCGAATTCATGGAAAGCATACGGGGGAGTAATAACTTGGGACTATTCGTATACGATTAATAATGGAATAAGAATCTGGACGTTTTCGTTTCATGTTGACGAATTATTTGAATATCAGAAAACACCGGCAGGAACTGATTACGCCTCAAAGCGAGCGATTGATCCCTTTCGTGTAACTGGTCAGTACCAAGTGAGACAGCATGCGGAATAATATTATGAAAACGAATATATGTCACATAATTACATTTTGTTGTATAGCCAATGTGCTGGTGTCATCTACGGGATGTAAATTTTTTTCCCGCAATTCAACGTCGTTGGCGTCACAAACAGAGAAGGTTCAATCAACAATAATTGATAATTATTTGGTTCATGACGTATCTATTACAGAGGCATTTGCCATATTGTCAAATCGTTGTGGGGAGAAATCCGGAAGAAGTTTTAGTGTCATTGTAAAAACTCTTCCTGATGAATACAAAAAAGACGAATATAAAGAACCATTAGTTACTCTTAATTGTTCTTCAGTAAACGTTAGGGATATTATCAAGCTCATATCTGAACAATGTAATGTGTTCGTTGAGTTCACGCCTCAGGGTTTGGAGGTGGATTGTTCGCGAAATAGCCAAGGTGAAAAACGCAAATAATTGATGACCCCCCGTTGGGCGTTTGTCAGGCGTCACCGATGCGCTGGGCCGGACGGCGAAATATGAGTATGACGGGCAAGACCGGACGGCGAGCCACAACTTAGCGAACCAACTGCTGGCGGCAACGGGAAAGCAGGACTCAATGAAATACATGTTAATATTATTCGCTATAGGTCTGCTTGTTTCTTCTATACTGTCATGTTTGATCTATAAAATGGTTGACAAGTCTTCAACGATCAAGATTAAATATTATTTTACATCCATCTTAATTGGGCTGGTTTCTATATTTTTGTTTACGACACGATATTTTTTTACAAAAGACAGCAAAGTGCTTTGTGCGGTTGCTGTTTTTATATCGTTTATGATTATGTATTCCATTGTTCTTTTCTTGTTTCAAAAATCATTTCGAAATTATTTGTTAAATAATGTTGTCATCTCATTCTTGTCGGCTTTTATATCTTCAGCGCTTATCACATCATTCCCGATGCTTGTATTTGTTCCGCCGATTTGTTCTTTTGCCTGGCCTGACACCACCGTTTATTCGCCGTCATACACGGAAGCCGATTTTCAGAAGATAAAAACCGGCATGACAATGAATGAAGTCGAAGAAATACTCGGCGCTCCTATAAGAAAAGTTGGTGCAAATGAGGATGCAGAGAAATGGATGTACTCAAAATCCAAATACGATTCGCATTATTATTGGAGATCCGTGTGTTTTAAAAACAGAAAGGTCTTAAAAAAAGAAGCGTATTTTTATGTGGATTGATCATTTGAGGATCCTTATGATTTTGCTTCAAGTAGTAATCCCCTCGTTAATGTATTCGCAAGGCTTCAGGCTAATGGCTGGCTATCGTCATTCAAAATAACTGGCAGTTGGAGTGTTTTTTTCTCCGCTGAATAATGAAAGGACAACTTATGTCATATTATATCGTTTGCTCGTTATTATTTTTTATCTACACCATGAGCGCTTACACGATGGAAGCAAAGGAAATAAAAATGGCTCGTCGGCCAGCGGTTGAGAATATCACCTTTTATGAGACAAGTAACAGGGGCGTATTTGCAGAGCAATATCAGTTAATCGGCACCATACTTGTCGCTACGGAAACAGAGACACTGTTAACGTTCTTATTTAGCGGTGTGGTTCAGATGACAATATCAGGAGCGCAGTTAGGCGCGACAAATTATAATTTTTCGTGTCTCAAATGGCAGGTGGCCGACATGCCGGTAAGAGTATCGCGCTGGAATGACGAGGAGTCTGTTCGCTGGGGAACTGTTTCTACAACATATGAGAAATTTGTCGAAATAGCCAGAGATATGAGTGTAAAGAAAGAAAAAATGAAGATGGCCATACAACTTCCAAAATTTGTTTTTGCCGCAAATGGGGACTTGATTTGGGTAGAGGCGGATCAGGTTGTGCTTAAACGGCTTGAAGGGGCCACTGCCGAGGTCACGGCAGTCGTTTCACAGTCAATGTCTTCCCCGGTTGCCGACACGACTGAACAGCAGTGTCAGGATGCCTTTGACCTTGAACGTGCCCGGGAAATTGTGAATGGCACTGTTTCTACGCAAATGATCGAAAAGGTTACCATTTATCATAAATGGTTTGATGATGGCCCCGAAGATGGCCTGCATGTCGCAGGGGTGTTTGATAAGGAGTCGGATATCCTGTCTTTGATTTCGGCGTTAAAACAATCCTGTGTTCCGCCGGAACCCAAGGATCCGCTTATTAAATGCGGAAATTGGTCAGGCTTTGAATTTCACTTTAAATGCAAAGATCATCGTGATGCCGTGCTGAGCGTTTTCGTTTTTGATGGTTATTATAGAATAGTTGGTCAAAGCAATTCCGGCGAGAGATACAGCACATTGGTCCATCAAGAGAATGCCGATCATCCCGTAAATGAACGTCCACGCTGTTTCTTTGCCCAAAACCTTCTTATCGGAAAATGGCTGGAAGCGCATGGTTTGCCATTTCGCGAAGGCACAAAGAAAAAAGCCGAACGGAAAGACAACCGATAGATTGGTCGGCTACGGAGGCAATGGTTGCCGCATCCGCCGGAGAATGAAGCGGGGATAAGATGGATTTTGTCTTTCAGGACCACATTCGCTGGTCGTTGTGGTTTGACAATCCTAATTTTGCCGGAGCGTTTCGGTAATGTCCCGTCGGTTGTTAAAATAAAGTGACGGTTTCCAGTCTAGTCCGATACAATCGGATTGGATAAAAACAAAAGAAAGGAAACCGTCATGAGAGCAGATCTTATCAAAGCGGTATTGGA
>JBAZEM010000034.1:0-21456 GCA_041653875.1 Kiritimatiellia bacterium
GTGTGCGGGCGGGTGGTGGTGAACCGCGGCGCGAAGGTCCGGGACCATTCGCGCCCTACAGGGAAGATAAGGAATGTGATTGCAGGGCGGGAATGATTGTAGGGCGGGAATGGTTGAGTTTTCGAGACCTTCCCGCCGTGTGCGGTGACGTGTGCGGTGACGTGGGCGGGCGGGTGGTGGTGAACCGCGGCGCGAAGGTCCGGGACCATTCGCGCCCTACAGGGAAGATAAGGAATATGATTGCAAGGCGTGAATGATTGTAGGGCGGGAATGTGAGATTGCAAGGCGGGAATGATTGTAGGGCGGGAATGGTTGAGTTTTCGAGACCTTCCCGCCGTGTGCGGTGACGTGGTCGGTGACGTGTGCGGGCGGGTGGTGGTGAACCGCGGCGCGAAGGTCCGGGACCATTCGCGCCCTACAAAAAAAGCGAGGAGGGGGGATAAGGCGCAATCGGGAAGTTTTTTATAAAAAATAGGTTGCTTATATTCGATTGAATGTGCTATGCTCCCCAATAGCAGTTTCAGAAGCATTTTGGGTTGCCCAGGCTTCGCTAAAAGCTACGCCACGGCAAAGCCGGAACGGATAGGGTCGTATTGTGGTGGCTTGATAACTACTGCCTGAATTAGCTCAGCGCCATGAACTCTAAATTGGTCAAGTCCAATAAATCGCGCCCCGCGCTCCGCCATAGCGCTCTCGCCTGGTCGCGACGGGGAACCCTCGCGCTCTTGGCGACGCTCGCCCTCCTGGTGCTCACCCCACGCGCCGGGTTCGCGGCAACGTCTAATATCACATATGTTTTGGATATCGCGACCAATTATTTTGGAAGTGACTATCCGGGAATAGATTATCAAACCCGACATGCTCTTATTCAAGCCAATGCGCGGTGGGGAATTCTTACCTACACGGCGACAACAAATATCAGTGGGCAACAGGTATCTGAGCAAACGCTAAACTGGTATGTGATTAATTTTAGCGCGATGCGCGATTATTATGTTCCCGTCTCCACGAGTCTTTACCTTGAGGTCGATACGATTAATACCAACTTCTACGTCCCCTACTCAAACACCCTTTCAGTGACGGTTGCGGGGCCGGTTGGCATGCCTTCGCCGGTTTCTTGGAGTGTGACGAGCCCCTCTCAATGGACCAATTCATCCGCGTATCAAACTTCGTATGCCGACAATTACGATCTTACGCCAATTCCGACCGGCCAGTACACAGTGGTGTTTTCGAGCGTGTCTGGCTATACCAAGCCGGCCAACATCACCACCAACATCACCGGGGCCAGTCCGGTGGTCAACAGCATTACCGGGACTTATACCCTGGCGCCCGCATCTGCGTACACGCTGACTATGGATTTACAGCCCTTTGAAGCGGTGAACGCGGGCGCCATGTGGATGGTGGATAACGATGGCATTTGGCGCCTCACCGGCGCCAGCAAGTCCTTGAGCACAAACACCTCGCACACGCTTCGATATAAAGCGGTGCTCGATTTTTATTCGCCGCCCGACGAGTCGATTGCCTTGACGAGCGATACGATTCTAACGCGGAATTATCGGCCCTATACGAACGAGCTTACGGTCGTCGTCTCCGGATTGGTCGCCGGCGCCAAAGCCACGTGGTCAATTACTTCGCCGTCGGCATTTATAAACAACAGCAGCGCCTATCGGGCGGCCTACACAAACTCCTGGTTTCTTTCCCCCATTCCGACGGGCAGTTATACGCTCGTTTTCAATCCCGTATCGGGCTATGTCACGCCGCCCGACATCACCACCAATATCGTCGGCGCCATGGCGCCGACGGTCACCGTCACGTATGCGTTCATAGATATCACAAGCACCAACGATACCAACGGGAACGACTTGCCGGACAATTGGGAAATGAAATGGTTTGGGCACCTGACGAACAACCCCTACGCCAATCCCGACGGTGACTTTATCCCCAGCACGAGCACAAATCCGCCCACGTCGGTTTCAGTGGACGCTTCAAGCGGCCTGGTTGCCATCAGCGGGCCGGGCGGCAGTGTTCCCGGCTATCCGCTCCAGCGCGACGCGCTTTTGAAGCACGGGAAAGTGGAGTTGCCGACAAACGGCATGGAACTCGGTTATTCGAAGGGCGTGCCGTTTACGACCTTGCTCGAATGCAAGGGGCTGGACGGATATTACCTGACCAACGGCCCCAACGGCACATGGGTTCCGGACGATGATCCCAAGACCGATCCGACGGAATTCGACACCCAGAACGCCGAGGGTGGCGCGGACACCAAGGTGTCCGACGGCTGGAAATATTATTTCTGGTATTGGCGCGCCGACAACGGACTGCCCAATAGCGCCAATTTGAGCTGGGTGAATTTTTGGCGCACCTCCGGCGGCATTTTCATGGACGAGGGCCAGATGAGTTACGACCGCGACGATGTCTCCGACTCGGATGAATATTCCTACACTTGGACCGATCCCACCCATGCCGACACCGATGGCGACGGCATGGACGACTGGTGGGAGGTGAATATTTGCGGCGGCAACAGCAATGCGCTCGATAATGTCAACGGCTTGTTGAATCCGGATGGCGATTTTTACGCGGTGGCATCCAACCGGTTTGTGTTGACCACCGGAACGAGGGGGACGGCTTTCCCGTCGAATACGGTGTGCTATAGCACCAACGCCGGAAGCACGGCGGCCAATCCGCTCGGCGTCTGGGTCAATATTTATACCAACACCGGCTCCAATGTCTTCGATCTTTACCATGACACCATTGTCAAGGCGGCCGTGGCGTTGGCCAACGGTCAAACCGGGGGTATATATACAAACACGGTGTTCTACGGCACAAATACCGGGCTGGGCGGCTTCAAGCAAGGCTATCCCGTCTGGGTGGATATGAACGGCAACTCGAGCTACGATGCCGGAGACGTGGCCATAGTCAATCCGCCGTTAAAACACGAGGCGGTCTATTTGATGGCGCCGGCGCATCCCTTCCCGGGGTTAACGAGTTTCGATCCGCGCACAGCTTGGACAAATACCGTCAAAGGGGTGGAGTTCGATGAAGACACGGGGGAAGAAACGCTAATTAACGTCAATGCGCCCAATTCGTCACCTTATACCACCTACCAGGAATATCTGAGTGGAGATTATTTTGGGAGGCTCTCATGGGACGCCGACGGGCGCGCGGCTTTATTCCACAACGACTATCCCGATTACGATCCCAAAACGCCCGATGTTTTCAGGCGGCGCACCAGCTATACACTTCCGGAAAATCAGGATACGGATGGCGATCTGATCCCTGATGGCTGGGAGCTTTATGTCGGCATGAATCCCAACGACGGCACTGACGCACAATCGGACGGGGATGGCGAAAAGCTCTTTAATTTCGAGGAATGGGCCAATGCCACCCATCCGTTGGGCACTTGCGGCGGTCCAGGCGGCTCCTGGACGAACAAGATATGGCCTTCCGATCCCGGGGTGCTGGTTGCGCCCTCGCCCAATGACCCCCATCCGACCGATACCGATTGGGACGGGTTGAGAGACAATGCGGAGCAGGCAAACAAATCCAATCCCACCGGATGGGACACCGACAAAGATGCAATGCCGGACGGTTGGGAAGTGTTTTACGGCGCAAATGTGACCAATGTGGATGCACGTCTGGATTACGATGGCGACGGGCTTTCCAATATCCAGGAGTATTGGACCGGCACGGTGGATGAATGGCAGTATTGCGATGCCAGATGGGGTCTTAATTTCCGCACCCGTGAACGCATGGGGTGGGATATTTCTCATGCCGGGTTGCTATGGTTTATCCCCCCCGATTATCTTACCTGCCCGTCTTTTCTGTATTTGAACGGAATCTACACGGATGTTGACTGGCTGCGCATAAACTATCCGGCCAATAATCTCCTGGCATTGGACGCCGGTTCTTATCACACCACGCGCGCCAACGATCACGATTCGGATCGTGACGGCATGGACGATTACTGGGAGGTCTATCATGGTTTGAATCCCTTGCAGGGGTATGAGAGTCTGGCCTTCCCGAATTGGATCAGGCTGGGAGATCCTTATTCAATGCGGGAATGGCATTATTGGATCGGCAATCACAGCTGGGATGCCGATCCCAACACCCCTGGATTCCAGTTCGGCCTGGATAACGCGCCGTTCAACTCGGCCGCGGCTTACTTCGCCCACATGCGTCCGGCGGGGTATAATCCCTGGGAAATTTTCCAAAGGTTGAATTTAATTGCCGGCCCATTTAATTTCGGCATGGATATGATGGATCCGGATGGCGACAACCTGCCCAACTTGGAGGAATATTCGTACGACTCCGGGCGCGCGTTTTATCATACCGATCCGACCCCTTTCTGGCGCACGGATGAGAACGATCCCAATAGTTTCGTCAACTTGAATTATGGCACTGATTACGGCGTACCGCTTTTCCGAGAATTTGAGAAATATCCTTTCGATTTTGAGATGACCGAGGGCTTTGACACCGACAATGACGGCAAAGGCGATTACGCGGAAATCAATGCCGCGGCCGGCGAGTCGGGGGACGATCCGCGCGATTCGCGCAATCCAATCCGTAACCGGGCCTTGTACGTGAATGGAACCGATGATTTTGTGCGGAGCCTGCGTTCCTGGTATATCGTGTCGTCTTCGGTCCTTTCCAAATTCTGCGTGGAAGCCTGGGTCAAACCGGACGACTCCACGCGCAAGGGCGATTTTGTGATTGTGGAAAAAGCCGGTTTGTATCGAAATCCGTATAACCCGGCAACGAGAATACAGGCCGCGAACTTCCGGTTGGGCATCACGAATGGTTTAGCCTATATCCGCTACAACGGGCGCGGCGCTTTGCGCGCTTACCAGGCCACGGCGAAAGAATCGAGCCGGCAGGCCAATAACTGGTTCCATGTGGCGGGGACATACGATGGCGCCGAGTTGACGATTTATGTCAATGGCGAGGCCAGCGCTACGTTGCATACGACCGAGTTGCCCGCCACAGGCTACAATGCCGTCCCCGACGCCGGCTCGCCGCAGTCGATCGTCATCGGCGCCAGCGATCTGACCCCGGGCACATTTATCCCGGACACCGTCGTCGTATGCGCCAACTTTTTTGGCGGCTGTATCGATGAAGTCCGTGTTTGGGACGGCCCCAGGACACAAGCTCAGATCAGTGAAACCAAGAATCAGCGCTTGTCCTGGTCCGACATGACGAACTCGGCCATCCAGCATTATTATTCGTTCGATGACGTGCCCGATCCTCAGCATCGTAATAGCGCCGGTATTTTGGATGAGCCCGTGGCACCTAATGGCTTGCTGGACCTCGACACGACCATGAGTTTTCATCAGCCCGTCACCTGGTGGGCGACGTACCCGCTCCGTTCGACCATGTATTACGGGTTAAACGGCGCCTATAATTATATCGTTTCGGCCGAGGATCACGCCCAGCATCGGGCGCTGGTCCCGCCTTTGGACGATTTTTACCATTTCTCCACTAATTATAATCCTGGAAGCACGGATGTCGTTGTCCCACCCAATTATCTGCCAATTACTTCCAATCCTTATAATAGATTTTATATAAACGGGCAGAATTGGATTACGGACCTCTATTTCTTCAAGGGCGCGCGGGGAGTGGCCACCAACTCGTGGTTGGATGGCTTGGATCCGACCAATCCGGATTCGACCGATACCGATGGCGATGGCCTGCCGGACTGGTGGGAACAGAAATACGGCCTTAATCCCAATGACGCCGCCGGCGAAAATGGCGCCTGGGGCGACTTCGACGGTGACGGGTTGAATAACCGCGCCGAATACCTGGCGGGCACCGATCCGCGTAATTCCGACACCTACGGCACCGGCGTCGGCGACTACGATTACCCGCGCGGTGTGTATTCCCGCACCTACGGCGAAATGTTCACCGATGGCGACGGCATGCCGGATTTGTGGGAGATGGCCAATGGCCTGGATCCCCAGAAGTATGACGCCAATCTTGATAAGGACGGCGACGGGTGGAGCAATTACCAGGAATTTATAGGAGGCACAGATCCGCAGGACGCCAGGTTTAAGCCCAACCCCGCGATATCGGGAATTATACGTTACGACGACACCACTCTGACAAGTACGCCGGTCGTCGTCGTAGCCTATCAAACCAATACCATGGATGGATTGCCACAAGCCACCGCAGTCAATCGTCCGGGCCAAATAGTGGCTTATTCCGACGAACAGATTGGCTGGACTGATGGCACCCTCACGTTCTCGGGGGTTTTGCCGGGCGCACCGATCCCGTTGGGAACGGTAGTGAAGATCAAGACAGAGGGAGCATATGACAACGGTGAAAGAAATTGGTGGTGGGGTTGGTATGGATGGACTGAATTTGTTTGTTCAAATTCCGTCACAGCGGGAGGAACCAATTATATATTCAATCATTATCATTCATGGGATACAGCTAACGCCTCTGGGCATGGATTGGTCATTGATTATAAAACGGGTGTGTTCACATTAACCTATCCGACCTTGTTTTATCCACTATCCGGCAATGGCGTGTTAGCGTCGTATTCATATCAAAAGTTCGATTTCTACGAATACAACATTTCCGGCGTCAAGGAGGGCAATCTCTGGTTATTGGCCTTCAAGGATGAAAATGGCAGTGGAATTTGGGAAGCGAATGAACCGCTGGGAGTTGCCAAAAATCAGCCTGTGTGGGTCAACGCCAGCAGTCCGAGGGGGCCGGAGATTAACCTGGAGCGGACGATCAATGGCTATCCGCGCTTCAGTTGGCCGGTGGCTAATAACACCTTGACTGCGGGCGTGCAGGTGGTCATCAATAAAACCAGCCAGTCGGGTGCTCCGCAGGTTGTCGGTCGCACCATGCGTTTGCCGCGCAACATGTTCATGGAATACGACTATCAACTGGCCGGCATATTCGGGCTGGCGGCCGGCGCCTACCAGTGGTGGGTGGGCGCGCAGAACGGCACGTTCAGTGTCAACTGGCCGGCTTCCATGGCAAAGCCCACGCTTGATTATCCGCGCGGCGATTCTTATTTCTATGCGCGCGGCGAACTGCAATGGCAGATGAGCCGGTATGCGACCAAGTATCACCTGCAGATCTTCAGGCAGACGGCGAACGGCGGGCGTGTTGCCGTGGTCGATGATTATTATCCGGTTACCGGGCGCGAGACCCTGGCCGGCGGGGACCAGACCGCCGGCTATCGCGCCTGGTTGCCCAAATACACCAGCGAAATGGGCAATGGTGTCTATTACTGGCGCCTGTCCGGCTGGAACCCGGCCGGAGAAAGCGAATGGTCGGATTATCAAACCTTCCAGATTGATCTCTCGACCACCCATTCCCGCTGGATCAACGGGGATATTTACTATTATGGCAAGGTCCCTTGCGACAACATTATTATCGAGGCGTTTAACAATCCCACGTTCAGCGGCGAACCGGAATCCAGGGTGCTGTTGACGCCGGCACAGACCTCGGCCAGCTTTAAGACTTCGTTCTCGCTGGCCGGCATGCGCCCCGGCTTCTATTATGTGCGCGCCTTTATTGACACTACGCCGGCGGCTAATTCCCGCGATAATGTTTATAATTATTGGGAGTCGGTCGGCTTTGTCAAAAATCCTTACGGCAGTGTCTATCTTCCCCGGCAGATGGGGCTGGTGGATGCATTTTTCTTCACCGGCGCCAAGATCGTGATGCGGGATCATGACACCGATAACGATAAATTGCCGGATGCCTGGGAAATGGCCTACTTCGGCAACCTGGACCAGACCGGCGATATGGATTATGACGGCGATGGCGAGTCCAACCTGGATGAGTATATCAAGGACGGCGTTAACCAGAATCCGGCCAGTTGGGATTCGGATGGCGATGGCCTGGCCGATGGGCTTGAGACGAGCTATAACGGCAATGCATTCGGGTTCACCCGGAGCGCGAAGCAAGTCGGCGCGAAGCTCAATCCCAGCGTGTGGGACACGGATGGCGACAACTACTCCGACGGCGCCGAACTGTTCCGCTACCATACCGATCCGCTGAATCCGAACGACTATCCGCCCTACAGTCCGCTTTGCTTCAGCGCCCGGCCCAGTCCGGGCGATTATGACGACCCTGCCGGCGACGGCCGCAGTGATGTCGCGGTCTACGATTCCAAGTCCGGGGTTTTGAGTTTGGCCACCATGTCCGGGCAGTCCTGGAACATACCGTTTGGATTCAAGGGCGCCCAGCCGATGGTGGGCGATTTTGACGGCGACGGCCGCACCGATTTCTCGTTCTACGACAAGGGGCTCTGGAACATTTACTTTACGCTGAGCGCTTCGTTCGGGTCCGGGGTGTTTGGCGACGCTTCCATGACGCCTGTGCCGGGCGATTATGACGGCGACGGCCGCACGGACGTGGCCGTGTACGACACCGATAGCGGCGACTGGTATATTTATTATATGGGAAGCGGCGCGCTTGCTTCCATCCCGTTCGGCGCGCCCGGGATGATACCGGTTCCGGGCGACTACAACGGCGACGGCGCCGCCGACGTGGCGGTGTATGAGCCCGCCACGGGCAATTGGATGATTGGCTGTTACCATAAGTATTACAAGACGTGGACAACTTTCGGCGGCACGCTGGGCGGGCCGACGTGGACGCCCGTGCCGGGCGACTATGACGGCGATGGCCGCACCGATATCTGCCTGTTCGAGAGCAAAACCGGGCGTTGGATGCTGTATGCCCTGGCCGGTCAGTTCTGGCAGGGAACCTTCGGCTGGAAAGGGTGCGTGCCGGCGCCGGGCGATTATGACGGCGACGGCCGCACGGACTTGGCGATTTACGATAAAAATACCGGCATGTGGTATATCTATTGCATAAGCGGCGACTACTACGAAGGCCGCTTTGGCGGTCCGGGCGCCTTGCCGATTCTGAAGGGACGATAAATTACTCGGAAGATCGTTTTTTACCACGAAACACACGGAACACACGAAATGGATGGGGATCGGATTCTGTTTGTCATTACTAAAAAAACAGAGCATGTAATATTTGTTTGCTGAACTTTCGTGTATTTAGTGTGTTTCGTGGTTAAAAATTCACTGGGTTGCGGTCAGGTCTGCATTCTGCATTTCTTAATATGAGGGCGATGTAAGCATGAAGTCACTAATACTAAAATGTTTCTGTATTCTGCATTTTGCATTCTGCATTCTCTTCCTCTCCGGCTGCGAATGGACGGCCGGCAGCGGGGTGAGTTCGTGGGATGACAGCGGCAATTGGGTGGACTTCAGCGGTTCCTACAAGGCCGCGGACGGCAATGTGCTCGTGCGCCAGTTCGGCGTGAACAACACGACCTATACGACCAATACGGTTTCGAACGAGTTGCTGGCCACCGGGGATGGCTCGCAGACGGCCTTCTCCGGACAGCTCGCCTATACGCCCGTGCGCGGATCGCTGACTATTTTCACCGCGGGCGGCTACCGTATTACGGACACGGCCGGAACATCGGACGATACGGTTGCGTTGGTGGTCACGCCGGCCGACGGCACAACCGGCACATTCAATTACAGCACCCGGGCCTGGGCCTTGAACTTCCCAGCCCCGTTGGCCGGCGGCACCCAAATCATGGGCACTTATCAGTATGCCGTCATAAATCCTATTCAAGGCAACCACGGGAAAGCCATTTACTCCTTCGTGGTGTACCAAACGGGAAATAAGCTTCAGATCAAGGACAGCAATGGGGCCACGTATGACGGCACCCTGGGCACCGTGCGGACTACGGGCGGCAAACCGATCGATGTCAACGACCCCACTGTCGTTCCGCCGACATCCGGTCCGGTGGTGGCCCAGTTCAGCGCCACGGGCGTTTCGCAGGGATACAATGTGACGATAGTCGGCGTCCTGCAAGGCACGCTCACCAGCGCGACCACCATGACGGGCCGTTCCATGAAAGCCACCTTCGTCGAGGAAGGCGGCAATGAGGCCGATGTCAGCGCCGTGGCGAACTGAAGGCAGAGGTCAGAAGACAGAGATCAGAGATCAGCGGTCAGAGGTCTGCCGCGAAATTTAGGGAACTACGAACGTTTTATTCGTACTTCTTGTGGTATTTCGGCGTCTTGTCATTTCCCGCATTCGCCTCTTGTCCGGTTTTAGATTCGGCGTTGGGCGTTTGCTTCTCTGTTTCTGTTCCGCTGGCCGCTTTCTGATCTCCGACCTCTGACCTCTGATCTCTGACCTCTGACTTCTGTTCCTTGGTTTCCACGTAATTCATCTTCAGGCTCATCAACGTGTCTTTGAGCAGTCTGGTCTCATCGGCGTCCAAATTGCCGCGCGTCTTGGCCTCCAGCATGTCCAGCATGTCGATCGTGGCCTGGGCGGCCTCCAGGTTGATTTCCGCCTTGCCGGCGGCCGGGCTCGCCAGCTTGCCCATCTGCTGGATCGCCGACATTGCCAGCATCGAGAGCAGGTGCATGAAGAGCATCTTGTTGGCGTCATTTTCCTGTGGTTGCATGGTCGAATCTCCTCAGTTTGTAAATGCAGAATGAAAAATGAAAAATGCAGAATGAATTACGGATTCTGTTTGGCGCTGTTGATAATTGAAACGAATATGGCTGTAATCTGGCGGGTTTCATCCATCAAGGCTGCCATATTGTCGTGCGATACGATATCGGCTTCAACAAGCAATTCCAGCCAATACATTGTTTCGTCCAGTTCCTTGAGACAATCCCCCATTTTCGAAATAAACTCCGCCTTGGAACGCGCCCGATTTGCTTCACAATAATTGGCGCCCACCGAAGTTCCTGAGCGAAGCACTTGTTTCCCGAGCACTTGAGCGACAGTTGTTTTTGGAAGCCTTGAATACATGCGAATAATTCGTATCGCAAAAGACTTCGTTCTCTGTTTCAAGTCTTTCGGCCCTGTATGCATGCGCGTTGTTCCTCAGAGTTTGGTTTTGTGTTCATTTTTCATTTTGCATTTTTCATTTTTCATTCGAAGGCGGCGTTACCACCACGGTCACACATTTATTGGTGACAAGCAATTCCGCCGCCGCCTTCCGGACGTCTTCCGGTGTCACGGCCCGCAGACGCTGTTCCAGCGCGAAACCGTAGCCATAACCCAGGCCGTATAACTCGTTGAGGGCGGATTCGAGGGCGATTTCCTCGTTAAGTTGCAGACTTTGCTGGCGAGCGGCGATGAGTTGCGCCCGGGCGCGCTCGAACTCCTCGACGCGCAGGCCCTCGGTCGCCACGCGCCGGATTTCCGCCTGCATCAGGCCCTGGACGCGCTCCACCGCGCCTGTGTGCGTGCCCGCATAAAGCGCCAGGAATCCCGGCTCCAAGCCCGGTCTTTGCAGGACGCCGGTGTAATACACCAGGCCCTGCTCATCCCGAATGCGCGTCATGAGATCGGAGGAAAGTCCATTCATGGCTTCTTTCAGGATATCCAGCGCGTCGCGGCGCGGATCCTTCAAATCGATTCCCGGAAACCCGATCAAAATTATGGTCTGTTCTTTGGGGACCGCGCGCGCCACCTGCTGAGGCAGGATCGGCCGGCTTGTTTTGTGTTCCAGCGCCGGGCGCGCTCCGGTTGGAAACCGTCCTAAAAATCGTTCGGCCAGCGCGCGGGCATCGTCCGCGGCGATGTCGCCGAAAATCGCCAGGACGGCGTTGCCGCTTACCACGGTTTTGGCGTGATAATTCCGCAAGGCCTGGCGGGTCAAGGCCTGGACCGAGGCGCTTGTGCCCTCGGGACTGAAGCGATAGGGATGCCCCGGGAACAGGGCCTGGCGCAAGGCTTCCTGGGCCAGGAACATGGGCGATTCGCGCTGTCGCGCGATCGCGGCCAGTTGGATCGTTTTCTGTTTTTCGATTTCATCCGGCGCAAAGGAGGGATTCAGCAGGCAATCCGCCAGCAGTTCCATGAAAGTTCCGGCGTCTTCCTTCAAACAGCGCGCTCTCAGGCCAAAACTGTTTTGTCCCGCAAATGCCGTAAAACTTCCGCCGCGGGATTCCACCAGTCCGGCAATTTCCTGGGCCGAGCGCCGTTTGGCGCCGCGCGTCATCAATTCCGCCATCAGGGCTGAAATACCGTTGTCGCTTTCATTTTCGAATAACAGGCCTCCGCCGCAGGCCACCTGGATATCGACAAAAGGCAGTTTGCGGTCCGCGCGCGTCAGCAACACCAGGCCGCCACTAAGAATTGCGGATTGCGGATTGCTGATTGCGGATTTCCGATCTTTGGCGTTAATTGAATTGCTGATTGCGGACCCGCCTGCAACGCTATGCGCAACATTGCGGGCAGGTTGCCGACATTCGGTGTTCAGTCCTGCATCCGATTTCAGGCCTTCGATGTTGGATGTTCGATGTTGGATGTTCGATGTTTGCTTCTCTGCTTCGCTTCCCGTCTTTGCCGGTCTGTCGTCCGTCGTCTGTCGTCCGTCGTCGGGCATTAATACCGCCTTTGTCAGATTATCCGGCCTCAGGTAGCGGCGCGCAACGGCGGTCAAGGCGGCGGGGGTCACGTCTTGCAGGCGGCGCAGATAGACCTGGAAGAAGAAGGGTGTCCCGGCATAAAATTCGCCCGAGGCGAGTTGGTCGGCCTGGCCGTGCATCGTCTGAAATGCGGAGAGCGTTCCGGTCAGCATCTGCCGGCGCGCTTTTTCGATTTCCTCCCGGCTGAACGGCTCGGTTGCATAGCGCTGAATTTCCTTTTCCAGCGCCGCGGCCAGGGCGGGTTCGTTGGTCGGATCGAACACGGCGCCGATGCCGAAAAGGCCGGCCTCGCGCGGAGTGAACGACCAGGCCTCGATTTGGGAGGCCAGCTTCTGGTTTTCCCGGATTGCGCTTGTCAGGCGCGAACTGCGTCCCTGGCCGACGATTGCCGCCAGCAGGTCCAGGGTGGGCGCGTCGGGATGGCTCAAGGGCACGGTGTGCCAGGCCCATTCCAGGCGCGCAACGCTCCAGGCGCCCGTCTGGCGGGCGGTGCGCGGGCCGATCTGTTCCGGCTCGGCCGGCAGGACCACGGGCGGATAAGCGCGGCGCGGATAGCCTTCAAATTGTTTTTGAACCTCGGCGCGCGCGTCGGCGATGCGAATGTCGCCCACGATGGATACGATCATATTGTTGGGCATGTAATGGCGGCGAAAAAAGGACAGCAGGTCGGCGCGGGTTATGGTTTTGAAAATATCCTCGTAGCCGATCACGGGAACCCGATAAGGGTGCGCGCGGTAGGCCGTTTGAAACAGGAGTTCGGACACCTCCCGTTCCGGGTTGTCCTTGCCCATGGCCATTTCGCGCCGGACAACGTCCTTTTCGCGCCGCCATTCGTCCTCCGGGAAGGAGGCGTTCAGCACGGCATCGGCCAGCACGGCCAATCCGGTTTGCCAGTGGGCGGCGGGGATATCCACGAGGAAGACCGTGCGATCCAGGGACGTATAAGCGTTGATCGCGCCGCCCAGGTCGTTAATGGAGCGGCTGATCTCGCCCGGTTTGCGGGTCGGGGTGCCCTTGAAAATCATGTGTTCGATCAGGTGCGAAAGGCCTCCGCCCAGAAACTCCTGCTCGTGCACGGCGCCAGCGCCGACCCAGATTTGGATGGACACTACGGGCGCGCCGGCATCCTCGCGCGCGAGCGCGATCAGCCCGTTGTCCAGCACGAAGCGGTCCACGCCGCCGGCGATCCGGTCGAGGGCGGCTTCCGCCGGCGCGGCGCCGGCGGAAATGCAAAATGCAAAATGAGAAATGAAAAATGCGAAAACCAACAGCGTCAAACGAAAAGCCATAAACCTGAACTCGGGTTGTCGCTTAAAGTGAAGCATTTTGCGTTCCGTATTAAATGCGATTTCGGGTGTATTCCGCATTTTTCATTTTTCATTTTGCATTTTGCATTTATTTTGTTCCGGCTCGAACGGCGTTCGGAAGGCGGTTGCGAAATCATAGCCGCGATCGAAGTCGCGCGCGGAATCGTCGTCGGTTTTGCCCAAAAACTTCTTGTTGACCAGGTTGAACACGATCTGTCCGAAGTCCGCGCATTGCCGGATGCCCCAGGCTTGCAGCACCGTCATGGCCAGGGGGCCATATTCCTTGATTGCGTACTGGCGGATGCCTTCCAGCAGTTCGGCGGCGCTCACATGGCGCCCCGGGCCTTCCGCCGGTTTTTTAAGCGTCCGGGTGGTGAAATCCAGCGCTTCCCGGATAAAGCGATAGGCCTCCGGAGCGTAACGGGGGTCTTCCTTGAAAATCTGCGCCACGCCTTCTTCAAATGTGATTTTTCGCATAATGCCCTTTGCCAAGCAAAGCCAGAAGAGTAGCCGGGCAGGTGAAGGCGTGGATTCCTCCGACGGCCACGGCGTTACCCAGGCTTCGCTAAGAGCTTCGCCGAGGCACGCCGCCGCGGCTAAAAGAGTCCGCCCCGCTTTGCGGGGCCTAATTTGAAAAGGATGATTCCGGATTCATTCTGCATTCTGCATTTTTCATTCTTCATTTCTTCAAGGCTTCCTTGATCTTCTCCGCCAGGGCCGTCATTTCCTCGCTCCCGGCATAGGGGCGCGGGGTCCAGTTCCAGTGGTGGCCGTCGGCGGCGAAACGGGGGATTACGTGAAAATGCAGGTGGGGCACCACTTGTCCGGCCGCCCGGCCGTTGGCCTGCATCACGTTGACGCCGTCGGCCTTGAAAGCGCTGATCTGGGCCCGCGCAATGTTCTGCACCACGAGAATCAGTTTTTGCAGGAGCGCGGGCGGCGCCGCCGTCAGCGGATCGACGTGGAGCTTGGGGATGACCAGGGTATGGCCGGGGACAATCGGGCCGATATCCATGAAGGCCAGCGTGTCGGCATCTTCATACACCTTGCAACAGGGCAACTGCCCCGCCACGATCTTGCAAAAGATGCAGTCGGAGTTCATAGGAAATGCAAAATGTAGAATGCTGAATGCAGAATGTAAGCAAACTGACCAAACTGACGTTCTTACTGAATCAGAAGCATCCGTGCTCGCTCCGCCCCGGGCGGGGTAATCCGTGTGAGTAGTTGCAGAAATTCTGCATTCTGCATTCTACATTTTTCATTTCTTATCCGAAAGCCCTTTTTCCTGCATGGCGGCGCGGCGGCTCAGGCGGATTTTGCCGCGCTCATCCACGCCGATGCACTTGACCCACATTTGGTCGCCGAGCTTGCAGATGTCCTCCACGTGGTTCACGCGGAAGTCGGCCAGTTCGCTGATGTGCACCAGGCCGTCGCGCCCCGGGAAAATTTCCACGAAGGCGCCGAATTCCTTGATGCCCGTCACCGTGCCGTTATAGATCACGCCTTCCTCGGCCTCGGCCGAAACCAGGCTGACCTCGCGCAGGGCCATGTCCATCGAGGCCTGGTTGGTGCTGAAGATGCTGACCGTGCCGTCGTCCTCGATATCGATCTGGGCGCCGGTAATCTCCGTGATGCGGCGGATGTTCTTGCCGCCGGGTCCGATCAGCGCGCCGATCTTTTCGGGATTGATCTTGACGACCGAGACACGCGGCGCGTGCGGCGACATTTCGCCGCGCGGTTTCTCCAGGATCGTCGCCATGAAGTCCAGGATTTGCAGGCGGGCCACGCGGGCCTTTTCGAAGGCCTGCGCCACCAGCGCCCAATCGAGTCCGCGAATTTTCAAGTCCACCTGGAAACCTGTGATGCCCTGGCGCGTGCCGGCGACCTTGAAATCCATGTCGCCGCAATGATCTTCCTCGCCGATAATGTCGGTGACCAGCACGGCGCGCTTGTCATCGGTGAACAGCCCCACGGAAATGCCGGCGACGGGCCGGCGAATAGGAACGCCCGCGTCCATGAGCGCCAAGGTTCCCACGCACACGCTGGCCATGGAGCTGGAGCCGTTGGATCCCATGATGTCCGCAACCATCCGGACGGTATAGGGATAATCGTGGGGCATGACGGCGTCCAGCGAGCGTTCCGCCAGCGCGCCGTGGCCCTGCTCACGCCGCCCGGTCGAACCCAGGCGGCCGACTTCGCCGACGCAGTAGGGCGGGAAATTGTAGTGCAACATGAATTTCTTTTCCGCCGGCCCGCCGGTGATGGCGTCCAATTTCTGAATATCGCCCTTGCTGCCCAGGGTTACGGTGCCCAGGGCCTGGGTCTCGCCGCGGCTGAACAAAGCCGAGCCGTGCGCCCGCGGGAGCAGGCCGACATCCGCGCTCAAAGTCCGGATGGCATCGAAATCACGGCCGCCGATGCGGCGGCTTTTGTTCAGCACGTTGGCGCGCACCGTCTCGATCTCCAGCTCGTCGAACATGGCGCGAAACTGCTCGTCGGTCGTTTCCGGGAATTGGGCCGCGAGTTTCGTTTTGAGCGTGTCGCGAATCGCGTGCATGCGCGCGCGGCGCTCCTGTTTGCCGTCGATGCACAAAACTTCAGCCAGCTCGGCTCCGGCCATGCCGCGCGCCGCGCCGATCAAGGCCTGGTCCTCGGCCAGGTCGGCGACAGTCTTGTCCGGGAGCCCCAGTTTGCGCCGCAGTTCCAACTGGGCGTCGATAATGGCAACACAGGCCGCATGGGCCGTTTTCATGGCGGCCAGCAGGTCCGCCTCCGAAATTTCCCTGGCGTCGCCCTCGATCATGATGGGCAGATCGCGCGTGCAGGCATAAATGAGGTCCAGGTCGCTGCGGCTGCGCTCGCTGTGGGTGGGATTCAGCACCAAGGCGCCATCCACGCGGCCCACGCGCACGCCGGCGATCGGGCCGTAAAACGGCAATTCCGAAATTGTCAGCGCCGCGCTGGAGGCCACGATGCTGAAAATATCGGCGTCGGTTTCACCGTCGGCCGAGAGCAGCATGTTGTTGATTTGCACTTCATTGCGGAAACCCTTCTGGAACAGGGCCCGGATGGGCCGGTCGGTGAGCCGGGCTGTCAGGACCTCCTTTTCGGAGGGGCGCGCTTCGCGCTTGAAAAACCCGCCGGGGAATTTTCCGGCGGCGTAATATTTCTCGCGGTATTCGACCTGCAGGGGGAAGTAGTCGATGCCGGCGCGGGGGGCGTCCGCGGCCGTGACGGCCGAGAAGAGAATGGTTTCGCCCGATTGCACGGTGACCGCGCCCTGGGCCTGTTGGGCCAGCAGGCCGGCTTCGATGCGCATGAGTTTGTTGCCGACGCTGACTTCCACGAACGTTGTTGCTTTCATGATGTTTCCTCGGTTGTAGCGGTATTTCTGACGGTGAACACTTTGTCTGATCCACAATCCAAACATAGCGGTTCTAACGAACCGCAGCCACACCCATTCGGTGTAGTGGCCGTTCGATAAAACGGCAAAGTTGCCGAAGGCCTAATTTGAGCCTTGGCCGAGATCGGACAGGCAAACGGGGCTTTAGATCCAACGATCCGGGGGTTCCGGTGTGGATTGCCTTGGCCCGCATTTGGCCAAAGGGGGCTGCCGCTCCTCAACGCCTTAATTTCAGGCGTTCGATAACAGATTGGTAACCGGCCTTGTCGGTGCGTGCCAAGTAATCCAGCAGTTTACGACGCGCGCTGACCATCTTGATCAGCCCATAGCGGGAACTGTGGTCCTTCTTGTTGGCCTTGAGATGTTCGGTCAGCTTGTTGATCCGCAGGGACAACAAGGCCGCCTGAACGCCGGCCGAACCACTGTCTTTTTCGTGGCGCTGAAATTCTTTCTTGATTTTGTCTTTGATTGATAATGCCATAACTTTCCCGTTGTTCTTGGTTTGTTTCGGGAAAGTATAGCCATTCGTCCTGAATTTGTAAATAGGGGAAATAAATAAAAGTGCGGGCGGGAGCTTGGCGTTGCCGGCGGGCGCGGAATAATGTTTTTTTGATGGCGTATGCGACGATCCGGATGATATAACCAATGCGGGCAAAGCCCGCAACCCGAAGAATTTTCCACCACGAAACACACAAAACACACGAAAGTTCAGAGAACAAATCTTCAATGTTTTGGCAATGTCAAACAGAATCCGGTCTTATCTATTTCGTGTGTTCCGTGTGTTTCGTGGTTATCTTGTTTTTCTTTGCGGTTCCTGGTGTTTAAGGTTCTAATGGCAGTGGATGGCTTGTTCATCCCGTCCTGAATGAGCGGCGGCGTCCATATCCTGGCGAGAAAAGTTTCGGCATCCTGATATCCTCATGTCCAAACTATTCGAAATTCTTCGGCGCTGTCGGCAAAAAAGCTGGTGGCAGATGGCGGTCTATCTGGCGGTTGGCGGGTGGAACACGGTCTTCGGCGTTGGTTTTTACGTTTTGGCGTATCTCTTGTTGAAAGATTATTTGAATTACTTCGTTCTGTTGATACCCTGCAATATCGCCGCCATTACCAATGCATATCTGTGTTATAAGATTCTCGTGTTCCGGACCCGGGGCAATTGGCTCCGGGAATACCTGCGATTTTACGCGATCTATGGGCTTTCCATGCTGGCGGGCATGGGGATCGTGGTTTTAGCTGTCCAGGTTTTCAAGATGCATCCCATCGCGGCCCAGATCCTGGCCACGGGTGTTACCATCGTGGCCAGCTTCTTTGGCCACAAGAAAATATCTTTTGCCGCGCCGAAAGGTTCGCTGTCCGGTGGTTCGGCCTGACGCCATGCCCCGCCGGACAGGGCGGGCGCGGCCAAATGTTCCCGTGCCCGCATGGTTACGGATGCACGGTCCCATCGGGCAGAATTGTCTGGGACAATACGGCGTCATCCAGCTGATTGGTATTTGACAGCACCACGCCTTGCAGGTTCGCGTCGGAGAGGTCCGCGCCCAAGAGAACGGCTCCGGTCAAGGTAGCTCCGGTCAAGTTTGCGCGCGATAGGTCCGCTTCGGTCAGAAGCGCATCGGTTAAATCGGCCCCCATTAAAGTGGCGTCGCACAGTTTGGCGCGCATGAGATTGGCGCCTTTCAATTTGGTGTTGACCAGCTGGGCGCCGCTCAGGTCGGCCTGGTTCAGCACGCTGCCTTCCATGTTGGCGCCGCTCAAATTAGCCCGGCACATGACGGCTTTGATCAGAATCGCTTTCTTCAGGTTGGCTTCGCGCATGTCCGCCGACAGCAGGTTGGCGTCGCTCAGATCGGCGTCGTTCAGTTTGGCGCTTTGCAGGTTCTTGCTGATCCGGTTGCTTCGGGCGCGATCCAAGCACTGCGCGCGAGTCAGTTTCGCGGCCGAGGCGTCCGTGGTCGCCGTGGTTTTCTTGAAGACGATCTGGCCGGCGCCCGGGGCCGGAATGGCAAGCGTAAGAATGCAGGCGCCCCATATCAGAGCAAGCCCTGATGAAAGACCGATTTTCAACGTTGACCTATCCTCCATAACCCCGGCCCCCGGAAAGAAAGGCAAGATCGATCGCCCGATAGACACGCGAAAGGAACGCAAAAAACGATTTAATTGTGGGTCTCTAAAAATCCTTCCAGCTTCTGTAGACGCGTCGGATGGCGCAATTTGCGCAGGGCCTTGGCCTCGATCTGGCGAATGCGCTCGCGGGTGACGGCGAACATGCTGCCGACTTCTTCCAACGTGCGCGGACAGCCATCGGCCACGCCGAAACGCAGTTTTAACACCTTCTGCTCGCGTTCGGAAAGCGTGGCGATGACTTCCTGCAGGCGCTCGCGCAGGAGGCTGTAACCGGTCATTTCGGACGGGTTTTCCGCCGACTTGTCCTCGATGAAATCGCCGAAACAGGCGTCGTCGCTGTCGCCCACGGAAGCCTGCAGGGAAATCGGCTGTTGGGACATCTTGAACACTTCGCGGACACGATCCACGGGAAGGTCCACTTCATTGGCCACCTCTTCCGGCGTCGGCTCGCGGCCGAAATCCTGGAGGAGCTGTTTCTGGACCCTAACCAGTTTGTTGATGGTCTCGATCATGTGGACCGGGATACGGATGGTGCGGGCCTGATCGGCGATCGCCCGGGTGGCGGCCTGGCGGATCCACCACGTGGCATAGGTGCTGAACTTGTATCCCCGCTTGTATTCGAATTTTTCCACAGCCCGCATCAGGCCCGTGTTGCCCTCCTGGATGAGGTCCAGGAACATAAGTCCGCGGTTCATATACTTTTTTACGATGCTGATCACCAGGCGCAGATTGGCCTCCGCCATTTCGGTCCGGGCCTTTTGCCCCTTCTTGAGCCAGCTCTTAAGCTCGCGGTACTTGGCCTCAAAAACGCTTGCATCCATCAGGTAGAGATTTTCAAAATCACGCAGTTTTTTGCGTTCCGCGCGCAGCTTGCTGTCCCGGGCGGCGGTCTTCGGGCCTTTGGCGGTTTCCAGTTTATGGATCAGGTCGGTGCATTCCAGGTGCTTCTGGTAGTAACTATCCGCCAGGACGACGAAATCCTCGATGGCTTTCTGCTTGAAAAAGAAACCGTCCAGTTGGCGGGCATAAACGCTCCAGGCCTTGTCGAACGCTTTTCGACTGTGCTCCGCCTTCTTCGGATTGTCGCCGGCCTGCTTGAGCCTGGCAAATAGAAGCACAATGTTTTTGTATGAAAGGTCGATTTTTTTCTTAAGGGCCGGCAACATCCGGAAATACTTGTCGCGCCCCTCCACGTGTTTGTCGATAATAATGCGATCGAAGCGTTCCTTGCCCTCTTCCAATCTGGCCGCGAGGGCCAGGTAGGCTTCCATCGAAAACCCAAAGCGCTTGAACAAAGCGCGCGAATTAATTTCCGCTTCCTCGATCCGTTTGCAAATCTCCACTTCCTGGTTGCGCGTTAGAAGCGGCACCTGCCCCATCTGGTGCAGGTATGTGCGGATCGGATCGTCCATGACATCCATGGACCTGGCCTGTTCGGCGCGCTCCTCCTTTTCCGCCTGCTTTTTGAACTGTTCCACGCCGGTGGAATCGATCACCTCGATGTCCATCCCGCGCAAAAGCAGGATGAAGCCGTCAATCTCCTCGGGATCGATCAGGTTGGTCGGAAGCGCCCCGTTGATGTCGCCGTACGTCAGATAACCCTGATCCCGCGCCAGCTTTGTCAGATCCTTCATCTTTTCGCGCAATTCTTCACTGCTAAGCTTCACGCGAATATTGGGATTCAAGGTCTCGCCGCTCAAGTCGGCGGCCGCGCTTTTGGCTTCGGCGGACTTGACCACCACCAAGGCGGTCTTGGGCGCGCCCTTGCCGGCGGGCGCGTTTTTATGCGGAAGGGCATCCTTGGCTTTGGGCGCCGCCGAAGGATGCGTCTGCTTGTTGGACGGGCTGACACTGCGCGCGGCTGGTGGTTTATGTTTTGTTTTCATATGGCCAACGATGTATAAGCCCCAAGCCAACGGTCGGGGTCGAACCGACGACCTGCGCATTACGAATGCGCTGCTCTACCAACTGAGCTACGTTGGCGGGAAAATAACAAAATGACAGGGCAATATGTTTATACCGACGGGTGGGGGTTGTCAATCTATTTGATTGCCCACACTGCGATTCAGACAGTGGGGAGATAGCGAGGCCAGAGGCCGCAGGTAGGGCGACCGGCGGCGGAGGCGACTCGGATGGCGTGGATCGTCGTGACGAGTGCGGTGATCAACGAGGTGGCAATGCG
>JBAZEM010000035.1:0-18913 GCA_041653875.1 Kiritimatiellia bacterium
GCTCCAATAACGCCCGGCTGACTTCATAACTCTCCGTGCTACCCACCTCGAAATCCAGCATGCGCTTGCGTCCGTCCCTCAGAACGCCCAATGCAACGATCACTACCACGGCCTCACTTAACACAATTCCGTCCAGCATCAAGACGGCCACTGGCTCCGCTTGCAGATCGCGATCCCGCAACATGGCAAGATAACGCAAGCTACCCGACACCCAATGCCGGCTGACCTCACTGGCGCTGAATCCACGGCCTCCCGCCGGGTGCAACTGTTGCATATCCCGGCTACTCACCCCGCTGGCTACCGCCCGCAAAATGGCCGCTTGCACCGGTTCGGCTTTCCGTGCCGCTGCATAGCTCTTGAGCTTTACTTCTTGGCCCCGCTTTTGCCGAACACGTGGCCGGGCAAACCGCTCCTCTGTTCCATTTAACCAAAACTGTCCCAAGGCGCTACCCGCCCGCCGATGCACCGCCCCTGGCTCCGGACGATAATATCGCCCGCAAGGCATCGCCACTTCCAATTGCATCTGATCCGCCAGCGCTTTCACCATAATGCCGCGCAGCGCCTCGCTCATGGCTTCTTTGCAATCATCAAGTCCCGCTTGCCCACCCAATACCGCTTTGATAAGATCTGCCCTCATGACGGTTTCCTTTCTTTTGTTTTTATCCAATCCGATTGTATCGGATCAGACTGGAAACCGTCACTTTATTTTAACAACCGACGGGACATTACCCTGCCACAGAGCGAATGATGGCGAGAATTGCGTCCTTTAACGGGTCAGGGAGAGTCGGCCAAACGCGAAGAATGATTGACAACCGCTTATCGTGTGACAGTATTTGTGACAGCGCAGTCTTTTCGACCGCATAAACATTGGATTTTATGGCAGGTTCGAATCCTGCCGGGCGCGCCACATAGCAGAGTTTCGCGAAGCGCAACACACTGCGTGGCTGTCCTGAAGTGTGCCGATCACAGCGCAAACAAATCTATTATCAGGGCGTCTCCAACCCTACGTCCCCTTAAAAGTCGCGATGACTGTTCCTGTGAGCTTCACATTAATTTTTTTTGTTTCGCTGGGAACTGTTTAAATATATGCCTATCGCATGAACGATAACTGTTGCGTGCCGAATGTCTTCCTGCGCGGCATCGGCGGAAATGCTGACGCCAAACTCATAATCGCCAATCTGCCGCTCACGGAATAAGCGCGCAATCCGCTTGCTGAAATCTTTCGGATAGACGCCGGTTTTGATCAAATTCCGGGCAAAGCCGGCCATGACACCGCTATGTTTTGAAAAAACCAAGCCCCGTTCCAACAGCGCGGCTTCCATACTGTAAAAGGCGGCCTAATAGGCTCGCGATGAAGCAAAGTCGTAATCGCCCGCTTTAACGTGCAATCGAGCCGCCGCCAACGCTCGGTTCGCTTTGCGCATCATCTCGTTTAATTGACTTTTGAGACCACGCATCGTCACAGCAGAACACCTTCTTTCCCCACATTGATCAGCAAGGGACTGAACCTTCGGCTTTTGAACGTCGCCTCGGAGACTGGAAAGGCGGAAACCATAATGCCGTAACGGCATAGAGTCTCCCCCGCCGTCTCATCAATGCTTTCATTTACCCGGCTGGAAACACGATCAACGATCACCAGGCAATCGGCGTCCGACTGGGGATGAGCATCGCCGCGCGCCCGTGAACCAAAGAGGATCATCCGCTTGACTCGCGCCCCGAGTTTTGTGCGAATGCCACGGGAAAAGAAGGCCAAATAATTGGCGTTATTTACGATGGTTTTCATATCGCACTCATAATATAAGCCCGCAAGCAACCGAGCACAAGCACACAAATAAAGAATCATTTTGTTCACAAGCCCTTTATGCCCGAAGGATTGCCAATAATGCCGGCATCCGCACCTTGACGCGCCGGTCCCGGTTCACCAGTCCGGGACTGTTGTTATTTCGCAATTTCCATCAATTCCTTTTTCACCTTACTCCAGCAGGTCTTCCCGTTCAACGTCGCGGCCAGGGCGCGGACTTGCGCCCGGACCCGGTCGAGCGGCCGTTCCATGTCCTCGGCTCGCTTTGCGCGCCGCACGACGTCTGGGGCCATGCGTATTATGGCGCCGACATTCGACCAGGCGACGCGCTCCTGATCCCGTCGCAGGGCGCCTATACTTACAGCCTGAGACAGCGCTTTATCAAGCCGCTGCCGCGCGCGGTTCTCATGCGCGCCGACGGCTCGGCATCCGAATGGAACGGCGCGCCAGCACGATGCCCAGCCAGATGAGCGCAAGCAAGCCCCAGTACGCCCGAATGAACCAGGGATGCATCCACCAGCTGATGCCGTCAAAGGCCAGATCGGAAAGCGGATACAGGAACGGGGTCTGAAAACGGCCCAAAGGATGCGTAAAAATATCCAGGCAAATATGGAACGGCCAAGCCAGCGCGGGAAGCGTCAAGGGGTTCCAAAAAAGGCGGATAAGGCCGAGAGCGATGGATGCCACCACCAGGCTGTGCGTCAGTTTGTAGAGCCCAAACACGTAGGCCGGCAGGGCGTAAAAACTGACCCCATGCCCGTTTAGCGCCGACTGTGTGAAATAAACGCCGATAGAGGCAATATCCGGCAGAAGTCCGAAGCAGAATGCCGCCCAGAACGTCCAGTCGAAGACAACTGTGCGTCCCTGGGCATTCAGCGGGCCGTGCCGGCCCCCGGCCAGCCCCGTACGACTAAACAGCGTGGCTCCATAAATAGCATGTGCAAGTGTATCCATGATCGGCGCCGCCGGGACTGTTTTATCCTTCCAGCTCTACGCGCCTTCGCCTCCGAGATGTTGGGTGGTGGCTTTCAAGCGCTCGGCCATTTCACGCAGAATGGCGAACATGATTTTCGGGTTTTCGCGCAGGACGGTGTCGAAGTTTTGCCGGGCGATGACGGCTAATTCCGTTTGCGGCGCCCCGGCCCGGGCCCTGACCGTGCGGGGCGCCTGGAGCAGCATCGCCATTTCCCCGAAATATTCCCCCGTCCGCATGGTCCGGAAATCTTTCCCGTTTTTGCTGAGCACCACCGATCCGGCCAGAATATGGAACATCTCATGGCCCTCGTCGCCTTCCTGGAAAACGACCTCGTTTTCGCCAAATACCCGGACAAACCGATTCAACAAGACGCGCCGCTTCGAAATGGATTGCGACGGGACAAACAGCGTCCGGAGAATCAGGGCTTCCTTGCGCCACACATTGGCCATGACTTCGGTCCCGAAAAGAACGGCGGCAAAGGCATAATAAACCCAAACCAACAGGAAAAACACGGTTTTGAGAGACCCGAACGTGACGCCATAGTTTGGATTTATTTTCAGCATGAGCGCGAGCGCGGGCCCCACCAGGGCCAGCAATAGCGTTGTGACCAGCGCGCCGGTCAACAAGTGGACAGCTTTGAGGCGCACGGGGATAAGAATCATAAAGAAAACATATAATACGCCTGTCACAAGTGTCATTGAAAAAACGGCTTTAACGAGCCCAAGCTGAAAATGGAGCGGGGCCGGCCCGGCCGGCAAGACGTAATGCAAAAACTTTCCGGACGCCAGGGCGGCGAGCAGGATTATCAAGAGCAGGACCCCGCCTATTTCCCTCAGTTTGGCCAGCCAGAAGGGCGAGGGTTGATCGAGACGAAAAACAGAGCCGAACTCGCTGCGTAAAGCGGACGCCAAAGGGATCACCGACCAGAACAGCAGAAGCACGCTGACCAGGCTCCAGGTATTGTTGTGCGCCAGCGCCTGGACTTCCCGCAATACCGTATCCGCCATAGCGGGAGACAGTTCGGAGATCGTTTCCTGAAGAGCGCTTAAAGCGCTTTGTGACGAAGAAATTACCCGCCCCATAAGAAGGGTCGCCAGCAGGAGAAGCGGGATCATGGCGAGAAAACAAAAATAGGCCAGTAAGGCGGCCTTTTGGAGCCCGTAGTTTCTCTGGAACGATTTCAACGATTCCCAGAGAACCAAGGCGACGTTGTAAAACCCAATTTGTAATTTGCGATACATGGCGCCGGAAACGGTTTTGTCGGACGCGAACACGGTCTGGCCAGTTATCATGTTGGTTTTTGCGCGAAATGCAAGACCGCAGTGCGGGCGCGGTTCGAAAAGCGCTTGATATTCAGAGCGCGTTTTGCCATAGTATGCACCTATGCGCAGTTGTTTTTCTCAGGCATGGAATGTCAATGGGGGTGAATTTTGGCGCCCATCCCGTCCGGGCGGCAAATCGAGGCAAGGTTTTGGCGTATGCGAATCGAACCGGCAATATTTCTGGCATTCTTGGCGCTGGCGCCGATACAAGGCGGGCACGCCGGGGATATCGAAATGAATCGACTGACTCCCCAGGAAGAACGCGTCATCGTGCACAAGGGGACCGAGGCGCCTTTCACAGGCGAGTACAACAACTTCCGCGGCAAAGGCGTCTATGTGTGCCGGCGGTGCGGCGCAACGTTGTACCGCTCGGATTCCAAATTCGACTCGGATTGCGGCTGGCCCAGTTTTGACGATGAAATCCACGGGGCGGTGCGGCGCCAGCCGGATGCCGACGGAATACGGACAGAAATCCTGTGCGCCAAATGCGGCGCGCACTTGGGCCACGTTTTTTCAGGGGAACGGCTGACGCCCAAGAACACGCGCCACTGCGTAAATTCGATTTCGCTGAAGTTTGTCCCGGACAATGCGGCATCCGCAACCAATGCCGCCGGCGCGTCGGCAGCGGCGAAGCCGGCCACGCCATTGGCGCGCGCCGCTCCGGATCCCGCGCCCAAGACCGAGACGGCGATTTTTGCCGGCGGGTGTTTTTGGGGCGTCGAATATCATTTCAAACGGGCGAAGGGCGTGCTTTCGACACAGGCAGGTTATGCGGGCGGCCAGGCGGACAACCCCACTTACAAGCAGGTCTGCCTCGGCATGACCGGCCATGCCGAGGCGGTGCGGATAATCTATGATCCCGCGCAGACAACCTATGAGAACATGGCAAAACTGTTCTTCGAAATACACGACCCTACGCAAGTTGACCGGCAGGGGCCTGATATTGGCGCGCAGTACCGGTCGGTCGTGTTCTACCAAAACGACCGGCAGAAGGCGACGGCCGCGAAGCTCATCGGGATACTGAAGGCCAAGGGATATAAGGTGGCCACGCAGGTGGCGCCCGCCGGCGTCTTCTGGCCGGCCGAGGACTACCACCAGCAGCACTACGAGAAGAACGGCGAGACCCCATATTGCCACATCTACAAAAAGAGGTTCTGAACCGTTCCGCCGCCATCATTCAAAGTGTCCGGCCAAGGCTTCGTCCGCGGCGTTCAGGAAACGGTCGATGTCGCCATCGGTATGGGCGGCGGAAACGAAGCAAACCTCGAATTGGGAGGGCGGCAGGTAGATGCCGCGCTTCAGCATGCCGTGAAAAAAAGCCGCATATCGGGCCGTATCGCAACGTTTTGCATCCGCCAGGTTCCGGACTTTGGGCGCGCGAAAATAAACCGTGAACATGCCGCCGAGATTGGCGCAGTGCGCGTTGCCGTCATCGTCAAGCGTCCGTTTCTTGAAGGCGTCCGCCACTCGCTTTCCCCGGCGCGCAATATCGCGATACGGGTTTTCCTCGATCAGCACGTTCAGGGTGCTGAACCCGGCGGCCACCGCCACCGGGTTCCCGCTCAAAGTGCCGGCTTGATAAACGGCGCCCAGGGGCGCGAGCAAGCGCATGATTTTTGCCCGCCCGCCCAGCGCGCCGAGCGGCATCCCGCCGCCGATGATCTTGCCCAGACACGTTAAATCCGGCGTAATGCCGCACAGGGCGCCATAGGTCGTGGGGCCCAGCCGGAAACCCGAAATAACTTCGTCAAAAATCAAAAGCGTCCCCTTGGCGCGCGTCATTTTGCGCAAACCGTCCAAAAAACTTTCGTCGGGCGGAACCAATCCCATATTCCCGGCAACCGGCTCCACGATGACGGCGGCGATATCCTGGCCATCCCGCTCCATGTGCCGCGCGACGGCCGCGAGATCGTTATAGGGCGCCACCAAAACATCGGCAACGACGCCCGGCGGTATTCCGGCGGACGATGCGATCCCGCCGGTCAGCAAGCCGCTGCCGGCGGACACGAGCATACTGTCCGCATGGCCATGATAACAGCCGTCGAATTTCAGGATCTTATTGCGGCCCGTGAATCCGCGCGCGAGCCGGATGGCGGTCATGGCCGCCTCCGTCCCGGAGTTGACCAACCGCACCATCTCCAGATACGGAATCTTCTCGCAGAGCAGTTCGGCCAGTTCGACCTCCGCGCGGGTGCAGGCGCCGAACGACATGCCCCGGCCCGCCGCCCGCCGGACGGCGGCCGCCACTTTCGGATGCGCGTGGCCCAGGATGAGCGGACCCCACGAGCCGCAATAATCCGTCAGACGCTTGCCATCCACCGTGGTCAATTTGGCGCCGCGGCCCGACGCCATGAAAACCGGCGCGCCCCCGACCGCGCCGAAGGCCCGCACGGGGCTGTTGACGCCGCCGGGGATCACGCGGCAGGCGCGCTTAAAAAGGTCCGCCGAACTTGGATTATCCATGGTCATACGTTGTCTCCCCAAAACTCGTCATACCGGTTGGCCCAGTATGAAATAATCAAATCGGCCCCGGCGCGGCGGATGGCGAAGATCGATTCGCGCACCATCGCCTTCAGATCGCCCATGCCGCGGTCGGCGGCCGCCTGCAGCATGGCGTACTCGCCGCTGACATTGTAAGCGGCGATCGGCAAGCGCGTGGCCTGGCGCAGGCGGGCAATCACATCCAGGTAGAAAAGCGCCGGCTTGACCATCAACATATCCGCGCCTTCGGCTTCGTCCAGCTCCGATTCGCGCAGGGCTTGCGCGAGACCGCGATATGAGGCCTGATAGCCCCGGCGGTCGCCTTTTTGCGGCGCCGACTGCTCGGCCTCGCGGAAAGGGCCGTACATGGCGGAGGCGAATTTTGTGGAATAGCTCATGAGCAGGGTGTCGGCGAACCCGGCCTTGGCCAGCGCCTTGCGAATGACGCCGACCTGTCCATCCATCATGGCGCTCGGCGCCACGGCATCGGCGCCGGCGGCGGCATGCGAGACGGCGACCTTCGCCAGGCAGGCGCAGGCGGCGTCGTTATCAACCTGCCCATCCTCCCCGATGGGACCGCAGTGGCCGTGGCGCGTGTAGGCGCACAAACAGACGTCGGTAAAGACCACGAGATCGGGATACGCTTTTTTGATCGCGCGCACCGCTTGTTGCGCCGGGGCGGCGGCGCGCCAGGCTTCGGCGCCGATGCTGTCTTTCCTCCGGTTTTCGGTCAGGCCGAATACCAGGACGCCGCCCAGGCCGGCGCGCGCGGGGCGCTCCAAATCGCGCAACAACGCATCCGCGCTGTACCGGAACTGTCCGGGCATGGCGTCGATCGGCTCTTTAACGTTCCGGCCGGAACGCACGAATACCGGCCAGATGAATTTTTCCGGCCCCGGCATCGGCTCATCGAACAATCGGCGGCGCGCAACCGTCAACCGTAATCGCCGCAAACGCACATCGGGATAAGCGCTCATGTCAATTCCTCCCATTCCTTTCGCACCATGATCGCCGCCAGGGTTTCAATGGCGGATGGCGCCGTGGCTTCCGCGCCGAGGGCGTCAACGCGAACGCCGTGTTTCTCCAGCGCGGCCCGGGTGGGTCCGCCGATCGCCGCCACCATTTTTCCCGCCAGCGCCACAGCCGGCGCAAGCGCCACAAACGCATCCACCGCCGAGGCGCTGGCAAAGAAAACGGCGTCAAAAGCAGGCGCCCGCTCCGGGCGGATCGCCTGGTTGGCGTACAGCACGCAATCTGTGGCGCGATAGCCGGCCGCCGCCAGGGCCGCCGTCAATTGGGAGCCGGCAAGTTGCGAACGCAGGCGCAGGATGGCGGCGCCGGCTGGAATAGCACTCTTGGCGAGATCGAGCAAGCCTTCCGCGCCGAAGTTACGCGCCGGAACCAGTTCCGCCCAAATCCCATAGCTTTTCAGCGCTTCGGACGTGCCCGGTCCGGCCACTATGAATTTAGGCAAACGGCGCAAATCCAAGCCGGTCTCCCGCATAAGCCGCATCATTACATGCACGGAGGAGGGCGACGTGACCGCCAGCCAATCGAATTCAGCCATGGATTTCAGCGCCGCAAGGCAGGCCGGGTCTGGAATCGTTTGGATGAGCGGCAAAGCGACCGGCACGCCGCCGAAGTCGCGGACCGCTTCGGCCGCCTGCCCCTGCAGGGCCGCACTGCACGTCACAAGGATGCGCTTTCCCCTGAGCGCGCCCCATTCCGTGTGGTAGCCGTGTTCCGCAGGCGAACCGACGACGACCAGGCCGGGACTACTTACGTCATATCCGGCAATCTTCAACTCGATATCAGAGAGGCAGCCACGGGCCACACGCTCGTCAAAGCTCCCCGCGGCAAACACCACCGCCGCCGGCGTCGATTCGGGCAAACCTTCCGCCCGAAGTTGCGCGACGATTTCGCCCAGGATCTCCAATCCCATGAAAAACACCAGCGGCAGTTGCGCGCGCGCTTCCGCCCCCACCGAACCTGTTCCGCCGCCCGCCCGGCGCGGCGTCATCACCGTAAATCCGCGCGCGATGCCGCGCTGTGTGAGCAGCATGCCCGTGCCCGTGGTCGCGCTGTTGAGACTGCTAACGCCTGGAATTACACGGTACGGCAGCCCCAGGGCGTCAAGGGCCGCGATTTCTTCCGACAGCCGCCCGAAGATGCCGGGATCGCCGCCTTTAAGACGCAAGACACGTTGGCCGCGCCGGGCGGCCGCCGTGAGCAGGGCATCGATCTCCGCCTGCGGCCGGTTGTGATTGCCGCAGCGTTTGCCCACGTCCACGCATTCCGCGCCCCGCGGCAAGCGCTCCAACAAGGCCGCGTCGAGCAGGCTGTCATGGAAACAAATGCCGCACCGCGCGATCGCCTCCAGCGCGCCAAGCGTGCAGGTTTCCGCCGAGCCGCTGCCGGCGCCGGCAAAGACCACGGGGTGGACCAGCAGACTGCGGATCCGACGCCAGAAGCGGTCGCCGGCGCGAAACGTGACGGAGAGGGCGCCTTGTCCGGGCGGTGTCGGCAGATCGGAAAGGGGGATCCATTCGGCGATGCGCTCCGCAAGTCCGAGGCGGGCCAATCCGGCGGCGGCCAGGACCATAACGTCAAAATCGCCGGCATCCAGTTGGCGAATCCGGTCCTCGATGGCCCCGCGCGCGGGTTTGAGTGTCGCGTCCGGGAAGCGGCGGCGGCAGTATTCCTCGCGCCGCACACTGCTCACGCCGATGACCGGCGCCTTTGTCAAATCCGCCAACGCGAAACCGCGGCGCACCACGAGCACATCGCGCGGGTCCTCGCGCCAGGGGAGCCAGCACCAATCGAGACCGGGCGGAACGGGATCGGGCAGGTCTTTGGCGCTATGCACGGCCGCATCCAGCGCGCCGGCCAGAACAGCTTGATCCAGATCGCGCGTGAAAAAATCAGCCGGACTGGCGCGCAGGTCGGTCCGCAAATCGCGATCGCCGGGCGTGCTCAACGGCGCCTCCTCGAACCGCGGACCGGGAAGCAGACGCCCAAGGCGCTCCAGCGCGCCATGCGTTTGAAGGCGCGCCAGCTTACTCGCCCTCGTTCCGACCTTGAAAACTCTCGACGATTTTTTCATACATGGCCCTGTGTTCGTGGATGGCGGCGCGGCTCAGTTTCAGCGCCGGCTCCAGCGAAGCGGCCGTTTGCCGCTCCCACCCTTTTAAAACATCCAAATCCGCCAGGCGCGCCTTGGGCAGCGCGGCGGCCAGCGCCGGATCGATATTGCGCGGCGTCGCCAGGTCGATCAGCAACACCTCGTGGTCCCGCGAAAAATCAGCGGCCTGCGCCGAACCGAGCACCGGCTCCCGGCCGGCCGTCGCGCAGACAACCACATCCGCCTGGCGCAGGTTCGCCGCAAGTTCGCGCCAGGGATGCAGCCGCACACCCGCCGGAACGCCGGCGGCATCCGGAGCATGACGGTGATAAATCCAGTCGCACGTCCCGCGCGCCCCAACCAGACGCTGGACCACGCCCCGGCCGATCACACCGCTTCCGAGCACAACGATACGCGCATCCGGGCGCGTGACATTTTGGCGTATATACCCGACACAAGCGTCTTCGATTTCTCCGCCCTTCGCCAAGTCCGGCATCTGTTGGCGAATGTCCTTGGAAATATGCAAAGCGGCCGCCATCCATTCGGCGATCATGCCGCCGGCCCAGCCGCATTTGGCGGCATGGGCCAGGGACTCCTTTACCTGGGCGACAATATGGTTCTCGCCCGGCGCCTGCGAGAGCAGTCCCGCCGCGAGCAGGGCCACATGCTCGAACGCCTCGAAGCCGCGCTTGACGTAGCACTGTTCCGGCGCCAGGCGATCGAACCCCATGATCCGGCGGAGCACATCGTGGGTCCCCGCGTCACGGGACTTCACCGCCAACAGCTCCAGGCGATTACAGGTGTCGAGCAGCATAAACTCGTGGACGCCCCAGACGCGCATCAGCATGCGGCCCGTTCGATCCAGCCGCTCGCCGCCCAGATGAAAATGCTCGCGCTCCCCAAGTTTCAATTGCTGATGGCTTGTGCCGATGACGGTGAAATCGGCGGTGGCCACCATGTCCACATGGCGGGCCAGGCTGTTTTTAATCAGGCGCGAACGCCGGCAGCTTTGCCCGCCCGTGGAAATGGAAACCGTCAAATGCCCCTTGCGGAAGGTCGCGGGAGTCACGAAGTCGCCATCCACCCAATTGCCGTCCACCGGGCAGCAGAATACGCGGCGCGCGCGGCAGGCGGCCAGAACCTGGCGATTAACGAATTTGTTGCCGGTGGCGGCAAAAACGAGTTCTTGTCCCTGCGGATCGTTCTCCTCGAACACGCGCCGGATGGGGCGGATGCGGCCGTCCGCCGCCAGGGCCGCCAACCCTTCGTCCATCTCCGGGCTCACCACGGTCACGTCCGCGCCGGCGTCCAGCAGGCCGGCGACTTTGCGCAAGGCCACCTTGCCGCCGCCGGCCACCAGGCAGGGCCGGCCCTTCACCAACATGCCGACGGGAAAGACTGTTCGTTTGAAATAGGATTTCATAACAACTCCCCGACAAGTTCGCGCATCATGGTCTTGAAGCGCGGATGACTGCCGATCGGCGGCAGGATTTCCATCGCGATCTGCGGATGCTTCTTGCGCAAGGCGGCAACCTCCGCCGGGATATCCGCCTCGGCATGGTTCCCGGCCGAGATCAGCATCGGTAAAATCCGGATGGCGCGGGTCCCGGCGGAGTCCAGGTTCCGCGCGACGTTCGCCAGGCTCGGCTCCGCCATTTGCAGATACGCCAGGCAAATCCGATCCTCGCCCGATTCACGCCGCAAATTCTCGACCAGATCCTCGAATGGCGCGCGTCACCCCGGATTGCGGCTGCCATGCGCGAGAAGAACGAGACACGACTTATTCATTGAATAATCTCTTTCAAATTAGTCCCCGAGGAACGGGGCGAATTTTTCATGTAGAGCCGACCTCACGTCGGCTATCTTCGGGCAGAATAGCCGGTATTCCGCCGGAGGCGGATCCGCCTCTGGCGGAAAAACCGGCTCTACATCGGATTGTCCGCCTGGCGCAAAATCCCCATGCATCATATGGCCTCCAAGACCGCCCGCGCGAGGGCGGTCGTGTCGTTAAATACATTTTTCGATGGCGGCCCCGGCCGGCCGACAACAACCAGCCGGCAGGATTCCAGCCGGGCCGCATCGCGCTTGGCTTGGAAACCGCCCGCCGCGCCGCCATCCTTGGTCACCACCACGTCCACGCCAAATTGGCGAATGAGCGCGCGATTCTGCTCCACGCCGAATGGGCCGCGGGCGGCCACGATCCGTTTTTCCGCGATGCCGGCCTCCAGGCAAGCCGCGAGCGAGGCCGCGGGCGGCAAGACACGCGCAAAATAGTTTCGGACGCGCATCCAACCGCCGCAGGACGCTGTCCCGGCACGTAAAAATATCCATGAACACGTCAAACATCATGTGGCGTCTCCGGCTGAAAAACCCGCCCGGCGGGGGCGCCGGGCCTACAAAACGGCCCATTTCCTGTAGGCCGCGTGCCCTCACGCGGCGTTAATCCGGGGTTAATCATGGAACATCTCCGATCTAGATCGCTTGGGCGGAACGAACAGGCCGCGGAACAAATAGCCGCCGATAAATCCGCCCGTTATCCCCGCCAGCAGGAATACGAACAAGAGCAAGTCGCCCTGGTCAGTGTTAATCAGCGGCGTGCGCGCCGGACGGCCCGCCTTTTCCGCAAATTTTTCGACCACGTTCACATCGACGCCTTCCCAGGCCGCCTGGCACGTGACGGCCGGGGCAAGCATCGTGACCAGGCCGATCGCAAACAAAGTGGAGGATACAGATCGAATCTTCTTCATCGCGCGCCCTCCTTGATAAACAGCGCGAGCAAATCCGGCCTGCGCCCGCCGATAAACTTATACGCGCCCGCGCGCAGGGCCCCCACCCCGCGCATTACGGCGTCCGGCGTGAACCGGATCGCTTGCGCCAGGCCCAAGTCGCCGGCAGTGTGGAGCATACGGCGCACGATCTCCCACTGGTCCGGCGCAAACCCGTGGGCGCCGATTTCGGCGTCAATGATCGCGAACGAGCGCCGCTCGATCTCCGGCCCGCTCCGGGGATTGGCCAGAAAGGCATGGATACGGGCTTTCGTCATGATGTTTTTCCTTTCCGGATGAATTCAACGAACGACCGCGCCGCGCCCGGATGCGCGGCGAAATGCAGATGCGCGTAACTGGCCAGCACGCGGCCGCGCCGGAATCCCTCCTGAATCGGAACCGCCTCTTGCCGATAACGGATTTGATAGACCGTTTGCCAATCCGTCTGTCCGCAATCCGTCAGCCGACGGACAGCGACTGCGGGTCGAATGTTATTGCTTGTTTGCAGGACTGACCCCTTGATATCCGCGATAGCGGAGTAGTGGAATTCATGGCCGCGCAGGACGTCGCCGCGCCGCCCCCACATGGCATCGTCCGTCAATGTCGCTTCAACATAACCGAGCGCTTTGCACTTCGCGTGCATGCGCGTCCGGAACGGCAGGATGCCGGCCAGGGCAAAGCGCGCGCCGGCGCGGGTCTCGATGCCTTGCGAGAGGTAGATCAATCCGCCGCATTCGGCGTAAAGCGCGCCGCCCCCGGCGGCAAAACCGCGCAGAGATTCGAGCATCCCCGTGTTGCCCGACAACTCCGCGGCATATTCTTCGGGGTAGCCGCCGCCGAGATAAACGGCATCGAGACGATCAGGCAAGGCGTGATCGTACAGCGGGGAGAAGAAAACCAATTGGGCGCCCTGGGACTGCAAGGCTTCGAGATTATCCGGATAATAGAAATGGAAAGCATCGTCGCGCGCGATGCCGATGGCGACCGGCGTGTTTGGGGATTTTAAGGTCTGTGCCCCGCCCGGCGAATGCAGTTCCGGCGCGCTTTGCGCCAACCGGATAATTTCATCAACTTTCACATGCCGCTCCAACGCGTCGGCGAAAGCGTCCAGGATGGTTGCCGAAAGACTCCGGCGGTTGGCGGTTACCAGACCGAGGTGACGGCTGGGCAACTCAGGGAACGCGCCGCGGGGAATGGCGCCGAACAAGGACGGCAACGAAGCCGACGCCAACGAAGCCGCCAGCCAGCCGGCGTGACGTTCTGATCCGCAATGGTTGGCGATGACGCCGGCCAGAGTCAGGTCGGGCTCGAACGTGGTAAAGCCTTTCACCACGGCGGCCAGACTGCGCGCCACGCCGTGGGCGCCGGCCACCAGCAGAACGGGCGCCTTCAGCCACAGGGCGATTTCCGCGGTGCTGCCTTCCGCGTTTTCCGGGGAGGCGCCGTCGAACAACCCCATGACGCCCTCAATCACGGCAATATCGGCGTCGGCCGTCTTGCGCTTGAAAAGGTCCGGCACATAATCCCGTCCGCACATCCAACCATCGAGGTTGTAGCAAGGCCGGCCGGACGCTATCGCCAGATGGGTGGGATCGAGAAAATCCGGGCCGACCTTGAAGGCCTGCACGCGCATTCCGCGCCGCCGCAGGGCATGGACCAGCGCAATGGCGACGGAAGTCTTGCCGACGCCGCTGCCGGTGGCCGCTATGACTATGCGCGCACAGCTCATATCAGAATTCCACCCCTTCCTGCGCCTGCCGGCCTTGCCGATAGGCGTGTTTCAGACAGCGCATTTCGGTCACGGTATCCGCAAGGTCGATCAGTTTTTGCGACGCCTCCCGGCCGGTCAGCACCACGATGGCGCCGTGCGGCGCCCGCTTTATCGCCCGGATAACGTCCTCCTCGTCAACCAGGTTTTTGGCGACAGCGACGCAAATTTCGTCGAGGATGACCACGCGATATTTTCCCTCCACCAGGGCGCGCGAGGCCGCATCCAGCGCCTGGTGCGCCGCCTGTTGGTGCGCCGCGAATTTCGACGACGAAGGCGGCGGCAGGAAGCCCAAGCCGGACTGCCTGATTTCAACACACGGAAAGCGACGGAACACGGAATATTCGCCCGTAGAGTCATCGCATTTGATAAACTGAACAATCAGCGTCGGCAGATTATGGCCCAGGGCGCGGAGGGCGATGCCGAGCGCGGCGGTGGTCTTGCCCTTGCCGTCGCCGGTGAAAAGCAGAATGCGCGGTGGTGGATTCATAGGATTATTCTCCAGACACGCCAAAAACAAATTAGGCCTTCGGCAACTTTGCCGTTCTATCGAACGGCCTCTACACCGATTTGGTGTGGTTGCGGTTCGTTAGAACCGCTATGTTTTGTCATGCCGTAGGCGGATCCGCCTCTGGCGGAAAAACCGGCTCTACATCAGATTGAATTTCCTTAACATCAAGTTAGCCCCCGCAACGGGGCGGTTTTCACATATATTGAACAACGTAAAAACGGACCGCCAGGCCGAGCGCCAGGAACAACGCCAGCGTGACGAGCATCACGGCGTTGGCCGCGAGAATGTGTTCGGCTTGAATGGGAACGAGCGGTTCGCCGATAGCGGGCTTTGCCAGCGGCTCGCCGCCGTAATAGTTCAACCCGCCCAGTCGAATGCCCAGGGCGCCGGCCAGCGCGGCCTCCGGCAATCCGGCATTGGGACTCTCGTGCTTGCGGCCGTCGCGCCGCAGGATGCGCCACGATTGCATCGGATGCCGGCCCAGGAGCGCCGCCGCCAACCCGATGAGCGGCGCCGTGATACGCGCCGGCAGGTAATTCGCCAGATCGTCAAGTTTGGCCGCCGCCCAGCCAAAGCGGATATAGCGGTCGGTCGTATAACCGAAGGTCGAATCCAGGGTGTTGATGGCCCGATAGACAATCGCCCCCACCGGCCCGGCCACGATCGCGAAAAACAAGGGCGCCGTGACGCCATCCACCGTGCTTTCGGCCACACATTCGACCGCCGCGCGGGCGACCCCGGCCTCGTCAAGATTGGCCGTGTCGCGACCGACAATCTCCGCCACGCGCCGGCGGGCCTGCTCCAGATCGCCCGCGGTCAGGGCGCGGAATACCGCGCAACTATGGCGGACCAGATCGCGCGCCGCGATGGTCGTATAGATCACGATTATGGAAACGATGTCGGCCGCCAGCGGATGGCAAAGCCCCGCGAGATAAATCGCGCCCCACGCGCTTGCGACGGCGGTTACAATCACCAGCAAGACCGTCACAATACCGGCCGCCCTCTGACTTCGGATCAGATGCCGCGTGGACTGCTCCAGCCACTGGGCCAGCCGGCCGATGCCGCGCGCCGGATGCGGCAGCCAGCGCGGATCGCCCAGCAGGAGATCCAGCGCCACCGCGGCTATGATTTGATACGTTAAATTCATTTATAGCCCCATGAGCCGGTAAATCGCGTCCATCTTCAGACTTTGGCGCACAATCTGGGCCAGGCGATCCAAGGCCGGTTCGATCGTATAGTTTGCCATGACCCGGCCCAGGGCAGGCAAGCCGCGCCGCACCCGGAGGCGGTCAATGAACCAACGGCGGAACCCGTCGGCGTCAAAGACACCGTGAAGGTAAGTGCCCCAGATGCGGCCATTTGCCGTTGCCAAACCGACGACTTCGCCGTCGGGACGCACAAACAGCGGCGCCACCGCGGCGGCGGGCGTCCGGCCGTGGTGAATTTCGTAGCCCTGAACTTCCAAGCCGGAAAGCGCATGGCGGGCGGATGAACGCAGCAATGTCTTTTCGGCGGCCATAACGGTTTGAACATCCAGCAATTCCAAACCGGCGGACGCGCCCGCGCCGGACTCCACGCATTGCGGATCGCGGATTTCCTTCCCGATCATCTGGAATCCGCCGCAGATGCCGACGATCTCGGTTTTGCCTTCGGCGGCCAGTCGAATAATTCGCCCGGCCAGACCGGAACTCTTCAGATAAGCCAGATCGCCGAGCGTGTTCTTGCTGCCGGGCACGATAACGGCATCGGGGTTGCGGAGTTCCGCGGCCGAACGCGCGATCCGGAGATGAACGTCGGCCTCCGCGCGGAAAGGATCGAAATCGGTGAAATTGGAGACGTGCGGCAAATCGACCACCGCGATTTCCACCGCGTTGTTGTTCCCCGTCCTTGCCTGGTCCAACGCGCGGCTTTTGAAGGTGACGGAGTCCTCTTCCGGCAGGTTCAGGTTGGCAAGGTAAGGGACAACACCCAACACCGGCTTGCCGGTGTGCCGTTCGGTATAATCGAGAGCGTCGCGCAGCAAATCTTCCTGACCGCGAAAACGGTTGACCACAAAACCGGCCACCAGGGCGCGCTCCCACTCGGCCAACACCTCCAGCGTGCCGACGAACGAGGCGAACACGCCGCCGCGATCGACATCGCCCACCAGCAGAACCGGCGAGCGGGCATATTGCGCCATGGCCATGTTGACGATATCGTGGCGCTTGAGATTCACTTCCGCCGGACTGCCGGCGCCTTCCAACACGATCGCATCGTATTCGGCGGCCAGGCCGTCATAGGCCTGGGCCGCCGTCTTGAAAGCTTTTGGCTTGTAACGGATATATTCGTCCACAAGCATGTTGCCAATCGGCCGGCCCATCACGATAAACTGCGAACCGGTGTCGGAGCTGGGCTTCAGCAATATCGGATTCATACGGACATCCGGCTCGACCCGGCAGGCCTGCGCCTGGACCGCCTGGGCGCGGCCCATCTCGCCGCCATCGCGGGTGACGAAGGAGTTGAGCGACATGTTCTGCGCCTTGAACGGCGCAACGCGCAAGCCGTCCTGAAGCAGGATCCGGCAAAGCGCCGCCGTCAGTATGCTCTTGCCGGCATTGGAGCTTGTGCCCTGGAACATGATCGCCGGCGCGCGGCGAACCTTGGGTTGCGCCGCGCATCCGCCCAGAACCCGCCGGAGCGCCGCGACCAGGCGCGCGTTTTCATCCGCCGCGCGCACGGCCACGCGGAAGAAACGCGCATCCAGCCCCTCGAAATTGGCGCAGACGCGAATCGCAATGCCGTCCTCGGAGAGCAAGCGTTGCGCCAGAATGGGGGCATCCGGAGCGGACAGGTCCAGACGCGCCAGCAAAAAATTCGCCGCACCGGGGAAAACAGTCAGCCCCCGGATTCGGCGCAATTCGGCCAGCAATGCCTCCCGCTGAACATGCACCATGGCGCGCGAGCGCGCCGCATAATCCGCATCGTCCAGCGCCGCAACGCCCACAGCCTGCGCCAGAGTATTGACGCTCCACGGCGGCTGGCGTTCGCGAACGCTTTTGGCCAGGGCCGCATCGGCCACCGCGCATCCCAGCCGCAGGCCGGGAATGGCGAAAATTTTAGTCAGAGACAACAGGACAGCAACGTTGAACGGCCGATTCGACGTCAGGCTGTCGAAGTCTTCCACAAAATCTCCGAAGGCTTCATCCACAATAAAGAGGCATTTCGAATGCGCCTGCGCCAAGGCCCGGATGGACGACGCGGCGCAGACCTGGCCGGTGGGATTATTGGGGCGGCCGATAAAAACCGCCGCCGGTTCGTTCAACAGCGGCTCGAGCCGCTCCGGCGCGAACTGGAAACCGTCTTGCTCCGCGATGGGCACACTGACCGATTCCATGCCCGCCAGCCGGGCGGCGCGGGCATAATCCGTGTAGCACGGCACGGGGATGACGGAGCGCTTCATTCCGGCGACCTGCGCCAGCAGGTAGAGCAATTCCGTGGAACCGTTGCCGGCCAGGATTTCATCGGCCGCGGCGCCGTAGCGGCGGGACGCCGCCGCGACCAGGGCGCCGGAGCAGGAATCCGGATAGTGCGCCAACTCGCCGATGTGGCGGCTGATTACCGATCGCAGCCATTCGGGCGGGCCTAAAGGGTTGATATTGGCGGAAAAATCGAGGATATCGTCCGGCGTTTTGCCGAGCAGTTGCGCCAGCCGATTCCGATTGCCGCCATGTGGATCGGTTGTCATGGGTGCGCACAAAAAAAAGCATCCCGACCCCTCGAAGAGTCGGGATGCCGATGTTTCATCCCTAAAAAATATACGCCTGTTATCGTAAAACCCCAGTCCGCGAGGGTCAATAGGCGCTATTCACCGTGGAAAAGGTATTCTGGCTTCCGGATCATCCTGTCAGCCGCGTCTTCCCGTCTTGCGACAGTGACCTTTGTGGCATTCGTCCCCGGTTACAGCGGCGGGACCACGACGGATTTGCACCGTCTTCCCGATTCCAACGCAGCGTGAATGTTATTACATGATTGCCCCGCTGTCAAATCGTTTTTCGGAGCGTTTCTGCGATTCAGACAGTGGGGAGATAGCGAGGCCAGAGGCCGCAGGTAGGGCGACCGGCGGCGGAGGCGACTCGGATGGCGTGGATCGTCGTGACGAGTGCGGTGATCAACGAGGTGGCAATGCGCG
>JBAZEM010000036.1:0-17732 GCA_041653875.1 Kiritimatiellia bacterium
CCTCCGACGAGCTATATAAGCCCATTCTCGGGGGGCGGAACCCGAGCTAACGTAAAAACATGCCAACAGCAAAAAGGGGACATTTCTAATGAGTCGAAAATGGGGACATTTCTAATGAGTCTTGACAGCGTGGACAATTCGCTTGCCCTTGGTTGGTCAATCTGATAACCGATACTGTCTGTTGTCGGTTTATTATGGTGCTTGGCCGCTTATTAGTTGCGTTTCTGCATTCTGCATTCTACATTCTGCATTTGTTTGAGGAGAGGTGACCGAGTGGCCGAAGGTGTACGATTGGAAATCGTATGTGCCCCAAAAGGGCACCGCGGGTTCGACTCCCGCCCTCTCCGCCATTCGACGCGACCTGTTGCGCAGGCCTTGCTCATGGCAGGCCATCCGATTGAATCGGCGCTATGAAACCGAATTGCACGGTAAAGATTCGACCGTTGACAATCGTTCTGCTCCAAAACAGCGCCGGGGCGGATGTGGCGCGGAACTTGTCCGCGATTGAACGGCGGCTGCGGCATGCGCCGGCCTGCGATCTGATCGCCCTCCCGGAAGTGTTCGCCATTCGCGGCGCCGACGCGGATTATCGCGCTGTGGCGGAGCGCCTGCCGGGAGCGATTACAGAACGCCTGATGGCTTTGGCCGCGCGGCGGCGGGCCTGGGTATTGGCCGGCAGTGTGCTCGAGCGCTGCCGGGGGAAAATCTACAACACGAGCGTGCTTATCGATCGGCAGGGCCGGATTGCCGCCCGGTACCGCAAAATCCACCTGTTCGAGGCCAACCTGGACAATGGAAAGATCATACGGGAAGGCGATATCTACACCGCGGGCGACAAGCCCGTCATGGCCGAGATCGAAGGCTGGTCCTGCGGTCTGGCAATTTGTTACGACCTGCGCTTCCCGGAGTTGTTCCGGCATTATTCCAGGCATGACGCCGCGCTTTTTTTCGTGCCCTCGAATTTTACGCAAAAAACCGGCAAGGACCATTGGGAGACGCTCGTGCGCGCGCGGGCGATCGAGAACCAGGCTTTCGTCGTGGCGCCCAACCAGTGCGGCGTCAACCCGCGCACCGGCATTGCCAGCCACGGACACAGCCTGGTGGCGGGACCCTGGGGCGAGGTGCTCGCCGCCGCCGGCGACAAGGAAACCCTCCTGACCGTCACGCTCCAGCCGGAAGTTTTGCGCCGCACCCGCGCGCGCATCCCCGTCCTCGATCACCGGCGGCTGGACTGAAAGAGAGTATCGTGCTTGAGTTTTGCGCCGGCATGGGGTATACATTCACAACTGCGGCACACGCGGCGCTTGTTAAAATCAACACCAATCGAAGGAGAACGCATCATGCCGGAAATCAGTCATGTCGTGGGGCGCGAAATTCTGGATTCGCGCGGCAATCCGACCGTGGAAGTCGAAGTGCAGTTGACTTGCGGCGTCATCGGCCGGGCGGCGGTGCCCTCGGGGGCCTCCACGGGCGAGAACGAGGCGCTGGAACTGCGCGACGGCGACAAGGCCCGCTATAACGGCAAGGGTGTCTTGAAGGCGGTCAAGAATATCAACGATGTCATTTTCCCGAAGGTTGTGGGCTTCGATGCCATCGACCAGGTGGGCTTGGACCAGGCCATGATCAAGTTGGACGGCACTCCCACCAAGATGAAGCTCGGCGCCAACGCCATCCTGGGTGTGTCTTTGGCGACGGCCAAGGCGGCGGCCGAATTTCTGGGCCAGCCGCTCTACCGCTACATCGGCGGCACGAACGCCAAGGTCCTGCCGGTGCCCATGATGAACATCATGAACGGCGGCGCGCATTCGGATGCCCCGGTGGATTTGCAGGAATTCATGATCATGCCCAAGGGCGCCAAGTCTTTCCGTGAAGCCCTGCGCATGGGCGCCGAGGTGTTTCACGCCCTTAAATCCATTCTCAAGGACATGCAACTCAGCACGGCGGTGGGCGATGAAGGCGGATTTGCCCCGAAATTGAAAAGCAACACCGAGGCCCTGGATGTCATCGTCAAGGCCATCGCCAAGGCCGGCTACAAGCCCGGCAAGGACATCTTCATTGCGCTTGACCCGGCCGCGAGCGAGTTTTATGACGCCGCCAAAAAGCGCTATGTGTTCAAGAAGAGCGACAAGTCCGAGCACACCTCCGAGCAGATGGTTCAGTTCTACGAGGGGCTCGTCAAGAAATATCCGATTATCAGCATCGAGGACGGCATGGCCGAGTCCGACTGGTCCGGCTGGAAACAGTTGACCGACAAGATCGGCGGCCAGACCCAGCTCGTGGGCGACGATCTCTTTGTGACCAACACGAAATTCCTCAAGAAGGGCATCGAACTGGGCACGGCCAACTCGATCCTGATCAAGCTCAACCAGATCGGCACGCTCACCGAGACGCTGGACGCCATTCGCATGGCCAACAACGCCGGTTATACCGCCGTGGTCAGCCACCGCTCCGGCGAGACCGAGGACACGACCATTGCCGACCTGACCGTGGCGGTCAACGCCGGCCAGATCAAGACCGGCTCGGCCTGCCGGACGGATCGCGTCTGCAAATACAACCAACTGCTCCGCATCGAGGAACAGCTGGGCAAAAACGCGGTTTTCGGCGGCGTGATTTAAGAGTAATAACGACACAAAGAGCCAGAATCCAGAACGTCGTGCCGCAGGCAGATCCACCTAAGGCGGAAAATGTCCGCGACAGCTTTCCTCATTCTGAATCCTGACTCCTGAATTCTGACTCCTGAGCAGGCTTATGAACGTTTGGATGACGATTTACCGGAGCGCTACGATTGTCTTTGTGGCGATGGTGATTGTCGCCGTCGTCAGCCTGTTCCTTCCCAAGATTCGCCAGAACCAGGAGCGCCAGCGCAAGCTGGCCGTTATGGAAGAGGAAAATCGCGCCAAGGAAGACATGGTGCGGCAGTTACAGTCCCAGCAAGACCGGTTCCTGTCGGATTCACGGTACGTGGAACGCATTGCGCGCGAGGAGTTGGGCAAGGCCAAGGCCGGCGAAACCATTTACCGCTTCACCGAGCGCAAGACCAATTCCTTCCGGGTCCGGCGCTGATCGAATGCGCAAGCGGAGACAGCCGCTGATTTCACGGATAACGACACAAATGATCCAGGAGCAAGGGTGGGTTCCGCGCTCTTTGCCGGTATCCGTTTCCATCCGCAATCAACAATCCGAAATCCGAAATGGAATATGCGCTTTCTCCCGGGCATAGATGTCCTCCTGACCCGTCACCGGCCTTGGCTGGAAGGCAAGCGCATCGGATTGGTAAGTCATCTGGCCGCCGTCGATGCCCGCGGGATGACGTCGGCCGAGCGGCTGTGGCGGGAGCACGCCCCAACACGGGGTCGCGCCCCGGCGCGGGGTCGCGCCCTGAAGCTGCGCGCCTTGTTCGGGCCGGAACACGGATTTTTCGGTCTTGGCGACGCCGGCCAGAAATTGTGGTCCCGTCGGCATCCAGCCTGGCGGATTCCGGTCTATTCCCTGTATGGTTCGGCGCGCCGGCCAACCCCGGCCATGTTCAAAAATTTGGACGTGCTGGTCGTGGATCTCCAGGATCTCGGGGCGCGCTGTTATACCTATGTCGCCACCTTGCGCTATGTGCTGGAGCAGGCCGCCGCGATGGGCAAGGAGGTCGTGGTGGCCGATCGCCCCATTCCCCTCCCGCGGATTGTGGATGGCCCCATGCCGGCGCCCGCCTTTGAAAGTTTTGTGGCGAGTGTGCGCGCTCCCATGTGCTACGGCATGACGCCCGGCGAAATGGCGCTTTGGCTCAAAGCCGATCTCGGACTGGATATGCCGCTTCGGATCGCGCGGATGCAAGGGTATGCCCGCGCGGCGGCGCGCGGCGCGGGTTGGCCGCCCTGGATTCCGCCCTCGCCCGGCATCCGGGCCTGGGAAACCGGACAGTGTTACTTGGCCACCGTATTTTGCGAGGCCCTGCCGGCCATCAACAATGGGCGCTCATCCAACCTGGCTTTCCAGGTGTTTGCCGCCCCGTGGCTGAAAAGCGCCGCGGTATGCGCGCGGCTGAATGCGCGGCGCCTGCCGGGCGTGTCGTTTTATGCGCATCCGTATAAAACCACCATAGCTGAGACCGTGTTCGATGGCGTTCGCCTCGCGGTAACCGATCCGAATATATTCCATCCCGTTTATACCGGGATTTCCATCCTGGCCTGCCTGCAGGAAATGTATGGGCGCCGGAAAGTCTGGAAGCACGCCGGCGCGCGCGAGGATTTCTTCGATAAACTCTACGGCGCCGATGCCGTCCGCCGCGCTCTACAGGCCGGCGTCGCGCCGGAACAGATCCGGCGTACGTGGGTTAAGTCGCACCGGGTCTTTGTGTCGTCCCGCGCGGCCAGCCTGCTCTATCCGGAACCCAATTTCTGATTTATGATTTCTGATTTTTGATTTCCGCCTGGGACGGACATGGCCAACCACATCTTGTAGAACCGTGGTCATGTTGATATGAGGTGATTTCAAAACTCATCTTGATGAGTTTTGAAATTGGCTCGATATATATGCTTTTTTTAACGACAGGGAGCATCTCTTTCTGATTGCTGACTTCGGACCTCTATCTTATGACCTCTCTCAATCAATTCCTGGCCCGCGTGCGTCAGATGAACCCGCAGCTGAAATTGTTTTTGGCGGGGGTTGCGCTCCTGAGCATCACCGGCGGCATCGGCGAAAGCACGTTTAATAATTTCTTGAGCGACACCTTCGACCTGAATGCCGCCGCGCGCGGTTTGCTGGAATTTCCCAGGGAATTGCCGGGGCTCCTGACGGCCCTGTTTGCCGGGGCTCTTTTTTTTCTCAGCGAAACGCGCATTGCCGCGTTTGCCGCGTTGTGCACCGGGATCGGAATGCTGGGGATCGCATTCTGGGGCGCTTCCTGGACGGTCATGCTGGCCTTTATGTTTGTCTGGAGCACGGGCATGCACATGATGATGCCGGTGCGTTCGTCCATTGGCATGGAATTGGCCCACGCCGCGCACAAGGGCCGTCGCCTGGGCCAGATCCAGGGGGTGGGGATTGCCGCCAGCATCGCGGGTTGCGCCGTGGTGTGGATCCTGATGAAATACGTGGGCGCCGGATACCGGACCATGTTTATCATCGGTGGGATCGTGGCCTTGCTCGCCGCTTTTGTTTTGTTCGGGATGTGGATGCCGAACGCCCACCTGCAACGCCCGAAATTCGTGTTCCGGCGCCAGTACTGGCTCTACTATACGCTGGCGTTCCTGTTCGGCGCGCGCAAACAGATTTTCATTACTTTCGGTCCCTGGGTGCTGATCAAGATTTTTCACCAGCCGGCTTATATCTTCGCCCAGCTTTGGATGGTGGCCGGCGTGCTGGGCGTTGTCTTCCAGCCGGCGTTGGGCCGGGCCATCGACCGGTTCGGCGAACGCTGGGTTCTGATGGTGGATTCCGTATTGGTTTTCCTGGTGTGCATCGGTTACGGCTATGCGCACCTGATCGGCAGTCACACTTTGGCGTTGGGCGTGCTCTATACGTGTTTTGTGGGCGATCTCCTGTTCTTCGGCACCAATATCGCGCGCGACACTTACCTGGCCAAAATCGCCCTCAAACCCGAGGACGTGGCGCCCTCGCTCTCGCTGGGGGTCAGTATCAACCACGCCGTTTCAATGTCCGTCCCCGCCCTGGGCGGGTTGATGTGGATGAAATACGGGCATGCCTCCGTGTTCCTGGCGGCGGCCGGCGTGGCCGTGGTGATGCTGTTCTTCAGTAACCGCATCCGCGCGGAAAGCACGTGGAGCATGGAGCGTAAAGCGTAGAGCAGGGAAAGTGTGGCGACCTCACTGCAAACATTGCGGCAAGGCCCGGCCGGTGGTATAGTGCGCCGCGTGCATGAATTTTCGATAGCCCAAACGATGGTGCGGGCCGTGCTGGCGGAACTGAAAAAAGTCCAGCCCGCTCGGCTGGTCCGTGTGCGGATTGTGGCCGGCGGTTTGCATCAAATCGTGCCCGCCAGCCTGATGCTGGCTTATAAGGTGTTGACCAAGGACACACCGGCGGCGGGCTCGCGCTTGAGCATTCGCCGGGCGCCGATCACGGCCGAATGCCGCCAGTGTCATTGGCGCGGAAAAATTAAGGGAGCGCTGTTTGCCTGTGGCAAATGCCAGTCCGGCGACCTCGACATTACGGGGGGACGGGAACTGTATCTGGAAAACATCGAAGTGGAACAAAGATGACGGCACAGTTTTAACGGCGTTCCAGCCCATCGACTCGTCAGGGGTTATAAAAGCATGCTTATATTCTTCTATAACGGACTGACGCCCGCAACCCAAAGAATTTGCCCGCGAACCACGCGAAAGGACGCGAAAAAAGGCGTTAATTGACAATCTTCTATCAGATGATATGATAATTGCAGTTTAGTATGAAAAAGGAGGTATTTGTATGAGTACGGCAACGGTAGGATCGAGATACCAGGTGGTTATACCACGCGAGGTGCGCAAGCAAATGACCTTGCGCCCGCACAGCAAGGTTAATATTGAGGTGCGGGATTATTGCTTGGTTGTCTATCCGGTAAACGTAGCGGGCTGGCGCGGCATCGGGAAAGCGTTGGCAAATGGCAATGACGCCGTCGACTATGTGCGCGCCTTACGGTCCGAATGGAACCGTCGCGCATGAAATTGACTTCCCTTCTACAGGGCGGCCATGATGTCGTCTTGGATACGATGATCTTCATCTATTTTTTCGAAGACGATCGAAAATATGGCCGTCGTTGCGAATGGTTGCTTCAGCAGGCGGCGGACGGAGCATTTACCGGAGCGATTACACCGGTAACGGCGGCCGAATTGCTGGTAAAACCTCTCCAATCGAAACGAGCCGCTTTGGCCGATCACTATCGGGACGCGCTGCGTAGCTTGCCCAATATTCGCTTAGTTGGCTTTTCGCCGGAGGCGGGCTTTATGGCTGGAGCCCTGAGAGCAAAATACAACCTGCCTCTGCCCGATATGATCCAGGTGGCGATTGCCATGGAAAGAAATAGCACGGCGCTGATTTCGAATGATAAAGCCCTGCAACACGTTAAAGAAGTAAATGTTATCATGCTCGATTCACTGCTCTGAAGCGATACGAACGCTTGGTAATCACGCAAGTCTTAAGTACGCGGCGCAGTCGAAGGCGCGCTTTTCCTTTGCGGAAATTGCGGTGGCGGAGATATGGAAGTGACCGGCGGCAAGGAACTTTACCAGGTCGGCATTGAGGTGGAACAAAGATGCCCAAACTGAACATTAAAGTCTATCGGAACCTGATGGGCGCCAACGATAAGTGGGCGCAGCGCACGCGCGCCTTGCTGAAAAAGCACGGGGTGGTCATGCTCAACCTGATCGGCTCCCCCGGCGCGGGAAAAACCCGCCTGCTGGAAAAAACCGTGCGCGCCCTCTCGAAAAACTGCCGGTTCGCCGTGCTGGAGGGCGACGTCGAAACCACGCACGATGCCGAGCGCCTGGCCCGGCTGGGCTGCCGGGTCAGCCAGTTGCTGACCGACGGCGCCTGCCACCTGGAGGCCAAGTTGGTGCATTATGCGCTCCGCGATTTGCCGCTCGCGAAACTCGACCTGGTGGTGGTCGAAAATGTCGGCAACCTGGTTTGTCCGGCTGAATTCGATATCGGCGAGCACGCCAAGGTGGCGATCTTGAGCGTGGCGGAGGGCGAAGATAAGCCCGTAAAATATCCGACGCTCTTTCGGGAAGCCAAGGCCGTGGCGCTGACTAAAATGGATTTACTGCCGCATCTGCCGTTCGATCTCAAGGCCTGCCGGGCTTACCTGCGCCAGGTCAATGCCGCCACCCCCGTATTCCAGGTTTCGGCCCAAACCGGCCTGGGGATGGCCGCCTGGATCAAGTGGTTGAGGGAAATGCGGGATGTGGCCGACAGCGCCTGATGCATGAAAGGAAGCTCTTGCGTAGAATATCGCCAAGGATAGCACTCAATGCGGAATGAACGCAGCCGCCCCAAAGTCGCCGCCTTTGGCGGCCTACCTCGATGCATAGGAAATCCAAACCCGCCGGGTCAGGGGACCCGGCCTACAATACTGTAGGCCCGGTGCCCTCACCGGGCGTTATGAAAAGCCGCCCCGCTTTGCGGGGCCTAACTCGACCAACCAATCAGAATGCCAGCCGGGCGGCGGCGCCGAGCGTGACGGTGTCGGTATTGACGCTTTTGCCCTCGGTGCTGAGGTCGTCCCAGTTTTCGAACCGGTAATTGGCGTTAATGTCCAGGTGCAGGATGGGCAACAACGGAATATCCAGGCCGGCGCGGAAGGCGTAGAAGGGTTTATCGGCCAATTTGCCGTCCGTGTAGTAGCCGCCGATGCCAGCGGCCGCATAAAGGACTTTGCCGAGAATGAGATAGGCCTGCGGCTGATAAGAATCCTGGGTGGAACCGCCGAATCCCTTCTGAAACCATTCCAGGTCCGCTTCGACGCCAACCCATCCGTAGCGGTATTGGTACATGGCCAGGTACGAAAAACCGTCTTTATCGATATTGTTCTGATCGATGTTTTTGACGGTCGTCCAGTAATGCATGCCGACGCCGATCTGGTTGTTCCTTTCCTGCTCCTGCGCCCGCCCGGCGGCGGCCGTCAACAGGAATCCCGCGCTCGCGACCGCGAATACGATCAAGATCCGTTTCATCGCTGCGTCCCTCCTTTGGTTGTCGTTGCGTTTGCGGACTGGTTTCATGCCGTTAAGATAACGCCCCGCCGCAATTTATCAAGTCCCGATTGAAAAAACAGGCGAAAAGAGCTTGACAATTCCACGCCGGGGCCGTACTATCCATCGTATTACTTAATTAATGCGATAAAGGAAACAGACGATGAGCGAAGAGTATGCGAGCGATAGCGCCATTTTGAAGGCCCTGGCCCATCCGGTGCGCTTGCGGATCGTCTATGGGCTTGTCCGCCATGAATGCAACGTGGATAAGATCGTCAAGGCCTTGAAGATCCCGCAGTCCACGGTCTCCCAGCATCTGGCGCTCTTGAAGACCCGGGGCGTGCTCCAGGTCCGCAAAGAGGGCGTGCGGACGTGTTATCGCGTCATTGACCCGCGCATCGTCAAGTTGCTCGGTGTTTTAAAAGGAAAACCGCTTGGGAGGGGCGCTTGTGAAAAAAACAAATCGTAACGCAGCGTCCGCTTCGATCGGCGCCTTGCTCTTCATGTTCTGCGTTTTGCCCGCGCCCATTGCCTGGGCCGGGGACGCGCCGGCCGGCCCGGCCCCGCTGACATTGGCGGACTTCTGCCGCCGGGTATTGGCCTACTATCCCAAGCTGAAGGCCCAGGGCGTCGGCGTCGAGGCGGCCATCGCGCGGAAATTGCAGGCCCAGGCGGGGTTTTGGCCCAAATTGCAGGGGCTGGCGGGCGCCACTTACGGAGACGACCAGGTCTATGTCTTCGGCGCGCTCCTGCGCCAGCGGGCCTTCACCCAGGACGATTTCGATTTGGACCGGCTTAATAACCCGAATGCCCGCGCCAACTTTGACGCCGGCCTGCACGGCGAGTTGCCGCTCTTTGACGCTTTTCAGACCATATCCAAAGTGCGCGCGGCCGGGCATCTGGCGGAATCGGCCCGGCATGACGAGGCCTTCGCAACGATGGAGGCGCGCCTCGTCGCTTGCGACGCCTATCTTAACGCCGTGGCGGTGGAAAAGGCGCTGGCGAAGGCGGAAGAAGCCTGCCGGAATTCCGAGGCGGATATCGGACAGGCCGGGGAATTGAAAGAAAAGGGCGTGGTGCTCGGCGCGGATTTTTACGCCGCCCGGGTCATTTTCGGCAGTCTGCGGAATATCAGGAACAACCTTGCGGCCCAAAAGGAGAGCGCGCACGCGCTGTTGAACATCCTCATGGGCGAAGATCCGCTTAAGCCCGTGCGGATCGTTGCGGACTTGAAAGAGGACAACGGCGCCGGCGCGGATCTGAAAGCATGGCTGGCGCAGGCCTATGATCTGCGGCCCGATCTGCGCTCCATCAAAGAGGCCATCCGCGCCCAGGAGGCGCATGTCTCCGGCGCGCGCGCCGGCGCCTGGCCGGTCATCAGCGCGTTCGGCGACTTGAGCGAGAACACCGGGGATTTTCATGCCGGCGGCGGAAGTTTTGCGGTGGGACTCAAGGGGAGCGTGGATTTATTCGATCCCGGTTACGCTTCCCGGGTGAAGGTGGCGGAAAAATCGTTGCGGCGGCTCGAATATGAAAAAGATGCCGCGGCCGATGCGATCGCCAGGGATGTAAGCTTCGAATATGCCCGGCTCGCATCGCTGAAGGCGAACATCCCGGTTCTGCGCGATATGGCGGGCGATTCCGACCAGGCCGTGGATCTGGTGCTCCCGCTTTACCGGGAGGGCCGCAAATCGATTGCGGACCTGCTCGACATGCGCCAGGGGAATATAAGGACATACCAGATTTATTATTCCGCGCTGGCGGGCGCCAAGAACTCCGCGCTGCGGCTGCTGTTTTTGTCCGGTCAGTTGAACGAGTCGAAGATCCCGGGCGTGTTCGGGGAAGGGAAATAGAGCATGAGCGCGCATAATTCGCAACTTATCGGCGGGATCGTCGATTACTTCGCCCGCGCCAAGATCACGCCTCTTATTATCGGGTTTTCGCTGTTTCTCGGCCTGCTCGCGGTGTTGAACATTCCCCGCGAAGAGGAGCCGCAAATATCGGCGCCGATGTTCGACATCTTCGTGTCTTACCCGGGCGCGACGGCCGAGGAGGTCGAGCGCCGGATCGTCAACCTGGGCGAGCGCAAACTCTGGGGAATACCCGGCGTGGAGTACATCTATTCCACGTCCGAGCCGGACGGCGCGCTGATCATTGTGCGCTTCAAGGTGGGGGAAAACGTTGAAAAGAGCCTGATCAAGTTATACACCAAGGTCTATTCGAACCTGGATCTTCTGCCGCAGGGCGCCGGCCAGCCCCTTATCAAAGTGCGCTCCATCGACGATGTGCCCATCCTGAGCTTGACCTTCAGCGATCCCGCGCGGGACCCCGTCGAACTTCGCAGAATTGTCGCCCGGGTGCGGCGATCCGTCGACGCCATCCCGGATGTGTCTGAGACGCGCATCGTCGGCGGACGGAAAAGGCAGTTTCAGATCTTCATCGACGAGCAGAAGCTCAAAGACCGGATCTTGACCCCGAGCGAGATCGTGGACCTCGTCCGGAAAGCGAACGTTAAACTGGATGCCGGGCGCCTGGAGACGGCGCCCCAATATATCAATGTGGAGGCGGACGGATTTTTCCGCTCCAGGGAAGACCTCGCGAATCTTGTCGTGGGCACGAGCCGGGGCGGCGCCATCTATCTCAAGGACGTGGCCCGGATCGTGGATGGGCCCGACGAGGACGAGAACGCGGTCAACATCCGGTTTGCCCACGCCGGGCCCGGTGCCCCCAAGGGGCCTTTGGAGGCCGTGACGCTCTCGGTCTCCAAGCGCCAGGGCGCGAACGCTTCGCATCTGTGCCGGAAAATAACCGGCCACGTGGAGGCGCTCAAAGGGACGGAGATTCCCGACGGCGTGGCGTTCACGGTCACGCGCGATTACGGCGCGACCGCCGACGAGAAATCCAACGAACTGCTGTTTCACATGGCGCTGGCCGTATTCGGCGTAAGCGTCCTGATCGCGCTCGTGCTCGGATGGCGCGAGGCGGGCGTGGTCGCCATCGCCATTCCGATGACCCTCTCGCTGACGCTGGCCGCCTTCTATTTCATCGGTTTCACGCTCAACCGGATCACGCTCTTCGCGTTGATATTTTCCATCGGGATCCTCGTCGACGACCCGATCGTGGACGTGGAAAACATCGTGCGCCACCTGCGCATGCCGAAGAACAAGGGGCGCCCGGTGCTCGAGGTGACGATCGAGGCGGTGAAGGAGGTCATGAGTCCGCTGATCCTGGCGACGCTGACCGTCATGGCGGCCATCCTTCCCATGGCGTTTGTCAGGGGGCTTATGGGCCCGTATATGCGGCCGATCCCCGTCGGCGCGAGCATCGCCATGTTCCTGTCCATGATGGTCGCTTTTATCGCCACGCCCTGGGCCGCCTGCCGGATACTCGGTCCGGCGCTCCTGCGGGGGAAGCTGAAAGGATACGGTCGGGACGAAGAGGAGGGGTTCCTGACGAAGTGTTACCGCTGGTACATGCGGCCGCTCATTTATAACGGAAAGATCCGCATGGCCTTCCTGTGCGCGCTGGGCGTTCTGCTGCTGGCCTCGCTGACGCTGGTGCCGCTCAAGCTTGTCAAGGTCAAGATGCTGCCGTTCGACAACAAGAACGAGTTTCAGGTGATCCTCGACATGCCCGAAGGCTCGTCGATCGCCGCGACGACTCCGGTCATCGAGGAGATCGCCGCCTATTTGATGACGGTGCCGGAAGTTAAGGACATTGAAACGTATGTCGGCGCGAGTTCGCCGTATAATTTCAACGGCCTCGTCCGCCATTATTTTCTGCGGTCAAAGCCCTACCAGGCCGACCTGCAGGTCAACCTGGTCGACAAGCAACGGCGCCAACGCCAAAGCCATGACATCGCCAAAGCGGTGCGGCCGGCCATCCATGCGATCGTCCGCCGCCACGGCGGGCACGTCCAGGTCGCGGAAGTCCCGCCCGGCCCGCCGGTCCTTTCCACGCTCGTCCTGGAAATATACGGGCCGAGCCTCGACGGACAGCGGGAACTTGCCGGGAAAATCGAGAGGATCCTGGACAACAATGAAGGCGTGACGGACGTCGCTACTTATGTCCAGGCGCCGGAAAAGCTCCTGCAGTTAAGGGTCGATGCGCAGAAAGCCACCCTCAACGGCATCCCGGCGCAAAGCATTGTCCAAACCATCGCCCTCGCGATCCACGGCCGGGACATCGATCTGGCGCATCTCTCGGGCGAGTGCGAGCCCGTGGACATCATCGTTCGATTGCCGAAAGAAAAACGGGCGACGCTCGATTCCGTCCTTAACCTGACACTGCTCTCGCGCTTCGGTTCGCAGATCGCCATCCGGGACCTTGTGACCGTGACGGACCGCGCCAAAGATCGGGCCATCCACCACAAGAACCTCATGCGGGTCGCCTACGTGCTCGGGGATGTCGCGGGCCAATTCGAGAGCCCGGTCTATGTGATCATGGGATTGAAGGACCAGATCGATAAATTGCCCGTCGCGGTCCCGGGCGCGGCGGATAAAAAGGGCATGAAACAATATTTCACGCATCAACCCGAATCGACGGGCGCCTGGTCGCTCAAATGGGACGGCGAATGGCAGATCACCTACGAGGTCTTCCGGGACTTGGGGATAGCTTTCGCCGTGGTGTTGATCTTGATCTATGTCCTGGTCGTGGGCTGGTTCCAATCGTTCAAGGCGCCGTGGATCATCATGCTCCCCATTCCGCTGACCTTGGTGGGCATCCTGCCGGCGCATTGGATGACGAACACGTTTTTCACGGCCACCTCCATGATCGGCATGATCGCCGGCGCCGGCATCGTGGTGCGCAATTCGATCATCCTGGTCGATTTCATCCAGATCAGGCTCTCCGAGGGGATGCCGTTCGAGGAGGCCGTGATCGATGCCGGGGTGAAGCGCTTTCGGCCGATGCTCCTCACCGCGGCCGCGGTGGTCGTGGGCGCATCGGTGATACTGTTCGATCCCATCTTCCAGGGGCTTGCGCTTTCACTTATGGCCGGTGAGGTGGCGTCCACCGTATTGTCGCGCACGGCCGTGCCGGTCATTTACTACATGGCCATGAGGAACAAGAAAAAAACGAATTAAACGGAGGTGTTATATGGACAGAATCCTGAGAGGCATGGCGGGAGCGTTGGTCTTGGCGAGTCTTCTTCTGGCGCATTTTGTAAGCCACCACTGGCTGTGGTTTACCGCTTTCGTGGGGCTTAATCTGCTCCAATCGGCCTTCACCAATTGGTGCCCCATGATGTCGGTGCTTCGAAAGTTCGCGGATCAGGGTCAGCCCTCGAAATAGAACTTAGCGTCGTTCCGAATATGTTTTCCACTTTGGGGCTTACGCATGGTTTGACGTAATTCTTCCATCCGTTTATCGGCGCGTTCCGCCAGGTGACGCAGGGGATGCTCGCTCGCCAATAACACACGCACTTTACGCATCTGCCGGCTTACCGCTCCACCACTGCCCGCGCCTATCTTAATCCGCCTGCGGGAATAGCGGTCACGCCGAGACGATGCGGGCGAAGGCGCGCTTGCCGGCCTGGACGACGCACCCTTCCGGGACGGCGAGTTCCGCGGCGATATCGGTGATTTTGGTTTCGCCGATTTTGACGGCGCCTTGCCGGACCAGACGGCGGGCGGCGCCGTTGCTTTCCGCCAGGCCGGCCGCGACCAAAAGAGCGATAATCCCCAGCTTGCCGTTTTTCCGCCGGGCCATGGGAATCACGACGGCGGGGATCTCATCCGGCTGTTTGTGTTCCGAAAACACGCGCTCGAACTCGGCGGAAGCGGCCTGGGCGGCCTCCGGACTGTGAAAGCGCGCCACAATAGTCCGGGCCAGTTCGTCTTTCACCTGGCGCGGGTGGCGTTCGTTCTTGGCGCCGGACTCCGGCCGACCGAGCACCAGCGCCGCGTAGCGCCCCATCAAGGCATCCGGAATGGACATGATTTTGCCGAACATTTCGCGCGGGCTTTCGTTAATGCCCACGTAATTGCCCAAGCTCTTGCTCATCTTGCGGACGCCATCCAGACCTTCCAGCAGGGGAAGGGTCAGCACCACCTGCTGTTCCTTGCCGAAGGCCTTTTGCAGGTCGCGTCCGACGAGCAGGTTGAAAAGTTGATCGGTGCCGCCGACCTCGATATCCGCCTCCACCCGGACGGAATCGTAGCCCTGGATTACGGGATAGAGGAATTCCACCACCGAAATGGGCTGGTTATCCTTAAAGCGCTTCTGAAAATCGTCACGGGCCAGCATCTGGGCCACGGTCACATGGGCCGTCAGCCGCAGGACGTCCGGGAAGGCCAGAGCGGCGCACCATTCGGAATTGAAGCGCACCTCGGTGCGCGCGCGATCGAGCACTTTGAACACCTGGTCCTGATAGGTTTTGGCGTTGGCGGCAATCTGTTCGCGCGACATCGGCTTGCGGGTTTCCGAGCGCCCGGAAGGATCGCCGATCATTCCCGTGAAGTCGCCGATAATGAATACCACCGTGTGGCCCAAGTCCTGGAACTCGCGCAGTTTATTGAGTCCCACGACGTGCCCGAGGTGGATATCCGGGGCGGAGGGATCGGCCCCGTACTTTACGCGCAGGGGCCGTTTGGACGCCGCGGCCGTTTCCAGTTTGCGGCGCAGTTCCGCGCGCGACACCAAGTCCACGCTGTGGGCCGTGAGGATTTCGAGTTGCCGGTCAAGTGGAATAGTCATGACATTAGCATGGCCGGTATAAAACCGGCTCTACAACAGGTAGAGCCGACTTTACGTCGGCTATCTCCAACATGGCCGGTATAAAACCGGCTCTACAATATGTAGAGCCGACTTTACGTCGGCTATCTCCAACATAGCCGGTATAAAACCGGCTCTACATTAGGAATGTCAGATTTACGTCGGCTATCTTCAGAGCGCGGGTCGAAACAACAAAGACGTCCCGGCAGGCGCCGGGACGTCTTTGGATAAACCTGCCTCGGCGAACGTTATTTTTGCTCGTTTTTTTCGTCGCCTTTATCGTCCTTTTTCTCGCCCGGCCGCCATTCCTGGACCTGGCCGTTGGCCTGGCTGACCCCGAAGGCTTCATCGAAGGCGCCGGCCAGGTCCACCAGGTCCTCGCCCGGCTTGAGCCCGGTCAGCATGTCATCCTGCACCACGAATTCTTCATCCGGCAGGGTGGCGGCCTTGATGCTCAGTCCGATGCGCCGCTCGATGGGATCGATCTTCACCACGCGGGCGGTCACTTCCTGGCCGACTTTGAGAGCGTCACGCACCTTCTCCACGTGCTGTTCGCCGATCTGGGAAATATGCACCAAGCCATCGATCCCTTCCTCCAGGCCGATAAAGGCGCCGAAGGAAGCCAGTTTCGAGACCTTGCCGGTGACCTTCTGGCCGACCTTGTAACGGTCGGCGATGGACGACCAGGGATCGTTTTGCGCCTGTTTGAGGCCCAGGCTGATGCGCTGGTTGCTGGGATCCACTTCCAGGACCACCACGTCCACGGTATCGGCCTTCTTCAGGATTTCCGAGGGATGATTGACCTTGCGTGTCCAGGACATGTCGGACACATGGATCATACCGTCAATACCTTCCTGAAGTTCCACGAAAGCGCCGTAGGAGGTGAAGTTGCGGACGATACCCGTGACCCGCATGCCGACCGGGTATTTCTCCCGCACCGTGTCCCAGGGATTGGCCGTGGTCTGGCGGATGCCGAGCGAAATTTTCTGATCGGCCCGGTTGATGTTGAGCACCACGGCCTCCACTTCGTCGCCGATGGCGAGCACGTCGGAGGCGCGGCCCACGCGTTGAATCCACGAAATCTCGGAAACATGCACCAAGCCTTCCACGCCTTCCTCGATTTCGACGAACGCGCCGTAGGGCACCAGGTTGACCACCTTGCCATGTACGCGGCTGCCCACGGGGAATTTTGACTCGATATTGTCCCACGGATTCGGGGTTTTCTGCTTGAGACCCAGCGAAACGCGCTCCTTATCGAAATCGATGCCCAGGATCACGACTTCGGTCGTTTCCCCGACTTTGAGAACTTTCGAAGGATGGCTGACACGGCCCCAGCTCATGTCCGTGATATGCAGGAGGCCGTCCAAGCCGCCCAGGTCGATAAAGGCGCCGAAATCGGTGATGTTCTTGACCAAGCCGGAGCGCAGTTGTCCGACCTTGATATCGGCCAACAATCCTTTGCGTTTTTCACGGCGGCGCTGTTCGATCAGATCGCGGCGCGACAGCACGATATTGCGGCGTTCGCGGTCGATTTTCATGACCTTGAACTCGAAACGCTTGCCGAGATAGTCGTCCAGGTTGCGCACCGGAACGACATCGAGCTGGGAGCCGGGCAAAAAGCCCTTGACCCCGCTGACGTCCACGATCAAGCCGCCCTTGACACGGCTCTTGATTTCGCCTTCCAGCACACTGCCTTCCTCGCTGTTGGAAAGCACGTTGTCCCACATGCGCTGTTGTTCGGCCTTGGTTTTGCTCAGGATGATTTTGCCGTCGTCGTCCTCGATCTGTTCCAGGACGACTTCGACCGGATCGCCGGGTTTAAGGGTTGCCAGGTCCCGGAATTCCTCGCCCGCAATGAGGCCTTCGGATTTGTAGCCGATATCTACAAGCACTTCATTATTACGGACTTCCACCACCTTGCCGGAAACGATGGATCCTTCCTTGAAGTTTTGTAGCGTATCCTCATACATTTTGGCCATAGCCGCTTGTTTGTCGTCGCCGAACTGGCTGAGGTCAAAATCCTTGTGAGTTTTACGCTTCATTTCTTTTCCCATGATAACTGTTTATGTGCTTTACGGGCATTTGGTTGTCTTAATGCCGGCCACGGAAACAGCCCTTTCATTTCCGGCCCGGTTTCGCGGTTCTAAGCTGAACCGAAAACCCCTTGTATATCAATAAGTTCCCGCAATTGACAAGCCTAAAAATAAAAAAACTGCGATTCAGACAGTGGGGAGATAGCGAGGCCAGAGGCCGCAGGTAGGGCGACCGGCGGCGGAGGCGACTCGGATGGCGTGGATCGTCGTGACGAGTGCGGTGATCAACGAGGTGGCAATGCGC
>JBAZEM010000037.1:0-14250 GCA_041653875.1 Kiritimatiellia bacterium
GCGCATTGCCACCTCGTTGATCACCGCACTCGTCACGACGATCCACGCCATCCGAGTCGCCTCCGCCGCCGGTCGCCCTACCTGCGGCCTCTGGCCTCGCTATCTCCCCACTGTCTGAATCGCAGTTATTGCTGGAATCGGCGCTTGACACTGGCGGGTAATGTGTTACATACTGTGTCGCATGAAAACAGCAACCATCAGACAGGTGCGCCATGAATTTGGCGCCGTGCTTGCATGGGTCGCCGAAGGGGAAGAGGTCACCGTGTTGAACCGGACGCGTCCCGTTGCCCGAATTTGTCCGCCGCGTGCTCAGGCCCCGGCCAATTTCAAGATGCCGAACTTCGCGGCCCGTGCGAAGGCGATCTTCGGGAAGAAGCGTACGCATTTCTCGAACATCGTACTGGAGGAGCGGAAGGAAAGCCGATGGTAGCTTACGCGGACACCAGTTTTCTTGTGTCACTCTACGGTCAGGACGCGAACAGTGCGGTCGCACAGAATTTATCCGTCACGTTCAAGACGCCGCTCGCCTTCACGCCGTTGCTCCGGCATGAAGCCCGAAACGCCATCAGGCTCGCGGTCTTCCGCAAGGAAATCACGCCAGATGAATCGCGCGCCGTGCTTGCGGAAATCGAAGCGGACGCCAAAACCGGTGTGCTGATCGAAACCCCCGTCGCATGGGCGGAAGTGTATGCCGAGGCCGAGGCCCTGAGCGCGGCCCATACGGGAACACTCGGGACGCGCGCCTTTGACATATTGCATGTATCGGCGGCCGTCGCACTCGGCATCAAGGAATTCTACACCTTCGACGCCCGCCAGAAGGCGCTCGCCGTTAAAGTCGGGATGACAGTCAAGCCGTAGGCGTCCTGCCTCGCCTGTATTCCAGAAATGGAATCGATTTTTTTATTGCATTCCCGCGGTCGTTTGGCTTTAATTTATCCGTTTCCACATACCAATCGTTTCAACAGGAGAAAAAGACGCATGAAAAAACTTTCCCGCGGTGTCGGCGTTATGATGGCGGGTGCGATCGGTTTGACGATGGCCGCTTCGGTGTATGGCCAGAGCGCGTCGCTCGACGATATCCCGCCGTGGTATATCGGCGTGCATGGCGGCTATACGCGCTATGAGGGCGACGAGGCTGTTTTGAACGGCGGTTTCGGATCGCTCCGCCTGGGCTACGATTATTCCCAACTGCTGTCTTTTGAAGGCGGCTTGGATATTATTCCGTACCTGAAACGCAATGACGTGTACAATTACGACACGGGCGTGCCGGTGCCCCGCCGGGGCCTTGATGGCGAAAGCTGTTGGGCCGCCGGAGTATCGGCCGATACCCTCCTGCATTTGAATATCGCCGATAACCGCCATTTGGATCCCTATCTGCTGGGCGGCTTGGGTGTCATATATTACAGCAAGGACCGCGAATTCCGCAATCGGACGGACCTGAATATCCGCTACGGCGCGGGGTTGTTATATCACTTCAATCCGGAATGGGCCGTGCTGGCCGAGGTTGTGGGTCTCTTAAGCGTTGACCACACGGAATTTAACTTCATGCCCACCGTGGGCGTGAATTGGAAATGGGGCGCGCGGGTGCCCGCCAAATACATTGTCTCCGGCGGCGCGCTCGATTCCGATGGCGACGGCTTGACCGACGAGGAGGAACTGAAGCTCGGCACGGACCCGCATAATCCGGATACCGATGGCGATAAACTGACCGACGGCGAGGAAGTCAAGGTGTATCGCACCGACCCGCTGAATCCGGACACCGATTATGACGGCTTGAAAGACGGCGAGGAGGTTTCCTCGTACAAGACCGATCCGCTGAAACGGGACACCGACAACGGCGGCGTGGCCGATGGCCATGAGGTCATCGAAGACCACACCAATCCGTTGGATCCCTCGGACGATTTATTGCTTTTCACCCTGAACATCGAATTCGACACCGACAAAGCCGTCATCCATCCCGAATATTTCGACAAGCTGAACATAATCGGCAAAGTCCTGGTGCGCGATCCCAAAGCGACCGCCCGCATCGAGGGCCATGCCGACAAGCGCAAGACCTCCAACTATAAATACAACATGGATCTTTCCGCGCGCCGGGCCCAGGCCGTGCGTAATTACCTGAACGAGCATTTCGGGATTGCGCTGGAACACATGACGCCGGTGGGCTACGGCTTTACCCGGCCCCTGGCGCCGAACGATCCGATTACAGGCAACGATAAAAATCGGCGCGTGGAAGTCTATATCCGCAAGGGCGCCGAATTGCCCGATGCCCTGCCGATCAAGCCGGCGGCCGCTGAAGCGGCCCCCGCGTCCGAAAAACCGGTTGTCGCCAAGCCCGCTCCTGCGCCGGCGCCGGCCGTAAAACCGGCCGTGGCGGCTCCTGTCCCGGCGGCGGTTCCCGCCCCGATGAAGCCATGATAACAGACTATAAAATGCAAACGGCAGGCTGAATAATGAGGGCCGCTCTCTGGAGCGGCCCTTTTTTTATCCATGGTCGTCCTGCGGGATGGGAGAACCTCAGAACGTGTGAAAAAATCGCCCGGTGAGGGCGCCGGGCCTGCAACAACCCTCAAAAATATGGGGAAATTGTAGGCCGCGTGCCCTCACGCGGCGTCCGGATTAATTTTTTCACACGTTCTCAGGTGTAGCTGCGGTTCGTGAGAACCGCATTTCGTTAGCAGCCCACAGCCTACCGCCTGATCTTCTTCAGCGCATTCTTCACCCGATGCTTCCAGTCGTAGTACCGGAAGGGAATTTGCATCCACCAACGGAACCGGCGTCCGTTATGCGCCAGGTATCTTGCCAAAAAAACGCGCCGATTCGGCCAATCTAACGGATGGCATATCCGCATCAAGTCGCAGAGTCTCAGCCGCAGACCCAGACTGTGCGGATAGAACCGGGCGCGCGCGGTGTCGATCAAGGAAAATTCCAGGGCGCCCGTCGGCGGAGAAGGCATGACTGACGACGGACGACAGACGACAGACGACAGCGCGGTGGGAACGGACGCGGAGCGAACCAGCAGGTTGCCGGCCGACAGGTCCCGGAAATAAACGCCGCGCGTATGCAGTTTCTGCAGGAATACGGCGATGGCCTCATACCAGTTGTTGGCGGCAATCCCCTGAAATTCGGTTGCCCCCGCGCTGAAAGCCGTGAAAGCGTCGCGCGCCGACCAGGCTGGGGCAAATGCCTCGCAGATATAATAGCTCGCGGCATGATCGTTATGCATGGGATTTTCAAAAAGGTAGGGCTCGGCCTCCGGCCGGGCCGTGGTACAAAAAGACGGGCCAGCCGGCCGTCGTCGCGCCGAAGCGGCGTTATGCCGTGCCGCGAAGGCGGAAGGCTGGCCCCTACCTTGATGTATAGGAAATTCAATCCGGGTAGAGCCGGTTTTTTCGCCATAGACGAATCCGCCTCCGGTGGAATACCGGCTATCCTGTTCCGAAGATAGCCGACATGAAGTCGGCTCTACATGAAAGAGTCGCCCCGCTTCGGGGCCTAATGCCGGCGCCGCCTTCCCCGGCATCAGGCAGGCTAACGGCGTCGGGGTGGCCAGTCCGCGCCGAAGCAGTTCCTGCGCGCCGTTCCAACTGCGCAGGGCCTTGCCGGGTTTGCCGTAGTCCAAAATCCGGCGTAAAATACTGCGCGGCTTGAATTCCTTGATCACAATGGTGCGCCCGGCGTTCCAGGGCGCGCTTGCCGACCAGACGGTATTGCGCGCCTTACGAAGAATTTTTGATTTCTGATTGCTGATTGCCGATTTCCGATCGCTGACCTCTGACCTCTGACTTCTGACTTCTGACTTCAGACCTTCGGTGTTGGATGTTGGATGTTGGATGTTGGATGTTGGCTTGTCCGTTCCGGCGCCTGCCATCTGGGCTTCGTCGAGCAACGCCAGCAGCGCCCGGATATCCACGCGCTCCCCGCTATCCTCGGCCAGACACACGCCGGCCAATCCCATCTCGTTGGTTTCCGGTTTGACGACATCGAAATCCCAGCCCGTCCGCCGGGCGAAGCGGAAGCCTTGCAAGCAAGAAGGCTGTAGGCTGTAGGCTGTAGGCTGTAGGCTGGAATTTGGCTCTCTATCTTCTTTCGTTGCCTGGCTGATCTCTGATTTCTGACTTTCCGGCTCCGCTAAAGCGCTTTGCCGTGACACGCTGACCTCTGATCTCCGATCTCCGTTGGCCTGTCCACCGCTCGACGCTCTCCGCTCAACGCTCCACGTGCTTTCCGGCCACACCAGGAACAGCGGGCTTTCGGAGAACATCCGGGGGGCGCGCTCCAGGCGTTGGCCGTCGCGGTCATAAATCTCGGCTTGGGCGAGGAGTTCCGAAGGATAACAAGCGTCGGCACCGGCGCCATTGCCGTCGGTCGTCCAGACGGCATGAAGAATTGCGGATTGCGGATTTCTGATTTCGGATTGAAGAATTTTGCCGTCTGTTCTCCCGCATGCGGCGTTGGGCGTTTGCAGGATTTCCGATTGTGGAATTCCGTTGTCTGTCGTCTGTCGTCTGTCGTCCGTTGTCTGACCTCCGACCTCTGACCTCTGATCTCTTTCTTCCTTTTCTGCATTCTGCATTCTGCATTCTGCATTCAATCCGAATTCCAGTATTTCCAATCCCGGGCCGGTGGCCAGACGGCGCCGGAACGCGGCGCCGGCGAGCAGGCGGTTGACGGTTTTAAAAGTTTCGAAGGCCGGACGCAGGCGGTAATTTTCGATCTTGCCGCGCGCCTGTTCGTAATAGGTCACGTGCGGAAGTTCCGGGTATTCCGAGGTGCCGTCGTCGATCAAGCCTTCGCGCTGGCCGATCAGCGGGCCCCAATAGACGCGCGTGAGCGCGCCGGAAGCGGCGGCTATGCAGGCATAGCGCGCCAGGTAATCCGCCTGTTTTTCCTCGACGTCCTCCAGGAAGCGGGCAATCCGGCGCAGACTCCAGGCTACGTGTGTGCACATCAAGGTGGGCGCGCCGGCCCATGCGCCGATATCCTGGAGCAATTGGGCCTTGCGCGCCAGGTTGAAGCGCAAGAGTTTGGCCATGCGCCGCCCGGCGATTCTGCGATCGAAGGCCTCCGGCTCCGTGGCGCGCTCCACAAACAGGTTGTCGGTATGCACGCTGGGCAACATACCGGCCCGCCGCAGTTCGCCCAGCCAGCCGGCGTTATAGAGCGGTTCGAAATCCGTGACGTTCGGCCCGGCGATTGCGAGGTTGCGTCCATGCGCTTCCTCCCAGGCGATTTGCCAGGCGGCGAAAAAGGCGGCGGGCGAATAGCCCGACCATTTCCGGCGGTTGCAGGTGGCGCCGATTTCGATCGATTCCACCCGGCTTCCATAGCGGTTCAGCATGTCGCCGACAAAAGCCCGCCAGCGGTCGGCGGCGCCGGACATGCGCAGCATGGCGCGGGCTTCTTCGCGCGGCTGCACCAGGTGCAGGCAGACGCGGAACCGGTCGGCCAGCAGGCGGTCCAAAAACCGTTCGGTAAAGGACTCGCGATCGCCGTAAGTGAAATCTATGCGCGCATGGCGGATGCCAAGCTCGTTCAGCCGGGCGATGACATAATCGTCGGATGCGCTCTCCGGCGCATTGGCCACGCACAGGCCGAAAAAATCGGCCGGGACTTGCCCCGCCTTGCCGGGCCAGGGGCTTGTGGCGCGGCGCCAGCGGCCGCGGCTGAAATAAGCCAGTGCATGCCCGGCCATGCGCGCCGTCAGCGTCAGGTTGTCGAGAATTAATGGCATGGCGCCAGTATGGCAAGTGGCGGTTAAGTTTGAAAGCCAAAACGGAATATGGTAAGAATCGGGCGACAGGATTGACTAAATTCACATTAAGGGAATTTCCGCCAGAAGCGGAGCTGTCTCCCGCCTTCGCCCACGGGGCTATGGTGGGCAAGTCGGCGGACAATCTTGGGTAGAGCCGGTTTTTCCGCCATAGGCGGATCCGCCTCCGGCGGAATACCGGCTATTCTGTCCGAAGATAGCCGACATAAAGTCGGCTCTACATGGAAAAGTAGAGCCGGTTTTTCCGCCATAGGCGGATCCGCCTCCGGCGGAATACCGGCTATTCTGTCCGAAGATAGCCGACATAAAGTCGGCTCTACATGGCAAAGTCGCGGCCTTTGGCCGCCTAACTCGTGATCCTTTGGCAATGCTTTTCAAGGAGAAAAATCCTATGACATCGCGTTTGACCGATTTGCCGGAATGGAAGGCCTTGGCGGCGCATTATGAGGAAGTGCGCGGGGCGCACCTGCGCGAGTTCTTCGCAAACGATCCGCGCCGGGCGGAGCGCTTTACGCTTTCAGCCGAAGGGCTGACGCTGGATTATTCCAAAAACCGCGTGACCGCGGAAACGTTGCGCCGCTTGGTCGCGCTCTCCCGCGCCTGCGGAGTGGAAACGGCGCGCGCGGCCATGTTCGCGGGCCAGCCCATCAATCGCACAGAAAACAGGCCGGTCCTGCACGTGGCCCTGCGCAACCGCTCCAACACCCCGATTTACGTCAAGGGCGCGGACGTCATGCCGGAGGTCAACCGCGTGCTGAATAAGATGCAGGCGTTTGCGCGCGACGTTCGTTCCGGCGCCTGGCGCGGATTCACCGGCAAGCGCATCCGGGCGATCGTCAACATCGGCATCGGCGGGTCGGACCTGGGTCCGGCCATGGCCTATGAGGCTTTGAAAGCTTACTCCCGGCGGGACTTGACCGCGCGGTTCGTTTCCAATGTCGACGCCACGCATCTCGTGGAGGCCGTGCGCGATCTGGACCCCGCGGAGACGTTGTTCATTGTTGTCTCGAAGACCTTCACCACCCAGGAGACTATGACCAATGCCGAGACCGCGCGCTCCTGGTGCCTGGCGGCGCTGAAGGATGAAAAAGCCGTGGCGCGCCATTTTGTGGCGGTATCCACCCATGCGCCGGAAGTGGCGCGCTTCGGCATCGATCCGCGGAACATGTTCGAGTTCTGGGATTGGGTGGGGGGGCGCTATTCGCTGTGTTCGGCGGTGGGCCTGGCGCTGATGACGGCGATTTCGCCGGAGCGTTTTATCGAAATGTTGGACGGGTTCCATGCCATGGACCGGCATTTTGCGCAGGCGCCGCTGGAGCGCAATCTGCCCGTGATCCTGGCGCTCCTGGGAGTTTGGTATAATAATTTCTTCGGGGCCGCAACCCATGCCATTCTGCCTTACGATCAATACCTGTGCCGCTTGCCCGCCTATCTCCAGCAGGCCGACATGGAAAGCAACGGCAAGTCGGTGGACCGGCAGGGGCGGCCGGTCGGCTGGCAGACCGGTCCGATCGTCTGGGGCGAGCCGGGTGCCAACGGCCAGCATGCCTTTTATCAGTTGATTCATCAAGGCACAAAATTGGTTCCGGCGGACTTCATCGGGTTTTGCCGGTCGCATAATCCGATGGGCGATCACCATGCCAAGCTGATGGCAAATTGCTTTGCGCAGACCGAGGCCCTGGCGTTCGGGCGCACCGCGGCGGAAGTGGCAACTGCCGCCGAGGCGGCGGGGCAGGGGGCGCTCCCCGAGCTCGTGCCGCACAAGGTCTTCGAGGGCAACCGGCCGACCAACACGATCCTGGCCGACGAGTTAACGCCCGCCGTGCTGGGCGCGCTGATTGCGCTTTACGAGCACAAGATTTTCACGCAAGGCGTGATCTGGGATATTTTCTCGTTCGACCAGTGGGGCGTTCAACTGGGCAAGGAACTCGCCGGCAAGATTTTGCCGGAGTTGAGCGCCAAGACCGAGCCGGACCTGCGGCACGATGCGTCAACCAATGCGCTGATCCGAAGATATCGCGGGGAAATGCAGAATGCAGAATAGAAACAAACTTAAAAATGTTTTTGTGCGAACGCTCGACCCGAACCGGATTTAAGATATCGTTCAAATTCTTGAGCCTTGGACTCTTCAGTAAATGAAATGCTCGTTAATAACCGCCAAGGACGGTATTTGGAAGTATGGGGGCAGTTCCCGTTATTGTGGTCAGCCAAGCGTTGATTAAAGTCGCTTGTAATGCCGGTGTAATGGCGATCTGGATAACGGACACTTTGAAGAATATAAACAATCTTCATAACATGTCCGCCTGCGCGTAAAGCTCCGGCGGGACAGCCTTCGCCCTTCTTCTTGAGGGCCTGCCCAGCCGTAGCCCGAAGGGCGAAGGCTGGAGCGAGCGAAGGGATTTGAACCCTCGACAACCACCTTGGCAAGGTGGAGCTCTACCACTGAGCTACGCTCGCTTGACAAACGCTTATATCAATACCAAAAAGCAACTCATCCAGGCAAGGATTTATTTTCCAATGAATGCGCCGCCGGATCCCATCGTCGATGAACCTTCGCAAATTCCGGAGCAGGTTCGCGCTTTTTTCATGGCCGACGGCGTCTTGGCCCGCTCCGGCGTCGCGGAAGCCGGCGGCTTTGCGTTCGAGGCCCGGCCCCAGCAAGCGGCCATGGCCGAGGCGGTGGCCCGGGCGATCCTCGCGCCGGAACACCTGGCGGTGGAGGCCGGCACGGGTGTCGGCAAAACCTTTGCCTACCTGGTGCCGCTCATCCTGCTGGCCAGGGAACAAAAGCGGCCGGTGGCCGTCTCCACCTATACCATCAACCTCCAGGAACAACTGGTCTTTAAGGATTTGCCTTTTCTTCAGCGCCGCCTGGGCCTGGATTTCAAGGTGGCGCTCTGCAAGGGCCGCGCCAATTATCTCTGCCTGCGCCGGCTGGAACGCGCGCGCCATGCCGGCGGCGACCTCTTTAACAAGGCCCAGGAACGCGAACTCGCCCGCCTGCGCCGCTGGGCCGATGAAACCCGGTACGGAGACAGAACAAATGCAGAATGTAGAATGCAGAATGAAGAATGGGAAGACAGGGATAACAAACAAATATCCAACATCGAACATCGAACCACGCGGAGCGCGTGGCAAGCATCGAATTTATCCCGCGTTGCGCGGGACGCCGAAGGTCTGCAATCGGATGACGGACGGCAGACGACGGACGACGAAAGTCAGAATACACTTTCCGCTCTCCGCTCTCCTCTATCCGTCGCGCTCTGGAGCCAGGTCTGCTCGGAGCACGATAACTGCCTGGCGCGCAAGTGCCCGCATTACGCGCGCTGTTTCCTGATGAAGGCCCGCGCCCGGGCCTTCGAGGCCGACGTGCTGGTGCTCAATCATCACCTGTTCTTTTCCGACCTGGCTTTGCGCGAAAGCGGCAAGGGACTCCTGCCGGCCTTCGACACCATCGTGCTGGACGAGGCCCACTGCATGGAAGATGCGGCCAGCGAGCATTTGGGACTGAGGCTTTCGCAGGGCGCCTTCGAGCACTGGCTCCGGCGCCTCTATACCCCCGAGACCGGCAAAGGCCTGCTGGCGGTGTTGAAGGAAAGCGAACTCGCCCGCGAGGTGTCACGGATGTGGGAGGACGTCGAGCATTTTTTCCTGGAGGTCAACCAGTGGGCGCATCTGGAGGAGAATGACACCCGGCGCATTGTCCGCGCGCCGCTGGTGTTTGCGACGCTCCTGGGCGCCCGCCAGGAAAAAATCGCGCGCGCCGTCAAGCGCATCGCCGAAGCCCTGGAGGACGCCGATCTTCAAACGGAGTTGAACGCCGCGGCGCGGCGCGGACTGGAAATGTGCGCCGCGCTGGATATGTTTCTGAAGCAGACGGCCGACAATCACGTCTATTGGGTGGCATCGGAGGGGGCGCGCCGCCGGCAGTGGGTGCTGTATTCCGCGCCGATCGCGGTGGCGCCGATCCTGGAAAAAGCCCTCTTCGAGGCCTACCCCTCCGTGATCCTGACCTCGGCGACGCTGGCGGTTGCCAGCGAAGCGAAGCAAACGCCCAACGTCCAACGCCCAACGTCCAACGCCGAATGTAGAACGAAGAACGAAGAACCAAGAACGAAGAACGCTTCGCCCTTGGCCTATTTCAGGCAACGCATTGGCGCCGTGCGCTGCCGGGATTTGGTGGTGGGCTCGCCGTTCGATTATACGCGCCAGATGCGGGTCTATATCGCCGGCGACATGCCCGATCCCAACGACAAGAACGCCTTCACCGCCGCGGCCTCCCTGGCGATCCGCCATTTTGTGAAAAAATCGCGAGGCCGGGCCTTCGCGCTCTTCACCAATGCCGCGATGATGAAGGCGGTGGCGCGGGACTTGGCGCCGTTTTTCGCGGCGGAGGGCATTATGCCCCTGGTGCAGGGCACGGGACTTTCCCGGCATGCGATGCTGGAGAGGTTCCGGAAGGCGAACGACGGAAGAGCGGCAGAGAAGCAAACGTCCAACGTTCAACGTCCAACGCCCAATGCCCAATGTCGGATAACAGACGGCAGGGAGGAAGAGAAGCAAACATCGAACATCCAACATCGAATATCGAACACCGAAGGACTGCAATCCGCAATCCGCAATCCGAAATCGGAAATCATAAATTCCGCCGTCTTGTTCGGCCTGGACAGTTTTTGGATGGGCGTGGACGTGCCCGGCGAGGCGCTGAGCAACGTCATCATCGTGCGCCTGCCGTTTGCCGTGCCCGACGAGCCCGTGATCAAGGCCCGCATGGAACGGATCAAGGCCCGGGGCGGCGATCCGTTCAAGGAGTATTCCCTGCCGGAAGCGATCCTTAAGTTCCGGCAGGGCGTGGGGCGGTTGATCCGGACCGGCACGGATGAAGGCAGCGTTGCGATCCTGGATGCGCGGATTGTGAGCAAGTGGTACGGCCGGCTCTTCCTGGGCGCCATCCCCGAATGCCCGGTGGAGGTGGTGCAGATCGGCGGCGAAGCAGGCTGAAGACTGTGGTCTGTAGGCTGATTCCGAAGGACACGGTCATCTTTATATCCACGCAGTCTGTGGACGAAAGTTTTTACGCCGTTTGGCGGCCTGCCTTCATGATCATCCGTGCGTGAGCTGTCTAAATTAAATTCGCGATCGAGAACACAACTGTTACAGGCGATGTCCTTGAATCATCCCGATTGTAACCGCCAATAACCTTGCATGGTTTCCCCGAAAAGCAAATCGGCGCTATTTTGTCGTTGATAAATACGGGCCTGTTTTGTAGTGTTCAACCTTATGCGAGAAGTTGTTGTGTTTCCGGGACGGGATGGGTGGCGGGCGCAAAAAGCGGCTGACCATGAAGACTTCTACTTAAAGGCTTTGGAGACTTGATGCCTGAAATCAGCAGATTTTTTGGGATCGTGATTGCCGTCTATTGGCAGGAGCATGGCGTTCCGCATTTTCATGCCAAGTATGGGAACCACAGGGTTTCAGTCTCGATCGGCGAGCTGGCCGTGTTGGAAGGAGAGTTGCCGCCGAGAGTTATGGGGCTTGTTCTGGAATGGGCTTTTTTTCATCGTCATGAGTTGATGGATAATTGGAACCTCGCTGCCGTAAAGAGACCGCTCAAACCGATTCAACCTCTGGAATAGGGGGGGGGATGCACTATATCTGCGCCGTTGAGTACACATCCGGATACAAGCTTCGACTAAAGTTCGATGATTGTATTGTGAGGGCGGTCGATCTGGAGCGACATTTGGATGGGGAAATTTTCGAGCCGCTTAAGGATATTCGCCGTTTTAGGACTGCGCGACTGGATCCGGATCTGGATACCGTTGTATGGGACAATGGGGCGGACATGTCGCCGGACTTCCTGTATGAGATTGGAATACCCGTTCAAGAGCAAGCCGGAACTGCTTGCGCAGTTGCCGAGGAACACGCTTCATACGGCAAGAAAGACCAAAAAATGTAATCGGTGAATGGGGGCCAAAATCATCGCCTAAGACCGGCGTTCTGTTTTACGAACGCGCTTTTCACCCTACGTCCGCATGGCGGGCGAGGCCGCCCGTCCTCCAGAAAAATCATCTCGTGAATCTCGATAATGGTTTATGGAGGGCGCCTGCCTACCCACCGACGTGTCCGGCGTAGCCTTGGCGAACGGTCACGACACCTGATACGCGACGCCCGGTTCTGTCGTGTAATGTCCCCCCAGGACTGATTTGTGAGCGGCATTACTTGGGTAATGCACACTTGGTCGGGCGGCGGTTGCGTTATGTGGCGGAGTTGGCTGGCCACTGGATAGCGCTGATAGGATGGAACGTAGCCGCCGGGCCGAGATCATGCGCGATCCGTTTTGCCCAATCCGCGACGCTTATGACCTATAACCGGCAATCAAGCATGACCCAGCCGTGGGATGATACGCTATTGCATCCCCCCGCTCTTGAATCGCGGCCGATTTTGCGGCATACTATCCAGCATATGAAGCCCACCCGCCGATTGACGCGATTGGTATGCTGGGCCGCTTGAAAGAACGTGAGCCTTCGATTTGCGGAATTGCAGGGCTGGAATATGTGAGATTGCAGGGCGTGAATGATTGTAGGGCGGGAATGGTTGAGTTTTCGAGACCTTCCCGCCGTGTGCGGTGACGTGGTCGGTGACGTGTGCGGGCGGGTGGTGATGAACCGCGGCGCGAAGGTCTGGGACCATTCGCGCCCTACAGGGAAGATAAGGAATGTGAGATTGTAAGGCGGGAATGATTGTAGGGCGGGAACGGTTGAGTTTTCGAGACCTTCCCGCCGTGTGCGGTGACGTGGTCGGTGACGTGTGCGGGCGGGTGGTGGTGAACCGCGGCGCGAAGGTCCGGGACCATTCGCGCCCTACAGGGAAGATAAGGAATGTGATTGCAGGGCGGGAATGATTGCAGGGCGGGAATGATTGTAGGGCGGGAATGGTTGAGTTTTCGAGACCTTCCCGCCGTGTGCGGTGACGTGGTCGGTGACGTGTGCGGGCGGGTGGTGGTGAACCGCGGCGCGAAGGTCTGGGACCATTCGCGCCCTACAGGGAAGATAAGGGAATGTGAGATTGCAGGGCGGGAATGATTGTAGGGCGGGAACGGTTGAGTTTTCGAGACCTTCCCGCCGTGGTCGGTGACGTGTGCGGTGACGTGTGCGGGCGGGTGGTGGTGAACCGCGGCGCGAAGGTCCGGGACCATTCGCGCCCTACAGGGAAGATAAGGAATATGATTGCAAGGCGTGAATGATTGTAGGGCGTGAATGATTGTAGGGCGGGAATGATGATTGTAGGGCGGGAATGGTTGAGTTTTCGAGACCTTCCCGCCGTGGGCGGCGGGTCTTTAGAATGCGGACAAGGGGGGGGGCGTTAGGGTACGCAAGGTGGCAAGCGATCAAGGCAGCAACATGGATGCGATTAAAGCCGATTATTTAGGTTTGCCTGCGAGGCAACACTTGCATCGCATCCCAGTTCGATTGCCTTCTGAAAGACCTGTTAATTATTTTGTTACACAATGTTGTTTTTGCCGCCGCATAGTTTTTGATGTGTCGAACACCGTCCAATTGGCGTTAAGCTGTCTCATAAAAATAGCCGCCAAGCTTCATTGGAGGATTCCATTGATTTGCTTTATGCCTGATCATGTTCATATGTTCGCGCTTCCGCAAGAACATCGCGAACAGGCCATAAGTTCTCTGATGCGGAATTGGAAATCCTCCTCAACTCAAATACTCCATCAGTATGGTATTCGCGGTGCAATATGGCAGTGCGAATTTTTCGACCATTTGCTTCGGTCGGATGAAAGTATGGGCGATAAATGGGCTTATGTGGTTCAAAATCCGGTTCGGGCTGGGTTGTGTGCAAAAAACGAGGATTACAGATATTCCGGGACGCCGGAAGAGATTTTTGCGCGATTGTTGTAGGTTGTAAGATGGGAAGATAAGGAATGTGATTGCAGGGCGGGAATGTGAGATTGCAAGGCGGGAACGGTTGTAGGGCGGGAATGGTTGAGTTTGCGAGACCTTCCCGCCGTGGGCGGTGACGTATGCGGTGACGTGTGCGGGCGGGTGGTGGTGAACTGCGGCGCGAAGGTCCGGGACCATTCGCGCCCTACAGGGAAGATAAGGGATGCGATTGCAGGGCGGGAATGTGAGATTGCAAGGCGGGAATGTGAGATTGTAGGGCGGGAATGATTGTAGGGCGGGAATGGTTGAGTTTTCGAGACCTTCCCGCCGTGGTCGGTGCCGTGGGCGGTGACGTGTGCGGGCGGGTGGTGGTGAACCGCGGCGCGAAGGTCTGGGACCATTCGCGCCCTACAGGGAAGATAAGGAATGTGATTGCAGGGCGGGAATGGTTGAGTTTGCGAGACCTTCCCGCCGTGTGCGGTGACGTGGTCGGTGACGTGTGCGGGCGGGTGGTGGTGAACCGCGGCGCGAAGGTCCGGGACCATTCGCGCCCTACAGGGAAGATAAGGAATGTGATTGCAGGGC
>JBAZEM010000038.1:0-9200 GCA_041653875.1 Kiritimatiellia bacterium
GTACGCCCACATGTCCATCGCTGGTCTTGACCCGATGGATGCCACGGGCAGCAAGCCGCCGTTGCTACCCGAGCGCACCTTCCAGTTCTGGCCCGAGAGCATCCAGGACAGCATCGAGATCGGGTGGCAGTTCAAGGAGATCCCGGGGGCCTCGCACGCGCTGGCGCAGTGGGCCAGCAACGGGGGGCGCACGATCTCCTTCGAGGTGCGGCTGCACCGGTTCATGAAGCCGGTGGGGGACCGCACGAAGTTCGAGGCGATCCTGGATCCGCTCGGCCTGACGGCGCCCGGGAACCAGTACCTCAAGGACCTGCGGCCGCACAACGTGGATCTGGAGGCCGAGATCCGCTACCTGCGGGCGTACTGCTACCCGAGCTACGGTGAGCTGGAGAAGAGCACGGTGGCCTACCCGCCGCCGGTGGCGCTGCTCTGCATCCCGGGCGTGAACCTGAACGAGACCGGGTCGGACACGATCATGGCGGTGATGACGGGCTGCGACGTGACCTACAACCTGCTGTTCGCCAACGGGAAGCCGCGCAACGCCACGGTGGCCCTGACGTTCAGGCAGATCGTCCAGTCGAAGAGCGCGGGCGTGATGTGGCGCGGGATCGGGTCCAAGAAGGGGCCCCTGAACGCCTACAAGTTCACGAAGCCGGACGAATCTTCCCTTGGAAAGAGCATTTCGGCGGGCGTAGTCAAGGAGTCGCCTGCCGAGGGCGGCGGCTACGCCAAAAATTCGATCGAAGGCAAGAAGGCGGAGGTCTGACCTGATGGCGATGCGGGCACAGCCGGTGGCGGGGCAGGGGGCGAACACGAGTTCGCTTCCGAAGTCGTCCGTCGATGACGCGCTCCCCCTGGGCCCCGAGGATCAGCTGGTCATGGTCCTGTTCCCGAGGGCCGCCTGGGACGAGGTGATGCGCCTGGCCGCGGACCTGCACGTGGGGCACCAGGAGGTGCTGGGGGCCGCGCTCGCGCTCCTGCGCGCGCGGACGGACGAAGATCTGGGGCAGAGGTAGGCCGTGGCGATCCTTCCGGGCAATGCGATCCTCGGGACAGGCTTGGCAGGCCTGATCGCGAAGTACCGCAAGGAGGACGCGTACGGCAAGGCGTACTGTGTGAAGGACGACGCCAAGGGGGTTGACGCGCTCGCTAAGGCCATCGCCGAGGCCCACAACGCGGACGTCGGGGGCACGGGGAGCACGGGCCCCACGGGGCCTACAGGCCATACGGGAGCACCTGGACCACCCGGAGTAGACGGAGCGACCGGCGCGACCGGATCCACCGGCGCCACCGGCGCCGCGGGAGCCACCGGAGCGACGGGCGCGACAGGGGTTGCGGGCGCGACCGGGGCGACCGGGGCTACGGGAATGACCGGCCACACCGGTGCGACGGGATCCACCGGCCTGATGGGAGCAACAGGAGCAACCGGGGCGACGGGCGCCGCTGGAGTCACAGGTGCAACCGGAGCTACCGGAGCAGATGGAGTAACAGGCGCTACGGGCCCGACGGGGCCAACGGGTCCTACGGGGACCGCAGGCGCGACAGGCGCAACTGGATCCACGGGCCCTACGGGCGCAACCGGCGCTGCGGGGCCGACGGGCCCTACGGGAGCCACCGGAGGAACTGGCGCAACGGGAGCCACTGGTCCGATGGGGCCTGCGGGTGTCACTTGGATCTACAAGGATGCGGCGTACACCGCTGCCGACGGGGAGGGCATTCTCGCCGACACGTCCGGTGGAGCATGGAGCCTGACGCTCCCAGCGGGGCCATCAGCCGGGGACAAGGTTGGCGTCTCGGACTACGCGGGGGCATTCGACACGGACAACCTGACGATCCTGCGCAACGGGAGCCTCATCCACGGCGAGGCGGAAGATCTTGTGGTGGATCTGAAGGACGCGTCGTTCCTGCTGATCTACACGGGGGCGGTGACCGGCTGGAAGCTCGACACCTATCTGACGCAGGGATCGACCGGTTCAGCGGGCTTTGCAAAGATCTCCCAGTACGCCGATGTAAAAACGACATCCGGCGGTGGAATAATCGCAGCGAAGTGGTATGCCCGGCGCTTCAACAAAGTGGTCACCGACGACCTGTCCGCGCTGATCGAACTCGTCGAGTACCCCATCGTATCGTTCTCGGCGCACGCGACGGCCGGGAGCTTCGATGTGGCTGGCGACGTCAGCGCCCTGTTCCCGTCGGGCAGACCGGTCTGCATTCGCAACCCAACCCGAGACAAGAACGATGACACGGCAGTCGTTCCGCCGCGCATTGTAGCTTCGGCGGCATACGGTGGCGTGAACACGACGATCACCCTGCAAGCCACGAACGCGACCTATCGGACTGGCGTGATCGTTGACGACGCGGCTGGGACGAGCGTGCTAACCAGCTCCCTGATTAAGTGTCTGAGCACGGGCGAGTATCTGATCCGTGCACAGGGGAACATGTTCGGGGTGGGCGCGTCGGCGCTCCGGCTCGTGAACGTCTCGGGGTTCTCCTACGATGGGTACGCCGGGGTGACCGCCGACGGGGGCACGCTGTGGACGCCGGGCATGCTGGGATATGCGAACACGGTGCCGGGCACTGCGTTGCTCGAAATGGTCGTGTCTCTAGTGGCGGGCGAGTATTACGAGATCCAGCAGTGGATGAATGCCGCCGAGGCCACAAACGGGCTGGGGTATTCTCCAGGGTCGTTGGCAGAGGACATCTGGCATTGCAATATTGTGATTAGCGAATATTAGAAGATAGGGAGTTCTGAGTGCGATGAAACTGACCGACCTACTTGTTGGCCTGACTGGAGCCACGGGTCCTACCGGTGCGACCGGACCTACGGGGCACACTGGTCCGACGGGCTCACAGGGACCGACTGGCTCCACGGGTGCGACTGGGGATGCCGGACCGACAGGACCCACCGGAGTTACGGGCAGCGACGGTGCCACCGGGCCAACAGGACCGACTGGTCCCGCAGGACCGACAGGCGCTGCTGGATCCACCGGGGCGACGGGAGCAACGGGATCGCCGGGGACGCCAGGCGTGACAGGAGCTACGGGTGCAACGGGCGCGACCGGATCTGACGGCAGCACCGGAGCTACAGGCGCAACAGGAACCGCTGGCCCGATTGGGGCGACCGGATCCACCGGACCGACGGGAACACCTGGGTCCACGGGGGCGACGGGATCCGTCGGAGAAACCGGCGCGACTGGGGCTGTCGGTCAGCCGGGAGCTGCGGGCGGGTCGATCATGTTCGCCTACGATGATACGCCAGGCGGCGTTCCAGGCGTGGCCCACTTCACGTTCAACAACGCCGATCCGACGCTTGCCACGAGCATGAGGATCAGCGACTTCGATTGGTACGGCGGGGATGCCGAGGGTTGGATTCAGTTGCCGCAGGGACGCGGCAGCATCCTCTCGATCTATCGGCGCGGAGACGACGCGTCGTTCCTGGTGTTCCTGGTTGGCGATACGGTCACCGATCTGGGCGGGTACTGGAGTTACGACCTGACCCTGCTCACTGCCTATGGGGCGGGAAACTTCGTCGTCGAGGATGCGTGCTATCTCGCGAACGTCCCCCAAGGAAACGAAGGTGCTACTGGCGGGACGGGATCGACCGGCACCACGGGGGCGATCGGAGCAACTGGCCCGACAGGACCGACCGGCCCGACGGGGCCCACGGGTTCGACCAACGCCGACGATCTGATCGGCGATGGCGTCACCAACGTGCTGGCCGACAACTGCATGCCGCTCTGCACGGCGGAGGGCGCGGACACCACGTGCTTCCCGGTGTTCGTGACGGATGCGACGGGCGGGCTGATCCCGAAGACGCACGCGTCGTACACGTTCGACGCCGCGACGGCGACCCTCGGCGCGGGCGCATTCGCCACGCCGGGCACGTTCACGTCGACCAATGTCGCGACCTATGGCTTTTCCCATGCCGTCACTGTCGACCAGGACACGTACCCGTCTGTCACCGGATCGCAGACCGCCGCGGCGCTCCAGGATGGGAGCGCCAGTACCGGGTCCGACGTCACCATGGCGACGAAATACGTGGCGACCAAATTCGTCGCGTCCGACGCTCACCACATCCGGTCGTTTGGTGTCCGCGTGAAATGCTCCGTCGCGCTGACGAACCCGACGGCAACGCTCACGGGGGCGCTGTACGCGGATTCCGGCGCGGGGACCACCCCGGGGGCGCTGATCGATGCGGGATCGACAATCCAATTTGGATCGCTCACGACGTCGTATCAGGTGTTGCAGATCGGGAGCATTTCGCAGACCCTGACGCCCGGCACAACGTATTGGCTCGTGCTGTATTACTCGGAGGCTCCGGCCGGAGGGAACATCCTGTTTGATGGGGCGGTCGCAGCCGACTCGGGCGCGACCTCTGATGATGGGTCCTCATGGAGCGGCACGAGCGACGCGTTGTACCACATGGTGTACGGGCGCACATGTTACGGCATTCGTGGCATTGCGACGAATAACATTGGCGTGTACGGCGGATCGACGAATAACATTGGCGTGTACGGCGGATCGACGAATAACATTGGCGTGTACGGCACATCGGCTAACAGCTATGCCGTGTACGGCAGCTCGATTAACCACATTGGTGTATACGGAGGATCAACCAATAGCTATGGCGTGTACGGCGTCTCGGTGCGCAGTTACGGTGTGCGCGGCAACTCGACGAGTAGTGTTGGCGTGCGCGGCGTATCGAGTAGCAACTACGGTGTGTACGGGGGGTCGACGAGTAGCGTTGGTGTGTACGGAAATTCGACGAACAGCTATGCCGGATATTTCACGCGCAATACCGCCACCCCATCCGGCGCGGTGCCCGTCGCATACGTATTCCAGGATCATGCATCCGATACGAACACCTGCTTTCGTGTCAGACAGGATGGCACGGGCTATATCCAGGATTGGTATTACGGCACGACGCCCGTCGCGTATCTAACGACGGTGGGGGTGTTGAACACCGTCGGCCTCTCCGTCGGGGCCTCGGGCATTGTCATGGCGGACGGCGCGACCATTGGGCAGGCGGCCGGGCCACTGATCACGTTCGACGACACGCATAATTACCTGAGAATCACGGGCTGCTACCTCGGCGTCGGGACCAGCACGCCTACAGTGCTTGAGCATCTGTATAGCAATGTCGATAACTCGGCAACTGTGACGACACCAAATAGCGCGACGGATACGACGCCGATCCTGATGTTGCACAATGCCAGCACGGCTGGGGCGAACGTGTGGGCTGGCATTGCCTTCGGACTCTGGGGTGGCACGCCGGACAGGGTGTGGATACAGGCCATCGCCAATGGCAATAACGACCTCGATTTGCTAATCGGGAAGCAGCACTCCGGCGAGGCCGCGTTCACGGAGTACGTGCGGATCGAGGAGGGGGGGGCTTTCACGATTGCCAATGCGTTCGGGTGCAACGGGGCGAGTGCCCAGGCCGCATACACATTCGCGGGTGCGGCACCGACGAATGCTGGGGGAGCCTTTGGGCTCGACACCGCGCAGCACATGTCGGACCTGGTGCAGTGCGTCCTCGACATGCGGGCTGCCCTGCTCGCCAACGGAATCATGGACGAGTAGGGCTCGGGTTGACATGCCACATCCCTATGGGTTATACCTACGGGGATGAAGATCAAGCTGCCGAGGTTGTGCTGTCAACGGTGCGGGCATGAGTGGACGCCACGCGGGAGCGAGGTGCGCATCTGCCCGCAGTGCAAGAGTCCGTATTGGGACCGCAAGAAGAAGGGGAAGGCGAGATGAAGGTAGAGATGTCGAAGATCCTGGTGCTGAACGACATGCTGAATCGCGCCTGCGCGAGCGCGCCGGACAAGGTGTACGGACTGTACTGCGGCCTGATCCAGCAGGCTATCCGTCCCGCGATCAGGGCGTACTCCGATCAGATTCGGGCGGGCAAGAGCGATGAGATGAAGCGGTACGACGCCGCCCTCGCCGACTGGCAGAGGCTGCATGATCAGCAGGAGATGACGCCCGCGCTGGTGGCCGAGATCCACGACCTGCGAGTGGAGCATGGTGTGGTCGAGGAGTTGATAGAGGCAGGGATCACGGCGCAGCAGCTCGGTGAGGCCGAGGTCGAGGTGGCGATCCCGTCGATGCCGATCCACGTGATCCCGTCGGGCACACCGGCCGGTGTCGTCAGCAACTTCATGACCCTCGGATGCATCTCGACGGAGGCGGCGACGGAGTTCTTGGAGAAGCTCACGGCCAAGGAAGCTGCGAAGATCAATGAGCCGAAGGGTCCCGGAAAGAGGAAGGTCAAGTAGGTCCCCATGCGACTCAGCGTCTCGATGATTGTGAAAAATGAGGAGTCCTGCCTGGCAAAATGCATGGGCTCTGTGGTGGGCGCTGACGAGTTGGTCGTGGTGGACACGGGCAGCACGGACAGAACGAAGGAGATCGCGGCGGAGTTCGGCGCGAAGCTGTCCGATTTCGCCTGGTGCGACGACTACGCCGCCGCGCGCAACTTTGCGCTGGCGCAGTGTTCCGGCGATTGGGTTCTATCGATCGACGCGGACGAGGAGTTGGAGCCCGGGGGGATCGACAAGGTGCGCGCCGTGATCTCGCAAGCTGCGGCCAGTACCAAACGGATCGGCGTGGTCATGCGCGCTGCGGTCAACGGCGACGAGCACCCGCTGGGGCGATTGTTCAGGAGAGACCCCGGCGTGCGATGGGAGGGCGAGGGGCACGAGGCGATCGGGAAGATCGAATCGCAAAGCGGCATCGTCATTAAGTACGGATACAGCCCCACGCACAAGACCGATCCCGATCGGATGCTGCGCATCATGGGCAAGGCCGTGATCAAGAACCCGAGGGCCACGCGCAGCGTGTTCTACCTCGCGCGGGAGTACTGGTATCGCAAGGACTACGAGACGGCCGTGAAGTGGCTGGACGACTACTTCCTGCGCGCGACCTTCGGGCCGGAGATGGCCGAGGCGGCGCTGCTCATGGCGCGCTGCTATCTCGCGATGGGGCAGATCGAGAAGGCGAAGGACGCCTGCCTCCAGGCCATCAAGGTCAACGCCGATTTCGAGGAGGCGCTGCGCTTCATGGCGCAGCTCAGCGGGCCGAACAACCGTGCAAAGTGGAACGCCTTCGCCGACCTCGCGACGAACAAGTTCGTGCTCTTCAACAGGTGCGCTCCGAAGAGATCCGAAGCGTCGGCAACTCCGCAGCAGGTTGCGGGCAAACCGCTCGACCTCGACGCCGAGTCCCTCGCCTACTTCGAGCGGCTGCTCCTGAGGCGCGGGCACACGCCCCTCGCTGTCCTCGAATGGGGTGCGGGCGCATCGACAAAGTATTTCACCGACTTGCTCGCGCGCGCGGGGGTTCCGTTCACCTGGGACGCCATGGAGCACGATCCCGTGTGGGCGAGCAAGGTGCGCGCGATGAATATCTCCGGGGCCACGGTCACGCTGGCGGACAAGGATTCGGAGGCGTACCTCACGCCGCCGAAGAGGAAGTACGACCTGATCTACGTGGACGGCCGAAATCGGGTGCAGTGTCTGCGGGCGGCGCGCGGGCTGCTCGCTCCCGGCGGCGCCGTCCTACTCCATGACGCGCAGCGCGCGAGGTACCGCCCGGGGTTCGAGGGGTACGCGCACCGGGAGGTGGGGGGTGAGGTGAAGCTGTGGCACGGGTGGATTGTTGGGGAGACGATCCCGCGCATGATCCACCAGGTCTGGATCGGCCCGAAGCCCGCGCCCGAGGAGTGGATCGACACCTGGCACGTGGCGCACCCCGGGTGGCAGCACGAGCTGTGGGACGAGAACCGGATCGACGCGTTTTCCCTGGTGAACCGCGAGCAGTACGATCGCTACGTGGCCGCTGGCTGCTACAACGGTGCGTGCAACGTCGCCCGCGCAGAGATTCTGTTGCGTCTCGGGGGCGTCTACATCGACGCCGATTCCGCCTGCAAGTACACCATGGAGGGCGCTCCGTTCATGGGCTGGGATTTCTTTACGGTCTACGAGGCCGATGATCTCTTCATCGGCGGCAAGCGGCTCATCGCCAACGGCATCATCGGCGCGCGCCCCGGCCATCCGTACCTTGCCAGACTCGTTGCGCGCATCGGCCAGGCCGCGGAGTTGAACCCCTCGTGGCGCAAGACAGGACCGTTGCTGTGGACCGAGGTCGTCGGAGATGACCCAGGCGTCCTCCCCCCATACACGTTCCTGCCAGTGCACCACAGCGGCCATCATAACCGGATCGGGGGCACGGTCTACGCCGAGCAGTTCTGGGGAACGACGCGGGAGATTCAAGCTACGCAGCGCGCGAGGTGAGGCGTAGCCCAGCGTGTTTGTTTACCATTCCGAGGAGAAAAAAAATTGTGCGCCTCCTGCCCCGGTGGTAGGGTTGGGGCATCTTTGGGTTCGCGAGGCGACAACGAGGAGGAATTCAAATGAGCCGAGACGACGACAAGAAGGACATCATCCTGCACCAGACCGTCATCAGCGACGAGGAGGGGCAGTTCAGCGGGGACGTCGAGGCGCCCTGGCTGGAGGTCGTCGAGCAGGCGGCCGCCCCGGCGCTGCCGACCGACAAGGTGAGCGCGCTGCTGTACGTGCTGGCCGCGGACCACCGGCTGCGCTGCAAGCTCAGCACGGGCACCGTGATCGACCTGACGCTGGCGGGCGCGGGCCCGCTGACGCTCAAGGGCGCCATCGCGGCGGCCGCGGACTTCCCGCCCGCCGAGGGCGCGGTGGGCGGCGTCGAGAACGGCTGGTTCTACTACGTGACGGCGGACGTCACGGACGATGCGGGCGCCCCGGCGCACACCAACACGGGACAGCACTTCCTCGCGGGGAGCGCCGTCGCATGGGTGCACGCGACGCTGAGCTGGCTCGACGTGAGCGAGCAGGTCAACGCCCAGTACATCGCAGCGACCCCGACGGCGATCGGGGCGGGCGACGTGGTCGCCATGGTCAACGTCGCGGGCGCGGCCGTGGTCACGCTCCCGGCGGCCACCGTGGGCCTCCTGGGCAAGAAGATCAGCGTGCACGACGTGCGCGGCGACAAGGCCATCGGCACGGTCATCGCGATCACGCCGGACGGCACCGACACCATCGACGGCGTCAACGCCGCGGTGAACATCGACACGGCGTTCGGCGGGTACGAGCTGATCTGCGTGCAGACCGGCGCGGGCCCGGACACCTACGGGTGGACCACGATCGTGGGCGCCG
>JBAZEM010000039.1:0-4790 GCA_041653875.1 Kiritimatiellia bacterium
TCATCGGCATGTTGCTGCAACTCGCGTACTTCATGGGCGTCCGGCACGCAACCCTCGTGGGCTGTGATCTACAGGGCGGCCAGCACCACGACGGGAGTTGGGCCTACCCCAACAACGGGCGCTGGCACCAGGCCGACAACCTACAGACGATCATCAACTGGATGCACACCAAGGGGGGCCTGCGGGTCGATACCCTGAGCCCCACGGTCTTGAAAGTGCCGCCGTTTGTGGGTAAGCTAACACCCAACCAGGAGAAGAACACATGAAGGATGCGAGATGGCTGGTTGCCGGTTTCGTGCTGGCATTTGCCCTGCTGTGCGGTATCGCATGGGGCGCGGCGGCGGAACACCGTCTGCTCGGCGACCCTGAGCGCGTCATGTACGGCAACCTCGTGGTTGGCACCGGCGACCTGACGACAGCTGCCTACGGCTTCAACGTGGGCAACCTCGACCTCGTGGGGGGCGACCCCAGCGAGACCAGCTCGTTTACCCAGTGGTGGACGACCGCGGGCAATGTGGACTACTACATTGAGTTCATGGGCGACATCACCTCAACCCATAATCAGCAGTACAAGTGGCCCCACGATATACCAGCCGGCGCGGGTTACGCGCTTACAAACGTCGGGGTTGCGAACCCGATTCAGCTCCAGTGGACGGCTGTGCCAAGCGGCAGCTTCACGCTGGCCGGTAGCGCGGGCAGCAGTGTCATTTCGAGCGGCGACACCCTGACGGTATCGGCCGGCAGTGGCATCCTGTCTACCCCCGTGGTGGCGGACGCGGTGACGATCAACACGGTTTGGCAGCGCGCCGTTACCACCATCAGCCCCGCGACGGCTAACGACCAACTTAAAGTCAGCGGAACATTTGCGGCGGGCGATAACTGGGCCGCGGAGTTTATCAACTTGTCCGATGGGATTGCTACCTTTGGGGGGGTATCACTGTCCGGTGATTCCTCGATTGTGGGTGTTGCCTACCCGGGCACAAACTACGGGCATGTTATGGGCGCCGAAGACGGGATCGGCGGCTGTAGTTTATCTGAAACTAATGACGGTCATTTTTTCGATACTGGGGCGGCCCTGGACCGCACAAGCGAGCAATACGATGCTTGGTTTGGCGACTCTACCAGCGCCGGTGGTGCCAGCCGCGGCAGGATCAAGGTTGGCTTTGTTGACTTCCTCGAAAGCACGGTACCCGACTCAGCGCCCAACAACTGTTGGCGCCTTTACTCCACTACTCTGGGCTTGTATTACATCGACGACGCTGGCAACGATGTCGGTCCCCTCATCGACGCCAGCTCCATACCCAGCGTCATCACCGGTACATGGGCCTTCGGGGACGGCCACGACGGGGCGCTCACGAAGGCGGACGGCAGCACCACAACCCTGACGCGCGATATGTACTACAGCGCCGTCACGCTCTCGGCCAACAGCAAGGTCAACACCGCGGGCTACAGGCTCTTCTGTAGCGGCACCATCACGGTGGCGGCCGGCAGCGAAATCTACTGCAAGGGCGGTGCGGGCGGCAACGGCGGCAACGCGGCCGGCTCTACCCCCGGCGCAGCCGGCACCGCTGGCGCTACCTCGAACGCTGCCGCCACCTTCCACGCCGGGACGGCGGGCGGCGTCGGTCTGATTGGTGGCGCGGTCGATAACGCAGGCACCATCGGGACCGTCGGGACAGCCGTGACGGGCAGCATCTACGCCACTGGCACAAGTTCGCAGGGTGGCGCGGGTGGCAACGGCGGCGGCGGAAAGATCGGCGGTGCCGTCGGGTCCGCGGGTGCCAACACCGAGCTGGTGGCTCTCGCGGGCGGGCAGCTACGGGATCTCATGCAGCTTATGACCGGCGCCTACCTGAACCGCACGGCCTTCACGATGGGCTACTGGCAGTCGCAGGCAGGTTCTGGCTCTGGCGGCTCTGGCGCGGGCGGGGCCTTCATGCCGCTACCCTCAGTCTCTGGCGCCGGCGGCGGCTCCGGCGGAAGCGGTGGCAATGGTGGCGTGTTGTTTATCGCGGCGTCGGCCATCACCTGCGGGGGCAGCCTCAACACCAACGGTGGCGCAGGCGGCAACGGCGGCAACGGCGGCAACGGCGTCCTGGGTGGCGGCCTCGGGGCCCACGGGGGCGGCGGTGGTGGTGGTGGGGCGGGCGGCTGCGGTGGAACCGTGATCCTGGTCTACCGCACCTTGCTGCTCACCGGCGCCGGAACCTGCACGGCCACTGGTGGTGCTGGCGGCGCGCTTGGCGCACTCGGAACGGGGGCTGGCATCGGGGCAAACGGCGCGAACGGTACGGCGGGTTCCGCCGGCGACGACGGCCTCGTGCTGCAATATGTCGTACCTTAACATCGGCTATCTCTCGTCAGGAGAAGGAGGACATGGCAAATGGAAACCTTGAACCCGGCATGGGTCCCCTTGATCGCTGTAGCGATTGCCCTCATTACCGTGCTGCTCTCGCAACCCGGCGTCAGGCACGTTGGCTAGACTTCTGGCTCAACATGGAGTTGATCCTCGGCATCATCGGCTTCCCGGCGGCCGGCATGTTCCTTGAGGCCAGCGGACGCTGGGAGCTGAACATGAACTGGGTCGCGCTCTACAGCCTCATCATGTGGGTAGCGATGTTGATGCGCGGCAAGGTGACGTGGACGAAACCCCCCCTCGACGGAGGCACGAAATGAACCTCCACGGCCCGCCGGATTATTTCGCCATGTGGTCCCTGCTCTCCATCGTGGCGCTGTGTGGTATACTGTTCGCAATTGCCCTCTGGCAAGCAAGGAGAAACCCGTGAAGCGAATACTGTTCCTGTTCATCATCGGCGTCATGTGCTGGCCTCTGATGCCAGCTCCGGCGCGAGCCTGCGACGGTGCCATCGGGGAGCTGATTGGCAGCCTCCTGACCCCTATTATTGAAGACATCGACAACCCGGACATCAAGGCGGCCATCAACTTCGTGCTGCCGCGAATCCAGAATGATCTCGGCACCCTGCTCACCAACGCCAAGTTCAAGGACGACCGCGAGCTGCGGGCCTACCTGGAGTCGAAGGGCGAGACTGCCCTCGCCGACTGGATCATCGAGAAGGGCGGCTGGAAGTGGCTGTGGCGCGAGATCGACCGCATCAGCCCCCGGCTGGCGGAGATGATCTACCGCGAGGTCGATGGGGTGCCGCGTGGCATCCTGCCCCGCGCGCTGGTAGAATTACAGCGACAGGGCCGGATTCCAGAGGCGACACTCAGCAACCTACTGGTTCTCCGGCCCTTTAACTTGACGGCCCAGGAGGAGGACTGGCTCGCCATGGTGGCGGCCGAGGAGTGGGCAGCCGTCAAGCGCGAGGGTGCGCAGGGAGAACAAGATGGCGTTCTTCCGTAAGAGGCCGGTCGTCATCGAGGCCCTACAGTTCACCCGCTACACGCTGGAACTGGCCCACTTCCTGCGGCGGGCCAACTACCACATCGACTATGCCGATGGCGGCGACCGTGCCGACGGAGTCCTCGTCATCACGACCCTTGAGGGCGACATGAGGGCCAACATCGGGGATTGGATCGTGCGGGGCCTGAAGGGCGAGTTCTACCCGGTTCGAGACGACATCTTCCGGCAGACCTATGAGGAGGTACTGGATGCCGACACCCCGTAGGTTCCAGACCGGCGACGTGGTGGTCTTCACCCGCCTGACGCTTCAGGACGTGCGGCAAGCGCCGCGCCGGCAGCGTCTCGCCACCATAGGGGGCTGGATCGTCAACTGTCTGATCTGCTTCGGGCAGTTCCTGGAACACGACCTCTGGTATCTGCTGCGCCACGGACACCACACCGGGCTATGCAACATCATCCACGTCGGGGTAGTGGTGTCTGACAGCGACGCACAGCCCCTCCTGGTGGAGTTTCAGTGCCCCGGGGGGTTACGTATAACCCCCCTGGTCGAAAGGCGCACCAGCGGCCACGGATGGCTCCTACCGCTGAAGGACCGCTACCGCACCCGGATACTGCACCGGAACGCCCTGACGTGGCTGGACCATGAGCGCGGAGCCAAGTACAACCTACTGGGTCTGCCGCTGGCGGTATTCCCGTGGGTACCGATTCTGCTGCGTCTCCTGATTCGGCTGCTGCGCAAGTGTGGCCTCAAGATGAGCTTCTGCTCCGAGGGGGTCGTGAGGCTGCTGCAGTTCTTGAACATCATGGACCCCTCGATGCCCGGGCTGCGGCGGCTGCGGGTGCAGTACAGATTTGGAAGGCGCTACAGAAGGGTGATGTCCTGGGTGCCGAACGCCTGCCGGATTGACCCCGACAGCTACAGCCCCGACGACGTGGCGCGGCTGATGATCTTCGACAAAAGCGAGGCGGTGCCCTTACCATGAAGAAATCGTTCGCCATCAACGATATAGTCATCTCACCCGACGGCTGCCGGGGTAAGGTCGTCCAAATCCTCATCACCGAGAAGCGGACGCGGTATGAGGTGATCTTTCCTATGGCTCTAAACAACGGCGACAGCCGCATCAGGGGCTGGTTCACCGCCAAAAAGCTCACCAAGGATAAGGGGGTACAGTTACCATGAAAAAGTGCATCTTTTTCTTTGCGATTCTACTGTACTTGTGCGCAACTACAGTAGTTACGTCCTGCCCCGGGGGCCACAACTTCGACTGGAATTCTCAACCCCACCTCGACACCGTGCCGGCCGCCATCGGCCACTGGGTACCACCCTCCGCGACATACGCCATTGACCCCGTGATCTACAACGCGACCGGCGACACAACCCCTATACCAGCATGGATTGCCCCGCTGGCGCTGGCGGACACGCAGG
>JBAZEM010000039.1:4890-8641 GCA_041653875.1 Kiritimatiellia bacterium
GCCGCCATCGGCCACTGGGTACCACCCTCCGCGACATACGCCATTGACCCCGTGATCTACAACGCGACCGGCGACACAACCCCTATACCAGCATGGATTGCCCCGCTGGCGCTGGCGGACACGCAGGCCTCGATGGGCGAGATCACGCCCTACTGCAAAAACTTTTCCCTCACGCTGAGCGAAGGAAAGGAAAGCCCACAAATCTTTATTAAGTTCTACTACGGCCCCTGGACATCGAAAGGGACCGCCAACTTTGGGGGGTTCGTAACCCGCCCGTTTGCGGACGACCTACAGGTGATCGTCTACAAGGCGGCGTCTGGCGTCCTGAAGCCACCGACCTGCGCGCAGAACTACTCTGGTCTCGCGCAGGTGGAGGCCAAGAGCCGCGTCTTCTCGACCATCACCATCTGGCTGAACGTCTACCCCTATGTGGACTTCCGCCAGCAGATAGAGGCTCACCCCGAGCTGAACCTCGACTGGCGCGCCATCGCGCGCACCACACAGGGCAGCATCGCGTGGCACGAGCTGTTCCACGCCGTCGGGCTGAACGATGACCCCGTCGGCACGACCCCGGGCCTGATGGTCTACAAGTCCCGGCTGGCGCGGCCGAACCCGAATGAGCTGGATGTCTCGAAGTGGCTCTACAAGGAGCAGTAATGAAACTACGGATCGGCAAGCTCTACAACATCAAGTGGCTGGACGCCAGCTCCATCGACGGCGCGTGGTCCAAGATAGCGGGCCTGAAGCGCCAACTTCGGGCGGCGGACCACACGACGTTCTGGAGCGTGGGGTACCTGATAGGCTACAGCGCCCGATCCATCATGCTCTGTGGGGCGCGCGACAAACGCTGCGTGAAGGATATCCAGACCATCCCGCGCGGCTGCATCCTGAAGATCAGGAGGCTCAAATGACGAAGCCACCGCCGCGCAACATTGTCGATCCTCGCCCGAACCCCGACACGCCACGCGACCCACTGATGGACCTGCCGTGGCCCGACATCTTCACGGCCCTGCCCCATATGCCGGAGCGCGTCTATGTTGTGGGCTCTGGGCCGCAGGGGCTCGAACCCTCACGCTCCATACCCGAGAACGCCTACTGCCTGGCACTCAACAGCGCCATCTGCCTGTGGCGCAAGTGGGAGTGGTGGGTCTGCGGCGACCATCGCGTGATGGACACCGACTGGTGGTGCGACTTCACGGTCCACTTCCCGACCCGCACCCTCTACAGCGCACGGCTCGCCAACCGGATGCACACCGACCACACGATCTACCCCTGGCGCCGACCGGACTACTACTACCGCTACCACCCGGGCCTCACGGGGGCCAGCTTCAAGCCGGGCCAGCCCTGCCTGATACCCGGCATGTTGCGCAGCCTGACGGTGGCGGGCAGCGCCCTACAGTTCGCGTACTACAGCGGGGCGCGCGAGATTGTGCTGTGTGGCATCGATATGTACGGCAAGAAGCATTTTGACGGACACGAGAACCCTGATGACTGCTACAAGGCGAAATGGCCTTGGGCGGATAACCTCTCGAAGCTCTGCCGCGTGCTGGAGGGCGAGGGCCTCAAGATCACGAGCATCAGCAAGACAGCGCTAGAGGTGCCGGTGGTGGCCCCATGATAAGACAATGCGTAATATGTGGGTCTGATTTCCAGCCTCGTGGTCCGCAGAAGACTTGCGGCGTGGAGTGTAGGCGGATTCTCCGGCGCAACAACGCCACCAAGGATAACCACTCGGTTCGCGGTATGGAATATCGCCGCAGGTATTACGAGGAGGTGGTCAGACCAAAGACAAACGCAAAAAAAAGACCGCCCACTCTTTCACCAGAAGAAAGGATAGAACGGAAACGAGCCTCCGACCGGAAATACTACGCCAGGAACAGAGAAAAGTTGCTGGCGTACCACGAGTCCCGCAGACCAATATATAACACACAGCGCCGGGCGCGCTACCGTGATATCCCAGAACACAGAGAAAAAACTAAGGCCTACGTCCTTCGCCGCCAAGCGCTCCACCACAATGCGGACAAGAAACACCTACTGGAACTCCAGGGCGGGCGCTGTGCTTATTGCGGGTGCAATCTTAAGGCCCTGCCTCAACGGATGATACACATGGATCACGTAATGCCAAGGAGTCGTGGCGGCCCCAATGACCCCCTAAATTATATCTTGGCCTGTTCGCGCTGTAACGAACAGAAGAAGGACAAGCATCCCTTTGATTTCATCTGGCGGCGCGGAGTCTGCATTAACCCATGCGTCCTACCACAAGGCCACGCCCTCATGGAGCACCTCATAGAGGTCCAGTGCGCAATCGAGGACATGACCATGGAGAACCTATTATGAGCACGATGCGCACCGATCTCCCAGAGATTCACGTCCAGCAGCCGATCTTGCCCGGCTGCACTATACCAAATATCAGCCCCGCGTTGAAGGAGGGCAGGTTTCGCTTCCCCGAGACGGTCTTCGTGATCGCATCTGGACCGAATGGGCGCGGGTGCATGGACAAGATACCGCATCAAGCCCTGACCATCGCGCTTAATTCCTCTATCACGATACCGCGGAAGTTTACCTGGTGGCTCGCGTTCGATCACAAAAACGTGGCTTACCGATTCTGGGAGACCATCAACCTGCCCGAGACGCGGAAGATGTTTTCCGCCCGCCTGGTTAACCACATCACGCTTCAACCAAAGGTGCGAAAGATAACCCCCGACTGGTTTTTCACTTACCAGCCAAACTTGGTGTGTCCTACGAAACTTCATCCTAAATGGGAAACTACACCCAAAGGGGGATGTCTCATACCATATGTGTTGCGAGGCGGGGCCACTGTGAGCGGAATCGCTATCCAGTGGGCGCACTACGCGGGTGCCAAAAACGTGGTACTTGTCGGATGCGATATGACGGGGCGGGGGCATTTCGACTCATACATCAACCCAGACCCGTATGACCTTTGCGCTGGCGTCTGGCCGTGGGCGGGGGTACTGCAAAACCTCTGTGATGCGGTAGCCGAGAGGGGCACCCGGGTCTGGACCCTGAGCGACACGGCCCTCGATCTGCCGAGGTGGGAAGAATGAGTGATCTATTAATGGTGGAAGAGATCAAGAAGAGATTCAAGGAGCGCCTTGAGGCCGAGGAGCGGCTACTGAACCGGCAGGCCGCAGGTGAACTCACGTGGGGGCCGTACCACGGCCCTCACTCGCGCGGCGCCTGTTGGACAAACTACTACTACACCACGTGGGTGACACACTATGGCCACGGGCATCCCAAGGGACACTGTAAGTGGTGCGGGGAACCAACCCCCGGCCTGAAGCGCGCATGGCACACAGAGTGCGTGGAAGAGTTTCAGGCTATCCATTGGTGGAATACCTCGACGTGGATGCTTGACCGCGGACTTGGGAATAGCCATAGGACCCAGTGCGCCCTCTGTGGCGAGGAGTGTCGCCCCGAGTGGGATCACCGGCTGGCCCTCAGTCTTGCGGGCCACGATGTTACGGCTCACTTCCTGTCCAACATCCAGCCCCTGTGCCACAAGTGCCACGCCACCAAGACGGGCGAGGACCGCCGCAAGCTGAACCTGGCGCGCAAGAGGCAGCAAGAGGCCAAGCCCGCGGCCTCGTTATTCGAGGAGGGGCCATGACCACACCCGCCGACATCTTCACCTACATCGACCGCCGGCCACACCTTGACCCTATCTATATCTGCGGCTCCGGGCCAAGCCTCACGTCGGCGCTACCCCGTATTCCCAAGACCGCCACCACCA
>JBAZEM010000040.1:0-8600 GCA_041653875.1 Kiritimatiellia bacterium
ATGAAGACGAACTGCATGCGTTGCCAGTCCGTCGGCATAGCCGGCGAGGCCTTTGGTTTCTTCGGTCGTCGATGCTTGGTCATGGTTGCCTTTCAGCGCACGTAGAGAATGTGGCGGGGTTCGCCCGCCAGGAAGTAAGCACCTTCGTCCTTGGCCGTGGCACGGTTGTCGTCTCGATAGAGAGCGACCTTGCCCAGCCGTTGCAGAGCCCCGAGGGCCAGGTCGAATTCGCCAGGAGTCAAACCGACATCCTTGCGTAAGCTCGCAATGCGGACGGGCGCACCTGCGCCGTAGAGCCTGGCCTTGTTGAGCAGCTTCGACTCGGGTAGCTGGTTTGCTTCTGCAGGCAAGGCCATCCCAATGAAGACTCGCCCCTTGCCATCTTCAACAAGCTGGGCCCGCATCGCCGCGGACAGTGACGACGGGAAGTCATGCTCGTGCATGACGAGCCGGCGCTCCCGCATGAGACGCACGGCGAGAGCATCGAAGACGGATTTCGGAAGGCCCGAGGCCGACCGAACATCGCCGATAGAAATGAGGCCTTGGCTTCGGCCCGTGACCTTGCGCAGTGCGGCAAGGAAAGCCGACTCGTAGTCTGGTGGTGGGGTTGGTTTCACTGGTCGCACCTTGGGTTTGGGTTTTGGGGTGGCCTTCGTTCTGCGCTTGGTCGACGGCTTCGCTTCCTTCACGACGACACGAACTCGAGGTCGGCTTGCCACCTCGAGCAGGGTCCGCGCTCGAGCGCGGGCCACCTCGACCAACTTCCGCGCTCGAGCGCGGGCCACCTCGACCAACTTGCGGCCACGTTCCCGCGCGGCCGCCCGACGCTTGCGCATTCGTTCTCGCTCCGATGTCGTTGTCATGCGGTCCGTGTCCTCTCTTCGGCCTTGGTCCAGATGTGTTTACGTGCCCAGACAACCGCACAGCCACGGCAGACCCATCGACGTGCGATGACCTCAGCTCCCTTGCGCTTGTATCGCCATTGGCAAATGTGAGAGATGCGCCGGTCTCGGTTGGCCTGGTTGCCCTCGGCAATGCAGCACAGTTCAGCCCTTGGCCGTTCGAGCCGAATAAGCTCGTGCCCATAACCTGGGGATGGCTTGCGCTCTTTACGTGGCATCGTCGCTCCACTGGTCGCCGATGTGTTGTGCTCGTTGCCGGTACCAGTCTTCTAGATCCTCCGCCCCACCGAGCTCGGCGGGCGATAGGTGGAGGTTCGAGACAATCCAGTCAATGAACGTCAACCGGTCGTAGCCGTCGAATTCGAGTAGGTACTCGGCAAGCATCCAGTCGAGAATGTCTTGCAGCTGCATGCCGGGTTTCGGGCGCAGCAGATTCACGTCCACGAGGATTGGGCCGCCTCGGTACAATGGCAAAAAGACCATGGTGGCAATGCCTTGAAAGACCGTCACACCGCAGGTCTGCGCGTCTCGAATGCGATAGTGGAGGCCTCGAGCAGCGCGGTTCAGCTGGACACACGCCGTGCCCTTACTGATTGGCACGTCCTCCCAATAGAACAGCTGCCGCGCAGCATCGGGCAAGTCGCGACACTGATTCTCGTAGCCCTCGAGAGGGAAACCGTCCTCATAGGCAAAGCAGCATTGGATCAACGGCTTTGATGCCCGCTCGAACGCCAGCGCTTCCGCCGGTTGAGCCAACAACCGTTCGAGCGGTTTCAGAGCCGCCTTGGCGGCTTCGACTTCTTCGTCGTGTTTCATCGGCGCACCTGGTGACTTGCCTGCAGGTGGCCAACGACCGCCTTGATGCCCCTAGCGAGGTCGAGGTCGATAGTCCGGAACGAGCGCCGGTCGAACAAGTCCGGGTCAATCTGCCTTGCGTGCAAATACCCATTTTCGTCGATGAAGCCGGCGACCTTGCGATGCCGCTTGAGCCATGCCTTGGCCTTGGTCCGGTTCCAATGACGCTTGTCGAATAGGTAAGTCTGAATGGTCGTGGGTTTCATCGGTCGTCCCTTCCGTTCCGAGTAGCTGCTCGAGGGCTCTGCGATCCGACGGTTCGAGGGCCATCGTGACCATGCGCTTGCGCAAGATGGCTCGTTCCTTGTCCGTTAGGCTCTCGACGAGCCTCGTCGCATAAGCGCCAATCTGCGCTTGGCCCCTCTCAATCTTCCGGGTGAAGTCGAGTCGGCGGATGGCCTCGTCTTCTGCTCTGTTGCCCATGCTAGTTGCCCTCGTAGTGTTGGCGGAGTTTTCTGACGTACTCGAGCAAGTCGGTCTCGAGGAACAACTTGCATTGCGGCATCGGGTGCAAGGCGATTTGCTTGTTGTCTGGTCCATACTCACCAAAGACGACCCATTGGCTGCAGCAGATGCAGCGGACACGTATCGTCGGCCGCACCTCGACCTCGCTATCCGGCTCGAGAGCTTCGATACGGCTAAACGCGTGGGGACCATCTCTCATGGCTTCGGGACCTTCCGGTGAACGCCGAGCACTTCTTCGGCATCGGAGGTCATTGCATCCAAGCCCGCAATGATGATTGAAGCGCGGTCCAACCCGTGTTTGAGCGCGAGCGCTTCTCGAGCGATGTTCGCCTCAACCTGTGAGTCCGGTGTCGAGCCGCATCCCTCGCAGAATCCGCGGTACCATTCGATCGCACAAGTCACGTGGTCTTGTCGTCGACCGTACAGAGCCGTTAGGGCGGCGCCGGCATCGTGCCCGAGACTGTAGGCTGGCGTTTGCACGCCATGAGCCGATGGGTGGTGGGGTTCTGCGACGAGTCGCTTTCTGCTTCGGCTGGGCATTAGGGCCGCCTGACGTAGGTGGGGAGAAATAGCCTTTGCAGTTGGCCCGCGGTCGTCACTCGGACGTCAAACCGTGCTGATTGCCGTCCGAGCAGCAACAGCGGAGTGAGAGGGTAGAGGTTCGATGTCCAACCGTTCTCGAGCGCGAACAGCGCCCCCTGAACGGGCACGGGTCTGTCCGTGAGGTTCTCGAGTTCGATCGAGATCGCATGGCCAGGTCGAAGGCGACAATCACGAAAATAGTTGCTTCCCGAATTGGTCTCGTCGAAGGCTGTGCCCGGAACCGAACACGCAAGCTGCTCGATGCTGCCGACCCTAATCGACCGTACGCAGACAGCTTGGGCAAGCGGGATAACCTTGTGCCGCCAGCAATGCCAGCGCTGGGCGAGCTCGTGCAGATAGCGCCAACGGAATCGATTGTACCAACGTCGCAGGATGCCCATGGCTAGCCTTTCCTTGGTCGGCCCATACAGGCAGCAATGTTGTCTATCTGCTCAGTGATGCGCACGGCATCAAGCCCGCCCTGATCATGCACGAGATTGACGATTGCTCGTGCTAGTTGGTGCGCAGCCAATCCCGGGGGGCAATCCGAGTCGATGAGGACCTCGAGGACCTCGAGGGCTTGGGCCTCATAGACGGTGTCGCTCATTGTTTGCCCCCCATCCCGGGCAGGTGGACCCCTGCCCTCTGCAGCTCGCCCATTGCCGCCCTGGTCATCGTCATGGCGGCATTCTTCGGGTCGCCTGCATAGACGGTGCAATAAGCCGGCTGCGCGTTGGGTTTCGTCGCGCGGGCTTGCACAATTAGGATCCCCTCCGTCTCGAACTCGATACCGTGCTTGCGGACGTATTCGAGGAACAGGGCCCAGAGCGCTTCGGTGTGTCGTGCGAGTTCTTCGTTCGTCATAGGCGGGACACCTTCACTTTGATGACCTGGCCCGCCACCACTTCGACGCTCGCACGAATGAAGCTGCCCTTACTGAACACGAGACCAAGCGAGACGGCTTCGGTCATGAAGCACAAGTTACGCCCGAGGTTCTGCAGCTGGATGTCAGCTAAGCCGCCGCGCTCGGCAGGCAAGTCAATATCGCGAGTCTCTCCGGGCTCGAGCTCAATTCGTTGGCTCCGCTCGATGCCGTCGATCGACACGGACAGCAGAGCCAGACACCGCGCTTTCGCCTGCTCAACGTGCGAGATCGCCGAAGTGCAGGCATGGGCGGCAGCCCAAACCGCGTGCATTCCGGCAAGCAGCCGCTCCCGATAGGTCTCGACATCTTCGAGCGCCCACTTCAAGTGAGCCGCTCGTTTTCTGAGGGTCTCAGCGTCCAGCGGCACCGGACGAGGAGTAGTCTTCTTGACTGCTTTGGTTGCAGTCTTCTTGGTCTTCTTCATGGCACCTCTCCGTCCTGCGCGCATCGTGAGCAAAGCGTTGCGTCACTGTTCGCCCAGATGCAGCCGTCCGGGCAGGGGTCGAGCTCTGTGCAACCACAGATCCGACACTGTCCATCGACAGCAAAGTCGGCCGCGTCCGCAAAGAACGGAGAGCCGAAAAAGTTGGGGTCCGATTCGAGATCGCCCTCGAAGTGTTCGTTATCGGGCATCGGTCGCACCTCCAATGTTGCTAGGCAGCCTCCGGCACGAATTCATCCGCGAAGAGCACGGCCCAAGTCTTCGGGCCGCAGACGCCATCTGGAATCAGCCAGTGGTCAGCCTGGTAGTCGCGCAATGCCGCCTCGGTGATAGCCCCGAAGAGGCCATCGGCCGCAAGCTGCAGCTCGCGTTGTAGGAGCTTCACGGCTTCGCCTCTCGAGCCGCGACGGACAGTGTACGGCAAAGTCGCCATGGGTATAGCTGGAGCGACTGCGTTGTCGGCGCCTGCTATCGCCTTGGTCAAGGCCCGCAAGTGGTTGCCAACTCGCTCGGCGGGCGTCTTGCCAAAGCCCTCGTAGTAGCCGGTCGAATAGAGGCCTTGGGAAACGCCTTTCCAGTCATCGACTCGCGCAGCTTGCCGAACACGGTCGCGCTTGCGGTTCACATACACGATATCGACCAAAGCGAACCAACCCGCCTCGGGGTTCGCATACTTGCGGAAGCAAGCGCGGTACGGCTTCGACGTTCCGTCCGCATTGGGGTGGGTGTCCACGTAGACGAACCGATCCCCCTTCCAAGTGTTGCCGCACTGCTCGGCACCCATGTTGTTCGACCCGGCGCCGGCACCTTTCCAGCCGTCGCCGTACCTCGTTTCGAGGCAGGCGATTCCCGCCAGGGCTTTGACTTCGCCCGCCTTCGGGCTCTCTTCGAACCGTTTCAGCAAGGCTTGTATTGCGTAGCTTCGTGCGTCCGAATGAGGGGTCATGGCCAACCAGTCACTTTCTCTGGGCTCTCGGTCGTTGCAGCCGTCACCAGTAGTTTGCGGTTCGCCCAGTTGCGCGGCTTGCGCTCGGGCATAAGTGTCTCGCTCAAGAAGCACTCCTCGGCCGCAACGGTCCAGGCCTCCTCGAGTACCGCTTTGGCAAACGGCAACTTGAGCTGCGCGGGATCTCCGAGCGCCCACATCACCGAAAGAATCGCAAGCTGGGCGTCCGCCGGATAGCGGTCGAAGTCGGGGAAGACGTGCGCCAGCAGGTGGGCCTCGAGCGCTTCAAGGCGCCCGAAGACCAGCTTGTCTACGCCTTCCTTGGTCAGCTCTAGGCTCGTGTAGAACCGCGCTCGAGCGGGCCCTTGGTGGGCCAGTAAGCGGTTCTTTTTCACTCGCACCCAATCGGCGGAGATCTCGTTCATCTCCGCCTTGTGGCCGTCGTCCTTGTGCACCCACGGAACACCGAAGGCATGGTCGATGGGGTCAAGCAGGCAGCTGATACCGGCTCGAACCATGCCCTCGCGATCGAGGTGCATCCAGGGGACGCACGAATCAAACTTGGTCGAGAACTCGACGAACACTGCGCGCACCGATAGTCTCATGTCACTTCTCGCTACAGGGGCTTGGTAGGGGTTGGGTAGATTGCCGCTTTGCCTGGGCGGTTCGGGTCTTCGTTCTGTTCAATTGCCCTCCACAGTGCGGCCGCTTCCTCCGGCTGCGGATCGTCTACGGCCAGCCAGTAGCGCTGTGCCAATGGCTGCACGGCTCGACGCATGGCTTCCGCCACCGCACGGTCGTCGGCGGAGCTGTCAATCAGGATCCGCACCATCATCGTTCGCATGGGATAGTCAGCGCTTGCGCGCGGCTTTCTTGCTCGACTTCTTGGTCGACTTCTTGATCGACTTCTTGCTCGACTTTGGTGGCTGCCGCTTCGCAAGCGGGCCATATTCGCCTCGCCGGATGGCCTCGTAGGTTTCCCGCGCAACGTCTTGGGCAACAGCCGTCCGCACGGCAATGGGGAAGGTGCGGATGATCTCACAGTGGAATTCCTTGCAGTACTTGGCTGCGCCGGCATTCACCCAATGCAACCAGCCCTTGATGGCCAGTTGAGGATCATACTCACCCCGCTCGACCTCGACCTGTTCCGCATGATACGTCTCTGGCATTGGTTCAGCCTTCTCTCTGGTGGTTTCTGGTTGATGGCTTGGTCGCTTTCACGGCCTCGCGTTTCAGTCGTTTACGTTCTGCCCTCTGGATCTGACGATCCGTCCGCACCCCGAATTCGCGCCGGTAGTACTTGCAAGCGGCAGGATCCTCGGGCCATCCACGTCCGTTCATAAGCCGAGCCTCCGCAATAGAGAGCCGAGCACAGTAGCCACGATAACGCCCGCCATGAAAACGGCGCAGATCATCAGGCAGCCAAAGCGCGTCTTCTCGTCAGGATCGTCAAACCATTCACTCATGGCCGTTCTCCCTGCCGCCGAAGTACGCGTTTCGCCCAACGGCGGATTCGTTCTCGGGTGAGCTTGCTTCGGATCGGTACCGTCCGCTTGGTCTGTAGGGGACCGAACGCATGCTTGTGGGGCAGCCGTAGATCGCTTGGAAGCTTCATGCCGCGAACCCTTGCTTTCGGATCTCCGCCTCGACCCATGCGTCGGCATCGTTTTGCAGGTACTCGATTGCCCGCTCCGGCTCGAGTTCGACACGCTCGCGAATGCCCTCGGCAATGGCATCGCCCTCGGTGATCCCCGCTTCCTTGGCCGTGCGCAGGATGCTCTTGCGCTCGGCTCGCCACCAAGCCCATTCCTCAGCCGTTTCGAGGTTGGCTTCGATGGCTGAGACGAGCTCGGCGGTACTCTCTCCCCGAACTCGTCTCGGCGGCTTGGCGATAGCCCTCGCCTCCCGACGGCGATTCGAGCCCCACGTCTTGAGGTCGTATTCGTCCGACTTGAGCTCTCGCCGGGCCTCTTGGATGGCCCGCTCGAGCGCATCGAGCTCGCTCGCCGTTTTCTCGTCGAAGCTCTCCAGGTGGCGTTGCGCCGCCGCTGCAACCTCTGCGACGGCTGCTCGACGGCGGTTTGGGAGATCCTTCGACCACGCTCGGAGGTCCGCCCGCATTCGCTTGATTTCCGCCAAGCGCATATCGCGTTCCCTCCGAACACCGGCCCACCATTCTACAAATTGCTTGCGGCGCTCGGCTATGGCCCTCACCTTGGCCGCCCGCGCTTTCGCATTGGCTTGCTGCAGATCTCGAAGCGACTTTCGCAAGTCCTTGAGTCGAGCCTTGCGTTCGAGCTTGCGGGCCTTCGTCCAGTTCCGCTCGTCCGCCTCAAGCTCCACGAGCTTGCGCTTCTTGGCCTTGACGTGTGCTCGCATCCGCTCGAGCTCGATGCGCGCGGCTTCACGTCGGATCGAGGCTAGTTGCGCTTTGACTTTAGCTGACATCGGACGTCCCCCCGATTGCTGGACGCGGCTGGCCACACTGCGGGCACGGGCCCTGTTCGCGTTGAAAGTAGACTTTAGATCCGCAGCGCACGCAGATGAACTCCGGCTGTAGCGTATCGGCTCGCCCGGTTTGGATGGCTTCAAGTACCGCTCGAACGTGCAACTCGGGCGGTGGCCAGGCTGCCGTCCACTTATACCGCCCGTTGCTGTGCTCGCCGTCATGCGCATAGTCGAGTTGGCAGAACACAACTTCGGACTCGAGTCCCGCACCGAGAGTCTTGAGATCCTTGCAGCAATTGCAGATCCCTCGTGGCGATGCCCAATTGTCGCGCACAAGCGGGTGCAGTATGTTCTGACTGGTAGCTAGTCGAATCGCCTCAGCAATGGTCAGTTGGTGAACCGGCATCGGTCGTCTCCTAGGTTCTTGGCCGACTCTGGCTTGTCTGGTCACTTGCTTGACCCACATAAGTCATCTCCAAAGGTCGGTGTTCGCTCGACCTCGGCCGTCGCGGGGCCCCAATGGCAATAGATGCCGTTTCGGTTGATGGTGATGGCAACACAACGTTCGCGGCCCTCAAGCCCGAACAACCGTGTCCGAGTCTCGTCCAGCCAACGCCGCAACTCGGACCAAGTCGCCATGGTGCCTCCACTCGTCGGGCAATCGTTGAAGGTGATCTTCACTTGCTTCGGTCCCCGATAAGATGCTCGTGGCCGTGACCATCGCAGGCTTCCAGCGCTCTCAAGATGGCCTCGAATCCCCTCCGAGTAGCTTCGGCGCATCGCGCCAAGTCTACTGGTTGCACCACGGTTGAGCCGTTGGCGTCGCGTTCAACGTCGGCCAGGTTACCGATCGACTGCTTCAGTTTGTCATATGCCATCATGCCAACCCTTCACGCTTTTCACAACAACGGCCTGCGTTCGCCACACTTGGAGCACCACGAGCCTGGCGCGATTGCCTCATGTCGTGCCGGACAGTCGTCCCTCGATTCGCGGGACGATGGGAACGACCATACATCCCAGTGATTTATAGCCGCG
>JBAZEM010000041.1:0-6865 GCA_041653875.1 Kiritimatiellia bacterium
GAGTCGGCGCCGATCACGGTGACGGTGGGCGTGGATTATGGCGGGGCATTGCCCGCCGGCTGGACTTACCAGGATATCGGCGCGGCGCCGGTTGCCGGCCGGGCCGGATATTCTGAGTCCGACGGCAGGTACACGATCAGTTCCTCCGGCTATGCGGTATATAGCACGAACGATGCCTTCGGTTTTGCCTGGACAAGCTGGGTGGGCGACGGTCAGATCGTGGCGCGTGTGACCAGCAGGCAGGGATCCGGCATGGCCGGGGTGATGATGCGCGACGGGTTGGCGTCCAACGCCCGCCATACGCTGATGACTTTGCACTCCGGATACGTCTATTATTATCATCGGACCGAAACCGGTGGCGCCACGACGGGGGTCTTTGGCGGGTATTCGTATCCCGGCGCGCCGTACTGGGTGAAGCTGGTGCGGTCCGGCGATTCGGTGAGCGCCTTCCGTTCTACCGATGGCGCGAACTGGGTGTTTATGGGAACAACGGTCATGGACCTGCCGGAGACCATCAATATAGGGCTTGTGCTTACCGGCAGTAATCCGCCTTACACGGCCACCTTCGACAATGTCAGCATCGGGCCCTGACGGAGCCGTGTTGCAAGTAAAACGTAACTGTTCTCGTCAGAATTCAGAAGTCAGCCCGCCTGCAACGCTGTGCCCTGCCCGCAGTGCTACGCACAGCGTTGCAGGCGGGGTAGCACTGCGGGCAGGTAGTCAGAATAAAGAACCCGTATGGGTCAAGAGAATACGAAGAGAACAGGTTGTAAGCGCAGGGTCGAAAGCGGAATGTTCTTTGCGGCCTTCAATGGCTGATTCTTGCGAGTTTTATTCTGGATTCTGGATTCTGAATTCTGACTCCTGACTACCTGAGTTGTTACAATAAAACAAGACCGCGTCACACCGTGACGTGCCACAGGTTCCGCGCCTATCATGTCGAATTGTAGGGCGGAACGGTGTTCCGCCGTCGGGGCTGGGTTGCCCGCCTTAGTTGGATAAATTTAGCGCTCTTTTCGTGTTTCGCGGGCAATCGTCTGCTCCCCGCCGGATCTCCGTGTGCAAAGATACAATCGTTTTGTGTTGAATTATAATTCCGCCTAAGCTACCTTATACTTAACTTAAAGGTGTGTCTCGAACATTCAGGAGATTTCGCATGAGCGCAAAACTGCTTGATGGTTCCGCGACTTTCCGTCCCGCGCGTTTTCAAGAAGCCGCGCCTAATCGGCCGGCGTTTTGGGCAAAGGTTGCGGCGTTGGGTTTGATCGCCTTGATGGGCCACGCCGGGTCAGCGCTGGCGGGCGTCAATGGTCCCTTCGTCGCCGTGCGGGCCGACCACGCCAATTTGCCGACGATCGTGGTGGCCGACAACATGACCGTGTACACCGCGTCCGGCGCGGCCACCAACCTGAACTGGTCGGGGTATATAACCAACCTGAACGCTTTTGGACAATCGAGAATAAACGACTTGGACGCTGTTTCGGTCTGGTCGGCGGTCAAGTATTTGCGCGATGGGATTTACCAGATGACCGGCCAGCGCCTGGCGGTGGCGACCCATAACACGTATCCCCTGAACAACGCCATCATGCTGACCACGCTGGCTGCGCTGACCAACTCGCCCAACGCGCCCGCCGACGTGGTGAGCGCGGCCAAGGCCGCGCTGATCGACAATTTGAACGATCCTTATACGAAGCTTTACGACCGGAGCGAGGCGTTTTACATCCATACCGAGCTCAACGGCATATATATAGTGGCGAATAATTTCAGCGGCCTGGGCCATGCCGTGGTCGAATTATTGGAAGGCGGCCATGCGGCGGCGGGATATCAGGTTGGGTACGAGACCCTCAGCATGGGACCGAACTGGACCTATACGCCGGACTACACCGCCAAAAATCTTGTGTTCAAGATGGAGTATTCCGATCATCCCGGTTTCTATATGCGGGTCATTGCGCCCGAGGCGGGCGCGGCGGGCGGGGTGGGCACGATCTCTTACAGTTATCTTAATGGCGCGGATAATGACGGCAACGGCCTGATTGCGCCAGACGAGCCCGTGCAAATCAGCTACGACCACTGGCAACGGGGCTTTCGGATAGCCAACCAAAAGCAATCGATGCCGGCCAGCCCCGGCCAGGGGGGGATGAATATATTGATATCTCACCTTACCAATATGGTCGCCACACGTTCCACGGAAGGTTTGCTTGCCCCGGTGCGGTATGGTTTGTATGCTAATCGTCCGGCGGCGACCTCGAACAATACGGATATGCTCTATTTTGCCACCGACCTCCCCGGCAACGTGACAGGCGCCCTTTCCTGGTGTGTCTCGCCCTCATACGGGTGGCTCGAAAGTCCTGCGACCCATGTTCGGGCTCATCCCGATTTGTCGGTTCCGGGTGTGCGGCAGGTCCTTTTGGACAATATGAAGAAACAGGCGGAAGCGTTCTGGGTGAGTCATCCCGGCCAAGTTTTCAGCCTGCCAACCGAGCCTGGGGATGGTGGTCCCACCGATGACCAGTTTGTTAAATACACGGTGTACAAGAACTGGTATCCTGAATACCGCCAGGCCGAGGGCCAGGCGTGGGGCGCTTACAAGCTCAGTGGAAGCCCGGTCGGGCCGCAGCCGAACCAGGCGACCGAAAGCTGGTGGTGGAATCCGTCGGACCCCGCGCATCCGGATTCGGCCAACGCCTATTCCGACACTCTCATGGCCCTGAACAACTGGCTGTTAAGGGAATTCGACAAATACGTTGACAGCCTCCCCGCCGCGAACCGTTTGTCCGGAGGCATTTCCAAGAAGCAACTGGTGATCGCCTCGTCTCTCAGTTACTATTATCATGACGTGCCGCCGAATTTCAATCTCGATCCGCGAGTGCGCGTGACATTGGCCTTCTTTCCCCAGCATCGCGGCCAGGGCAAGTGGGTGAATTTGAACGATAAATATAAAGATACGATGAAGGCTTATTCGACGCTGTCGCCTCAACCGGGCATCAGATATTTTTTAACGTCCCAAAGCGTCGCCGGCTCCGATTGGGGGGTTGGCGCGATCTATTGCGGGGCCCCGCTATTCAATTTGCCATACAATATTTATGATCTTATCATAAATTCCATATACGATGTGGGCAGCAAGGGGGTGGTAGCCCAGTGTGATTTGAACTTAGGGAAAACGGGGCTGGATTTATATCTTTTTTCCAAACTGATGTGGAATCCGGAGATCACGATGTATCAGCTTGAGGCCTTGCGCACCCACTGGATTACGCGCGCCTATGGCACGAATGCCGCAAGCGTGATGAAGCAATACCACGATTATACGCAGTATGGGACTTTCCTCAACACGGTCAACGCCCGCGGGCGGGCGATGAACTTTATCCAGCAGGCCGATGCGCTGATTGCGCCCGGGACCCCCGAGCAGAGGCGCCTGGATGATCTGAAGCAATTCTGGTACTACTACTATTTACAGGACATCGGCGCCGACGCCTCCTCCCAGGAATTGAAGGAATTCATGTGGAAGGGGCAGATGTCCTACATGAATCCCCTCCTCTCGTTCCTGCTTTATACGTTCAAAAATGCGCGATTCGATGCGGTTGAGCAGATCGCAAGCCCAAATTTTTTTAATACCAATGTGACGCCGCCTTTCATTGCGGCGGCCCATTATGAGCCGGCCGAGACGGCGGGCTGGTGGGCGAACGTTCGGGCGCATTGGCCCATGTCGCCGATCAATTTGTTTGACGACGCGGTGCTGGCCAACGGGACGCGTGGTTCAACTGTCGATCTCAACGACCTGGTCGGTGTCCAGCAGTTCCGCACCAACGCGCCGGCGGGCTATTTGACCTACCACAATACTTATCTTATCCCCCAGCCGTTGACCCGGGCCCAGCAGGCGGGCGACGTCATTGGATTCCAGGTTTATTGGGCCGCCACCAATTCAACTGTATGCCGTTTGCCCTATAGTGTCAGTCGCTGGGACGCCGCGCAACAGCAATGGACGAACGTGTGGAATGGCTATGCGAATTCGGCTTTCACCACCGGCGCCGTGTTTGTCACAACGGCCGACCCTGCGGGTCGCTGTCAACGCGTTGTGGCGAGATATACGGCGCTCGTGGCGGGCGTCTATCGCTTCGATTTGGGTGCGATTTGCGCTCTTAATAAGACATCCGCCATGTCATTGTTAAATATAAGAGTGTCAACATTGGACTATGATCTTGCCGGCAATACGATGTCAGGCGCCTCGATCCCGCAGGGGCTTACTTGTAATCGGCGCCTGGATATGTCATCAGGCTACACCTACTTTTATATTCCCAAGGGCACGACCAGTCTGGATTTGGAAAGCTACTATACGCTTGGTTACGCGCTTATCGATCTTTATACAGGTCTGCCCGGCAACGGCAACTGGACGCCGACTCGAACTGTGAATGTCAGTGCGCATGGGCTTTACCGGATTCCCCTCAATCCCGGCGAAGCCGGATCGGTTGCCCGGCTCAGGAAGCTTGCCGATAGATATCCGGAAATTTGCTCGATCCCGCTCTTGTGGGCCGTGTCGCCCTCGCTCCTGATGGTTCCCCGCGCCATCGCGGTGGCCGATGGGTTGACCCCTTATACGGGCGCCCCGGCCGTCCTAACCCAGCCGACCAACCAGACGGCGGCTGTTGGGCAAACGGCGCGGTTCACCGTGGCGGCCGCCGGTTCGGGGACGCTGACGTACCAATGGCGCAAGGACGGGGCCAACATTGCCGGGGCGACCGCGGCCGGTTACACGACGCCGGCGATAACGCTCGGCGATAATGGCGCGCTCTTCAGCGTGGTGGTGGCAAATGCGTTTGGCAGTGCGGCAAGCGCAAATGCCAAGCTGATCGTGAGTTCCTGTCCGGCCGTCAAGATCCAGCCGGCGAACCAGACAGTGTCGGTGGGCGCCCTGGCTACATTCAGCGTGACGGCCACCGGGGATGCGACCCTGACCTACCAGTGGCGTAAGAATGGAGCGGACATAGCCGGGGCCACCGCGGCCAGTTACAGGACGCCGGCGACAGTCGCGGGCGATAATGGGGCGCTTTTCAGCGTGGTGGTGACGAATGCGCTCGGCAGTGCGACAAGCTCGAATGCGATTTTGACGGTTAATTCCTCGGCGCCTGTGATCACGGTTCAGCCGGTGAACCGGACGGTGAACGTTGGCGTTACTGCAACGTTCAGCGCGACGGCCACCGGCTTGACGCCCCTGGGCTACCAGTGGCGCAGGAACGGGGTGAATATTGCCGGCGCGACGGCGGCCAGTTACACAATGCCGGCGACGGCGGCGGGCGATAACGGCGCTCTTTTTAGCGTGGTGGTGGCGAATTCGGTGGGAAGCGTGACGAGCGCGAACGCACTGCTGACGGTGCTGGCCGCGCCCTTGATCACGGCGCCGCCGGCGAGCCAGGCAGTGACGGTAGGCCAGACGGCGGCGTTCAGCGTGACGGCGCAGGGGCAGGCGACCTTGAAATATCAATGGCGCAGGAATGGTTCGAATATTACAGCGGCGACCTCCGCCAGTTACACGACGCCGGTGACGACGATGGGCGATCATGGCGCGGTCTATAGCGTGGTGGTGTCGAACACATTGGGCATGGCAAGCGCGGCGGCAACGTTGACGGTTAATCGTATTCCGCCCACGATCGCGGCCCAGCCGGTGAGCCAGACCGTGAAAGCGCATTTCCAGACGGCAACCTTCAGCGTGGCGGTGGACGGTACCGCGCCATTGACGTACCAATGGCGCAAGAACGGGGTTAACATTAGCGGGGCGACCTCCTCCAGTTACACGACTCCGATAGCGGTGGAAAGCGATAATGGCGCAAAATATAGCGTGGTGGTGGCGAACGCCGTGGGCAGTGTCACGAGCGTAAACGCGTTCTTGACGGTGCTTTATTCGGCGCCGGCGGTCACGGACCAGCCGGATAACAAGTCGATCGCCCGCGGCCAGACGGCCACATTCAGCGTGACGGCCAAAGGGACGCCGACGCTTACGTACCAATGGCGCAAGAACGGGGTGAACATCGCCGGGGCCACGGCGGCAAGTTACACGACACCGGCCACGACCGTGCTTGGCTACAACGGCGCCAGGTACAGCGTGGTGGTGGCCAATTCGCTGGGCAGGGCGACGAGCGTGGATGCGATCCTGACGGTGACATCGGCACCGGTCATTACCATCCCGCCGGCAAACAAGTCGGTGAAAGAGGGCCAGACGGCGGCGTTCAGCGTGACGGCGGACGGCACCGCGCCGATGAAATATCAATGGCAGAAGAACGGCGTGAATATCGCCGGGGCGATCTATACCAATTACACGACACCGGCGACAGTGGCGGGCGATAACGGCGCTAAGTTCAGGGTGGTGGTGAGTAATACGCTGGGCACTGTGACGAGCGCGTCTGCGACCCTGACCTTGGATAATTCCGCGCCTGAGATCGCGGTCCAGCCCGCGAACAAGGAGGCGCTGGTGGGTCAGGCCGTTGCGTTCAACGTGAAGGCGATCGGGACTTCGCCGCTCAAGTATCAGTGGCAGAAGAACGGGGTAAATATCGCCGGCGCGGGTGGTTCCGCTTACCTGACGCCTCCGCCGACCATAGGGGATAATGGCGCTAAATTCAGGGTGGTGGTGAGTAACACGCTGGGCATCGTGGCAAGCGCGAACGCGACCCTGACCGTGTCTAATTCCGCGCCCGTGATCTTGGTTCAGCCTGTGAGCAACGCGGTTGCGGTGGGCAAGTCGGCGGTGTTCAGCGTAAGGGCGGTCGGTTCCATGCCGTTGAAATACCAATGGCGCAGAAATGGGGCAAATATCGGTCTGGCGACCAATTCGATTTACACATTGCCCGCGCCCGCGATCGGCGATAACGGCGCG
>JBAZEM010000042.1:0-6179 GCA_041653875.1 Kiritimatiellia bacterium
TCGCACTGTATATTCTTTTTGTTCTCTTGTTACGCTTGGTCCAGCTGTTCGGCATCCGATGCTAAGTACGAGCAAAAACAAGCACAAGGACAGACGTATCGTATTCATATTCTTTGATTCCCCAACGGTACGGCTCAGGCTGAGCCCGCCACAGGCGGGCGATAGCCTGAAGCCGCTTGTTGGGCCGTCCACTTGTCCTGTCCCACCTGCTTGATCGCATTGATGTTCTTGGCTTGGTCGCTGTTCTCTGCAAATTGCTTCAGGTACGTGGAACAAGCGAAATCTGGACAATCGGCACAGGTGGCGTAATTCCTGGCTTCGACACACTGGCGAATCTTACAGTCAAGGGAAGCGGCCCATGCGGCATGAATGCCGCCCCAACACCCATCGCAACCGACCTGATCGAGCGGAACATCCAGATTCATCTCTCGTTTGATTGCTGAAGCAACCTGCCGCCGGAGATCATTACAACCTTCTGCCAGAGCACGATAATCCAGGCATGCGCCGCAATGATTTCCGCAGGCCCCGATATTTTTCTTTCGCCTCGTCATTTCGATTCTCTTGGCCCAACGATTCAAATCACCGTTTCGAGTCCGTCGCGGACGAAGAATACGGTGCATTTGTTGGTTCGGCATTCTGCGATGCAAGGTCGTTGACAGAAAAAAGTTCTCTGAGAATCGGGGAGACCTCATTATCCATCTGCCCTATTGCATTCCAGTCGACATTCGTCAGTCCGAAACGGGCCGCGTCGCTCCTACGGCCGGGAAAGGCGAGGGCTGATCGGAGGAAAGTGACTCTGGCTAATGCTGCTGCACCGCAATCAGCAATTGCGTCTCTATCTCCATTATTATCAACATTCACTTTCCGTTTGCGCAGTTTATCGAGAGGTAGGGAGAAGATCGAATTGTCGATTCTCGTGTTGGCTTCGATGTGGTCAAACGCCAGGAAAGCGTTAGTCATTCCTTGCAAAAACAGTTTTAACGACTGGAATGGAATTGCGGCCGCCGGATCGACAATCGCAACGCATAGGCTCTTTTTTTTAGTGTATCCAGACCACTCGTATTGTCCTTTCGGCATGGGCGTGGATTGTATGTCCACTGATATGGTGCGAAGCAGGGAAGGCACGTCGATTCTTATGTTGTTTTCAAAGACAGGAGTTCCACTGTCTGTCTGAAAGCGGTTATGGAAAAAGTGGCCTTTCACGCCATACTTAAACTGGATAAAACCTGTCTCATCGGTCTCAAGCGTAAATAAAATTCCCGTGGCCAGGGTGTGCAAGAGTTTTCCACTCGATAGATCGTAGAATAGGGCATCCTTCTGAGTTCCAATGAGCAGGGGTGTTGAATCGCGCCCGTCGAGAATAAGCAAGGCGCATTGATCGGGCCTCTTATAAAACAGGTAATACTTCATACTGATGTTTGTTTGAGACATAAAAGATGCCCGGAATATGAGCGATGAATACGTTGAGTTCGTGTCAGATATGACCTGAGCCAAATTTTTGATATCAGTTGGCGACCGTAGGGCTTCCCCGACGTTGGCCCCAGCCGCATAACTCCAGACAGCACAGACTGCTGCCGCGATGACGCTGGCAATGAACTTCATTGATATCCTCCTTTTGCCGAACGTCAGCGTTGAGGCTGAGGCGCGCCGGGCGCGCCGATAGCCTCCGACGCTTGGTTCTGCGATTCCTCTTGCCTGATTCTTTGTTGCGTCTTGTTCCCGTACACAATTCCAAGAGGAAGAAGAATTCCATAGGGAATCCACATGAACCATCTGTACGGATTTGGCAATGTGAAGAGCAAGGCAAGAAACAGAAGGATAGCGATCCAGCCTACGACGGCCGCTCTGATCGTGAATGCTCGTTCTCGGGGACTGTTCGTCTTCTTGATGCTGAAATATGTTCCGATAATTCCACCGGCAAGGCCGATGATGCTTCCCACGACTCCGCCGATGATGCCACCAATCATTCCAGGATTCATTGATTCATCTCCTTTTCCGCAGAACGAAAAGCATCAGGATTTGCCGTGCCTTGGCGGCAATATCCTGGATGCCTTTGTTGGCTTTTCCGGTGTCTTCAGCCCACAGTATTCGGCTATAGGATTGAAGTCGCGATCCTTGTGAAGGAGAGGAATGTCATGTTCAATTGCCACAGCCGCAATCATACAGTCAACGGTGTTGCGAATCGTGATCCCTTTGTGCCGTAATATCCGATACAGTTCTGCGGCCTTTACGAAAGTGTGCTGGTTCATCGGGAGGAACAGGAAGGATTCGAATCGGGATAATGTCGCGCGATAGTCTCCGTCTTCACGAATTCCTTGAAGAACTTCGGCAAGGATAACCCCGCAAATACAGACGTCTTTCCCCTCGACAAGAATCCGCTCCAGTGTATGAACCTCCGGCGAATTTTTCCCGTGGAAGAAATCGATCCACACGGATGTGTCAACGATGATCACATTAAACCTCTGCCTCTTCGCCAAGCGCCAAGGTTGCCTTGCCAGGAAATCCGGCCCTTCAATTCCAAGACTTTTTTTTGACACGCATGCCGGAGCAGTTCCTGCAGGGCGTGATCGATGACGCCCCTCCGCGTCCTAATGCCGGTTTCTTTCTGGCATTTCACCACAAGATTATCGTCCAAGACAACGTTTGTCCTTGTCATATCTGAATTCCTCCCTTTGATACACATGGTATGATGCAAAAATGTGTATGGCAAGTTTTTTCATCAATTGTTGTCGTTCAGTCTGAAGGAGGGCCTCACGAGTGCATACGCAATACAGGACAGCGATACACAGATGAGACCCGTGCAGATCAGCATCTCTCCCATCATGACGACGGTGGGGTCGATTGCCGTCACTACAACGCAAGCTTGGGCAATCACACGCTTTCCGAGGATGACCAAGATCACGCCCATGATATTTGGAACCGCGACGCAGACGATGCGTTCGAATTTGCTCATGATATGTTCTCCTTCTTTCGCTCAGCCAACGATGCGGGTGAGCCGCCGCCGTCAGGCGGTAGGCTCGACCCGCTGGTTCGGATCGATCATGTTTTCACACGAAACCACAAAGATCACAAAGTTAATTCTGTTTTCAGATCGGGAAGATTTTCTTCGTGACTTTGCGTCTTTGTGTGAGAAAGATTCCGGTCTCTTGTTTTTATCTTTTCCGAACGATGCGGGTGAGCCGCCGCCGTCAGGCGGTAGGCTCGACCCGCTGGTTCGGATCGATCATGTTTTCACACGAAGCCACAAAGATCACAAAGTTAATTCTGTTTTCAGATCGGGAAGATTTCCTTCGTGACTTTGCGTCTTTGTGTGAGAAAGATTTCGGTATCTGGTTTTATCTTTTCCGAACGAAACGGGTCAGACTGAGCGCGTAGCGCGATAGTCTGAACTCGCTGGTTCGCTGTTTTTGTCTTTTTCACTGATGTGATGCTTCAGGTGTTCAATCATTTGCAGTTTTGTATGTGCTCGATAAGCAAGAAAGAAGGGGATCATGAAGTAAAGGCCGGCGTTTCGGAAAATGTCCCAATTGATGGGAACTAAAGTCGCCGCTTCGGGAAACCGAAGTCGGTAGTATAAAATAAAAATGGCATATACCAAAAGGGGGACTCCTGTGATTAGTGCAAATGCGCCAGCGCCAGCACGCTCATTCCGATAGGAGCGCTCAAGCGATAGCATCTGTTTTTCTCGTTTTGTCAGCTCGTATTTCATATCTTCAGCGAACGTTCCGGTTCAGCGGCGGGCCGCGCAGCGGACCGTCCGCTGCAACCGGTTGTTAGCCGCCACTGTGCCCTTGCATCAGTGTCGTTCCGAACGTGAATGTTGCTGGAAGAACTCCCAAATGGCATCCGTCGCCTTGAACTTATCGGATGGTTTTCCGACCATGGCTTCAGGGAGCAGATTTTTCCCACCGGGCCAGATGTGGCCGTGTCCCTCGATGAGAGTGAAGCGAACCGCGGCTGCGTCGCGGCAACGGCTGTAGACAGCCGTCGTGAGGCCGGGAGATGCGGGTGCGGGTTTCGGCTCAGTCTGGCAACCGAGTGCGCGTGCCCAGGCAGCGATGAACTCGTTCGCCGGAGGCTTGACCCTCGAAATTGCCGCTCGTATGGCGGCTCCCGTGGCCATCTTCGGCGTGCCTCCTTCGATCGGATTGAGCGGGTCGGCATCGCCGCTGACGTAAAAGAGCGAGACAGGCCGGTCGAGTTTCGGCTGCTTGATCCAGAGCGTGCCAGCGACGGGCGCGATGGCAGCGATGCGCTCGGACAGATCGACGCCGACACGGAATGCCATCGAAGCGCCATTGGAAAAGCCCGTGGCGTAGATGCGCCGGCGATCCACGTTGAAGCGCGCGATGAGGTCGTCGAGCATGGCGTTGATGAAGGCTACGTCTGGAATGTTCCGCTCGCCGGAGTGAAAGCCGCCGGAGCCATCGTTCCAAGCCTGGCCGTTGGTCCCGAAGCGACTGGGCTTGGTCTGGTCGGGCGGCGTGGCCTCGGGGAACACGGCAAGAAAGCCCTCCTTGTCGGCCTTCTGCGCCCAGCCGGTTTCGCGCATCGCACCTCGGGCAGTGCCTCCACCCCCATGAAGCATGATGACGATGGGTACTGGTTGCCGGCTGTTGTATTTGGGCGGCACATGGACGATATAGCGCCGGTCGAGGTTACCAACCCGCAGTGTCAACGAATGGTCGCCCGACGCAAGCCGCTTCGCGGAGCCCGAATGCTCCTGAGCATCGGCTGAGCAGCTGAGAATGAGCACAAGTAGTATCAGATGAGTGGAGATGCCCGCAATTCGGTTCATATGATTTTCTCCCTCCTTCCGTGAGCTCTCGCATCTTTAGCGGCTAACGTCTGCGCCCACCGAACCCGTGAGCCGTAGGTGAACGAGGGTTCGGTGGGTGCCTTGTTGGGAGTAGTCTCTCTCTTCTTTTCGGGATTGTCGAGGGGTTTCGGGTGCTTTGCCCCTCTGGCTTGCAGCTTGTTCTTTTGGACACACATCGTCCCTACCTTCGCGTTTTTGTCCGCAGATTGCGCAGATATAATTCAATCTGCGTTCATCTGCGAAATCTGCGGAGATAATTGAGTCCCTCTCCTCAATTCCACACCTCATGACGTGCGGAAACGCATTCGTAGGGTCATTATTGTCTTGAAATCCTGAACCTTCCGTGGTTCTTTTTCTTCGTTCCCAACGTCAGCGACCACCGAACCCGTGAGCCGAAGGCGAACGAGGGTTCGGTGTGTCGCCGTTGTTGGGCTCTGCCTCTTTTATCCAGGGTTGATTGGACCGATCGCCGTCTATCAGCGTGTCACGTTCTCCACTTCTCGCACGTCGAACATCCTGATCTGTGCTTGTCCTATGGCGGTTTGCCCAACGAATCTCACTGGCGCCATGTTCATCCGCCCCGTACGCTTCTCCCCGCTTTTTAATGTCACCGTCATTTCCATCTTGCCGGTCCGTTCTGGCACCAATATGCTGCTGACTTTGGACAATGGGATGTCGAGTTGAATTGCGCCGTCAATGAGCGTCACAACTCCCTTCGTGTTATCTCCGAGTATTTGAGCATGCGCCAGTTCAGTCACAGTTCCGTTGCTGTCGGTGACCCTAAGCACAAGATCCGGTGAGTCCCCATCCCCTTTGCGCGTTGTGGCGACACAGCCGGCACAAAGTACTGCAGCACCTAGAACCATCATCGCTATTCGAGTGTACATCCAACTTCCTCCCTCTGTTTTTTAGGCTAACGCTGTCGGGTGAGCGGTTTTTTGCCCGCCACGGGCAAAAAATACGCTCAACCCGATGGTTGGCTCCTATGATCTTCTTTTTCCTGAGAATGCACATCCTCCCGCAGAAAGCAAAAGAACACCGCCGCCGATCAGCCAGAATCCGGGGTGTTTGGTCGCATTATCTTTAAGGGGGATCGAGCCTTTTGCTGCGTAGTAGATTCGTCCACTCGGATCCTCAGTTAGCGGCAATGCCATTGATATCATCCAGCTGCCGATCAGCAAGAGAAACAGTGCTGCAATGTAAAATCGATTCATTTTATCTCTTCCATCAGCCAACGCTGAGGGTCAGGCGCGCGCGGGCAGCGCGTCGCATGAACCCTCTTGTTCGATGCTCCGTTTCGTCCAGAATCTCCTGAAGCATGAATACAAGAAGACTGCTGTCGTCCAGGCGGCGAACGCAA
>JBAZEM010000043.1:0-6064 GCA_041653875.1 Kiritimatiellia bacterium
GGTCGCATCCACGCTCGTCACACTGCCGCGCGCGTTCGTCACCTTCACGCTATACTTCGCGCCGTTATCGCCAAGCACCGTCGTCGCCGGCGTCGTGTAGCTTGCCGCCGTGGCCCCGGCGATGTTCGTGCCGTTCTTGCGCCACTGATAGGTCAAAGGCGTCGTCCCGACCGCCGTCACGCTGAACGCCGCCGTCTGGCCCGCCATCACCGCCCGGTTCGTCGGCTGGACCGTGATCACGGGCGGCGCGGAATTCACCGTCAGGGTCGCATCCGCGCTGGTCACGTTGCCCGCCGCGTTCGCCACCACCACGCTATATTTCGTCCCGTTATCGCCATCCAGCGCCACCGGGGTGGTGTAAACGACCGCCGTCGCCCCGGGAATGTTCACGCCGTTCTTGCGCCACTGATACGTGAATGGCGCCGTCCCGGCGGCGATAACACCGAACGTCGCCGTCTGAAAATAGGCCGTCACCGTCTTGCTCACCGGCTGGGCCGCGATCGTCGGCGGCACGGAATTCACCGTCAGCATCGCATTCGCGCTCACCACGATGCCCGCCGCGTTCGTCACCACCACGCCGAATATCGCGCCATTATCCCCCGAGACCGTCGCCGGCGTCGTGTAAATGTAGGCCGTGGCGTCGGGAATGCTCACCCCGTTTCTGCGCCACTGGTATGCCAAGGGCGTCATTCCGCTCGCCGTCACTTTGAACACCGCCTTCTGGCCGCCTGTCACCGTCAGGTTCGTCGGCTGGGCCGTGATCGCCGGCGGCGTGGAATTCACCGTCAAGGTCGCATTCGCGCTCACCACACTGCCGAACGAGTTCGACACCACCACGCTGAACGCCGCGCCGTTGTCGCCCGAGACCGTCGCCGGCGTCGTGTAACTGGAGTTGGTCGCCGCGGCAATATTCGCCCCGTTCCGGCGCCACTGATACTTCAAGGGCGCCAATCCGGTGGCCGTCACGCTGAACGCCGCCGCCTGGCCGGCCGTCACCGTCTTGTTCGCCGGTTGGACCGTGATCACGGGCGCGGTGGAATTTACCGTCAAGGTCGCATTCGCGCTGGTCGCACTGCCAAGCGTGTTCGTCACCACCACGCTGAATTTTGCGCCATTATCGCCAGCCACCGTCGCCGGCGTCGTGTAACTGGAGGCCGTGGCCCCGGCGATGTTCGTCCCGTTCTTGCGCCACTGATACGCCAGGGGCGCCTGCCCGGTGGCCGTCACGCTGAACGCCGCCGTCTGCCCCACCGTCACCGCCTTGCCCGCCGGCTGGACCGCGATGGCCGGCACGGTCTTCACCGTCAGGATCGCATTCGAACTGGTCGCACTGCCAAAGGAATTCGCCACCACCACGCTGTACGCCGCGCCGTTATCGGCCGCCGTTATCGCCGGGGTCGTGTAATTGGCCGCGGTCGCCCCGGCAATATTCGTCCCATTCTTGCGCCACTGGTACGTGAACGTCCCCGAACCGGCGGCGGTCACACAGAACGCCGCCGGCTGGCCGCCCGACACCGCGATGTTCGTCGGCGGCGTCACAATGACGGGCGCGCCGGTATAGGGCGTCAGACCGTCGGCCACCGCGATGGCCCTGGGAACCATCAGGAGCGAGGGCGACTCGGCCCATAACTGGGGAATCGAGTAAAAATACGGGACCTCACCAGGCCGCAGGCCCATTCTGGCAACCGAACCGGCTTCACCGGGATTGAGCGCGATCCGGTAGGTACCCACAGAAGTAACATCCACTCTTCGCGTCTGCGTCCAATTGCCATTGCCGGGCAGCCCTGTGTAAAGGTCGATGTATTTACCTATTATTGCCCCACCCGACCAGATTTCAAAATCCAGACTGGTCGTGCCCTTGGGAATATAGAAGTAGGTGTAGCCTAATGCCGTGGCATCGCGCCGATTACTCGTAAACCCCTGCGGGATCGATGCGCCCGAGAAAGCGCTGTCGGCCAAATCGTAATCCAGCGTTGCCAGCCTGATATTAAACAGACTGATGGCGGATGGATTATTGACAGTGGAAATCACTCCCAAATCGAAGCGATAGACTCCGGCCGCCGGCGCCGTATATTTGCCCACGGCGAGTTGGCAGCGCCCATCCGGATCGGCGGTGGTCACGAACGCGGGGCTGTTCGTGAAAACGGAATCGACATAGCCATTCCACACGTTCGTCCATTGCTGCTGCGCGGTATTCCACCGGCTGATGCCATAGGACAAACGGCGCGCGACAGCATTGGTGTCCGCCCAATGGACTTTGAAGCCAATGACATCCCCCGCTTGCTGGGCCCGGGTCAACGGCTGGGGTTGAAGAGTATTAATGTAGAGGAGGTATCCCGCCGTCAGGTTGGTGCGGAACTGCTGGACGCCGACCAGATCGTTGAGATCGACGGCGGAGCCATGCGTGCCATCGGCCAGCACCGCGTCCTCAAACGCATTGACCGGAGTCATCGGCCAGTGCCTGACCACGTTCGCCCACCAGCCCGCCGTTTCGCTCGGTTCATAGTGCGCCGCCGCGATGAAAGGCGGCATCGAATTGGTGTTATAATAATTGAGGCCCGCAACTCGTTCAGTCCCAAAAAAAGTAGCATCCTTGAACACCCAAACCAGGAACGTAAACAGAGGATTCATGTAGGACATCTGGCCTTTCCACATGAATTCCCTCAATTCCTGGGAGGAGGCGTCGGCGCCGATGTCCTGCAAGTAGTAATAATACCAGAATTGCTTGAGGTCATCCAGGCGCCGCTGTTCGGCGCTGCCCGGCGCCACCAGGGCATCGGCCTGCTGGATAAAGTTCATCGCCTGCCCGCGGGCGTTTAACGTGTTGAGAAACGTCCCGCTAACCATGAAATCGTAATATTTTTGCATGATTGCGGCGGCCGGGCCGTAGGCGCGCGTAATCCAGCGGGCGCGCAAGGCATCGAGTTGGGCCACCGTGAGCGTCGGCTCCCAGAGCATCTTGGCGTAAAGATAATAATCGAGACCCGACTTCCCAAAATTGAAGTCCATCTGGCCGCAGAAACCCTTGCATCCCGCCTCGTAGGGGGTATGTACGAAATCCTGAATGTAGCCGACAGTTTGGCCGCAGTAGATTCTGCCAACACCCCAATCGGTGTAGAGGCTTTGGCCAAACATGGCGTAGAAGCTGGATGGCTGGGCCGATACCTTCGAAAAAGCCTTCATAATATCGGCATACGTGGCGCAATTCACCCACTTGCCCTTGCCGCGGTGAACGGGAAAGAAGGCCACCGTCACGCGCACGCGCGAATCCAGATTGAAATTGGGCGGCACGTCATGCTCAAAGTAACTGAGACACGAGGAGATGACCAAGTTCTTCTTGGAAATGCCGCCCGACGTCTGGTTCGTAGCGGGGAGACTGTCAACGTATTTGTCGAACTCCCTCACCAGCCAGTTATTGAGCGCCATAATGGTGTCGGAATAGGCGTTGGCCGCATCCGGATGCGCGGGATCCGCGGGTTTCCACCACCAGCTTTCGGTCGTCTGGTTAGGCACGGGACCGACCGGGCTTCCGCTGAGCTTGTAAGCGCCCCACGTCTGGCCTTCCGCCAGGCGATAATCCGGATACCAGTTCTTATTCGCCGTATATCGAACGAATTGGTCCTCGTTGGGCCCGGCATCCGGCGGCTCGGTATTCATCCCGAAAACCTGGCCGGGATTGACTTTCCAGAATGCCTCCGCCATCTGCTTCATATCCGCCAAAATGACCGCCCGCACCGCCGGCGCCGACAAATCGAGATGCGGCCGCACACCGTTCAAGGGGGTTTCGAACCATCGATAAGTTGTGCCGGACGCGATGCACCAGGAAACCGCGTTGCTCGCGGCGGCGGGGCAGTCGGTGGCAAACCAAAGCATATCCACATTGTTCGAAGATGCCGCCGGACGATTGGCATACAAACCATACTGCACCGGAGCCATTAATCCTTGCGTGGAGCGCGTGGCGACCATATTCGTGACGACGGACAGGGTATATTTTTGCAACCATTGTCCGGGGGGCCTCGGCATCGATTGCATTTGGCTCGCCACCTTTAAGCCCCGCTGCCAATGGTCGTAACTGATTTCCACGGTTTCATCGGGCGCATGCAGGCCGTTGCCGTCATTATCCGCGCCATTAAGATAACCGTAAGAGATCGTGCCCATCCCGCCGGCCGCACCCCACTCCGGCGCTATGACCCGCAAATAAAAACCGGGACGACTGGAATATTCCATGTTAAATATCAAATTTTTGGCGGTGAAGTTTGGCGTATAGGTCCAGTTGGGACCCATGCAGAGGGTTTCGTACCCAATTTGATAACCGGAGGCGGCATGCTCGCCTTCCAGCAATTCGACCACGGCATGTCCCAGGCCGCTGAAATTGTTCGCCACTATATAGATACCCGAGGCTTCCGTGTGGATATAAAACGCCTCGCTCCGATCATAAAGTTTCGTGTAAGGATCGTCCAAGTCGTCGATCAGCGCGGCCTTGGCCTTGCTCACGATATCGGCCGGCGCGTTGGGCGAGTTGGTCAGCGCCTCCAGCGTGGTCAGCATGATGGCGTTGGTAAGCGGATAGGTGTTATGACTCACAACCGGCAAGCGCTGGCCGGTCATCTGGTAAATACCATCGCGCAAATATTTAACCGCCGACCATACGGTCACCCCCTGCGATGTGCTAGTACGCGCTAATCCTCTGGCGGTCAGGTTGGTGATGTCCCCCGACCAATTCAGGTTGGTGGCCGCCCCGGTCGGCGTGTACACAACCATGTTGTCGGCCACCACGATCGTCGGCAGATTGACGTGGTCGGTTCGCACGGCGGTGAAAGGCGCCTGGGCGCCCGCCAACGCGGCGCCGGCGCCGCCGAACAGAGCGATCAGCCCCAACGCCACGGCCTTCGCCAAAAACGCCGGCCGATTGGGCGCGGTTTTTCGGAAGCGCGTGGGGCGGAAAGTCGCGGAACCATCAAGCAGTTTTGCGCTCATGCGAAATCTCCTGAATGTTCGAGACACACCTTTAAGTTAAGTATAAGGTAGCTTAGGCGGAATAATAATTCAACACAAAACGATTGTATCTTTGCACGCGGAGATCCGGCGGGGAGCAGACGATTGCCCGCGAAACACGAAAAGAGCGCTAAATTTATCCAACTAAGGCGGGCAACCCAGCCCCGACGGCGGAACACCGTTCCGCCCTACAATTCGACATGATAGGCGCGGAACCTGTGGCACGTCACGGTGTGACGCGGTCTTGTTTTATTGTAACAACTCAGGTAGTCAGGAGTCAGAATTCAGAATCCAGAATCCAGAATAAAACTCGCAAGAATCAGCCATTGAAGGCCGCAAAGAACATTCCGCTTTCGACCCTGCGCTTACAACCTGTTCTCTTCGTATTCTCTTGACCCATACGGGTTCTTTATTCTGACTACCTGCCCGCAGTGCTACCCCGCCTGCAACGCTGTGCGTAGCACTGCGGGCAGGGCACAGCGTTGCAGGCGGGCTGACTTCTGAATTCTGACGAGAACAGTTACGTTTTACTTGCAACACGGCTCCGTCAGGGCCCGATGCTGACATTGTCGAAGGTGGCCGTGTAAGGCGGATTACTGCCGGTAAGCACAAGCCCTATATTGATGGTCTCCGGCAGGTCCATGACCGTTGTTCCCATAAACACCCAGTTCGCGCCGTCGGTGGAACGGAAGGCGCTCACCGAATCGCCGGACCGCACCAGCTTCACCCAGTACGGCGCGCCGGGATACGAATACCCGCCAAAGACCCCCGTCGTGGCGCCCCCGGTTTCGGTCCGGCGATAACAATAAATGTATCCGGAGTGCAAAGTCATCAGCGTATGGCGGGCGTTGGACGCCAACCCGTCGCGCATCATCACCCCGGCCATGCCGTATCCCTGCCTGCTGGTCACACGCGCCACGATCTGACCGTCGCCGGACCAGCTTGTCCAGGCAAAACCGAAGGCATCGTTCGTGCTATATACCGCATAGCCGGAGGAACTGATCGTGTACCTGCCGTCCGATTCCGAATATCCGGCCAAGCCGGCAAACGACGCCGCGCCGATGTCCTG
>JBAZEM010000044.1:0-5653 GCA_041653875.1 Kiritimatiellia bacterium
CTCTCGCCCAATCCGCCGGGGATTACGAACACGCTTCAGATCGTGTGCCTGAACGGAACCGGCAGCGCCCAATTCACGCCCTCGGGCGGGGCGTCCTTAAGCATCGGCCAATCCGGCACGGTCAAAATTAAAGGCGTGACAGCCAGCAGTGTGTCGAATAACATGATGTTGAAGGCAGTGTTTGACGGCACGATCCTGGCCTCGAATGTGTTCACGGTGGTTGGACCGGGGGTGGAGATGAAAAAGGTCGAATTTACCAGCGATCATGGAGTCTTGACCGATTACAATACTGACTATTCCGGGTCAGGCGGCACGGTTTACAATCCTCGCGGCTGGATCAAAGGCGGCGCGAATAATCCGATCACCCATGCCAAGGACAGCAAGATTACGGCCAACGTGACGCTTTGTGTTCAGCCTTCAGGGATCAGTTTTAATCTGACAGGAGACGGGCCAATTGGAGCGCTTGATTTTCACAAGACCAATCTCACGTCCACTGCTTCCGATCAGGTCATTTCAGTGACATCGGATGAAAAACTTCCGATTGGGGTGGATGTTTTGAGTAACAGCATCAACTGGTCGATCAATGTGGGCGGGCAAACTTACGGGAACGAATCTTCCGGCCCGCATAAGATATATGTTACATGGGGTTCGCCAGGTTCTGGCCCAACATTGAAACGAGTCAATAAGGTGTGTAATACCGCTTCGGGGCAAAACACTTCCGAAAGCATTGCCGATAGTCTTCAAAGCATGGTTGCTTCAAATACGACTTTTGGATCAGGAGATGTTGACGGATGGGCATTATTGGATGGCGGTAGCGGCGATTGTGATAACCAAGCTCGGTGCATGAAGTACACATTTGAAATGCCCGGTGCAGGATCTGCGAATGTCCAGTTTGTCCGTGCTTCATCTAATGCGGGCCAAGGCAACTGTCTTAATCTTGAAAGCCGATCTGTGAGCAATCAGACGCAATACTTGGTTATGGATTTCGACACAGGCGGCGGGAATAATTGGAATGCCTTCGAGGGGTGTTGTGAAGCCGCCAGTCATTATTATGCGATTACTCCAAAGAAAAAGGCATCTAATGATTACGGCATGTTACAGGCGCTTGGTTGTCAACAGTTCTGGGTTCGAACATTATACGATATCCTTCCAGGTAACGAGGGATGGGAAGTTATAGAAATTATCGAGGAGGTTCAAATACCATGAAAACAGCCATATTAGTTATTATTATTATTTCTTGTTTGATTCTGAATCAAGCAAAAGGCGACTCGGAAAATAAAGCAACAGAAACGAGATTATCCGCGAATGAAATATCGACTATTGAATCTTGGGCAAAAACGGAAAATCCTAACTTTATTGAAGTGCTGTTGCCGGAATATAGACAGAGTCGCGGCTTGGAAAGCGTGACGCATGTTCCGAAGCCATGTATAAAACATGCGACAAAATGGGCTGGGAAAATATTACTTAGCAAGTGGCTTCCAGACGACCTTGAGCAAAGGTGGATTGGTTATAAAAATATCACGTTAATGGAGAAAAAAAATAAGGAAGGCTTTGTATTTTATTCAATAACAGGAGATTATTTAGTAGCAGACTATCAAATCGAAGAATTTACGTTTCACGTTCAGGACACAGGCGGAACGTTATCCGTTAGGATAGATTTTAAAGAGCACTGTAATTTACAAGCGAATCCTACAAACCAGATATACGATTTGATTGAAAAGTTCTTCGCTGTTTCGCGGTCAAAAATGACCACTTTAAAAGCCGAGATTTCCACCGCGGATAATCAGCTTGTATTCGGTGTAATGAAAAACATTGCAATGATTAGCCCCAAACAAGAAATGTCCAAGAATGGATTTATCATAAATAAACTTCGATGGGACGACCTTATTTGTGTTTGTTTGGGACAAAATTTTATTTTCGTTTATTTTTATGAAAAAGAAGAAGGAAAAGTAAATCCTCAGGCAAAACCTGGTCTTCCAGATAGATTTTGATTTCATATTTGATTCCACACGGGGAAGCGCTTTCCCCGGCAGTTAACAGGCGGGAACCTATGCAATTGCTTATTTTGACCGTCATCTTGGCGCTGGTGAATGTCATGTCCTTTGTGGAGGCAGGAAACGTTTCAAAAGGTGGTGAAAACGTGAGTGAGCCAGCTATCGCCAAAATTCTTCCCGCAGAATATGCGGCTTACGAACAAGCGCTGACCGGAGATCATGGGCTGAATGATGCCCGTGCTTCCATAGCGTTGCTCTCGAAAGTCAAAGAGACGCTTGGGCGTTCGCTGTCGAGTCACAGTCAAGAACAAGATAGCATCAGCGCCTACCGTGCGACTTGGCGCCTGTGTCTTCGGACGATGCGGGAGTCAAACGATCAAGCAGCCCAGAAACTCATTATTGATGAATGGAATAAGTCCTTGCGACTGGATAGCGACGCTACGCCATCGCAGGTGTATGCCCTTTCCGAACAGTGGGATCGGAAACTTCTCTCCGATGACTTCTGGCAGCTTCTGAGGCAAACGAACAAAAGGAAGACCGTTTCTGCAATTTGCTATGTTCTCTATGAGCGCGGCAATGCCGCCGATGTAGCGCAACTGATGCAGAAAAGAAAATCTGGTGTTGATGTTGGACTTCAAGAAGGCATACAAAATGCAATCAACTATATGAACTATAGGCTGAGTGGCGACACATCGCCTGGTCCGGCCGCCGCTCCTCCACGAACGGAATAGATCCATTGACCTGAGCCCCGAAAACTGGACCAGATTGAAAGAGAGGCTGTGGGCGGGAGGCGGGAGATATAATGAAGAGACTGACAACTCTGACAACGATTCTCGCCTTGCTGTTTGCGATAATTTTTCCAGCCATCGGGTCGGAAGAAGGTCCCGCGACTGTCACGGAGATCCAGATCACAGCAAAGACAACGGTCGCAAACTTTGGCATCATGTTTGTCGCCGGAAAACAAAAACCGGATTTTTCCTCGCTGGTGTCGCTACAACTGACATTTGGCGGGAAATCCTATTCCGTGCCGGCAGACGAACTCCAGAAAATGGGCCGCGTGGATCTTTCCAGTTGCCGCATTTCCGCAGAGGTCGGCTATCCTGGCAAGGGCATTGGGCCATACGTTTACTGCACGATGCAGAGCGGGGACGGGAAGACGAGGCACCGGCTTGTGTTCTCGACTACAGGTTTCAAAGAGAGGTTATGAAGGCATTCAGTTCCTTTTATGTTCCACCCACCAACCTCTTCAAACTAAACCCACGCATCGCAAAACCCATCAGGAAAGGAGGGCCGATTGTTGTCTGAAAATTGGCTGGTCATTAATCAATCGGAACGCATAACGGGGGTGGAACATGAATACGGCATTGGCGCAGGACCGCCGAGGGAAGACGGACGACGGATGGCGGACGACAGACGACAGATCGGAGAAGATGGCTGACAGGGCAGGTGGCAAGCAGAATGATGTTGCCGCGGAAACAGAGCCGCCATGCTCCGCCGTAGAAACGGAGTTAAGCGATGACGCCATCATCGAATGCATCCGCAACGGGGATGTGAACGCGTTTGAGCTTTTGATGCGGCGTTACAAGCACTGGGTTTTCGGCATTGTATCGAAGCATGTGGCGCATAACCAGGTGTCCGAGACGGTCGAGGATGTGTTTGTCCAAGCCTACCGGTCTTTGCCCCGCTACCTTATAAACACCTCGTTTAAACAATGGCTGGCCTTGATTGCCAGCCGGCGTTGCTGTCATTGTCACAGCGCCGCGAACCGGCATCTCACGTGCGCTATCAGCAATTTGAACGCCGAGGACAGGGAGCAGATGGAAGCGGTCTGCGAGGAAGCCGCTTGCGCGGCGTTTCATGCGGAAACGGATTCTTCCGCAAAGTGCGAAGCGGTGCGCGCCGACATGGATCGCCTGGAAGCGAACGACCGGCGCATTCTCCATCTGTTATATTTCGAGGATTATTCCTTGCAGGAAACGGCGGTCATGCTGGGATGCACCCTTGGGAACGCCCGCGTGCGCGCCTGCCGCGCCCGCAAAGCTTTACGTGTCTTGCTGAAGCCGGCGGCGGTCGCTGAAAAACCGCCGGCATTGGCCAGTCCGGCCGCTCCGTCAAGCACTGTAGATCGGGATCTTTCGTCCGCAGAAACGTAACCGATGCCTGTCTGGCTTATAACGGCCGGTATGGCCGCGCTCCATCGCAACTATGCCTGACACTAATATTGAAAGAAGAACATTAGCATCCCACAGGATGCTCAGAATGTAGACTGAGGACCGTAGGCTGTAGGAAAACAGGCGGGCAACAATACCTAAGAAGGATGACGGTCAAAACAATAGTTCCGGTTTTATGCATGTGTATTTCCCCTGTTTGAACCCACAGCCCACGGCCTAAAGTCTACAGTCCTCGGCGTCCTTATGGGACGCCAGTGAAAGAAGACTATACGCCATGATCAATAAAACCGTTCGATCCAATGCCGAAAAGGAACCGCAGCCTGTCGCCGCAATGCCGCCCCCGACGCCAGTGGTTATCCCACCCGACTTTGTCGAGAAGGTCATGGCAAAAATCCGGAAAATCGGCCCGTTTCCGAAAAATTCATGGCCTGATCGCTCCGGTCAGGCTTCCAGCATTTAGCGGACGCAGCGGCTGACAACGATACGCATTCCATTTCCGTGCCTGGAATCATGTGGTTTTTGCCGGCCAGGTCTTTGCATAACTGGATTTCGCAAAATCCGGCCGCGCACACATAGGGCCGTTTGGACACCACAGGCGTCAGACTTGCCACGGCCTCGGGCGCGAAGATGTACACCACGCTCATAGAGCGCTACCCGAAATCGGCCGAGGCGGAGACCGCCCAATATCATTTGGCCACGCTGGCGTATTGGAAAAAGGATTGGGATAAGGCCCTGAAGCTGTATCGGCAGGTGGCCGAGACCTGGCCGGACGGACGGTATGCGGATTTTATCGCCGAGCAAAAAATGCCGGAACTGGCGAGTTTGATGAAAGCAAAAGGCAAAACCAAACGGGGGGCGTCATGATGAAAAAAGCGCTCTGGGTCGCGTTCTTAATGGTCGGAACGGCCGGGATCGGCCTGGGTCAACAAACCAAAACGGTGGAAATTCCGGGCGATGCCTGGACAGCGTATAACATACCGGAAGGCGGGGCGGCCCTGCAGTTGAATATCAACGCCAAAGCCAACTGCGTAATTGACGATTCAACCATTCAATTTGAGGACAACGATGCGGTTGACTGGTGGTATGATTCTGATGCCTCCAGCGCGGCGAAGCGTGTATATCAAATCGGCACGGTCCTTTCCTCCCGCGAGTATGTGCGCATTTTCGGCCATTATCATTATACCAATGGAACGAGCGGCGGCAGCGGCAACAGCGCACTGCCGCCGTTCTACGCCAGGGTGGCGGCGCCGGACGTGGACGTGGCGCCGTTAACGAATCCGACGGATGAAGATAAGGAAGAAAGCGTGGGAGTCTGGCTGGCGAAGGCCGGGACGCGGAAGGAAGTGACGGTGCGAGCGGTGCAATGCCGAAGTCCAAGCAGTAGCCGGCAGACGCTGACATGGTCGGGGCTGGTCTCGCTCTGGACGGCAGCCGGCGGGGGCAGTCCATTGTCCAGCGGAGCCCAGTTGGCGGCGGATCAGGGCGCCA
>JBAZEM010000045.1:0-5220 GCA_041653875.1 Kiritimatiellia bacterium
GAGCATCATCGCCGGCGCTGGCACTCTGAGGAAATCGCGCGCCGCGACTTCGGCTGCGTGTGTAGTTGCGGGTCTGTCCGATGGGCAGAATTGGCGCGCGTATATGCCGACAGAACAGCCCCTGTCGCCGAATGGTGCGCGCCCGGGGTTCCGCGCCTGTTCCCTGATCTAGGAGGGTCGAGCGCAGGAGGGTCCAATGGATGAGCGGCCGCTTAGCTTTGAGGGCTTTCGCGGCCAAGTGGCGGCCGTGCGGGCCCTGAAGGTCAGGATATCGGCTGCCCTGCAGCGTGGCCGTCCGCTGGGTCATCTACTGCTCTCGGGTCCACCCGGGACCGGCAAGACGACGCTCGCCGGCATCGTGGCGCACCACATGGGGGCCCGGCTGATTGTCTCGCACGGTCGCAGTACCTGTAGCGCGGATGATATGGCGGGTTCGCTGGGCTGCATCGCTGAGGGTGATGTATTCTTCATCGACGAGATCCACGGCCTGCCCCTACAGGTCGAGGAGCGGCTCTACACGGCGCTGGAGGATGGGCGGGTCGAGTTCCTGCTGGGTAGCGGCCCGGAGGCCGAAACCATATCGCAGACGCTCCCGCCCTGCACCTTCATCGGCGCCACCACCGATCCGGGCGGTATTGCGCCTCCGCTACTGGACCGCTTCAAGAGCCACATCAGGCTCGTGCCCTACAGCGAGGCAGAGCTATGCGGCATTGCCCACGACTGGTTCACGGCCGCGGGTGTGGAGTTTACGCCCGAGGTACTGCCCTACCTGGCGGCACGCTGCAAGGGGGTGCCGCGGCGTCTCAAGAGTGCCTGCGAGTGGGCGCGCGACACAGCGCTGGCCTACAGGCTCGGGGTTGTGACCCCCGAGGTGGCGGAGCGCGGCCTCCGGGAGGCGGGGATCCACCAGCATGGCCTCGATGCGGCCGATATTCAGTACCTGCGCTACCTGGCCCTCCAGCGGGCGGGTGAGTTCGTGGGTCTTCGGACGCTCGCTAGTGCGCTCAATACCCCGGCCCGCACACTGGAACTCTTGATCGAGCCCGAGCTGGCGCGGCTGGGGTTCGTGGATGTCGCGCAGGGCCGGGGCCGGAAGGCGACCGAGAGGGCAAGCCTATACCTGGCTCAGGAGGGTGTGATATGATGCTTACATTGACCGAGGTGGAGCAGGTGCTGAGCGGAGCCCAGAAGGGCGCCAGGTATGGCCTGAAGGGTTATCTCTCGCTGGCCCGCAAGGAGGCCTATGCCCACGGCTGGAGTCAGCGGCTGGTGGATAAGTGTTTCGCCCCCCGGCACTGGGTTGCGCCTGGTGCGCCGCTAGGCACGAATCTTGAAGCTCCGCCCGAGTTATGGCGAGCCATCGTCGCGTGGTGCCACACACACCCATACGGGGAAACATTCGGCGCGACGATGTATGATGAGGTGGGGAAACTTGAGGTGGGCGACACGACGCACGAGGACGACACGCAGCAGCAGGTCTCGGCGGTTGCCGAGATGCTGGCACGCACTGAAATGATGGAGATGTGCGTGTATGACCTACGCAGTATTGTGAAGCAATTGGAGGAGTAATGTCCAGCAACATCGAGAAGGCTCAGGGGATCGTGAGCGAGATCAACGAACTGGCGGGGCTGCATATTGGCGAGACCATGCGGCCGACACCCGACATCCTCAAGAAGGTGTCGGATGAGATCAACGCCGAGCGGGAGGCCGAACTCAAGGAGCGGGTCAAGAAGATTCTGACCGGCATCATCGGAGCCGAGCGGGCCGCGACCGCCAAGCTGCGGGAGGCCGAGGCCGAGCACGGCAAGGTCCTGAAGCTGGGCCAGAAGGCGCGCAACCAGCTCAAGGCGATCCTGGAGGGCCGTGATCTGCCGGCCGAGGACCCACAGGGCGGCGACGACAAGACTGAGGAATAGCTAGGAGGGGCCGGGGCGCGCATGGTACACGCGCAACCTTGACCTGGAGGCAACATGACGGCACTTGAGGTACTGTACCCACCACAACAGGACGCGGACGACGCGCTGGTGACCCTCTGGCTCGACACGCACCGCCAACATCCCGAGACACGGCGAAGCTACGACGCCACGCTGAGGCAGTTCAGGTCCTGGGTTCAGAAGCCGCTGGCGCGGGTCGAGCTACAGGACCTCCAGCGCTGGGCTGAGCAGCTTTACCGCGAGGGTAGGGCCGCCTCCACGGTGAGGCTCAGGTTCCGGCACCTGCGGGTCTTCTACCTCTTCGCGCGTGAGCTGGGGCCACGGCGCGGCGGGTTGGCCGAGGTGCCGCTCTTCGGCGGCGTGGACCTGAGGCCGGCCACCGAGACCGTGGGTTGCCGGCTGGTGCCCGATGTTGAGGCCGTGCTGGCGCAACTGGAGGGGCGGGAGCGTCTGGTGGTGGAGCTGCTGTTCTACGGCGGCTTCCGGCGCGCCGAGTTGGCGGGCCTCTGCTGGCGCGACATCCTACTGGTGGGTCGCAAGGGCAAGGCCCTGGTGCGGCAGACCAAAAACGGGAAGCCACGGTACGTCACGATCCCGACCCGCCTATGGGCGCGGGTCTATGAGCTTCAGGGCAAGCCGGACGAGAGTGTGACGGGGCTCAGCAAGCAGGGCATCTACCGGCTGGTGAAACGCGCCGCCAAGGCCGCCGGGTTCCCGGCCGTGAGCCCGCACTGGTTCCGCCACAGTTGCGCTACCGAGGCCCGGCAGGCGGGTGCGAGCTGGGATCAGGTGGCGGCACACCTCGGCCACAGCAACAGCGAGATCACGCAGAAGATCTACGGCCACCTGACGCACGACACGACGGCGGCCGACATCCTGGAGGGACAAGATGACGAAAGCTGAAGCGCGGGCCCTGCTGGGTCCACAGTTGAGCCGCTACTGGCCGGAGTGGAGCGACGAACGGCGGGCCGCCATGGAGCCGCTGCTGAGCGACCTCCAGCGGGAGGCGCTACGGGTCATGTTTGGAGGACCGCCGGAGGAGGAAGCCCCCGCCGCGGAGGTTCTGCCCCCACTACCGGATCCGGTCCTGCCCAGCCCCCACACAGCAAGATGGCCACTGATTGACAATATCGAGCGACTTGACCCGGCGGTCGAGGACGACACTTTAGACAACTACCCGTGGTCCGGCATACCCATGCCCCTGGTGCTGGGCCACCGGAGCGGCCCCTTCTACGAGCCGATTCAGCCCTATGCGCCGGAGGATAGCCCAGCGCGCGGCTGGACCTTTGGCGGCTGTTGCGGGGCGGGGTGCCTGCTGCTGCTGGCGCTGGGTGCCATCACGGTACCGCTGCTGATACTCTTCGGCTAACTCTGGCCGTAGAGGGCCTTCCGGAGCGCGCTGGCGGTGCTGGGGTGCAGGGCCTTGATGTCGCCCAACAGCAGGCGCGCCGCCTTCTCGGCCTCGTCGTTGCGGGTGTCGCGGTAGAGCTGTTGCGCAGCCCGCAGGAAGAGCGACAGCGCGGCGCGCATTACGCAGGTGCGCGATATCGAGAGTGTGGTGTCGCGCGCGAAGCGGCGGATCAGTTCATCCACCTGCTGCACCGCCTCGTGGCTGACGCGGGCGTTGATGTCTATACCTTGTCGCCCCAGCTGGGTCATATTTGCCTCCCGTAGCGCGAAGGTGATGTCGCGGTAGTCAAGATCACGCATGTAGAGTTCCCGCACCGCATCGGCCAGCAGGGTATCGACATCTGGGCTGGGGGTGGGCATTATTCCTGCCCCCTCCATCGCCTGATGGCCTTCTGGGCCTCCTGGAAGGTCTCGTGCACCACGAGGTCGGGGAATAGACCCGTGGCCCGCCAGTCGTCGGCCGTCATACCGACGCGGGTTCCCCTGTAGCGCAGGGGCTCCGCATAGGGGCCGTGGTTTCCGCTGGTGAGCCAGAAGATGCGGGTGTTGAAGTGGCGCAGCAGATAGCGACCGAGCAGGTGGTGGATGAACCAATCACGGCGAGTCCGGAGTTGCTTGAACTTCATAGTTCCTTCCCGGGGTGCTTGGGTATGGGTTTACCCAGGCGGTAGTTCTCCAGCATCCAGCGCGCGTCCTCGATGTGGATATAGAGCCGCCGCCCCTCGCTGTAGGATCGCAGGTGGTGATCCGCCACCGCGGCTCGGATATAGGGCCCACCGACCCGCAGGCGCTGGATTAGTGCCGCCAGGCTGATGGGCGCGCTCCAGTCCCGGGATCGCTCCAAACAGCGCACACAGGCCTTGCGGGTTCGACCGATGCGGCGAGCGATGCAGGCCAGCGGCATCTTGCCCACCAGGTCGAACAGCTCCTCGATGTCGGCGTCGCTCCATGGGGCATTGGCGCCATCATGGCGCCAGAAGCGCCGCATCTGGCCCGTGCGGCGGAAATCATCCCACGCCAACCGCAGGCCGGCGCGGCTCATGGGCCTCGCGGCAGGGCGGGCAGCCCCGCAGAGGGTGAAGAGCTTCCAGCGCGGGAGATCCAGCACATCCGCAATCGCAGACGTGCTGGCCAGCTTGCGGTAGGCCCGATAGAACCGCAGTTTGGTGGCATCCGGCAATTGGCGCATGGCTCTATTGTACCGCACCCGCAGGCTGCGTTTTAGACCCAAGGTTTCTTGCTGGATTTTTATTTTTGGCTTCGCGGGCGTAGCGAATGGCGGCCGCCACATCGGCTCTTGCCCTGGCGGCCAACCTCCGGACCCCCGGCGAAGTGCCCAGTAGATCAATTGATGCCTGGGTGATGAGGAAATGGAACTGCGCCGCCTCGGCGGAACTCATCTTGCGGAGTTCGCGGTAGTAGGCTGCGAGTGGTGATCGTTCACTGAGCATCTTGTACCCTCTTTCTGTTTCTGGCTTCACGGGCATACCTCAAGGCTGCCGCCACATCATGCCGGACCTCTGAGGCCAGCTTCCGGAGTTGATCCAGCCGCAGGGCGGCCCCGTCCTGCGCCAGGCGGTCGAGGAATATCTGCGCCTCCGCGTCCGTCATGGTGGCGGTAAGGCGCCGCACGGCCCTCTCTTCACCCAACATCTCCAGTGGACGGGTCATGCACCCCCCTTCAGGCAATCGGGGAATAGATATCGCCGGTTGGCGGCGCTCCCCCAGTTGAAGAGCGCGAACACCAGCGCATCCCGGGTGTGGGCCGACTGCAGGTGCTGGGGTTCCGTGATCTTGAGGGCCCCGCGCTTGTTGCAGACCCGGTACTTGAGGTGGCCCCTGAAGCCCAGCTCGCGGATGATGCGCCTGTCCTGGG
>JBAZEM010000046.1:0-4763 GCA_041653875.1 Kiritimatiellia bacterium
CGCGCATTGCCACCTCGTTGATCACCGCACTCGTCACGACGATCCACGCCATCCGAGTCGCCTCCGCCGCCGGTCGCCCTACCTGCGGCCTCTGGCCTCGCTATCTCCCCACTGTCTGAATCGCAGGATCGGGAATTAATATTCTGGCAATTGCCGCCTGGGTTGTGATACCGTTTCCCGGTCATATAGGAAGACCGTGGAAGTGCGGAAGGCCGCTGGAGCGAATGCAATGCCAAAGGAATCAAAAGGTAGGGCTCGGCCTCCGGCCGGGCCGTATTACAAAAAGACGGACCAGCCGGACGTCGTCGCGCCGAAGCGGCGTTATGCCGTGCCGCGAAGGCGGAAGGCTGGCCCCTACCTTGATGCTAAGGAAATTTCCGCCATTGGCGGATCCGCCTCCGGCGGACAATCCGATGTAGAGCCGGTTTTTCCGCCATAGGCGGATCCGCCTCCGGCGGAATACCGGCTATCCTATGCCGAAGATAGCCGACGTAAAGTCGGCTCTACATGAAAAAGCCGCCCCGCTGCGGGGCCTAACTCGAAATAAATCTACAACTTTCAATTATAGGCCAGGGCTAAAGGGGACAAAATCATGAGCGAATTTACACCGCGCGCCCAACAGGTAATCCAATTGGCGCGCAAGGAAGCGGAGCGGTTCAATCACCAATATATCGGCACCGAGCACCTTCTGCTCAGCCTGATTGCGCTGGGAGAGGGCGTGGCGGTTACGGTGCTCGAGAAAATGGGGGTGGACCTGGATATCCTGCGGATCGAGGTCGAAAAGGCGGTCGGCCAGGGGCCGGAAACCCAGACGATCGGCGCTTTGCCCATGACGCCGCGGGCCAAGAAGGTGCTGGCTTTGGCGAAGGTCGAAGCCCAGGCGCTCAACCACGGCTACGTCGGCACGGAACACATCCTGCTGGGCCTCTTGCGCGAGGATGAAGGCGTTGCCGCGCGCGTCTTGCGCAACCTGAACGTGGATATCGAGCGCGCGCGGCTTGAGGTGCTGAAGGAGTTGGACCCCAATTTCGAGCCGGGCCCGGAGGCCGCCATGGCGGCCCAGCCCGCCGCCCAGCCCGCGTCCGGCGCCGCGGCCGGCGCCAAAACCCAGCCGGTCAAGACCCCGGCCCTGAACGCGTTCGGGCGGAACCTGACGGAGTTGGCCCGCCAGGGAAAACTGGACCCGGTGATCGGCCGCTCCGAGGAAACCAAGCGCGTCATCCAGATTCTCTGCCGGCGCACGAAAAACAATCCCGTCCTGTTGGGCGAGGCGGGCGTCGGCAAAACCGCCATCGTCGAGGGGCTGGCCCAGATGATCGTCAGCGGCGAAGTGCCCGACTTGCTGGCCAATAAGGAAGTCGTCGTGCTCGACATGGCGCTCATGGTGGCGGGCACCAAGTACCGCGGCCAGTTCGAGGAGCGCATCAAGGCCGTGATGGATGAAATGCGCCGCGCCAAAAACGTCGTTCTTTTTATGGACGAATTGCACACCATTGTGGGCGCGGGCGCCGCCGAGGGCGCCATGGACGCCTCCAACATCATCAAGCCGGCGCTGTCGCGCGGCGAATTGCAGTGCATCGGCGCCACGACTTTGAGCGAGTATCGCAAATCGATCGAGAAGGATTCCGCCCTCGAGCGGCGTTTCCAGACGGTCATCGTGGACGAGCCCAGCGTGGACGAGACCATCCAGATTCTCAAGGGCCTGCGGCCGCGCTACGAAGCGCATCACAAGGTCCAATTCACCGATGCCGCCCTGGAAGCCGCCGCCCGGCTGGCCGACCGCTACATCACCGGCCGCTTCCTGCCGGACAAGGCCATCGACGTGCTCGACGAGGCCGGCGCCAAGGTCCATATCGCGCTGATGACCCGTCCGCCGAATCTTAAAAAGGCGGATAAAAAAATCGCCGAACTCAAACAGCATAAGGAAGAAACCATCCGGGCCCAGAAGTTCGAGGAAGCCGCCAAGTGGCGCGACCAGGAGCGCGTGGAACGGGAAAAATTCGACAAGGCCATCGCCAAATGGCGCAAGACCCAGGAAAAGAAAGTCATGGCCCTGAAAGAGCCCGAGATCATGGCGGTCATCTCGCGCTGGACCGGTGTGCCGCTGACGCGCCTGGACGAGAACGAAACCAAGCGCCTCCTTAATATGGAACAGGAGTTGACCAAATCCATCATCGGCCAGACCGAAGCGGTGGCCGCCATTTCGCGCGCCCTGCGGCGTTCGCGCGCCGATCTGAAGGACCCCCGCCGCCCGATCGGCTCGTTCATTTTCCTCGGCCCCACCGGCGTGGGTAAAACCTTGCTGGCCAAGGTTCTGGCCGAATATATGTTCAACGACCGCGACGCCTTGATCCAGCTGGATATGTCCGAATACATGGATAAGTTCATGGTCTCCCGCATGGTCGGTTCGCCGCCCGGCTACATCGGGCACGAGGAGGGCGGGCAGTTGACCGAGAAGGTCCGGCGCAAGCCGTATTCCGTGGTGCTGTTCGATGAAATCGAAAAGGCCCACCCGGATGTCATGGATATCCTGCTCCAGATCCTGGAGGAGGGCATGCTGACCGACAGTCTGGGTCGGCGCGTCAGTTTCCGCAACACGGTTATCATCATGACCTCCAACCTGGGCTCCAAATTCGCCAGGGGCACGGGCGGCCTGGGTTTCGGCAGCGGCGCGGCCGTCGCGCGCGTGGAGGGCCTGAAAAACCAGATGCTGGACGAGGCCAAGCGCGTGTTCAAGCCCGAGCTCTTCAATCGTCTGGACGATGTGATCGTGTTTCGGCCGTTGAACCGCGACGACGTGGGGTCGATCCTGGAGCTGGAGCTGAACCAGGTTCGCGCGCGCATGGCGACGAAGCATGTCGCCATCCAATTGAGTCCGGAAGCGAAAGCGTTTCTGATCGAAAAGGGGTTTGACGAAACTTACGGGGCGCGGCCGTTGCGCCGGGCAATCGAAAAATATGTGCAGGACCCCCTGGCCGAGGACATCCTCGCCGGACGCCTGGGCGCCTCGCCGAGCGTCGAAGTCCGGCGCGATGGAGATAAATTGATTTTCGTTCCCATGGAAAAGCCGGAAGCCGGCGATCAGCGATCAGAGGTCTGAGGTCAGAGGTCAGCGATCAGAGGTCGGAGGTCAGTAATAAACAATCCTTCTTGCGCTCGATGTCGGATGACGGACGACAGTCTCTGAATTCTACATTCTGCATTTTTCTGACTGACCGCTGATCTCTGACGTCTGATCTCTGGATTTATTATGATTTCCATCATCCGCGCCCTGTCATGGTTAAGCGCGCGCCTGTCGCCTTCGCAGACCCGGCGCGTGGGACGCGCCCTGGGGTGGCTGCTTGGCTCCGGCATGCGTTTCCGCCGCAATGAAGTGCAGGCCACCCTGCAACGGTGTTTCCCCGAGAAATCGCCGGCGGACACGCGCGCCGTGGCTGACGGCATGTACCGTCACTTGGGCATTTTTCTGGTCGAAGGCCTGCGCACCGGCCACATGGACTTGGCCGCCCTGGCCGAGGAAGTCGATTTTTCCGGCTTTGAAAAGGGGATGCAAATCCTGAGCCAGGGCCGCGGACTCATCGTGCTGACAGCGCACGTCGGCAATTTCGAGCTGCTCGCCATGATGGCGGCGCTCAAGGGCGCGCCGCTGACGGTGATCACGAAGGCGCTGAAGCCCAAGTGGCTGAACGACTGGTGGGTCGAGACCCGCGGCAAATTCGGCGTCAAAATGCTGCCGGCGCGCGATTCGTACCGCTATTGCCGCGAGGCTTTGAAAGCCAACGGTATTCTGGGCTTTATCCTGGACCAGAACATGAAACGCAATCGCGGCATTTTCGTGGATTATTTCGGCCGGCCGGCCTGCACCTCGCCCGGCCTGGCATTGCTGAGCGCGCAAACCGGCGCGCCGGTTCTGCCGGTGTTCATGCTCCGCGAGCCCGATGGCCGGCACCGGCTCCACGTCTTCGATCCCCTGCCGCCGCCGGCGAGCGCGGACAAGGAGTCCATCCGCCAGGCCACCCAGGCCTACACCGCCATCATTGAAAAATTCGTGCGGGAGCACCCGGAGCAGTGGATCTGGCTGCACCGGCGCTGGCGCACCCAGCCGCTGGAAGAGGCCCATACATTGGGGAGAACATGAAACGTGCGTTGGTTAGACATTACACAGCAGATCCTTGAGTGCGGTCTGGGACGAGCCCAAAACATAATTCACAGGTTTCTTGAATTTCTACTCCGCAATAGAGAGGCTCTGCTTAGCGGCGGGGATGCCAACCGCGTACGCGCCCAAAAGTGCGACATATACCGGCATGATCCCCTCGGGCAATGCAAACGCGCTTTTGAGCGCAAAATCCGCGACCATCAGCGCCATATAGGCCGCAGTATAAATCGTCAGCAGGGGAAACAGCGCCGACACTTCATTGAATGGCGGCCGTTTTGTAAGCGCCTGCCCGTTGGCATCGGCATCGGTTGTTGGGGCCTTGTCGTTCATGGCGCCGGTTTTATATCACACCGGTCCCGCGGATTCAATGCTGCGATCGCCGCCGCTGAAACACCAGGCAAAATGATTTTTATTGCTGGACTGCGATTCAGACAGTGGGGAGATAGCGAGGCCAGAGGCCGCAGGTAGGGCGACCGGCGACGGGCCATAATGACGCCCGTGAGTATTTTGCTCGCGGGCGTTTTTTTGTGTTGCAATCTGTATCAGTATAGTAGATAGTAGATACAGATATGAACACCAAAAGGTCTCGACAGCGGCAGCGTCTTTG
>JBAZEM010000047.1:0-4090 GCA_041653875.1 Kiritimatiellia bacterium
GCATCCCGGGTGTGGGCCGACTGCAGGTGCTGGGGTTCCGTGATCTTGAGGGCCCCGCGCTTGTTGCAGACCCGGTACTTGAGGTGGCCCCTGAAGCCCAGCTCGCGGATGATGCGCCTGTCCTGGGTCTCGCCCGGGCAGCGGTTGACGGTCCAGAGTTGTGCCCGCGCGGTGGCGTCAGGCACCATGTAGACCTTATCGCCCCTGCTGTAGAGTATCGACGCGATGTAGATTGAGTTCTCGATGGTGTGGATCATCACCCCACTGAGAGGCCTCCCCTGCGGCATACAGCGCCCGACGACGAACACCGTCTTGGGGGTATAGCTCAGAGATGAGAGCCATGGATATTCACCCGCCACCATGCAGGGGCCACCATCATAGAGCGCGGCATGGCTCGCCTCTGGCCCTGGGTCAATGCCAATGACGGGTATTTCAGGCATCGCTTACCCCCAGTGAGGCCAGGTAGTCGTCCAGTTCGGTGCCGGGTTCGTGTAGGCCACGCCGGCGAGAGGGCAGCGCGATGGGGGTCTCGATGACCTCGTTGCCCTGGCACCTCTCTCCGCACTGCGAGCAGTAGAGGGTGGGGGCAGGGTCCGTGCACCGCGCGCTCGGGATGAGGCCCGCTGGCCTGAAGTAGGTCACCAGATGGCGCTCGAAGACCGGCTTGTGGCAGCAGGAGCTGAGGGTGCAGGGCTTGGTCTTGCGCTCATAGTGTTCATCGTTCATGTTGTGCCTCCTTGTGGCTAGTCTCATCCTTATTCCAGCATCGGGCGCAGCGCCAGCCGGTGAGCCGGCTCCACAGCATGTTGATCTGAAGATACCACTTGTGGCACCTTACGCATTGTTCCTTTCCGTCAAGCATTGGCACCTCCCGTAGTTCCTGATTCCACCACATGCTCGCCCATCCAGAAGCGCGGCTTATCCCATACCAGCCGGGTCTTGCCACAGGGGCCGTTACGGTTCTTGGCGACGATGAGTTCGATGGTGTGCATATGGCCCGGCAGGGGCTCGGCATCACCGTAGGGGTTGTAGAGCAACAGCACGTTGTCGGCGTCCTGCTCGATAGACCCGCTCTCCCGCAGATCACTGAGCCGCGGCGGTCGGGTTGAACCAGCGGGCTTCCCACTATTGCGCACCCGTGGGTCGCCGCGGCTGGCATCGATCTCGCGGTTCAGTTGGCTCAATTCCAGGACCGGGACGTTGAACTGAAGGGCGATATTCTTGATGCCCCTCGATAGGCCACTCACCTGCTGGGTTCTGCCCCATCGCTCGTGGCCGTGTTCCTCGCTCAGGATTTGGAGGTAGTCCACGATCAGGAGCCTGACCTTCCGTTCCCGCATCATACGCCCAAGGTGAGCCCTGATGTCGCTGACGCGAAGTATGCCCTTGCTGATAAAATAGACCGGAAGTTGTTGGCTGATTTTTTTTGCCTCTTTAAGGGCGTTGAGCTGCTGTTGAGTCAGTGTTCCGAGGTCCATGTCCCGGATGCTGATGCCGGCGCTCCGGTGGGTCAGCATCGCCAACGCACGATGACCCGCCTGGCTGTCGCTCATCTCGGCGTTGTAGTAGGCGCTCGCCACCTTGTCGAACGCCACGCTGCGGGCCACGTTGAGGGCGAAGGCGCTCTTACCGCTCCCGGTCTGACCCGCCACCACCGTGACCTCTCCGGGTTTAAGACCACCCAACATGCGGTCCACCGACGGGAAGCCGGTCAAGAGCCCACTGGTGAGTTTCGGGCTTCGGCCAGCGGCACGGTCGCGTTCTACGGCCTCTGCGCGTTCCGTCACGGCCGTAAAGATGCCTTCCGTGAGTGATGATAGTGCCCTGCATGGTAAATAGCCGCCACGGGCCTGCAATTGCGCAACAGCGGCAATCGCGTTCTCGGCCAACTCGCGGAACTGCATCTCCTGGCGGTAGGCTTCGTCGATGATCTCGGTGCTGGCCCGGATGAGGAGCCTGAAGCTCGCCATGTCGCGCACCAGGCGGGCGTGGTGCTCCACGTTGGCGGCCGTCGGCACGCTGTTGAGCATCCCAAACAGCACCCCGGGGCCCCCCGCTTTATCGAGCAGACCGCGGGCCTTGAGTTCGGTCGAGACCGCGACGGCATCGGGTGGGATGCCCTTGGCGTGTAGCTCACCCATGATCTCGAAGATGATGCCGTTGCCCTCAAGGTAGAAGTCTGATGGGTCAAGGATGCTGGCCGCGATAGGGTATGCGGACTGTGGTTCAAGCATGATGCCACCCAGTACCGCCAGCTCAAGGTCCGTGTTCTGGGGTGGGGTACGGTCCACTATGGTGGAGGGCATCTGGCGCGTGATGTGCTCGGGTTCGGGGTTCATGGTCTGTCCCCCTGTTGGCGTTCGTATTCCTCTGGTGTCAGGGACTCGTAGTAGCGGGGGGTGTCGTCAGTGTCATGGCGTGATGCGGCGGTCTTGCAGAAGTTCCGCAGCCGCAGGCGGCTGGCCTTCTCGCGTGGTTTACGGTCAAGCCAGAGAGCCATGACCTTCACGGTGTCGAGGATGTCTACCGTCGGGAAGTCTACCGATAGGGTCCTGATGAACTTCAGATCCTTGGGGTAGTCTAGTGGGTATGTCTGTATGGACTTGAGTTCAGACAGGATATCCCTCTCCCGCTGGGTGATGTCTGCGGGTAGCGGCGCTTCGCCAGAAGGGGGTGTTTCGGGCGAACCGGGTGATCTGTTTTGATCTGATCTAATATGATCTAATATGCGATTACCTTCGGGTAACGTAGCCGAACCTTCGGGTAATGTTCCGGTAAGGTTCCGGTAATGTTCTGAGGCCAGGCTGGTTCTGGGTGTTAGTGCAAGCAGTTCTTTGAGAGCTGCTTTGAGACCATTGGTATTAAAAGACTGGTGCGAAACAAAACCCAGGTTCCAAACATAATTTCCGTCGAGTCTAATCTTACCATCGGTCTCAAACTTGAGCAGCGCGTCGTGAATCTCGGCTTCAGGAACCCCGTGGTACCAGGCGCGCTCCTCCTCGTCGAGGGAGAAGATGCCGCAGTAGGTCGGCCAGGTGATGATGTCGTCCCACAGGCACTTCTGCAAGAGCGTCAGCTTGCGTCGGTAGTGTGACTTGGGCAGGGTTGTGGATACCTGGTCGTAGCTCCGCGTAAGTTCAGCCATCGTTATGGGGGTCCTCGCTGAAGTAGAAGTCTATCGGCGGGTAGCAGCGCTCGCCATCCGCCTCACAGTTTGGACAGGAGGCCGGGTTGTTGCGCTCCGCGAAGCTGCGCTCCAGGGTGAACTCAGCTCCGCAACAGGGGCAGATGTAGCAGTAGGTCATCTTGACATCCTGTGGGTTATCCACATCGCTAATCCGCGCAGCTCTGCGGTGTCAGGCATCTGGCGATTCCTCCTTCAGTGCCTTGCGCAGTAGGGTTATGCGACGTTTGCCTAGATGGCCCGCGCGTTCCCTCCACCAGATGATTGCTTCGCGCAGGCCGTAGCGCTTTTCTGCGATATCCTCATACGTCGGGTAGTAGGTTTCCGAGCAGTGGAATCCACATAGCTCGCAGTGCCATTCTCGCGGCTCCGTGTGTTCAAACCCGCCATCGAAGTGCTGCATCTCGTGGCGGCAGATCGGGCATTTGTCCCAGTAGCCGGGAATCCATTCCGAATATAGATGTGATAGATGTAGGAGGTTTAGATTATTGGTCGAAGCGGCGACCAGTTGATCTTCCGCCCAGCACTCGACCCCACAATACTCTATCTTCCCCTCTAGCGGGTGCGGTAAGTGAACCTCATAGTCACGGGGGCCGATATTCTTCCCCCCGTGGCAGTGATGCACTACCCCGATCCTTCCGAGCGGCACGCTCACCACAGCTCCTCGCGCAAACTCATTCATCACCCGCCTCCTGTGCTGCCGGGTCCCGCACCTCGACGTTCTCGTCGGGTGGGCTCTTGCGCAGCGCCAGCACCCAGTCGCCCGTGATGGTCCTCAACCCGTCATCCTCCGGGTCCTGTGCCTTCAGGTAGTCCAGGATGTCGTGGTAGTCATCGCGCTTGGCCAACCGGCTCATGTACCAGTCGGCCCTGATGTCGTCCAGCAGTTGCTCGAACTCCGCCTGG
>JBAZEM010000048.1:0-3903 GCA_041653875.1 Kiritimatiellia bacterium
ACGCTGAACGTTGCCTTCTGGCCCGCCAGCGCCGACCGGTTCTCCGGCTGTTCCTCGATCACGGGCGCCGAATTCACCGTCAAGGTCGCATTTGCGCTCGTCACCTTGCCCAGCGTGTTACTCACCACCACGCTATACAGCGCGCCATTGTCGCCATACACCGTCGCCGGCGTCGTGTAATTGGCCGCCGTCGCGCCGATAATGTTCACCCCGTTCTTGCGCCACTGGTACGCCAGGGGCGCCGTTCCTGTCGCCGTCACGCTGAACGCCGCCGCCTGGCCCGCCGCCACCGTCCGGCTCGCCGGCTGGGTCACGATCGCCGGCGTGGGCGGAATGGTGGGATTTACCGTGATTCGAACGGGCGTCGAAACCCTGGTGACTCCCTGCTCATCCGTCACCACCGCCATCAAGGTGTAGCTTCCCACCGCCGGGCGTACCCAGCCATAATTGTCGTAGTAGGGATTGGCCGTCACGGCGCGCAACAGGACGCCATCCTTGTAAAGCGCCAGACGCACGAGTCTCTTGCCCGTGGCCGCGGCGCCTTCGGTGACGATACTCACCGTATCGGAGGAACTAAACTCATCGCCATTGGCCGGCGCGGTAATAACCGCGTTCGGCGCCGTGAGGTTCTCGATCGCGCCCGTCGCCACATTGTCGAACGTGGCGACCGCCATGTCGCCGGCATCCCCGCCGGCAATGGCTATGCCGGCCAGCAAGGTCGCCGGCAGACCGCTGTACACTTCCGTTACCACGATTGTCCAGGTGACCCCATCGCCGGAGCGGAAGGCGCTGATCGTATCGCCATACCGCACCAGCTTGAGCCACAAAGGCATGCCGCGGCCGGAAACGCCAATATTCCCGGCATCGGCGCCGACGCTTGTCCGGCTGACGGCTGTCACATAAGTCGCATCCATGGTGACGGCCATCATCCGGGCATTCGCGCCCACCCCATCCCGCATCATCAGGCCGCAGTTGGCCCCCGACGCCGACGTCGTGGGCCAACTGGTAATACGCGTCACGATCTGTCCGTTACCGGTCAGGGGTATGAAGGTAAAATGCATGGCGTCGTTCGCGCCGGCTATTCCCGCGCCCGATCCGCGCACCGTAAACTGCCCGTCCAGGGCCTTGCCAACACCGGTACCGGCGCCGATATTGGTGTCATACCACCCGCCCGGCAATGTCCCGCCATTTTCACCCGCCACTGAGATCGTAAGGGGCGCCGACGCCACTGTGGCGCCCTGGTTATCCGTCACCAGGGCCGTGTACACATGGTCGCCCACGCCCACGTTGTTAACCGTCACGCTATACGGCGCCAGCGTATCGTTCAGCGCCAAAACGCCGTCCTGGTAAAACGCCACGCGCAATACCGCGCCATCGGGATCCGCCGCCACAGCGTTCAGCGTTATGCCGGCCGGCGCGATGTTAACACCGCCGGCTTGCGGACTGCTCAAGCTTACCGTGGGCAGGCTGTCGGCCGGAACCGCGCCAATGGCGACATGGTCGAAGGTCGCAGTCGCCGGCGCGCCATTCCCGCTGGTGACCGCCAGACCGACGTTCATACTGCCCGGCAGGTCCAGAATCGCGGCGCCCACAAACACCCAGTTCGTGCCGTCGGCGGAGCGGAATCCGCTCGCCGAGTTGCCATAGCGCACCAGTTTCACCCAGTAAGGCGCGGTTGTTGCACCGCCCGAGGCCGCCGCGGATATACCGCCCACATCGGCACGTTGCGAGTACCATGCCAACGAGGGCGTCAACGCCATAAACGCATTGGCGGCGCCGGCGGTCAACCCGCCGCGCATCATCACACCGGCGTTGACCCCCTGCACGCTCGTCACCCGCGCCACGATCTGGCCATTGCCCGTCCAGCTCTTCCAGACGAACCCGAAGGAATCGTTCGTCCCGCCAATCGGCGCGCCGGATGAAGCGATCGTGTATTTGCCATCGGAACTCGCATAACCGGCCACGCCGGCAACCGGCGCAGTGCCGATATCCTGGTAAGTCCAGCCGCTCGGCAAGGCCCCGCTTGTATTGGCGACCACCGTAACCGTAACCGGAGCGGACTCGACCGTGGCGCCCAGGTCGTCCGTCACACGAACACAATACGTGTGATTGCCGACCGCAATGCCGCTCTGCACGATGGCAAACGGCGCGTTTTGATCCAGAGCGATCAATTTGCCGTCCTGATAAAACGCCGCCTGGATGATCTGCCCGCCCCGTCCGGTATCCGCCACGGCGTTGGCCGTGAGGGTCACACTGCACGGGGCATTGAGGGTCGCGCCGGACTGCGGACTGCTCAACGTCACCGTCGGCAGACGATCGACCGGACTGGCGCTGAGCGTCACGTTGTCAAAGGTCGCCGTGGCCAACACGCCATTATTGCCGCTTGTCGCCGCCAGACCAACGTAGAGCACGGCCGGCAAGTCCGGAAAAATTTCCGTGCCAAGGAACACCCAGTTTGCCCCATCGCTGGAGCTAAATCCGCTCACCGAGTTGCCATACCGCACCAGCTTCACCCAGTAAGGCGCCATCGCCGCAGAGCCCGAATTGGCCGTGGTCGCGCCATTGGTCGCAATCCGCCGGGAGAACATTGAGGCGCTCGGCGTAAGCCCCGCGAACATGCAGGGCGCATTGGCATCCAAACTCGCGCGCATCATCACGCCCGCCTTCGCGCCCGCGCCCGTGTTCTGCAACGAGGTCACCCGCGCCACGATTTGACCGTTCCCGGTCAAGCGCTTGTAGTCGAAATAGAACGAGTCGCTCACGCCGCCGATTCCCATGCCCGAAGCGCTGATGTTAAACTGCCCATTCAGGTAACTTGTGGAACCGTGGATGCCGACATCCACGCTCTCGTACGTGCTCCAGCCGGCCGGCAATGCGCCGCCACTGACCGTGACATGAACCGTCACCACGCGCGAGGTCGTGACGGCACTGCTGTTGTCGTACGCCCGGGCCGTCAGACTATAGTCGCCCGCCGGAACATTGTTCCAGGTCAAACTATAGGGCACCACTGTGGATTGGCCCAGCTTGGTGACACCGGCATAAAACTCCACCCTGGAGACCGTGCCATCCGCGTCGCTGGCGTTGGCCGTCAGCGTAATGTTCGCCGGCGCCGAGAAACCAGCGCCATTCGCCGGGCCGGTCAGTGAAACCACGGGCGGCACATTGGCCGGCGTGGTCACCGCCGCTTCCGCCGTATACGCCGAATCGCCATAGTAGTTCCTGGCACACACGCGATACGTGTATGCAGTCAACGGCGTCACGGTCGTGTCCGCATGACTTGTCGCACCGGCGGAGGGATACGCAATCGTGACAAACGCATTCGTCGCCCCGATGCGCCGCTGAACCACAAAGGACGTCTCATTGGTCGAATTATCCTTCCAGGAGAGATTGACCCGACTGCTTAAGGCCGCCACGGCCGCCAATCCGGAGGGCGCTGTCGGCGGGCAATTGACCGTCAAGAGCGCATTCGTGCTCGTCACCTTGCCCAGCGTGTTACTCACCACCACGCTGTACAGCGCGCCACGGTCGCCGGCCACCGTCGCCGGGTTCGTGTAACAAAACGCCGTGGCCCCGGCAATGTTCACACCGTTCCGGCGCCATTGATATTTCAAGGGCGTGGTCCCGTACGCCGTCACGCTGAATCCGGCCGGCTGACCCATCGTCACCGTCTTGTTCGCGGGTTGGACCGCGATCGCCGGCGGGGCGTTCGTCACCGTCAGCCGTGCATTCGTGCTAAGCGCGCTGCCAAGGAAATTAGTCACCAGCACGCTGAATAACGCGCCGTTATCGCCGATCGCGGGCGCGGGCAATGTGTAAATCGAATTGGTCGCCAGACCGATATTTGCCCCATTTCTGCGCCATTGGTATTTCAACGGCATGGAACCGACCGCCCTTACGCTGAAC
>JBAZEM010000049.1:0-3798 GCA_041653875.1 Kiritimatiellia bacterium
GCCCCCCGGAGACGAGGTGGGAACCCGTGTCCATCAGCGCGGGAAGGACCGCGGCGCAAGCCACCCCGGCGACCGTTCCCCCCAGTGTGATCTCATCCGGGATGATGAAGTGCTCGATATCGATGAACGTGGCGGCGATCAACAGCGAGAAAAAAATCCAGTAAGCAGGCGCCAGCGGCAATCCGTATCGGAACCAGAGTCCCAGAAAGCAGCCTGCGGTCAGGATTTCAACGAGGACATACCGCGGCGAGATCCGGGCACCGCAGCCCGAGCACTTCCCCCAGAGCATCGACCAACTGACCACCGGGATGTTCTCATACCACGGAATCAATTTGTTGCAGGAAGGGCAGAACGACCGCTTCGGGTCGCTGAGACTGATCCCCCGCGGCATGCGGTGAATGCAGGCGTTCAGGAAGGATCCGGTGATTGCGCCCAAGACCGCGGAGAAGGCCGCGAGCGGGGTTGTCATTCCTTTTCCAAGCCCGGCTCGACCAGTTCGCAGAGAACATGGAGCAGGAATTTGTGCGCCTCCTGGATTCTTGCGGTGAGCGTTCCCGGCACCAGGATCTCGATATCCGCGGCACCTTTGGTGAAGCCCCCGCCCTTGCCGAGAAAGGAGATCGTTTTCAACCCGATCCGGCGGGCTTCCTCGATGGCGGAGAGAATATTGCGCGACTTTCCACTCGAGGTGAGCGCGATGAGGACATCTTCCCGCCTGCCATAGGCGCGGACTTGCCTTGAAAAAATATCCTGGAACGAGTAGTCGTTGCCGATCGCCGTGAGCAGCCCGCCGTCGGCAGCCAGCGCGATCGCCGGATAGGGCCGCCGGTCGCCCATGAACCGGCAGGTGAATTCGGTGGCGATGTGCGCGCTGTCGGCGGCGCTTCCGCCGTTTCCACAGAAGAGCAGTTTGCCGCCACCTTTCAAGCTGGCGAGCACGGTCTCCGCGGCGGCCGTCACCGCCGGCTCAAGCTCCCCCAGCGCCTGCAATGTCTCGATGGCTTCGTGCAGCGACTGCGCGAAGGGGGTTATCGGTTTGTGGGATTTGGACATAAACGGGGATCCGTGGCCACGAGATTTTTGAGGTGCGGCCACTCGGTCATTTCCATGGATGTGAAGAGGTTCAGGTAGGCCGTCACGGCGCCCGGCGGGAATGTGGAGAAGATCTCTTCGACGGCTTTGTCGATCTCATCGGCGGGAGGTTGGGCCGGAAGGGACTCGATGAGACCTTTTCCGTCATGGGGGATTTTCAAAAAATCCAGAAACCCGCAGACCATCTTCCCATGTGCGCCGAGGATCCATGACTGGAGGATTTCGGTCGCGAGGTCGGCATTGGCAGGTTTTCCCAGGTTGTCCGCCATCCATGCATTGCGCTCCGCCCTGGGTTTGCGTTCCGCAAAGACCGGGCGCAGCTTGCGGCGGCCGGCCAGCAATCCGGCGCATGTCTTGTAGGCCGGGCGGTCGTTTTCCTGAAGCCATTCCAGAACTCCGGTGGTATCGGCAGGAGAAAGCCGGGCAAACAATTCGTAAGCGGTCATGAACGATCCAGCCTAACAGATGAGACGCCGGCCCCGTCAAGCCCGACGCAATCGGGGGGTGCAAGCGGGCGCATCTCTGATAGTTGCAAAAATCAGTTCCACAGGAACTGAAGGGTGTCATTTTTGACCGCGACGTCGATGGCAAGCATGTGGGCCAGACCACGAGGAGACCAAAACTGGCCGCGACGTTTCAACCGGTCCTGGAACTGACCGCAGGCGGATTCCATCGAACCGGAACCAATCGGGGCGTTGCGAGCGGCCAAGTCGGCATAGTTGAGGTGGTCGCGGTGGTTTTGGAAGTATTTGACTTCGCGATTGATGATCGGATCGGTGGGATTGTCGGCCAGTAGCTCTTCGAGGGTGTGGATCACGCGATGCTCAGAGGTGTGACGGAGTTGATGAAGAAGGGGCTTGATCCAAGCTGCGGCCAACTCGGGGTTATCGGGATGAAGATGGTGGGCGAGACTCCAGAGGTGTTCGCTGCCGTGATAGAAGTCCAAGGTTTTGGTTGCTTTGGAGAAGCGATCTTCGACCAAGCTCCAAATCCAGAGTGCCCCATCGGCCACGACGAAAACTTCTTTGGCCCGGGACAGCCCCATACGCATCGCCTGGGCTTGGATCCTGGCCCCGAGATCGATGACATCGGTATCGGGAGGAACTGCGACAACTTGTTTTTCGATCAGCATGCCTCGCCCGGAGGCGTTGGCTGCGCGGTCTTCGAGCCGGTAAAGGATCGCGCTTTTGACCTCCTTCCAAGAGACTCGTTCCAGGGTGGGTGGTCCCGGCTCCACGCCCCAGTCCATCCCGCGCTGGCGAACCATCCACCCGTCGAGCATGATGACCAGGCTGAAGGGCGGCTCCTGCACCTTGGGAGGTGGAGGCGGAGGCAAAGACGCACCTTCATTTCGTTCGGCGATGCGCCCCACGAGCGCATGAATGGCGTCGTCGCTGACCACCGAGCCCCAGCGTTTGGCGTGCTTGGCCGCTTTCTCGTAGGAGCCCGTAACTGCGGCATTATAGGCCAGTCGCTGCTCAAGCTCCGGGCTCAGACGAGCCCATTTGGTCAGCCCCCATTGCTCGCGCACCGGACAATGCCAGCGTCCCGTCGCACTCGAATAGCCACGGGTGGCCTCAATGCTCACGGTGCCAGATACCGTCATGAGCGTGAAGTTCATCCTTTGCTGCCGCTTGAGCAAAAGACCGCTTTGTTCGCACACGGGCGGGATCGCATCGGCCGCTTCTTGAAGCCGCTCTTGGAACCGCCGCCTCGTCCACTCCCGCCCCTCTTCGAGCACTTCCTTTTCCATCTCCAGAAGAGTGGCACTCATGCTTTGATCTTAAAAAGATACACATCCTTCTCGGGCACCGAAGTGTTGTGGTTGCGGTCCTGACGGCCCCGTCCGCGCGTGCTGCCCACATGCATCCAGTTGGCCGCCCGGTAACAGGTGCCCGCGAAGCGCCCCCGTTCCACAAAGGTTTCCAGCCACTCCAAACCCCGCCCGTATTTTTCCCTCCAGTCCCCATCAATGCGCCGCGCCGCCGCCCCCAGGATATGGCTGGCCAAATGCGGAACCTTCACCCACGGAAAAATCAAAAACCGCGTGTTGTTGGCGATCCTTGCCAATCCCTTCTGCGGGCAAAACCCCTTGGCTTGCAGATAAGCATCCCGTCCTGAGCAGCGCCAGGCGGGAGCACCAAAAAGCAATGCGCCAACTTCCCGGCCAAAGCGATCCCGTGCCAAATATCCCACGTTTTGGCCCACCACCCGAAGCCCCAGATAATGATGGCGCTTCAAATAATACGCCCATCGCCGAAACGCCTCGCTCCCAGCTTGCACAACCTCCAGGCTCGCGGGCCCCACTTCGGCAAAGCTGGCCTCCACTCTCTCCTCTTGCGGGACGCTTGCCGGCAAGGGAATCCCTGCTCGCGGCTTGCGGTAAGCTTCCCTCAGTGGCGGCAGAACAATCCAGCCCCGCTCTTCCATCTTGAGCAGAAAGCTGCGGGCGGCCAAATCTTTGGCTCGCCCGCTTCCATCACGCCAATCCCAGAGCACGCATAACTCTCCGGCCAGCCGCCTCCGACTCCAGTGAGCATGCTCAGCGATCCAGCCGCAGAGCCAGCGCACTTTTTCCTCATCCACTTCACGTCCCTGAACCACCATCGGCCATTGCATGGACTCTCTTTGCTCTCAAATCCAGCTGTAGTCCAGCTTTTTTTGCAACTATCAGAGATGCGCCCGACACGCTTTGGGCCCGGAGAA
>JBAZEM010000050.1:0-3721 GCA_041653875.1 Kiritimatiellia bacterium
ACTATTTGCGCGAGTCATACGCGAAGACGGTGCACGTGCCGCGACCGGGATGCACGCTCGAACGCTGGCTGGAAATCGCGGAGATTGCCTACCGAGCCAGCTCTACAGTGAGCGGGTCTGCGGATGATGCGCTCAGCCACGCGCCGGGTCAAGCGACGACTGGTATTTTCTATGATCTTCCAGAGGAGCAGCACGCGGCTTATGAGCAGTTCCGCGACACGCATTATCCTGGCGCGGTCGTGCAATTTGCAGGTGAGAGTGGCGGAGACATCGTTCCGCCGGTCGTGCCGCCCGAGCCGCCATCTGGTTTATACATTCCTTATGGCGCGAAACTGGGTATCCATGCGCTTGCACCGGGTGGCACGCCAGAATACGCGGCAGCGTTGGCACAGGCCGGTGCGCCGGTGGCTGTGATAAAGGCCGTCGAGGATTGGGGGTATTTACGACTGGTCAAGGAAGCCTCTCCACAGACGCTAACGATTGCGCGTAAGATACAACCTTTTGACGGCGCAGGCGGCATCCAGGACATGACGCTTGAACAAATTCAGACGGCGGCGGCGCAGTATATGGCGGCTTATCACGATTATCTGGTTCAACAAAGCCAGTATGACAACGGGCACAGGTTGGCTTACATCGACTATTTGGAATTGTTGAACGAGCCTGACCCGCCCGGCGCGGATGGATACCGCAATTTGGCGTGGTTGATAATAGCGATGCTCGACATCGGCGAGTCGTGGGAATTGCCGGTGAGGCATTTCGCTTGCGGCGGATTGAACGCAGGCACGCCGGAATGGGATGAGATACTGGCCGTGGCCAATACCGGATTATTGGAGCGGATTGCCTATGGCGATCACGTCTTGACGTTGCATGAAGGCGTGTTGCCGTTCAGCGATCCTATCGACAAGTTCTGGCCGGGGAGCATTCCTGGTGCGCCGCCGGTTGAACGCGCCGGGGCTTTGTGTGGGCGTTATCGATATTGGTTGCATATTGCACAAGAACATGGTCTTCATCTGCCTATCGTGATCTCGGAATTTTACAGCGGGCCGGATTATGATCCCGCGCACGCTGCGGACGTGATCGGGCGCATGGCGTGGTATGACAATCTCGTGAAAGATGACCCGGAGATATTGAGCTATCTACCTTTCACGTGCGGAGATTGGGGCCAGCAGAACTACTCACCATTTTTGCCTGTATTTCAGCAGTATGCGATCGATGTGCGCGAGCGGCAGAACGCCACACCATAGGGGGCGTGATGGAACTAGAGGATTTTGAGGGGCCGGAAGGCGGGTATGTGGTAGCAGCGTGGATTGCGGCAGCAGGACGCTGGGTATTCCGTCCGGTGATGGGTGGCCCGCTGTTGACGGATAACGAGATCAAAACGCTGGGATTAGACGCGCCGCTGGCCGGGGAGCCTGATCCACTGCCGCCGTGGACGGATGCGCGGACTGTTCTGCCGGTGAACAAGACGCCGGATGGGTCGGCGTTGTTGGCGCAGCGTGGCGGCTGGTGGAAGCGCACGCTGGCGGACATCGATGGGATCACGATCCACCACACGCTGAGCCACAATCCGCAGGCGACGGCGACGTACATCACGAAGCCGAAGGCTCAAGGCGGAAAGGGCTTACCAACGACTGAATATCATTTTTGGATCACAGCGGAAGGCGAGGCGCTGTATCACGTAGATTTGACGGAAGGGATGTGGCACGATCATTGCGGAGACCGGAATACGCACGTGAGCATTGGGATGGCAGGTAGCCTGCACACAGCGAAACCTCCGGCGGCGCAGTTAGCGGCGGTGGCGCGCGTGGTCGCCTATCTGATGCAGATGCTGGATATCGACGTGGTAAACGTGGCTGGGCACAAGGACTGGGCATACAAATGCTCGAAGGTGAGTACGGTGTGCCCGGGTTGGGATAATGCCGGATGGCGAACTGATTTTTATACAGCGTTGGATGTGGAGTTAAAGCGGTTGATGTAGCACGGGCTGCGCTTGGACGTTTCTTATTTGACGTTAGGAGGGTGACGTGGAAATTCCAGGATTGATTGATGTTTTGCAATTGCTGGCCCAGGGTGTAGGGGCCGGGTTTGTGCTGGCATTTCTGGCGGAGAAGGTCGGCTGGTTTCAACAATTGCCGTCGGAGAAAAAGAACATTGTCATTTTGGTGCTGAGCGTCGGGTTGCCGATCCTGGCGCAGGTCTTGCTGCAATTTGTACCGGCATCCGTGTGGGTGGCGATCGAGCCATACTGGAGGGCGCTGGCCGCGGGCTTTGTGGGCTGGGCGGGATCGCAAGCGGCCTACCTGGGCATTATCAAACCGGCAGCGCGCGCGGCTAAGAGTGATGCACTTCTGGGGGGATGATGCCAGAGGTCCAGCAGCTCATTCTGGAGCAGCTACGCACGATCACAACGGAGGTGCAGCGCATCCCGCAGATTTTAGCGCGGCTGGATGCAATCTCTGAGGCGCAGCACCGGCTCGAATCGCGGGACGAGGAACAGGGCACGGCGATTGCCGACCTGAAGAGCCGCGATCACGAGTTCGCAGCATCGTTCACGGTACTGGCGAATGAGCTTAAGCAGCTGACGCGGGATATCGATGCGATCAAGCAGGAAGTGACACCGCTGAACACGCTGATCCGCACGGTGAATTCGACGAGCTTGCGGGTAGAGCGGTTGGAGGCTACGGCCCTGGATAAGGAGCGGCGCGAGCAGTTTGACAAGGCGCTGTCCGAGATTGGGGAGTGGCGACCTTTGCTGAAGGGGCTGCGCGGAGAACTGGTCGAGATCGCGGAATCATATACCGCCGAGCGCAGATTGTGCATTCGCTGTGGAACGCCATTGTATCCGGCGGTGAAGTGGGGAGTGCGTGGGTATACGCACGACTTGCGGACAACAGACGAGAATCCGAATAGGCGCAATGGGCAGCCGTGGCCGCATAGTGGATATGACATCAATTTGGACGTGCCGCCATACGGCGATATTGAGCGCGGGTATCCGGTTTATGCGGCTTCTTCTGGTGTGGTCCACTACGTGACGGACGATTGGAGCGGTGTGGGGATGTGCGTCGTTTTGCACGTCCACGACAGTGTACCGGTGTGGTTCCGCTATGCGCACATCGATGTAGTGGTGTCTGCGGGAGACGCTGTCGAGGCAGGGCAGACATTGGGGTTTATTGCTGATTGGCCAACCGAGGGTGATCACCTACACCTAGACGCAGCCCTCGATCCGTTCACGCGCGAGTGGGTGGATCCAGACATCGAGTGGGTTGATCCGGCAGAGATTTTGCGGGCGCATATTGACCCGGCGTTGGTCGATGGGATGCTGCGGGTAGGAGATTAGCGTGCCTAATATCGTCGAAATATTGATTGCGGTAGTGGTGGCATTGATCGGACGCGAGGGGATAGGCGCGCTGCTCTCTGCGCGTTCGCAATCCAGAAAAACTAATACAGAAGCGGCAGTGCTTGCCAGTACGACCGAGTGGCAGCGGCTCAACACGGCGTTGGACGCGATTCAGGAAGAGAACGAGCGCCTGCACCAGCGAGTGCAGGCATTGGAGTTGAGTGAATCTAAGCACGCGACGGAGATCCAGGTGCTCAGGCTGGGGGTAGTGGTCCTGGTGGGGCAATTGCGGGCTGCCGGTATTGATCCGGTGTGGGAACCATCGTACACAACAGAGATGCTGGAAATGAGGCGGGATGGCAGCAAAAATTAAGACGTGCCGGC
>JBAZEM010000051.1:0-3678 GCA_041653875.1 Kiritimatiellia bacterium
CGCGCCCGCGATCGGCGATAACGGCGCGTTATTCAGCGTGCTGGTGACTAATTTCCTTGGCAGCGCGCTTAGCACGAATGCGCGGCTGACGGTGACGAACGCCCCGCCGGCGATCGCGGCCCAACCCGCGAACAAGACGGTGACGATGGGCCAGCCGGCGGGGTTCAGCGTGACGGCGTACGGGACCGCGCCGTTGAAATATCAATGGCGCCGGAACGGGGTGAATATTGCGGGGGCGACCGCGGCCGGTTACACGAATCCGGCGACGGTCTCGGGCGACAGCGGAGCGAAGTATAGCGTGGTGGTGAGTAATACGCTGGGCAAGGTGACGAGCACGAATGCGATCTTGACGGTGAACTGCCCGCCGGCGGCGCCCTCCGGGTTGAACGCCACGGCGGCCGCCAGCAGTCGGGTCAATCTGGCCTGGGCGGATAATTCGACCAATGAGACGTCCTTTGTGATTCAGCGGCGAATTGGGGCTACAAACGCGTTTGTCACGATCGCCGCTCTTGCCGCCAACCTGAGGAGTTATGCGGATACGACGGTGGCGCCGTTGACGGCGTACACGTATCGCGTGCTTGCCAGGAATTACTATGGCGATTCGGCGTATACGGAGGACGTGGTGACCACGCCGGCCAATGTGCCGCCCGTGGTTTCACTGACCGGCCCGGTGAATGGCGCTGGTTTCTCGGCGCCGGCGAACATTACGCTGACGGCCACGGCCAGCGACACGGATGGCACGGTCAGCCGGGTGGATTTCTATAACGGCGCGGTCAAGTTGGGCCAATCCGCGACTGCGCCCTATAGTCTTGCCTGGAACAATGTTCCGGCGGGCGATTACAGTCTGAAGGCCATGGCGTACGACAACCGCTCCGCCGTCACGACCTCGCGCGTGGTGACGGTGCATGTCACGGTCAGCGGCGGCGCATTACCGGCCGGTTGGAGCGTGAATGAGAGCGTGGATGTCGGCATCAAAGGCTCCACAAGTTACCAGAATGGGCAGTTCAACATCAGCGCTTCGGGTATGGGAATCGGCGGCGTGAGCGACTCGTTCTATTTTGACTACAAGCGCTTGACCGGAAACGGTCAAATCGTGGCGCGGGTGACTTCGTTGCAGAACACGGGCGCGGGCGCCAAGGCGGGCGTGATGATGCGCGCGAGTTTGGATGCCAATGCGCCCTGCATGTTTGCGGGGCTTACGCCGAGCGCCTCAATGTTCTCCCGGCGGATTGCGACCAATGGCGCGACCACGGCCAATTCGGGCTCTGCGGCGATGGCGCCTTACTGGGTGAAGCTGGTGCGGTATGGCAACTCGGTGAGCGGATTTAGCTCCAGCGATGGGGCAAACTGGGTGTTCCTTGGCACGGAAATTTTTCCGGACTTGCCGGCCGTGCTCTACGTTGGTCTGGCGGCGACAAGCGGCAATAATGGCGTGTTGGCCACGGCGACCTTTGACAACGTGACGCTCAGCGCCAGTCCGGTCGATCGTCTGCCGACGGTGACGTTGAGCAGTCCGCAGTCCGGCGCGACCCTTGAGTCCCCGGGCGCTGTGACCATCACCGCCAACGCCACAGCGGATGCCGGACGCGGCGGGCGGATCATCCAGGCGGCGTTTTACCGCGATGGTGTCTTGATCGGCCTGGATCAAAGCGCGCCGTTTTCGATTGCGCAGAACAATGTTGCCGTCGGCAATCATAGCTACTGCGCGCGCGTGACGGACGATCTGGGCGCCACGATCGAGTCGGCCCCGATCGCGATTACGGTGGTGGCCAACACGAGCGGCGCCTTGCCCAGCGGCTGGACTTTCCGGGACATCGGCGCGGCGCCAATCGCCGGCCAGGCCGGCTACGCGAGTTCCGTGGGTAAATACACGATTAATTCATCCGGCGCCATGATTGGCGGGACGAACGATTCATTCGGGTTTGTTTGGAGAAGCTGGTCGGGCAACGGGCAGATCGTGGCGCGGGTGACGAGCGCGCAAGGGGCCGGCGCCGGGGTGATGATGCGCGGCGGGTTGACCGCCAACGCTGTCAATGCGTTTGTGGCGTTGACTCCTTCTGCGGTGTATTTTAATAATCGGAACGCCATTGGGGAAGCCGCCACGCCGACCGCGGGCGGGGCGGCGACGGCGCCGTATTGGGTGAAGCTGGTGCGCTATGGCAACTCGGTGAGCGCTTTCCGCTCCGTCGACGGCGCGAACTGGGTGTTTGTGGGGAGCGATATCCTGAACCTGCCGCTCGCCATCAATATCGGGTTGGCGGTCAGCAGCGGTAATAACGAGTTGTCCACGGCGACCTTTGACCATGTCGCCATTGGCGCGGCTCCGGCCGACAGTCTGCCCACGGTGAGTTTGAGTAGTCCGCAAGCCGGCGTAGGCAACACTGCGCCGGCCAGTGTGACGTTGGACGCGGAGGCGTCGGACTCCGACGGCACAGTCCAGCAAGTGGCGTTTTACCAGGACGGCGTTTTGGCGCTGAACGATACGCTGGCGCCGTATAGCGCGACGGTTAACAACGTGGGCGTGGGCGACCATGTGTACACGGCGCTGGTGACGGACAACCAGGGCGCCACGGTGGCATCCGCGCCCCTGACGATCTCAGTGGCGGGTGAGAGCGGCGGGACATTGCCGGGCGGGTGGTACGACACCAATATCGGCGCCGGCGCCGGAGTTGGCAAGGCCCTGGACGGGCAGTTTACGGTGCGCGGATCGGGCGCGGGAATATCCGGCGCGAACGACGCCTTGCATTTTACCCGCATAAGCCTGACCGGGAACGGGCAGATCGTGGCGCGTATTACCAGTTGGCCCATAACGTCGGCGCCGGGCGCCAGTTGCGGACTGATGATCCGTGATGGGGTGGGCGCGAATGCCCGAATGATGGCCGTGAACCTGAACGCGACTGTGACCATGTCCGCCAGCCGGACGAATGCGGGCGCCACGGCCATGAATGTCGGGAGTTCGGCGCGCGGCATACCCTCGTGGCTCAAGCTGGTGCGGTATGGCGATACGATCAGCGCCTTCCGCTCCGGCGACGGGGTCGCCTGGACAATCGTTGCGACGGAAATGTATAGCGGCCTGCCGGCGACCTTGCTGGCCGGAATGGTTGTTTTCAGCGGAGATGCGACGATGGCGGTGGCCACGTTCGACAATGTGGCGTCAGGAACGATAGCCAATCTTGTGGCGCCGGGGGCGGCGATCGCCTCGCCGGCCAATGGCTCGGAGTTCAGCACATCCGATACGGTTGACATTATCAGCAGGGCCTCGGCGGCGGCGGGCAAGAGTCTTGCGCGGCTGGCGCTTTACAAGGATGGCGTTCTGTTGCGCGCCGTGACGGCCAACCCCTACTACGACGACTATGCCTGGGTCCGCCCGGCAGCGGGAAGCTACACCTTGATGGCGGTGGTGACGGATGAACAGGGAGTCACCAGGGTTTCGCCGCCCGTTCGAATCACGGTAAATCCCACTATTCCGCCCACGCCGGCGATCGTGACCCAGCCGGCGAGCCGGACGGTTGCGGCGGGCCAGACGGCGGCGTTCAGCGTGACGGCGACAGGAACGGCGCCCCTGGCGTACCAGTGGCGCAAGAACGGGGTGAACATTATCGGCGCGACGGCGGCCAATTACACGACGCCGGCGACGGTGTATGACGACAATGGTGCGGTGTATAGCGTGGTGGTGAG
>JBAZEM010000052.1:0-3451 GCA_041653875.1 Kiritimatiellia bacterium
GCCAATTCGTTGAGGTAGTTTTTCAGCACGCCCTCATCCGCCGCCGTGCCCACAAACATCATGCGGTATATCTGACTCAGGTTGGCTTGCGTGTAGCCCGAGTCGGTGCCGTCCCCCGTGCCGTCTGTAGTCCAGAGCCAGCTCGATTCACTCAACTGATTGCCTCCTAAATCCCGATATAACGGTTATAGTACGTGATGGTACAGGCCGTGGCGTTGGTCGCGCTAACGCCCGTAAAATGAAACGTGTTGATGCCATCCTCCAGGTACGGATGGGGCCGAATGGCGAACGTCGCCAGGTCCGAGTCGCTGGTCAATTCGCCGATCTTGTTGGCGCCCGTGTCGTCCAGCGCCGTCTTGTACCCATAGCGACAATCGACCTCGTAGTAGTGCCCCGCGGCGATGGTGATGCCCGTGAAATCCAGCTTCTCCGTGTTGCCGTCGGCGTCCGAAACGACGGTAAGCACGGGGTTCTCTATCGGCCCGGTGATCTTCACAATCGGGTAGCTAATCCATGTGCCGGGGTAGGTGATGGTGTCGGTCAGGTCCACGTCGGCGCCGCCCAAGCCGAACGGGATCTCCATTGGTATCATCAGCCCCTCGCCGCCCGCAGTCACGGCCAGGGCGACCACCTCCGTTGCCGGGTCGTACCACACCGGGTCATGGGCTATCAGTTGCAACACGGAGCGATCAAAGCCGTCGTGCTCGCCCGCACGCGGCATGGTCAGCGAGTCGAGATAATGCACGTTCATGCGCACGGTTGCGGCGGTCAAAAAGAACGTGGGCAACGTCACGTCAAGATATAGCTCGTGCTCTATGTCGTTGAGCATGTCGGTCAGGGCGTTGCGGTACAGCCAGGCGGTGTTCCAGTTGTCGTCGTGCGCCATAGCCAGCGAGAGCGTAATCACCCGCGGCGCGAGGCGCGCATTGACCTGCGTGGCGCCGTGCTGGAATGGCCCCTCCTGCGTGATGCGAGACACCGGCGGCATTCCTATGCCGTCGTGCGCCAGTAGGTAGATAGACGATGTGCCAAAGGCAAGGCTATCGCCGCGAAAGTTTCTCAGCGTGAAGATTTCTCCGGTCATGCTGTGCCTGCCATCTGTAGCGCCGTCACGGTGGTGCGTAGGCTGTTAGGCGACTGCGCCGCGCCGGTCTGCGTGATGTTGTAGGTGTTGCTGTTGTTCGTCGTTACCGTCGTCCCCGCGCCTCCCGTGTTTACGTTCATCGCCGCGCGCATCCCGGCCATGATGCCATTGCCGATGGCCTTGCCCGCGGTGTAGGCGGCCTGATAGAGTTGGCTGTTGCGATTAGAGAAGGCGGCCAGGATCAGCAGCAAGCCATCGTCTACCGCTTTCACCGCATCCTTCATGCTCTGCACCGCCGCCTTGCTGAAGGCTTCGAGCGCTGCCGCCGCGCTAATCCCGGCGTCGTTGGATGATAGCCCGGTGATGACATTAAGCCCCGTGTTGAGCGCTAGGGCGATGGCCTCCGCCATAATGCGGAACTCATTGGCCGCGCCCACGCCAAGGTCGCCGCTCAGGTTGGCCGTAATGCGCGATAGGGCCGTCAGCACGTTGTTCAGATCCTTCTCTAGCGCCTGCATGGCCTTACGCGCATCCATGCCCTTGTAACCCAGGATTTCCACAAGTGCCCTGATGGCCGTGCTTACGGCCCCCGTGATAGTCTGGACAGCAGCCGCAAAGTCCTTGACGAGCCCCACGCTGGTTTCATCCCACCCTAGCGCCATGACGAGCAGCGCTTGAAGCATCTCGTTCAGGTCGTCTCGGAACGCGCCGATGGCCTTGGCGAATCCTTTGACCGCAACGTACTTGGCTAGCTTGGCGATGGCTTCGATAGCCGGGACGATGAACCCAACGATGGTTGTTACCGCTGCGGCGAACTTGGCAGCGGCCTCAACCGCCTCTAGCACGTAGGCCGCCGCTAGGGCGACTAGCTCCGTGATGAGGCTGCGTAGATCCACGCTGAATGCTTGGATGGCCGCGAGCAGACCCTTGGCCGTCTCGTACTCCGCAAGTTCTTTGAGCGCGTCAATGGAGGGCTTTATCATGCCGACCACTTTGGTCACGGCCTCCGCAAACTTGATGGCCGCCTCCCATCCTTGAGAGGCCCAGTCCGTGGCGACATAGTTTATTTCGGCCATCAGGTCGGATAGCTGGATCATGAGCATACCGATAGTCTCGGAAAGGTTCTGCGCGGGCGTGTACTCGCCTAGCGCGGCCAATGCGTCGATGGCCGGCTTGATAAGCCCCACGACGCCCTGCACAGCATCGGCAAACTTCTTGGCGTTATCCCACCCCTGCGACGCCCAGCCGTCGGCTTCAATCGCCAGGTTTGCCAGCACTTCGCCAAGTTGCGCTAGCATCATCTCGATCTTGGCGCTCAGCCCCTCTACTGGCTCGTAATCACCTAGCGCGCTCAGGCTGTCGATGGCCGGGGCGATGATACCGATAACCTTAGTAACCACCTCAGCGAACGTGGCCGCGCTGTCGAGCGCTACGCCTTCCCAGAAGTCGGCCACGCGCTTGATGTGGTAGACCACGACGTTGACGCCCGTTTCCCATGCGGCCATCCTGTGGCGCATGGTCATCTCGTCTATGTCGCCCAGCGTGCCAATGGATGCCAACGCCTCAACTGCCGGGGTGATGATGGTCACGACTCGCGTGGCCGTCTCGGCAAAGAGCGCCGCCGCGTCTAGGCCCACGTCACGCCAGAAGACGGCTGTGCGCCACACGTAGTACACAAACAGGTTGATCGCTTCCTCTAGGAACGCGCTCTTTTCGTGCAGGTTGCCGACTGCCGGAAACTCGATGAACCCGGCCAGCGCTTGGACCGCCGGGCCGATTAACCCGATGACCTTCTGCGCCGTCTCGGAGAACGCCATAGCCCCATCGAGCGCCACGTCCTTCCAGAAGTTGGCCGTCCGCAGCACGTAGTAGACGAAGAGGTTGATGGCCTCTTCCAGAAACGCGGCTTTTTCGTGCAAGTTGCCAACGGCGGGGAACTCGACAAAGCCCGCCAGGGCGTCAAGCGCAGGCTCGATTAGGCCAATCACTTGGTCTATGGAATCTGCTAGGCTGACTGCCGCCTTTAGCGCCTTTTCGCCTACCAGCACCGAAGCCTCGTTGATAGCATCAACGATAACCTGAATCACGTCGATAAACGGCTGCTTGAAGGCGTTGATGTTGCCGGGTATCTCGGTCTTGCTCATAGCGCGCATGGCGCCGGTCAGGTCTTTGATGATTTCCGTCAGGTCGTTGATGACGGCGCGCATCGTCTCGACAACATTCTTTCCGCCAGACTCGATTCCGATAACCAAGCCGCCCATGAGGTCTTGGCCTATGGTTATCATGACGGTGGAGGGCGAGGCGATGCCCAGCAGTTTCTTGGCTATCTCGGGTATCTTGTTGACCGTATCTTCGATGGACGTAACC
>JBAZEM010000053.1:0-3291 GCA_041653875.1 Kiritimatiellia bacterium
TCGCGCCGGTAATATTCGTGCCGTTCTTACGCCACTGATAGCTAATTGGCGTCGTGCCAGTCGCCGTCACGCTGAACGCCGCCGTCTGACCCGCCGCCACAGCCTTGCTCGCCGGCTGGGCCGTGATTATAGGCGCCGAATTCACCGTCAGGGTCGCCGCCGCGCTCGTCACGCCGCCAAATGCGTTCGACACCACTACGCTGTACGCCGCGCCATTGTCGCCGAACACCGTCACAGGCGTCGTGTAAGAGGCCGCCGTAGCTCCTGAAATGGCCGTCCCGTTCTTGCGCCATTGATACGTCAGGGGCGCCGTTCCGGAAGCCGTCACGCTGAACGCCGCCGTCTGGCCGGACGTCACCGTCTTATTCGCCGGCTGGGACGTGATCGCGGGCGCCGAATTCACCGTCAAGGTCGCACTCGCGCTCGTCACACTGCCCAGCGCGTTCGTCACCACCACACTATACGCCGCGCCATTGTCGTCATACACCGTCGCCGGCGTCGTGTAAGAGGCCGCCGTCGCGCCAGCTATGTTCGTCCCGTTCTTGCGCCACTGATACGCCAAGGGTTCAGTTCCACTCACCACTACGCTGAACGCCGCCGTCTGGCCGGACGTCACCGTCTTGTTCGCCGGCTGAGCCGTGATCATGGGCACAGAAGTCACCGTCAGGGTCGCACTCGCGCTCGTCACACTGCCCAGTGCGTTCGTCACCACCACACTATAGACCGTGCCATTATCGCCAAACACCGTCGCCGGCGTCGTGTAAGAGGCCGCGGTGGCCCCGGCGATGTTCGTCCCATTCTTGCGCCACTGATACGCCAAGGGCGCGGTGCCCGTCGCCGTTACGCCAAACGCTGCGGCCTGACCCACCGTCACCGTCTGGTTCGCCGGCTGGGTCGTGATCATGGGAACAGAAGTTATCGTCAAGGTCGCACTCGCGCTCGTCACACTGCCCACCGTGTTCGTCACCACCACGCTGTACGCCGCGCCATTGTCGCCATACACTGTCGCAGGATTCGTGTAAATAGACGCCGTCGCTCCGGATATGTTCGTTCCGTTCTTACGCCATTGATACGCCAAGGGCGCGGTGCCAGTTGCCGTTACGCCAAACGCCGCCGTCTGGCCCGCCGCCACCGTCTTGTTCGCCGGCTGGGTCACGATCATGGGCGCCGAATTCACCGTCAAGGTCACACTCGCGCTCGTGACGCTACCCATCGCGTTGGTCACCACCACGCTATAGACCGTGCCATTATCGCCGAACACCGTCGCCGGTGTCGTGTAATTTGACGCCGTGGCGCCGGCGATGTTCGCACCGTTCTTGCGCCATTGATAACTCAAGGGCGTCGTCCCGACAACCGTCACGCTGAACGCCGCCGTCTGGCCCGCCGCCACCGTCTGGTTCGCCGGCTGGGCCGTGATCATGGGCACAGAAGTTATCGTCAAGGTCGCACTCGCGCTCGTCACACTGCCCAGCGCGTTCGTCACCACTACGCTGTACGTTGCGCCATTGTCGCCATACACCGTCACCGGCGTCGTGTAAGAAGCCGCCGTCGCGCCAGCGATGTTCGTCCCGTTCTTGCGCCACTGGTACGCCAGGGGCGTCGTACCGCTTGCCGTCACGCTGAACGCCGCCGTCTGGCCCACCGCCACCGTCTGGTTCGCCGGCTGGGCCGTGATCATGGGCACAGAAGTTATCGTCAGCGTCGCACTCGCGCTTGTCACACTGCCCAGCGCGTTCGTCACCACCACGCTATAGACCGTGCCATTATCGCCGAACACCGTCACCGGCGTCGTGTAAGAGGCCGCCGTGGCTCCAGCAATGTTCGTCCCATTCTTGCGCCATTGATACGCTAAGGGCGCGGTGCCCGTTGCCGTTACGCCAAACGCCGCCGTCTGGCCCACCGCCACCGTCTGGTTCGCCGGCTGGACCGTGATCATTGGAACAGAATTCACCGTCAAGGTCGCATTCGCGCTCGTCACACTGCCCAGCGCGTTCGTCACCACTACGCTATAGACTGCGCCATTGTCGCCATACACCGTCACCGGCGTCGTATAAGAGGCCGCCGTCGCGCCGGCGATGTTCGTACCGTTCTTGCGCCACTGATACGCCAGGGGCGTCGTCCCGACAACCGTCACGCTGAACGCCGCCGTCTGGCCGGACGTCACCGTCTTGTTCGCCGGCTGGGCCGTGATCATGGGCACAGAAGTTATCGTCAGCGTCGCACTCGCGCTCGTCACACTGCCCAGCGCGTTCGTCACCACTACGCTGTACGTTGCGCCATTGTCGCCATACACCGTCACCGGCGTCGTGTAAGAAGCCGCCGTCGCGCCGGCGATGTTCGTACCGTTCTTGCGCCACTGGTACGCCAAGGGCGTCGTACCGCTTGCCGTCACGCTGAACGCCGTCGTCTGGCCTACCGCCACCGTTTGGTTCACCGGCTGGGTCGTGATCATGGGCACAGAAGTCACCGTCAAGGTCGCATTTGCGCTCGTCACACTGCCCAGCGCGTTCGTCACCACCACGCTATAGACCGTGCCATTATCGCCATACACCGTCGCCATATTCGTGTAAATAGACGCCGTCGCGCCGGTAATGTTCGTCCCGTTCTTGCGCCACTGATACGCCAAGGGCGCCGTGCCCGTTGCCGTTACGCCAAACACCGCCGCCTGGCCCGCCGTCACTATCTTATTCGTCGGCTGGGTCACGATCATGGGCGCCGAATTTACCGTCAAGGTCGCACTCGCGCTCGTCACGCCGCCAAATGCGTTCGACACCACCACGCTGTACGCCGCGCCATTGTCGCCATACACCGTCACTGGCGTCGTGTAATTGGCCGCCGTAGCTCCTGAAATGGCCGTCCCGTTCTTGCGCCATTGATACGTCAGGGGCGCTGTGCCGGAAGCCGTCACGCTGAACGCCGCCGTCTGGCCCGCCGTCACTGTCTTATTCGCCGGCTGGGTCACGATCGCCGGCGTCAAATTCACCGTCAGGGTCGCACTCGCGCTTGTCACACCACCGAATGCGTTCGATATCACCACGCTATAGACTGCGCCATTGTCGCCGAACACCGTCACCGGTGTCGTGTAAGAAGACGCCGTCGCGCCGGCAATGTTCACCCCGTTCTTGCGCCACTGGTACGCCAATGGTTCGGTTCCACTCGCCACTACGCTGAACGTTGCCTTCTGGCCCGCCAGCGCCGACCGGTTCTCCGGCTGTTCCTCGATCACGGGCGCCGAATTCACCGTCAAGGTCGCATTTGCGCTCGTCACCTTGCCCAGCGTGTTACTCACCA
>JBAZEM010000054.1:0-3127 GCA_041653875.1 Kiritimatiellia bacterium
CGCACGGCCTACGGGGCGGGGGCACCATCAGCGGTTGCGCGCTTCAACTCGCGGCCCTGATGGGGGCCGAACACATCACGCTAGTGGGGGTCGATATGTGCGGCAAGTTTCACTACGACAACACGCCGGCGGCCCAGAGGGGCGGCATGTGGGAGGGGCGCATGACATGGATGATGCGCTTCATCCGCTACGCCCAGGGGTGCGGCATCGAGGTCGATACCCTGAGCCCCAGCGCCCTCTGCCACTTCGGGCTCCGGAGGGTGAGGTGCTGACAGTGGGGTCGCTCTTTTCTGGTATTGGTGGTCTTGAACTCGGGCTTGAGATGACCGGCGGATTCACGACGGTCTGGCACTGTGAAATTGAGCCGTACTGCTGTGAGGTGCTGGCGAATCACTGGCCCGGGGTGCCGAATCATGGGGATATCACGAAGGTGGACTGGAGTGGAGTGGAACGGCCAGATCTGATCTGCGGGGGATTTCCCTGCCAGGACATCAGCGTGGCTGGTAAAGGAGCTGGGATTGCCGAAGGAACGCGAAGCGGACTGTGGTTTGAGTTCAGGCGCTGCATTGGCGTCCTACGACCGCGAATCGTCGTCGTGGAGAACGTCGGGGGGCTTGTTCGGCGAGGACTCGACATCGTGCTCGCCGACCTTGCCGCGCTCGGGTATGATGCGGAATGGGCGATTGTACCGGCTTCCGCCGTTGGGGCGCCGCACAGACGGGAACGGCTGTTTATTGTGGCCTACACCCAAGACGAACGATTGCAAGTCCGGCGGTCAGGCGGAAACGGAACGCCGGAGCCCGCGTCTGGCATCGGAAACGGCGCTTTGGGCGACACCGCAGGCCAGGGACTACAGAAGCGGCAAGGTCAGCCAGGCGACACGGAACAAGAACAGTCGGCCGCTGAACGAGTGCATCGAATCTTTAAGCCAATCCCCCGAAGCGACTTCTGGGACGGGTGCGACTACATCGCCGGCAGGCCAGTTAAACCCGGACTTTGTCTCCTGGATCATGGGGTTCCCCGACGGGTGGCTAAGCTGAAGGCGCTGGGCAACGCGGTAGTGCCGCAGGTTGCGCAGTATGTCGGGCAATGCATTCTGGAGAGCCTTACATGAACGCCGAATCTGCCAGCGTCATCGCCCGTATCAAGTACATAGAGCGCGTAGAGCGCATCGGCCTCAGACCATGCACGGAAGAACTTGTCGTGTTCGACTTGGCAAATCAGAGCTTTAGCGCTATAATGCCGCGAGGTGTCTTCGATCTGGGAGAGTACGTTACCATAACCTTCACCGAACTTGAACTGGAGGAACCAGATGTACAATGCGATAACGGAGATGCGGAAGATCAAGAGCCGCCCCCCGCTGCTGATGGTGGGTAGCCGTGGCTGGTGGGTCAAGATGCTCTACCGCCTGCTGGACGCGCAGGAATGCTACACCGCGCCGCCCGACGTGCCGGCTATCTACAGTGCCATCACGGAGGCGCTGGTCATCGGCTTCCAGCGCGCGGTCGGCCTTGCCCCCAGCGGTGCGGTAGATGCCCAGACGTGGGCCGCGCTCGCAACCCGCCGTAGCATGGGCGAACGGGTGGTGCGGGCCGCGCTCACCGAAGCCTATGATGGCTCGCGTGAGATCGGCGGCAACAACTGCGGCCCGTGGGTCAAGAAGTACACCGGCGGCAAGGAGGGCCCCAAGTGGCCGTGGTGTGTCGCCTTCTCGACATGGTGCCAGCGCAGCGGTACCGACGGGCGCTCTCTGCTGAAGCAGCGGTACAGCACCTCGATGTGTTACGCCGAGGCCGTCAAGCGGGGCTTCGTCACCCCCGACCCGCAACCCGGCGACCTCGCGCTCATCAAGCGCAAAGGGGCCTTCGCCCACACCGCGCTGGTGAGCCACGTCGAGAAGGAAAACATCTGGGTCGTCGAGGGCAACGTCCGGCCCCGCAAGTGGATGCCCTGGCAGTACGACGTTGTGCGCGTCGGTCTCTACCCGCGGGCTGGCCTGACCTTCGTGAAGCTGGTGGTGCGCTAATGCCATCACTACCTTCAAGCCAGTGGCAGGCGATGCAGCTTGATGTTCTGCGGGCGCTGAGGGATGAGGGCCACACATGGGCCGAGGTAGCGGTCGAGATGCGCCAAACCTTTCACTATCCCTACACCGCCAGCGCCTGCCGGCAGCGCTACCACGAGATGAAGGCGGCCAACCTCGCCCCAGATACCATCCTGCCAGCAGAATGCCTTGACCCCCTGGAGGTCGCCAAGGCCAAGCTCAGCGGCTCCATGCAGCGTAGGGCCGATGCGCAGGAGCTGGAGCAGCGAGCCTACTTCGAGATTTTGGCCGACGTGCTGCGCGAGTCCATCGAACCCCTGAAGTTCACGCAACCCCGCTGGACCCCACCCCGCACCGGGCCGGGCGACCCCGAGCAGGCCGTCCTGGTGCTGAGCGACCTGCACTTCGGGAAGCGGACCCCAAGCTACAACACCGCCATCGGACTAGAGCGCCTGCGCCTGACCTGTAGACGGGTCCAGCACATCACGGCCCTGCACCGCAACGCCTACCCGGTGCCGGACCTGCACATCATCTGGAATGGCGACCTTGTGGATGGCACCAGCATCTACCCCACGCACCCATTCCACATCGACGCCCCGGTGGTGGGCCAGATATTCGGCAACCTGCCGGGCATCGTCGAGGAGCTGGCGGGGCTGGCATCCTACTTCCAGCATGTCCACAACTACTGCGTGAGGGGCAACCACGGGCGGGTCAGCAAGTTCGCGCACGAGGACGACAACTTCGACCGCATCTTCGCGGAGGCGCTCCGGATCGCAACCCAGGGCATCCCCAACATGAGCTGGACCATACCCGATGGCTGGTACTGCAAGCAGCAGATCGGCGGCAAGAGGTTCCTGATGACCCACGGCGACCAGGTCAAGATGATGCTCAACCTGCCGTGGTACGGCATCACTACCCGCGCCTCACGCTGGGCCTCCAGTGTCTCGCTCCAGGACTTCGACGTGCTCATCATGTCGCACTTCCACAGCAGCAGTCACCTGCGGTGGAACGGCAAAATAATCAAGGTCAACGGCACACAGGCCAGTGGCGACGAGTTTGCCATCGAGAAGATCGGCCTGGAGT
>JBAZEM010000055.1:0-2764 GCA_041653875.1 Kiritimatiellia bacterium
TGCATGGCGGCCTCGATATCGCGGCCCCGGCGGGGACGGATGTACTCTCCACCGCCGCCAAGAGCGAGGTGCTGCGCATCCTGGATGCCGGCGCCGGTGCGGGCGGCGGCAAGATGGTGTTCGTGGACGCCAAGGATGGCAACGTCGTGGCCTTCACGCACCTCAAAAATGTGGGCTTCAAGGCCGGAGATGTCATCCCCAACGCCGGAGCCAAAATTGGCGAGGTCTTTAAGGATCACCTCGATCTGAAGGTGATGTCCCGCGAGGTCTACGACGAGTGGGTGGCCTCCGGGTTCCCGTCCGCTAACCCATGGCGCATGGGCAAGTCCCTTGACCCGGCGCAATACTTCGGCCTTGGTGGCACCGGCACCGCTGGCCGACTTTCGCCCACCGACTACCTGCTCAAGATACCCAAGACCCCGACGCTGATGGATGCCGCCACAGAGGCGATGGCGGGCGAGTGGGAGAAGATACGCGACGCCATGGACATCAGCGGACGGCGGCTCGGCCTCTACCGGGGCACTCCGGCCTTTGGGGACGAGCAGACGGCTGAGAACAAGAAGCTGGCTGGCCTCTACGAGAAGCTGATGAGCGAGACCCCCGAGGTGGCGGACTGGGTCCGTGGCCTCGGCGGTGAGGACAAGGCGGCCCTCGATCAACTACAGGAAGCCTTCCGGAAAGCGGCCCAGGGGGCCGACAATCTGGCCGAGAGCTTCGACAAGGCGGCCAAGAACTTCGACGCCGTGGCGGGCGTGGTGCTGGGTCTTCAGGAGCGCTTGGCGGGTATCACCCAGGGGCGCTACAGCCTTGCCGCCGCCCGCGCCAGCGCCATGGGGCAGGGCCGTACTGCCGCGCTCTATGAGGCCGAGGGTGTGTTCGCGGCCCTGGATGCGCAGGCCCAGCAGATCGAGAAGTTCAAGGCCCTGTACGGCACCCAACTGACGGCCACGCCCCGGACCCAGGCCGACTACTTCCGTCAGCAGACGCTTCAGGGCCAACTCTCGTCTCTACAGACTGGCTACGGCACCATCATGCAGACCGGCTACCAGCAGGCCGAGAAGCTACAGGAGAATGCGCCCGACATCGCCAAGGCCATTGTCACCAAGCTGGACGAACTCTACCCTCAGGCGCAGGGGTACTTCACCGACGCACAGACCATGGCGGCCCAGAGCCTCAACACCGCGGGCCTACAGCTTCAGAGTGCGGCGCAGGCCCTCATGATAGCCGCCGGCCAGATGGATGCCGCCGGTGTGGCGGCACGTCTACAGAAGGCCGCCGGCGCGCAGGCCAGCATCGCGGGCTACGGCCAGCGGGCGCTGGGGCTTGGCATCAGGGGCAACGTGGGGCCAACCCTGTCGGCCGCCCAGATGGGCTACACCGAGATTCCGGCGGGCTGGAACCGTGGCCTGCCGTCCTACGACCTTGAGGCGGCCTCGCTCTTCGCGGGTAGCCAGATGGCGGATGCGGGCCTCTACCTCGGAAACCCGTCGCTCGCCACCTGCGGCGGCCCTGGTCAACCCCCCTGAGGGAGTAGTCTCGCCGGAGTTGCCGGCGGTGCATTTCCCCCCAAGGAAGAGAAGCAGCCCAAGGAGAAGGCCGCCAAAGAGGGCTGGAACGCCGCCAACGCGCTCGCCACGCTGGCGGCACAGGCGCTGTCGAGCAGCAGCAGCATGAAGGAACTGACCCAGAACCTGATCCAGGCCGGCGGCCAGTTCCTGAGCCAGATGGCGACCCAGATGATACCCGGCCCCTTCGGCACCCTGCTGGGTGGCGGGATCCAGTTCGCGTTCAATATGCTGACCGCCGACAAGGCGCTACCCATCAAGAACGGTGCCATGGAGGTCCGGGTCGTGAACTTCAGCGACCTCTACCTCGACATGACGGCCATTCGGGACCGCAGCGAGTTGTCGTACAGCAAGGAGCGGCGTGACATGGGGGGCCTCGCGCTCGCCATACAGGTGGGTGGTTAATGGCAGACATCAGAACAGACGCTATCTCGCCCTATGTGCGGCAGATCACGGAACCCGGCACCCTGCTGGGTGCGGGCCTGACGGTGGGCAACAATGCGGTCGCCACCTTCGAGACGACCCACTACTGGTTCCCGGCGCAATACACGCTGGCACCCATGCCCAGCGCGGGCCTGACGCCCTCCTCGCAGGGGGGCTACCTGACCTTCAACCTCCCGCTGCTCGTCAACCCGCTGCTTGACGTGAAGGTCGTGGACTACGATGTGACACTCCGCGATGTAATGCTGGCCTTCCAGGCGGCGCGCACCGATCTCCGCCTCTGGGCCTACGGGCAGTGGTTCGCCAAGGGCAAGCTCATTCAGGTCCCGATAGACCGGCCCGACACCGGCGAACTACTGCTGACCTTCGCGCTGGAGGGCGTGAGGATCTACAAGGCCACCATCGTGGGGCAGAGCATCATGGACTACGACGGCATCACGGCGGTGGACGGCCTCCACATCCCGTTTGCGACCGATGTGGGGAGTGTCGCCACTCTCGGAACCCATAGCCACCTCTATGGCAACGAGGTGTTGCCGTGACGCAGCCGCAGCCCCAGTACCCATTGTACAAGATCACCAGTTGGCCGGCCGATGACCCCAGCGGGGCCGGCACCACGCGGCTGGTGCTGGGCGCCCAATGCGGGCAGAGCATCTTTGAACTCATCAGCAGCCTGACGTTCCGGTATCCCAAGAGCTACAACGTGCTGCCCGACGACTGGGCCGACTTCTCGACCGAGTGGCTTCAGCGCGGAACCTACA
>JBAZEM010000056.1:0-2740 GCA_041653875.1 Kiritimatiellia bacterium
ATCACGGCCCAGCCGGCGAGCAAGGCTGTGGCGGCGGGTCAGACGGCGGCGTTCAGCGTGACGGCGACTGGCACGACGCCAATTAGCTATCAGTGGCGTAAGAACGGCACGAATATTACCGGCGCGACGGCGGCAACGTACATGATTCCTGTGACGGTGTTTGGCGACAACGGCTCGGTGTATAGCGTGGCGATCTCGAACGCCTTCGGCGCCGTGACGAGCGCGAATGCGACTCTGACGGTGGCGGCTTTGCCCGTAATTACGATGCAGCCGGCGCGTCAGATGGTTATTGTGGGTCAGGCGGCGGTGTTCAGCGTGACGGCGAATGGGACGGCGCCGATCAGTTACCAGTGGCGGAAGAACGGTATGGACATAGCCGGCGCGACGGCGGCCGACTACACGACGCCGGCGCTGGTGGCGGGGGATAATGGCGCAATATATAGCGTGGTGGTGACGAACGCGGTGGGCAGCGCGACGAGCGCGAGTGCGACGCTGACGGTCTGGAGCGCGAAGGAGAGCGCCGGGGTCGGCGTTCCGGGATCCACGAGCTATGCGGACGGCCAATATACGATCGACGCCTCCGGCATAGGCATCGGCGGGACGAGCGACTCGTTCTACTTCGCCTACCAGAGCTTGACCGGCGACGGTCAGGTCATTGCCCGGGTGGCCTCGCTCCAGAACACGAGCGCCGGGACGAAGGCGGGGGTTATGATGCGGACAAGTTTGGCGGACAATGCCCCCAGCATGTTCGCGGGCCTCACGCCGAGCATTGCGATGTTCGCCAGTCGGATTGCGACCAACGGCGCGACGACGGCCAATTCGGGCACGGCGGCCTCGGCGCCGTATTGGGTCAAGCTGGCGCGGTATGGCAATTCGGTGAGCGGGTTCGGCTCCGTTGATGGGACGAACTGGGTGTTCATAGGCACGGAGATCTTCCCGAACCTGCCGGGCACCCTTTATGTGGGCCTGGCGGTGACCAGTGGGAACAACAGCATGCTGGCCACGGCGGCCTTCGACAACGTTGCGATCGGCGCCAGTCCGGCCGATGTCATGCCGACGGCGACCTTGAGCAGTCCGCAGGTTGGGATGACCAACACGGCGCCGGCGAGCGTAACGCTTGAGGCGACTGCCACGGCGGATACCGCTCGCGGCGGACGGATTATCCGGGTGGCGTTCTACTATCAGACTATGGCCTTGATCGGTTTGGACCAGAGCGAGCCGTTTACCATCGAGCATAATTATGTCCCGGCCGGCAATAATATTTACCGGGTGCGCGTGACGGACGATCTGGGGGCCACAGTCGAGTCGGTGCCGATCACGGTGACGGTGGGCGTGGATTATGGCGGGGCATTGCCCGCCGGCTGGACTTACCAGGATATCGGCGCGGCGCCGACTGCCGGCCAGGCCGGATATTCGGAATCCGACGGCAGGTACACGATCAGTTCCTCCGGCTATGCGGTGGCGGGGACGAACGATCGCGTCGGCTTTGCCTGGACAACATGGTCGGGTGACGGTCAGATCGTGGCACGGGTGACCAGCCGGCAGGGAAGCGGCCTGGCCGGGGTGATGATACGCGACGGGCTGGCTTCCAACGCCCGCCATGCGCTGATGTGTTTGCACTCCTCATGCGCGTATTGTTATCGCCGGCTCGAAACGGGGGGCGCCACGACGGCGTATGGCGGAACGACGACAACGGCGCCGCATTGGGTGAAGCTGGTGAGGTCAGGCAATTCGGTGAGCGCGTTCCGCTCCGCCGACGGCGCGAACTGGGTGTTCCAGGGAACTGTGGTCATGGACCTGCCGGAGACCGTCAATATAGGGCTTGTGCTTACCGGCGGTAATCCGCCATCCACGGCGACCTTCGACCAAGTCAGCATTGGCGCGATCCCCGCCGGCGATCTGCCCACGGTGAGCATAGGCAGTCCGCAAGCCGGCTTCACCAACACGGCGCCGGCAAGTGTGACGTTAAACGCGGCGGCGGCGGACTCGGATGGCGTCGTGCTGCAAGTGGCGTTTTATCAGGATGGCGCTTTGGCGGCGACGGATAAGGTGGCGCCATACAGTGCGGTGCTCAACAATGTGGGGGTGGGCGCGCATGTGTACGTCGCCCGGGTGACGGACAACCAGGGCGTCACGGTGGCTTCCGCGCCCCTGACGATCCAGGTCGTGGCGCTGAACATCACGGCCCAGCCGGCGAACCAGACGGTCATGACGGGCCAGACGGCGACGTTCAGCGTGACGGTGAGCGGCACGGCGCCTTTGAGCTATCAGTGGCGCAGGAACGGGGAGAACATCGCCGGCGCGACGGCGGCCTCTTATACGACACCGGCGCTGGTGGCGGGCGATAACGGCGCGGTGTATAGCGTGGTGGTGACCAACGCCTTTGGCGCGGTGACAAGCACGTCTGCGACCCTGAGCGTCTGGGGCGCCAGCGAGAGCGCCAGCGCCGGTATTCAAGGCGCCGCGAGTTACCAGGATGGACAGTACAGCATCAGCGCTTCCGGCTTCGGGATCGGTGGATTCAGCGATTCGTTCTATTTCGCCTGGCAGACCCTGACCGGGGACGGACAGATCGTGGCGCGGGTGACCTCCCTGCAGAGCATAAACACCTACACGCGAGCGGGCGTCATGCTGCGGACGGGGCTGGCTGACAATGCCCCCAGCATGTTCGCCGGCCTTACGCCGAGTGTTGCGATGTTCTCGCGCCGGATTGCAGTCAATGCTTGTGCGACGTCCGATT
>JBAZEM010000057.1:0-2716 GCA_041653875.1 Kiritimatiellia bacterium
GGCGGACGATAAGCTGCTTGCTGTGGGGCAGCAGCTGGACGCCTTGACGCAATTTGTGCAGCAGCTCGCGGGAGGTGAAACAATGACTATAGGAAGAACACAGGAAGTGCCCTTCCAGCAGATACTGGCTCCCGGGCAGGCGGTAAGGCTGGTGGCGCAATCGCCTTATGCCGGATACGTCAGGAAGATATTGAGGCACTGGCCCGCCGGATGCAACGCATTAGTCGATGTCGCCGTCGGCGTGGGCAACAAGCGCGTGCTGCCGGAGACGGGCTTTATGGCCTTGAACGACGCCACGCCCGTCTTCGATAACCTCAGTGTGCCGGTAAAAGAGAAGGAGAACATCTGGGTGGAGCTGCAGAACGGCGACGCGCTGAATCCGCATACGATAACGGTATCGGTGACGGTGGAGGAGGCGCTCTAATGTTTACAGTTGCGAAGGAATGGACGATACCGACACGCGGCGTGGGCCTCCCGGACTACTCGACGCAGGCCCCGATCGGCGGAGTGCCTCAAGGATCCATATACACAAACAACGATAGCGGTGAGCTGGCCACGCGCTTAGGCGCTTATAACTCCATCGACAGGCGCGGCACCGTGGTCCTCCACGACAACTTCGAGAGCGGCACGGAAGGCTGGGTCAAAACGCTGGGCGCCGGCGTCGGATCTAATTGCGAGTGGAGCACGGAGAGCTTCAGGAACGGCGGCTACAGTATGAAGGTCAGCGGCGGCCTGGCCACGGCGTCAACCGTTCGCAGGATGTGGGGGGTGAGCGACCCGAATAAAGTGGGCATGGAGTTCTCGTTCGCCGTCGAGTTCTATAACATGCTGGCAGGCACCAATTATTACTCTGATAACGTCAACCAGTATTACGCTATGTGGTATCTGGTAGGCGCGCAGCTCTATGTTTTAGACGCAACCGCCGGCGCGGTCCTGGTAGGCAACGACGTGGAGGCGCTTTTCGACGATCAGAACTTCAATACTATAAAGATGGTATGGGACACAGAGACCGCGCGCTATACGCGCATACTATTTAACCAGGTGGAGTTCGATATAACGCAGCGCAGCGTGCCCTTCCTGCCCGCGCCGATAGTCGGCAAGCATATGGCCGCTGAGTTACAGATAGCGAGCCGTGCGGCTGCAAACGATTACATATACCTGGACGATTTCATCGCGACGATCAACGAGCCGAATAACACTTAGGAGATGAGTTATGGCTGGAGCGGGAAGCAAAGTATTCGGTAAAGATTATATAAACTCAACAGGCGGCAACGACCGCTGGATCCCGCTGCGCCTGCTCCCGGACGGCTCTATAGCTACTACCGCGAGCATGGTGGTTGACGAGGGGATCGCTACCGGCGGCACCAATATAACCCTGCAGGATACCACCAAGGATTGGGAGGCGGAGATCCATGAGGGCGGCATGGTCGAGATAATACACGCCGGAGTTACTTACCAGAGGACCATCACTACAAATACCGCCAATATACTGTCCTTTGCCACTATCGGCGTAGTCGTGGTGGCGGGCGACGTTTACCGCATCATGAAGAAGGTAGACCCCATGACGCCGATCGCCCGGGCTGTTGTCCATAACACGGCCTATGTTACTCCCGCCGATATCCTGGCCGGGGCGCTTCTTCCGGTAATCACGCCTTCACTCTTCCGCTGTCAGATCGCCTGCAGCGTCAGCGGCATATTTTATGTAACTATCACCCGGGGAGGCAATACGCAGGTGCTGCAATATAACCACGGTGTGGCTTTACCGGCCAGCGCGCTTTTTGAGTTCGATACGCTGGTCCAGGACAGCACTACTATCAACTACCGCTATAGCGTAAATTGCACTATCATGACTTTCAGCGTACTGGAGATCCCGGCAGCTATTTAAGGAGTTGACATGCCTAGAGGAGGAACACCTGCACAGGGTTTATGGATGCCGCCAAGAGTGGCAACGCTCTTAGTTGCCGCCTCAGACGCTTTGGATAAGTGCCGGGCCCAGGCGGATTACGTGTGCGACGGTGTGGCTGACAACGTTGAGATCCAGGCGGCTATCGATGCGCTGCCGGCGGGTGGCGGGAAGGTGGTGCTGCTGGAGGGGAATTACGTCTTTGCGGCAACGGTCACAAGAGCCATAGATAATATAACTATTCAAGGTCAGGGGCGCAGCACTTATATAAGTTACGATGATGCAACGGCAATATTTAACAGCGGCGCACAAGATCGGTGGATATTTAAAAACTTTGCTACAGACGCAGGCGGTATAACCACTACTGCATCATGTGTTATAGATAACTGCTGGGTTGATGACGTACTAATAGATAATTTGACACAACGGGTTATTAGAGGTACGGATAATTTTGGCGGTTATGGCTCTTATACTACGATAGCGCTGGCTCCTCCACTGGATAATACGGACTATAGAGTAGTTGTAATTCCGACAGCAGACCCATCCATGGTAGGAGAGGTATGGATATCCGATAAAGCAGTCAACAGCTTCAGGGTTAATAATACAGGATCCGGAGTTTCTGCTTTTGAATACTTTGTGGTGCCATATTAAGTAGGTGATATATGAAGAACGTAACGGTAAAGGATACTAAATTAATAATCGATGCGGTCGAGATTGATTTATCGGACCATGCGGGTAGGAAGGTGACTGTTTTTGAGGAAATAGATGGGTCTTTAACTGTTGAATCAAAACCACGTCATTATCAGTCGATAT
>JBAZEM010000058.1:0-2708 GCA_041653875.1 Kiritimatiellia bacterium
GGCTGGGGGTAGTGGTCCTGGTGGGGCAATTGCGGGCTGCCGGTATTGATCCGGTGTGGGAACCATCGTACACAACAGAGATGCTGGAAATGAGGCGGGATGGCAGCAAAAATTAAGACGTGCCGGCATTGTGGGCAGACCTACACTGGTTTTTTGTGTTCGTGCCGGCGGCGCAGCAAGCGCGGCGGACGTCCACGCAGCGTCGTCAGCCTGGGTAGTGGATCGCGGGGGTGGAATGCGGCGGCGGCCAGGTCGCGGATGCTCGGCGGATGGAGCGATTCCAGATTCGCTGACTCGTACGTAGAAGACGCCGAGGTAAACGAGGCTGGCGCAGGAGAAGAGAATCTGCCAGGGCCTGAGTGTTGATACCCAGGGCTGCGCAGGGGGCGAAATTCTGCTTCCGATAATAACTATAACCAGGGATTACCTGGAGATAGCGTAAGTTGATGAGGGTAAAGTGAGGGTAAAGTGAGGGTATGAGCGAGGTGCAGTGGGCCAGTGTCGAGTTGCAAGTCGTCTTAGCCAGGCTATCACCACAGCAGGCGAACGGCGTGCGGCGCATTGTGAAGGCAGAGCTGGACGGCAAATATCTCTCTGATTTACTCGATACGCCGGGCCAGATCTGTACCAGCACAACGTACTACGGCAGCGGCAAGCGCAAGGGCTGGAAAAACAAGCCGGATTTTCAGACGGCGGTGCAGCTCGCGCGGCGCGATTATCGCACTTGGCTATTGCAGAACGGCACGGGCGAGGCGCTTCAGATTCTGGCGGCAGGGGCGGCGCCGGCGGCGCGAGCCTTGCGCCAGAACGTCGAGGGTGAGGCCGGCGCACTAACGCAACTGGCGCGGTTGCTCGACGATGACGATGCGGAGATGCGTAAGATAGCAGCGATGCAGATGGGTGCAGTGGGATTGCCGGGCGTGATTCCGTATCTGGCGAAGCGCCTGGCGGTAGAGGATAACGCCGCGGTAAAGCTGGAATTGGTCGCGGCAATTGGCAGTGTAGCGGCCTTCCGCGATAGTGAGCGGCGATTGTCGGCAGCGGCGATCCTCGACCGTGCGGACGTAAAGACGGCGGCAAAGCAGGCCGTCAGTGTGAACGATGACGACATCAACGCTGAGATCAAGCGCCTCCTGGGAGAGCTGGCCGCTGGAGGCCAGGCTCAAGCTTCTGGATAGGCTTAAAGCGGAGTCAAAGCAGCGCGGATTTGAACGTTACCAGCACCATCCGGCCAGGTTTATTGCCGAGGTGCTGGGGTGTACTTTAACAGGTCCTCAAGAGCAAGTATGCGAGGCCGTGCGCGATTACACGGTGACGGTCGTACAGAGCGCGAACGCGGTCGGCAAGACGCACGCGGCCAGTGGGGTGGCGTTGTGGTTTTTGCGGACATTTCCGCAGAGCAAAGTGATTGCCACGGCAGCGCCTCCACTGGAAAACCTGGAACGGCTGTTGTGGGGTGAGGTGGAAGCGCGGTTGACACGCACGGACGCCTTCGACGATGCAAAGGTCGGCTATCTGAACGTAGAGTTGGGCGCGGAGTGGTGGATGGCCGGACGCGCGATTCCCAGTAGCGGAACGCCGGCGCAACGTGAGGCAAAGTTCTCTGGGTTGCACGCACCGCACCTTATGTTCATCGTGGACGAGGGCGATGCGGTGCCGGATGAAGTGTACCGGGGCATCGAAGCTTGTATGAGCGGCGGGCACGTGCGGTTGCTGGTTTTGTTCAATCCCCGGGCGGCGGCGGGGCCGGTGTACCGGATGATCCAGAGCGGCCAGGCGCACGTGGTCAATCTGGACGCCTTCAGCCACCCGAATGTGGTGACGGGGCGGGACATCGTGCCGGGCGCGGTGACGCGGGAGACGACGGCGCTGCGCATCAGTGAGTGGAGCCGCGCGCAGGTAGCAGAGGAGACGGTCGATCCCAATGATGCGGAATGGTTTCAGGTGCCCGGGTTTCTCGCTGGAGCGACGGCGCTGCGCAAGGATGGTACAGAGATTTCGCCGCTGGTCGGCGACGAGTGGCGCAAGATCACGAATCCGGCGCTGGCGTACATGGTCCTGGCGCGATTCCCTGGGCAGGCGGAGAATCAGTTGATCAACCGGACGTGGGTTGAGGCAGCGATGCAGCGCTGGCAGGCCTGGCAAGTGACACACGGCGAGCGTCCACCGGAAGGCATCCGCCCCATTATGGGGCTGGACGTGGCCGAGTTCGGCGTCGATCGGAACGCAGCGTGCTTGCGGTATGGCGGTTGGGTCGCCCCCTTCGTGTTGTGGAATGGCGTGGACGTCTTGGTGACGAGCGACCGTGCCGCGGAGATCGCACGAACGCATAACGCAGTACGGTCGCACGTCGACGCGACGGGGATCGGCGCAGGCGTGGTGCCGGGGATGACACGCTGGTGGGCGAGTCATCCGAGCGATTATCAGGGCGTGGCGTTGCCGGTGCACGTGGGCGGCGCACCCACAGCGGCGGTCGATGAAGGCGTGTTTGGCGCGTTGCGCGATCAATTATGGTGGCGCTGCCGGGAGTGGCTGCGGGCCGACCCGGGCGCGATGCTACCGCCGGACGAGGGATTGCTCGATGAGCTGTGCGCGCCGACGTACCAGGTGCGCGATGGGAAGATCAAGATCACGAATAAAGAGGACCTGCGGAAGAATTTATTGCGTTCGCCGGACCTGGCGGATGCGTTGTGTTTGACGTTCGCTCC
>JBAZEM010000059.1:0-2533 GCA_041653875.1 Kiritimatiellia bacterium
CGAAGGTGAGAGAGACGCCCTTGTCGCCGGAGCGCAAAGCCTTGCTGTTGATCCGGCGAAAAACGGCCGTGAGGTTGACCGCCAACTTGCGCTTGATCATTTCGTTTACCGGATCACCTTGAGGATTATGGCCGTGATCACCGGGACCGCGCCGCCTAAAAATCCGAGGACGGCTGAGGTCATAGCGACGCGGATTCGGTTCTCCGTGAGCTGCTCCATGATTCGGTCAAGCTTGTCATTCATGGCCTGTTGGCATTCCCAGAGCCGGTCGAGCTCACGTTTCACGTCGTCGTCCATGTCACTTCCCCTGGGTCACGAGTTGAAAAACGAGTACGGCGGCGATACCAACGACCGCGCCGGCAACGAATGATTTGGTCTGTCGACCGGTAATGGATCGGGCTAGGTGCGTATATGCGAGCCGGTCAGCGTCCCATGCGGCTAGAGCTCGATCCAGGGCTCCCCGCGTGATGGTCAGCCGGGAGGCGATGGCGGCCGTCTCTCGCTCCGACGCGTCAACAGCGAGCCGGAGATTGGAGGAGACGACCGTTTCGGCTTGATACCGGGCCTGCCAGGCCTCGCCGGCCAAAAGGTGATTGAGCGCCGCTTCGGCCCCGGCGCGGGTGCAGATGTAGAGCCCCCCTGCGTTCGGGACAATCGAGCCCGTCCCGATGCGCTGATTAATGTGACCGGACAGGTCATCGGGCGACAGGGAGGCGGTCAGCGCCTGTAATTGTTGGAGGTCTGATTGGATGACGGCGTGTTTTTTTTCAGCGACAGCGGCGGCTTCGAGCGCGTGTTTTTTTTCGGCTTCGGCGGCGGCCTGCTGTTTTCTGAGAGCGGTCAGCTCCGCATCTGATCGGACGCGGTAGGACTGATATTCCCGGGTCAGGGCATCGGCAGCTCCGCGCCATCGGAGGGCGGACCGTCGCTCCGCTTGACCGTAGAGGATCAACCCCGTGACGACAACGGCCAACGCGGCGGCCGCGATGACCAGGGCGGATTTGAGTTTGGCGCTCATGGCTATTACCACCGCATGCCCTCGATAAACGCCGCTGTTGGTCTCGGGCGGACAAGATACGCCGTGTCTATGTGCACGAGATTTCGACCGGCGGCCAGGTAGCGTATCCAGCCAACGCGGAGGAGCGGCCGGGTGGATATGATCGTATTTTTGAGGGCGATTAATTCTTCCGGGGATGTGACGGCCAAATCGAGGGCCAACCCGAAAAGGTGGGCTGACAACGGACCGCCCTTGACGGCGGCATTATGAGCCGGACAGCGATAGCCGGAGTTAATCGGGATCGGCCGGCCCCAGGCTGTGCGGATCGCGGAGAAGGCCGCGAAGAGCTCACGGTATGGTTCGGAAGGATTGAGGTCGTTGAAGTCGAAGGGGAGCTGGTGACAGTCGGGGCAGGCGAATTCAGACTCGAGGATGAACGGGGCGATGTACTTCATGACGTCGCCGCCGTTGGGGAAAGTTGCGGGGAAGCGTGCACCCGAACGCTTCCCCGCTCAGGAAGGAGGATGGAATCATGCAGACGGGAACCCCGGAGGAGGGAAAGCAGCCGGGGCCCCATCTTTTCCACGCCTACAGGATGGGGACATATAGTGCTATTCGTCTACTGAAAACACATCATATGGGGGAAATGATATAAAGAACTTTATATCGGCAGTATATATTAATCGATATTTTTCCCGACAGCGAGAAGAATGGTCCGGCCGAACTCGTAAACACGATCCGATGAAACCACGAAATGAGCCAGCTTTTCCCGGGTCTCCACGACTCCGCTGGAGTTCTGGCGGAGGAATGATTCGGTCATGCGCTTGAGCCAAGCCGCGTCAACCTCACCCCGGAACGACCGGCCGCCGATGGACTTGTAGGACTCGATATGATTATAAGCCCGGTCGATGGCCGCTTTCGTGAGCGGTCGGAGAGGGCGGCCTTTCTCAAAGTTAATAATCGTGATGGCGGACACCCCGGCGAGACGCCCCATGCTCTGCTGTGAAATTCCGGCTTCACGGCGGCGTTTGATGAGCTCCCCGCGGGCAGCAGTTTCCCGGATCGTTTCGCGGCGGGCGGAAACGGCCCGTTCTAATTTTTCGATTCGCTTCTTCGTCGCTTGTTTCATGATTTCACCTTTCGGATGGCGTTACGGGAAATGACCTCGCGGTCTCCGTTTTCGAATTCGACCAGGGCGGAGTTCATCCGCATCCGCTTGACGATCCGGAACCGGCGGCGGTAGAGCGTGGCCCGCTTTTCGTCGCCCTTCCACGCGTAAAAGTAGGGGAACGCCGGGTCCATTCTTTCGCGGACGACATCCCCGGCAAGGTCGCTCAAATTACGACTCCGAACGTGGCGCGGGCGAGGCGGCGGCGAGCTCGTAGAATTTTATTGACCTCTTTGATGACGGCGGGCTTTGCCTTGCGCCCGTTCACCCGTATTTCCGAAACTGAAATGATTTCGTTTTTTCCTAAAGCGTCGGCCAAAAGATTTGGACAATTTCGGAGTTCGGGATGATAACCGGCGAGGCGCCCC